>NZ_CP120737.1:4515594-5119126 GCF_029581195.1 Solwaraspora sp. WMMD791
GTTCCACGCGGCGCGGGCGATGCCGACGTAGTCGATGCCGGAGTGGTCGTAGAACTTGCGGTCCTCGGCCGAGGCGACCGCCTGCTGCACGTGCTCCGGGATCTGCTCCACGGGCACGAAGACCCGGTTGAACTCGCCGAGCTTGGCGATGCGGGTGTTGCCGTCGTTGGCGTAGATCGAACTGGCCAACGGCAACGGCAGTTCCTCCGGCAGGGCCACCGTGGTCGTGTAGTACGTCCCACCGACCACCGCGCCACCGGTGAGCATGATCAGGATGGCGAAGGAGGCGATCAGCAGGTTGATCCGCCGCCGCTGCTTGGCCTTCTTGATGGCGGCGGGATCGTTGCGGCCGCCACGGCCGCGCCGGCCCGGTCCGCCGGGACCACCCGGTCCGCCGGGACCGCCGGGACCGCCGGGACCACCTGGCCCGTCCGGTCCGCCGGGACCGCCGCCGAATCCACCGGCGGGCGAGACCGGACGTACGCTGGCCCGCCCGACCGTCGCCCGGCCGACTCCTGCGCGGCCGGCGCTGCCGCCGACCGACGCGCTGCCGCTGACCGGGGCCACTCCACCGACGGAGGCGCGGCCACCGCTGACCGGGGCCACGCCGCCGACCGAGGCGCGACCCGCCGAACCACCGACCGAGGCGCGACCCGCCGAGGCCCGACCGGCCGGGGCGCTGCCGCCGACCGAGGCGCGGCCACCGCTGACCGGGGCGCTGCCACCGACCGAGGCGCGACCACCGCTGACCGGGGCGCTGCCACCGACGGAAGCCCGGCCGGGCGTACCCGGGCCGGCGGGGGCGTCGCCGCCGTGCCACCCGGCGTCCGCGTCGGCCCGCCGGGCGCGGGAACGCGCCTGCCCGGGATCGTCCGGGCCGTGGCTCCAGCGGTGGTCATCCGGCTCTGATCCGTATCCGCCGCCGGTGCCTGATCCATAGGCACGCCCAGAGGCGGAGTGGGGTTCGCCGTACGAGTTCATGTGTCACACCCTGCCGGTTGCGGTGATGCGCGGCTGCGACACCACCGGTCTGCCGTGAGTTGGCCCACTGCCGGCACCGCAGCGGCACCAGCAGCCGAAAGCCACTTCATCAGAAATATCGTGACTTGTCCGGTTAACCATTTACATTGCCCTGCCCACTCTCTGGTGCCTACGCAGCAGCCGGGCAAGGTGGTTCATCGGTCGGTCTCTCGCCTTCGATCGCCCGTCGCCATGCCGCCGGCCACCGCCAGCGCCGCGCCGGCCGGCGAACCGCCGTCGCCGGTGCCGAGCCCGTCCCGGCCGAGCAGGTACTGCTCGACCAGATGGTTCCAGTTGCACAGGCGGCACACCTCGACGACGTACACCTGGAACTCACGCAGCGTCATCGCGAGCAGGGAGAGCTCGGCCCGGTTGCGGGCCTGCCCGGCGGACTGCTTCAGCTCGTCGCCGTAGATGTAGTGCACGTGGATGAGGTTCTCACGGCGGCAGATCGGGCAGCGCTGGTCGGTCGGCTCGCCGTGGAACCGCGCGGCGTTCTTCAGGTAGGGAGAGGCGTCACAGACCTCGTAGGTGCCGACCCGGCCGGAGTGGACCTCGCGCAGCACTGCTCGCCGCTGGAGCGAGTAGTCGACGATCTGCCGCTGCGAACGCATGGCCCCGAGGGTACGCGGTCCAGGTTGACATTGGCGACTGCCGTCACGATCAGTAGTCGTACGGATGCTCAGGAACAGTTTGCCCGTTGTCGGAATCCCGTCTACCGTGACGATGTATCGGCGCGATACATCGAGCCGGTGAACCGGAGAAGACGACCTGGTGGGAGGGGTGCGGCGTGCTGGAACTCGCCATCCTCGGCCTGCTCCAGGAGTCTCCGATGCACGGCTACGAGCTCCGCAAGGAGCTCACCGCCAAACTCGGTGCGATCCGCGCCGCGATCAGCTACGGCTCGCTCTACCCCACCTTGCGCCGGCTGCAGACCAACGGCCTCATCGCCGAGGCCGACGAGCCGCCGGGCACCGAGGCGGGGATTCCCGCGCTGACCAGCCGCCGCGGCCGGGTCGTCTACACCATCACGGCCGAGGGCAAGGAGCGGTTCGCCGAACTGATCGCCCAGACCGGCCCGGAAACCTACGAGGACACCGGGTTCGGCGTGCACTTCGCCTTCTTCTCCCGGACCGACCGGGCCACCCGGCTGCGGATCCTGGAGGGCCGGCGACGCAAGATCGAGGAACGCAGGGAAGGGCTCCGCGACGTGCTCGGCCGCGCCGCCGAACGCCTCGACGCGTACACCCTCGAACTCCAACGGCACGGCCTCGACGCCTGCGAACGTGAGGTGCGGTGGCTGGAGGAGCTGATCGCCAACGAGCGGTCCGGTCGGGCCCCGCGCACCGGCCATCACGAACCCACGAAATCCGAACCCGCAGCAAGCGAACCGCCTCCGCCTGGATCGACCAGGGAAGCTCCGCCCGGACAACCCGGAGACGAGCAGGAGCGGCTGTGACGAACAAGAAGGAGGCAAACGCGATGGGCTCCGTCCGCGTCGCCATCGTCGGTGTCGGGAACTGCGCCTCGTCCCTGGTCCAGGGCGTGGAGTACTACCGCGGCGCCGACCCCACCGACCGCGTCCCGGGTCTCATGCACGTCACCTTCGGCGACTACCACGTCTCGGACGTGGAGTTCGTCGCGGCGTTCGACGTGGACGCCAAGAAGGTCGGCATGGACCTCGCCGAGGCGATCAACGCCAGCGAGAACAACACCATCACCTTCTGCGACGTACCCCCCACCGGGGTGCTGGTGCAGCGCGGCCCCACCTTCGACGGGGTCGGCGAGTACTACCAGGAGATGATCCAGGAATCCGACCAGCAGCCGGTGGACGTCGCCCAGGCCCTGCGGGACGCCCGCGCCGAGGTCGTCGTCTGCTACCTGCCGGTCGGCTCCGAGCAGGCCGCCCGGTACTACGCGCAGGCCGCCATCGACGCCGGTTGCGCGTTCGTCAACGCCCTGCCGGTCTTCATCGCCTCGGACCCGACCTGGGCGCAGAAGTTCACCGACGCCGGGCTGCCGATCGTCGGCGACGACATCAAGAGCCAGGTCGGCGCGACCATCGTGCACCGGGCCCTGGCCAAGCTCTTCGAGGACCGCGGCGTCGAGCTGCTGCGGACCTACCAGCTCAACTTCGGCGGCAACATGGACTTCATGAACATGCTGGAGCGCACCCGGCTGGTCTCCAAGAAGATCTCCAAGACCCAGTCGGTCACCTCTCAGGTTCCCCACGAGATGGCCAAGAGCGACGTACACATCGGGCCGTCCGACCACGTGCCGTGGCTCGACGACCGCAAGTGGGCGTACATCCGGCTGGAGGGCCGTTCCTTCGGCGACACGCCGCTCAACGCCGAGCTCAAGCTGGAGGTCTGGGACTCGCCCAACTCCGCCGGTGTGATCATCGACGCGCTGCGCGCCGCGAAGATCGCCCTGGACCGGGGGGTCGGTGGCCCGATCCTCTCGGCTTCCTCCTACTTCATGAAGTCGCCGCCGGAGCAGTACGCCGACCACGACGCACGGCAGGCCGTCGAGGACTTCATCGCCAACAAGATCGAGCGCTGAGCCAGCCCGATCGGGCGTCGAGCCAACAAGATCGGGCGTCGAGCCACCGCTCGCCGCCGCTACCGCGTGGGGCGGTCCGCCATGACCTGGTGGACCGCCCCACGCGCGTACGGCCCGGCCGCACCGGGCCGCGCGTGGATCAGCTCCACTCCTGACGGAACGCCACCCCGGCCTCCAACTCCAGCAGGTGCCGTTTCCGGGGCAGTCCGCCACCGAAGCCGACCAGTTTGCCGCCGGCGCCGACGATCCGGTGGCAGGGCACGATCACCGGGATCGGGTTGCGGTTGCAGGCCACCCCGACCGCCCGCGCCGCGAGCGGGTCGCCCAACGCGGCGGCGACCTCGCCGTACGTCTCGGTCTGCCCGTACGGGATCCCGGTCATCCGTCGCCACACCGCGCGTTCGAACGCGGAGCCCTGCCGCACCGACAGCGGCACGGTGAATCCGGTCAGCTCGCCGGCGAAGTATCCGCGCAGCTCGTCGAGGGCAGCCCGCAGCGCCGGGTCCGGTGCCGTGGTCTGCGCCACCCCCTCGACCCGACCGAACCGCACCCCGCAGACGCCGACGTCGTCGACCGCCACCGACAGATCACCGATCGGGGACTCCAGCACCGCCCATCGCATCCGCCGATTATCCGCCGGGCGTCTGCGGCACCGTGGCCGCACCGTCCGGTGCCGTGGCCGGTGGCACCGGTGCCGACATGAACAGGGCCACCTCGTCGTCGTACGGCGGCAGGTAGCGGGTGGTGTCGATGCCGGTCAGGGTGAACCCGAGCCGGCGATAGGCGCGTACCGCCGCGACGTTGACGTTCTGGGTCTCCAACCAGATCTCCCGGGCACCGTTGTCGCGGGCGGTGACCTGCACCATCCCGAGCAGCTCCCGGGCCAGGCCGCGCCGCCGGTACGCCGGTGCCACGTGCAGTTCGTTGAGCACCTGCCGGCCGTTCCACCGCTCGTAGGTCGTCGCCATGAAACCCACCGGCGCGGCGTCGACGACCGCCACCGCGTACAGATCCCACGGTCGGCTGCCGACGGTGACGCCTTCGGTCAGGTCGTACCGCTTGCGCAGCGGCGCGACGGTGCGCTCCCGGAGCGCGAAACCGTCCTCGGTCACCAGGACCTGATAGACGGAGGTGGCAGTGAAGGTGGTGTCAAGTTGGCGGATGGCAGCCAGGATGGTGCTGTCGACATTCTCCCGGACGATCACCTGCACCAGTCAAGTGTCACCGAGGTACCGCCGGCAGCGGCTGCCGAAACGCGCCTTGTCGATCGCCGATTCGGTCCGGTCTGAGGCCGGCCGACGTCAGCCGATGAAACGCAGGCGTTCCCGGGTGCCGTCCGGATAGGTCAGGTGGAGAGATCCCCCGTCGCGCTCGATGGCCTCGAGGATCGCGTCGTAGAGCAGGACCGAGCGGTTGAGGATGTCGGTCTTGGAGTCACCGGTCTCCCCGGCGATCTTCTCCAACGCGTGGATCGCCCGGGGTGTGAAGTTCGCCGTCACCCGGGTCAGTGCCCCGGTCGCCGGCGAGGCTTGCTCGCTCTGTTCACCGGGTGGTGTCGCCGAGTTGGACGAACGTCGGGAGCTCGGTGCCGACCGCACCTCGTCTGGCGTGTTCCTAAGTGGGCTCATGACCGTTTTCTCCTTCACGTCACAAGGTCCTCAGCCACCGAGAGCCAACTGGGGTCACCCAAGGGCACCTCCCGTTGGTAACCCAGAGTAACCGGACGGGCGTACGCTGTATATGATGCCATACGAACCCACAAGGTGTGCCCAACTTGTGCGCGATCGACGCATCTTGCAAGTACGATCACCACGTCCGCCGACCGGCTGGATCTTGCTGCGGCAAAGCTAGTCCCTCCTGACTGGCGAATCAATATCGAGATCGGAGGCTTCGGTCACGCCGGTCCACCTCGACCTACGCGCCCCCACGCTCGACGGTTCATGTGCCACCTCAGTCATCTGCCCCATGACGGAACGGTCCCGACAGACCCACCCCGGTTCTTGGTGACGACGTGACCACCGATCGCTACTTCCGCGCTCCTGCGGGCACTCAAGTTCGTTTCATGTGCGCGACATACTCATCTTGCCCGCCTCTTGGACTACTCTCCGTTGCATAGACTGCTGTACGGTGGGGGCGATCGCTGAAGGTTCGGACGAGGGATGTGAGAGCGACGGATGGCAGCAGCACCATCACTGGACAACCAGGCGGAGGACGACCGCCTGGCGAGTCAGGGCGACCACCACAGTCGCGAGATCGACCTGACGCACGAACGGCCGACAGCTAGAGCCGGCATCGTGTCCCTGGAACCGGACAAAATTGCTGTCTCGCTCGGAAACCGCCTGATCAACCTTGTAGGCGCGGTCGAGGTGAAGGGGGAGCTGCACCGAACGGTGAACGTAGCGATCCTGTGCCTGACCAGCCTGGCCACCGCCGGGCTGACCGCTGTGGTCTGCCGGTACGCGCAGGTGCCCTACTGGTGGCTCACCCTGTTGTCGGCCGTTCTCCTGGGTGCCGTCGTCTTTGCCGTCGGGCTGCGTCAGCTTCGCTCCGGCCAGGACCACGACTGCACACCCACAGCAAGTGCAGTCACCGAAGCCAGCAACGCCGAGTGACGTCTCCGGCAAACGCCAGAAGGGAACGACATGCCTCAGACCATCGACCTCAGGCTCGACCGCCGGTGGATCGTTCGCGTGACCTGGTCCCCGCAGCGGCTACTCCGTGACGGTCACGTCGAAAGGTGGGTCCTGGACAGCGACTCGCAGCTGCAGTCGCAACTGCTCACTCTCGCCACCGACCCGTGGGTGGAGAACATCCACTGTGAACGCTACTTCGGAACATTGCCGGCGCGGCGATACCGGGTGGTCGACAGCTGAGCCGGCGGTTCACCGGGGCCAGCGGCGATGTCGAGGCCGTCGGACGCTGGTCGCGGGGGTCGATGCGTCGGCTGATTCGTGCGTCGGCCTCCTTGCCCGACCCGGCTACCGTTCCAGGCTGTGGAGACGGGAACGTTGGTTTTCCTGGTCATCGGCGGTCTCGGTGTGGCGGTGCTCGCCATCGGGCTGCTCGGCGGGGAGCTGCTGCACCTCGGTGACGTCAGCGCCGACGGTCCGGTGTCCCTGGAGGTGGTCGCCGGCTTCGCCGGAGCGTTCGGGTTCGCCGCCGCGATCGCCAACGAGTTGATCGGCGCCGACAGCGCCGGCCTGACCCTGGCCGCCGCCGCGATCGGCGTCGCCGCCGCGGTGCCGGTCGGCTGGCTGACCGCCCGGCTGTCCCGCGCCGCCCGGAACATGCCGACCGACGCGACCCCGCACCGCGCCGACCTGGTCGGCACCATCGGCGTGGTGATCACGCCGATCCACCCCGGCGGGTACGGCGAGATCCGGGTCCGCCTCGGCGGGCAACCGGTCAAGTTGAGTGCCCGCGCCGAGCGGTCGATCCCACTCGGTGCCGAGGTCTTCGTCGTCGAGGCGGTCAGCGACACCAGCGTCGTGGTCGAGCAGACCCCGTCAGTCGGCTGACAGCCCACCCACCCAGCCCCGTCGGCAGAGGTCGTCCGGGCACCCCCACTGGAGGAACGCCGTGACCCCACTCCTCATCGCGATCATCGGCGCCGCTGCGCTGGTGCTCGTCCTCATCCTGTTCGTGCTCTCCCGGATCAAGGTCGCCGGCTCCAACGAGGCCTTCATCGTGACCGGGCGCAAGGGCCGCACCACCCAGGCGCTCGACGGTTCCCGCTCCACCGACCTGTCCGGGCAGAAGGTCGTCATGGGCGCCTCGGTGTTCGTTCTGCCCGTCGTGCAGAAGCTGCAGGTGCTCGACCTGTCCAGCCGTCGGATCCACGTCGAGATCACCGGCGCGGTCTCCAAGCAGGGCATCCGAGCGAACCTGCAGGGTGTGGCGATCGTCAAGATCGGCGGTACGGAGGACGCCATCCGGGCCGCCGCCCAGCGGTTCCTGCACCAGCAGGACGAGATCGAGGACTTCACCCGCGAGGTGCTGGCCGGTGCGCTGCGCTCGATCGTCGGCCGGCTCACCATCGAGGAGATCATCCGGGACCGGGCGGCGTTCGCCAGCGCGGTCGCCGAGGAAGCCGAACACTCGATGACCAACCAGGGACTGGTGCTGGACACCTTCCAGCTGCAGGACATCATCGCCGAGGGGTCCTACCTGCAGGACCTGGGCCGGCCGGAGGCCGCCCGGGTACTCAAGGACGCGGCGATCGCCGAGGCGCGGGCCCGGCAGGCGGCCGAGCAGGAGCGGCTGCTTGCCGAGGAGGCGATCGCCGAGGCCAACCGCAACCTGTCGCTGAAGCAGGCAGCCATCCAGGCCGAGATCGACGCGGCGAAG
This sequence comes from Solwaraspora sp. WMMD791, assembly GCF_029581195.1. Taxonomy (NCBI): domain Bacteria; kingdom Bacillati; phylum Actinomycetota; class Actinomycetes; order Micromonosporales; family Micromonosporaceae; genus Solwaraspora; species Solwaraspora sp. WMMD791. The sequence goes on from NZ_CP120737.1 coordinate 4,523,524, forward strand.
GCGAAGTCGGCGGCGGCCGGTCCGCTCGCGCAGGCCGAACGCGACCAGGCGATCCTCTCCGAGCAGCAGAAGGTTGCCGAGCGCAACGCGGAGCTGAAGGAACGCCAACTCGACACCGAGGTCCGCAAGCCCGCCGACGCCGCCCGGTACCGGGTGGAGCAGGAGGCCGAGGCGGCCCGCAGCGCGGCGGTGCTGGCCGCCGACGCCGAACGGCAGGCGACGATCGCCGCCGCCCAGGCCGCCGCCGAACAGTCCCGGCTGACCGGTGAGGGCGAGCGGGCCCGACGGGCCGCGCTGGCCGAGGCGAACGCGATCGAGGGTGCCAAGGAAGGTGAGGCGGAGCAGCGACGCCGTACCGCCATCGCCGACGCGGTCGAGCGGGAGGGCAGTGCCGAGGCAGCCGCGATCCGGGCCCGGGGTGAGGCGGAGGCCGAGGCGATGGCCCGCAAGGCCGAGGCGTTCGCCGCGTACGGCGAGGCCGCAGTCCTCGACCTGCTGGTCAAGGTGCTGCCGCAGGTGGTGGAGGCGGCGAGCGCCCCGATGGGCTCGATCGACAAGATGACCGTCATCTCCACCGACGGCGCGTCGTCGCTGACCAGGTCGGTGGCGAACAACGTGGCGCAGGGTCTGCAGCTCGGCAACGACCTGACCGGGATCGACCTGGCCGGTCTGCTCGCCCGGCTGGGCGGTGCCGGTGTCGAATCGGTCGTCACCGGGCGCACCGACCGCACTCCGGTGGCCGGTCCGTCCGGCGACGCCGGGCGCGGCTGAGCCGCCGGCCGCGCCACCACTACCGGAAATCCGCTGGCCGCCCGTCGGCCCACCTGCCGACGGGTGGTCAGCGGCGCGACATCCGGGCCGTGTAGAGCGACGTCTGCTGGACCAGGGTGTCACCGTCGCATTCGTAGCTGGCCGGTTCGAATTCGGCGGTGAGTGCGTCGCGCTGGGGTGCGAGGCCGGCCCCGCTGAGGGTGACCGTGCCGTCGGCGACGACGTCGGTGAAGGCGACGGTGCCGTCGACGGCCCGGTACCGGTAGGAGACCTCACCGGTGACGGTGAGGGTCAGCGCGATCCCGGAGACCACACCGGCGAACGTCGTACCGTCGCCGTAGTCGGTCCTGCCGTGCCCGTCCGCCCGCAGCTCGACCCGGGCGCCCGGCCCGGTCCCGGTGAACCGGGTACGGCCGAACGGCTCGGGCAGGGCGACGTCCTCCTGGTAGTCGTCCACCTGCCAGCTGCCGACCACGCAGGGGTCGCCGCCGGCGGTGTTCAGCCGGTCGTCGTCGGCGCGGTCACCGTAGCGGACCACCAGCACGACCATGATCGCCGCGACGAGCAGCACGAAGGTCGTGGCGAGCGCGACGATCGGCACCAGGTACGACCCGCCGCCACGCGGCACCCCGGATGACCCGCCGCCGGGCGGCGGGAACGGTGGCGGGAACGGTGGCGGGACGGACGGTGGCGGGTACGGCTGCATCCGACCTCCCGGGGGCACTGGAGCCGGCAGTGTGGTCGACGCTAGTCGGTGGCCGGCCCGATCCCTTCGGCCCGGGCCCAGCGCAGCAGTTCCGCCTCGGCCGCGTCACGGTCGAGCGGACCCTGCTCCAACCGCAGCTCCTTCAGGTGACGCCAGGCCCGGCCGACGATCGGACCCGGCGGTACGCCGAGCAACTCCATGATCGCGTTGCCGTCGAGGTCCGGTCGCACCCGGGCCAGGTCCTCCTCGGCCTGGATCCGGGCGATCCGTTCCTCCAGCGCGTCGTAGTCGGCGGCGAGCCCGGCCGCCTTGCGCCGGTTGCGGGTGGTGCAGTCGGAGCGGGTCAACTTGTGCAGCCGGGTCAGCAGGTCACCGGCGTCGGTGACGTAGCGGCGCACCGCCGAGTCGGTCCACTCGCCCCGCCCGTACCCGTAGAACCGCAGGTGCAGGCCGACCAGCTTGGCCACCTGGGCGGTGGTCTCCTTCGGGTAGCGCATGGCCTTCATCCGGTGCCGGGTCAGCCGGGCACCGACGACCTCGTGGTGGTGGAAGCTGACCCGGCCGTCCGGTCCGACGGCCTTGGTCGCCGGCTTGCCGATGTCGTGCATCAGCGCGGCCATCCGCAGCACGAAGTCGCAGCCGTCGTCCTCCAGCCGGACGGCGTTGTTCACCACGGTCAGGGTGTGTTCGTACACGTCCTTGTGCTGGGCGTGTTCGTCGATCTCCAGCCGCAGTCCGGACAGTTCCGGCAGGAACCGGTCGGCGAGGCCGGCGTCGACCAGCAGCCGGAGACCGGCGACCGGGTCGGCACCGCAGAGCAGCTTGGTGAACTCGTCACGGATCCGTTCGGCGGTGATCCGGTCCAGGTCGGCGGCCATCGTGCTCATCGCCGTACGGACGTCGGGGTGCACGGCGAACCGCAGCTGGGCGGCGAACCGGGCGGCCCGCAGCATCCGCAGCGGGTCGTCACCGAAGGACTCCTGCGGCGTACCGGGTGTCCGGATGATCTTCGCGGCGAGGTCGGCGATGCCACCGTACGGGTCGGTGAACTCGTGGTCGGGCAGGCTGACCGCCATGGCGTTGATGGTGAAGTCGCGCCGCCGCAGGTCGTCGCCGAGATCGGTGCCGTAGGCGACGACCGGGTTGCGGGTCACCCCGTCGTAGGCCTCCGCCCGGAACGTGGTGATCTCCAGGGTGAGGCCGCCGCGTCGGGCACCGATCGTGCCGAACTCGCGACCGGTCTCCCAGGTCGCCTCCGCCCAGCCCTTGAGCACCGCCAGGGTCTGGTCCGGGTGCGCGTCGGTGCAGAAGTCGAGGTCGTTGCCGAGGCGGCCGAGCAGTGCGTCGCGGACCGAGCCACCGACCAGGTGCAACTCGTGCCCGGCGGCGACGAACCGTCGGCCCAACTCGTCGGCGACGGGTGACACCCGCAGCAGTTCGGCGACGGCGTTGCGTTGCACGACGGTACGGGAGTCGGTGCTGGTACGGGCATCGGTGGCGCGGGGCGCGGAGGTCTCGGACATGGGACCGCCAGACTATCCGCTGTGGCCGCCCCGGCAGCCGGCGGGCAGGATGAACCACCGTGTCGATTCCCGAGAGCCTGCGCGGCCTGACCACCGATCCGGCGTTCTGGGCGGCGTACCTGCCGCCGGCCGGCGAGCCGGTGCCCGGACACCACGCCGAGCTGCGGGTGTCGGTGCCGGTGGCCGGCGGCTACGGGCTGGTGCTGGAGATCGATCTGGCGTACGGCGAGTGTCTGCTCGGGCTGCGTCAGCCGGGATCCACCGAGCCGCTGCCGCTGGCCCGGCTCGACCCGGCCCGGCCGTACCCGACCGTGTTGCGCTGGGCGGAGCTGGACCTGATCGGTCAGCTGCTCGCCCTGGACGACCCGCAGTGGCGGCACCCGGGGCTGCTGGTGGCGTTGCTGCACCGGTACGCGTCGGCGGACGACCAGGTGGCCGCGCCGGACCGACCGGCGACGATGCTGGCGACCGCGCTGCGCGGGTTGTCCCGGTCGGTCGACGCCGAGTCAGGAGAGCCGGCGCAGGTGTCGGCGGCTGGTCCGGACCAGCCGCCATTGGCGCTGTTCGACGACCCCCGCTGGTGGCCGACGCCGGCCGCCGTCGACCCGCGGATCTTCGACGACGACGCGGTGGCCCGGCAGGTCGGCGACCATCTGGCGCACACCGGTGGGGTGCGCTGGCGGTACGCGGCCGGCTGGGGCTGGGTGGCGGCCGGGCCTGCCGACGGCGGCGGTACGCCACCGCGCACCCTCGGCGCCGAGTCGTTCCCGTTCGACGACGTCGCCGAGCTGGTCCGCCGGGCGGCCGCCCGGCACCGGCGGCTGCTCGACGCGCCCTGGCGGCGGGCACCGCGGATCGCTCCGCTGCTGCAGCGGGTCCGCGAGTCCGGCGACCCGGCGGCGGTGCCGGCACTCGGCCGGGCGCTGGCCGACGCCGGCTGCGACCATCCGACCCTGCTGGACGCGCTGACCGCGCCGGTGGTGCCGGCCGAGGCGGCCTGGGTGGTCGACGCACTGTCGGGCATCGTCCCGGCCGACGACGACGGCCGATAGGCTCGTGCCGGCATCCGGCGTGGCGATTCCGGCGTACCGACGGGGTGGAGGTCCGATGGGCAACGGGTTGTACCGGAGCGCGAACGCCGGCCCCGGCGGGGGCGGCCCGGACCCGGACGGTGCCACGATGATCTCGGTCGGCCCGGGCGGGCAGCCGCTGGTGGAGTCGTCGGCGCCGCCGGCCGAGCCGCCGACGGTGCTCGTCGGTGCCGCCGGTCCGGGTGGCCCCCCCGGCGGGCCCGGCGGGCCGGGCGGCGTCGCCGAGGCAGACCCGCACGAGAGCGGCAGCGCGGCCACCAACAGCGCGGTCATGGCGTTGGGCAGCCTGGTCAGCCGGGGTACGGGGTTCCTGCGCACCCTGGTGCTGACCGCCGCCCTCGGTGGTGCGTTGGTCGGCAACGCCTACACCACGGCGCAGATCTTCCCCGGCATGGTCTACGAGTTCCTGCTCGGCGGCATCCTGACCAGCGTCCTGGTGCCGGTGCTGATGCGGCGACGCAAGTCCGACGTCGACCAGGGACAGGCGTACGCACAGCGGCTGCTCACCCTGGCGGTGCTCGCACTCGCGGTGGCGACCCTGGTCGCGATGGCGGCGGCGCCGCTGCTGACGATTCTCTACTCCAGCGACGAGACCACCGGCGAGTTCCGGCGGCTGGTCACGCTGCTGTCGTACCTGATGTTGCCGATGATCTTCTTCACCGGATTGTCGGCGCTGGTCAGCGCGCTGCTCAACACCCGGGGGCACTTCGCCGCCCCGATGTGGGCGCCGATCCTCAACAACCTGGTCGTGATCGCCACTCTCGGCACGTACATCGCGGTCTTCGGGGCCCGGATCGTCAGTCCCGAGGAGATGACGGCGGGTCGGATCGTGCTGCTCGGCGGGGGCACCCTGCTCGGCGTGGTCGTGCAGGCAGCCGGCCTGGTCCCGGCACTGCGCAAGGTCGGGTTCCGGTGGCGTTGGCGGTTCGACTTCCGACAGCTGGGGCTGGCCGAGCTGGGCCGGCTCGGTGCCTGGATGTTCTGCTACGTCGCGGTCAGTCAGCTCGGCCTGGTGGTGCTCTTCAACCTGCTCAACCGCGCCGGCGACGAGGACAAGGCCGGCCCGCTGATCTACAACAACGTGTTCCTGCTGCTCATGATGGCGCACGGCATCATCGCGGTCTCGGTGATCACCGCGCTGATGCCCCGGATGAGCAGTGCCGCCGCCGACGGCCGGCTCGACGACGTCGCGGCCGACCTGTCGCGCGGCACCCGCACGGTGACCGCGGTGCTCGCGCCGATCGCGGTCTGTTACGCGGTGCTGGCCACGCCGGTGTCGTTCGCCCTGTTCCGGTACGGCGCCTTCAGCACCGAATCGGCCAGCGCCACGTCGGTGGTGCTGCTGGCCGCCGCCCTGGCGCTGGTGCCGTTCGCGGTCAGCCAGCTGTTCACCTTCGCGTTCTACGCGCTGCCGGACACCCGGACCCCGGCGTTGATCAACATTCCGGTGGTGGGGTTGCGGGTGCTGGTGCAGATCGGGCTGTTCGCCGCGTTGTCGGTGCAGTTCGCGGCGGCCGGGCTGATGATCGGCAACGGTGTGTCGTACCTGGCGGCGGCGGTGCTGTCGGCCTGGCTGGTCCGTCGGCGGGTGGGTCGGATCGGGTTCGGCGCCATCATGGCCACCTTCGGCAAGGTGGCGCTGGCGTCCGTCGGTGCGGCACTGGCCGGGTGGCTGGTGCTGATGGTGCTGCCGGGTGGCGACTCGCCCAGTCAGATCATGGCCTTCGTCCAGTTGTTCGTGGGCGGCGCGGTGATCGGGCTGACCTATCTCGGGCTCGCCGTGGTGCTGCGGATCCGCGAGGTGAGCGACCTGTTGTCGATGGTGCGCCGGCGGCTGGGGCGCTGAGACCGCCGGCGACTCCGCAGCGGTACGGCGTACCCACGCCCTGTGGACCAACCTGTGGATAACTTCCGCTATCACGCTCGACAGCAGGTCATAGGCTGTGGATAACTCAGGAACAAGATCCTCGTTACGGGCGGTGTCCGGGCCTCGTCGGTCAGCCCGAGCCCGTCCGGGCGGTACAACGTATTATCAGCCGGAGAGGTTATGCGGCCGGTCGTGGCCTGGTGAGTCTGCCGGGCTCAGGTAGGCGCAGCGGCGCTGGTGGGCGGTGCGGGTGAGCATCGAGAGTGCTGCGGGAAGCTGGCATGTTGGTCGCTGCGGAACACAGGTAAGGTCGCTCTGGACGGGTGCGTGCGACATCTATCGTAGGAAGCAACGTCCCACCGGCACCCGCCCGGTCAGCGACAGACACTGTGCGAGCAGCGGCGCGGCCGTTCGACCGAAGCGATCAACAAGGACCGGACGATCAACAAGGGAGGACGGGTGACCCAGGTCGGCGAAGGCCAAGAGGCGGACGAGGTCAGTCCGCCGATGATGGCCTTCGGTGCGCCAACCGTCGGCGAGATCCTCGCCGAGCGGTACCAGCTGGCTGCGCACGTCAACGACGACAGCGCCGGCCGGCAGGTCTGGCGCGGCGTCGACGTGGTGCTCCGTCGCCCGGTCGCGGTCGTGCTGCGCTACCCCGGCGGCGACTCCGCGATGGAGATGCTGCAGGCGGCCGTACGGGCCAGCCGGGTCATCCACTCCAACCTCGTCGGCGTCTACGACGCGATCGACGAAGGCCAGCGGGCCTACGTGGTCCGCGAGTGGGTCGACGGTGACTCGCTGCGTGAGGTGATCGCGGCCGCCGGGCCACTCGACGCCGCCCGCGCGACGATGATCGCCCATTCGGTCGCCTCGGCGATCGCGGCGGTGCACGCCACCGGCATGGTGCACGGCAACATCCACCCGGGCACGGTGATGATCGGCCACGACGGCCGGGTGGTGCTCGCCGACGCCCGTGCCGACGGCTCCGACACCTACGAGACCGACATCCGGGCCATCGGCGGGGTGCTCTACTTCGCGATGACCGGGCACTGGCCGCATCACGAGGCGGGAGTCACCGCCCTGCCGGACGCGGTCCGCGACACCACCGGTGCGGTCGTCGCGCCCCGGCAGTTGCGTCCCGGCGTGCCGGCGTACGTCGACGACCTGACCATGGACCTGCTCGACCCGCGCCTCGCGCTGCCCTCGTCCGAGGTGCTCGCGGCCGAGTTGAGCCGGCTCGACGCGGCTACCGAGGAGCACTACCTCGACAGCGTCGGCCCGCTGCGTTTCACCGCGTCGACCGACGAGTCCGGTGAGCCGGCGCAGGCGTCCCGGCGCAAGATCGCGGCGGGCATCGCCGGTCTGGTCGTGATCGCGGTGACCGGGCTCTTCTTCGGCATCAGCGCCTTGGGCGGCGACGGTGACGACGGTGACGCCCAGTCGCCCGCACCGCAGACCCAGGCGAGCGCGACGCCCGGCACCGGGGAGACCGCTGCCCCGGCACCGCCCAAGCCGATCCCGCTCACCGCCGATCAGGTGCGCATCGTCGACGCGGACGGGGCCCGCGACGAGCTCGATGGTGCCGAGGCCACGGTCGACGGGGACACCAGCACCGGCTGGGTGACCGACGCCTACGAGCGCAATCCGAACTTCGGCAACCTCAAGCGGGGCATGGGCGTGCTCATCGATCTGCAGGAGCCGCGGTCGGTGACCAGCGTCCGGGTGGAACTCTCCGCTTCCGGCAGCTCCGCCGAGCTGCTGGTCGGCCCGGCTGACCCCGGGTCGAGCCGGGACGGTGACAACGAGGTGGTCGACACCTTCACCCAACGCATCGGTGAGCCGTTCGAGAACGCCGACGGCGCGACCCTGACCTTCAGCGGGTTCTCGCCCGACGAGACGTACCAGTACCTCATGGTGTGGATCACCAAGCTCCCGCCGATCGGCGGCGAGAAGTACCAGATCGGCGTCCAGGAGATAACGGTAGAGGGGCCATGACCGAACGCCGGGCTGACCTCGGCGACGACGAACTGCTCCGGGCGCACGTCGAGGGCGATCCGGAGGCGTTCGCCGAGCTGGTGAACCGGCACCGGGACCGGCTCTGGGCCGTGGCGCTGCGGACGGTGGGGGACCGGGAGGAAGCCGCCGACGCGCTGCAGGACGCGCTGCTGTCGGCACACCGTGGGGCGGCGCGCTTCCGTGGCGACTCCGCGGTCACCACCTGGCTGCACCGGATCGTGGTCAACGCCTGCCTGGACCGACTGCGGCGGCGGCGGACCCATCCGACGGTCCCGCTGCCCGACGGCAGCCACGACGACGACGGGGTGCGTGGCGTCGAACCGGCCGCGCCTGCGGTCGACCACGACACCGCGCTCGTCGTCCGGCAGGCCCTGGCCGAGCTGCCGGTGGAGCAGCGGGCCGCGCTGATCCTGGTCGACGTGCAGGGCTATCCGGTCGCTGAGGTCGCGGTGCTGCTCGGCGTCGCCGAGGGTACGGTCAAGAGCCGGTGTGCGCGCGGGCGGGCACGCCTCGCCGGACTACTCGGGCATCTTCGCCCGTACCGGGCGGACGTCGCTGTCGCCCCGCCCCGTGGGCCGGTGCCCTCGCTCACGCCACGGAACCCCAGCCGGCTCGACGACGTCCCATCAAGGTCCGCACGCGGCGACAGTGCCAAGGAGGAACGGTGACCGCCGACCGGTTCGCCGAGGTCGATCGGGACCTGCTCGCCGACTATGTCGGTGGGGCGCTCGACGGCACCCCGGACCAGGTCGTGGTGGACCGGCTGATCGCTCAGCGGCCGGCCTGGCGGGCCGCTCACGACGAGCTGGTCGACGCCTCCCGCCTGGTCCAGTCGATGCTGGCCGAGTGGGGCAGTCAGGCAGAGCCGATGCCGCAGGGCGTCGCCGACCGGATCACCGCGGCGCTCGCCGCCGAGCCACTTCCCGCCGCCGTACCGGCCATGCTTGCGGCGCCGCTGGCCGACCGCGCGGCACCCGAGCAGCTGGCACCGCCGGTGGAGATCACCAGCGCGACCGGCCGCACCGGCACCACCCGCCGGGACGGCCGGCGCCGCCGGTGGCAGCGGTACGCCACCCCGGTCGCGGTCGCCGCTGCTGCCGCCGCGCTCGCCGGCCTCGGCCTGCAGCAGCTGCTCGGCGGCGGCTTCACCGACGACGCCAGCACCACGGCCGGCAGCGCGCCGGACAGCGCCGGCGGGGTGGAGTCCGCTCAGCAGGAGGGGTCGCCGAACACGATGATGGAGCCCGGGGCCCCCGCCACCCCGCGCATCCTGGCCTCGGGGACCGACTACCAGCGTGCGACGCTCGCACCGGCCGTCGAGGCCGCCGTGGGCCGCGCCGGCGAGGACTACACCCAGCAGAGCCCGGACGACGTCGTCCTGCAGGAGGAGCCGACCCCGTCAGCCGCCCTCGGCCGCTTCACCGACCAGGCCGCGCTGGCCGACTGCCTGGCGAGCGTCACCGCCGAGCACGGCACCGGCGCACTCGGCGTCGGCGTGGTCGACCTGGCGCGCTTCGAAGGCGCCCCGGCGGTGGTCATCTCGTTCACCGACAGCTCCGGTGCCGACTGGATCTGGGTCAGCGGATCCCGCTGTGGGGTGCCCGCCGCCGGCGCGGATACCCGATACTCGACCCAGGTAGGGTGACCGGGACGCACGGCGTGACGTGAGCCACGCCCGGCCCGGACGGGAATGCCGCCGCGACGCCGTGACGTTTGAATCAACAGTCGCCGATCGGCAACATCACACCTTGGGAGTCGGCAGTGGACGAGGTCCGCAACCTGATCATCATCGGCTCGGGTCCGGCCGGATACACCGCCGCGGTGTACGCCGCACGCGCCAACCTGAAGCCGCTCGTCATCGAGGGAGTGCAGTCGGGCGGGGCCCTGATGACCACGACCGAGGTCGAGAACTTCCCCGGCTTCCCGGACGGGATCATGGGCCCGGAGCTGATGGACTCGATCCGCAAGCAGGCCGAACGGTTCGGTGCCGAGTTCGTCACCGACGACGTGACCCGGGTGGAACTGGCTGACACCGGCACCCCGGGTGCCGCCGAGGCGAGCACGGTCTACGTCGGCGAAACGGCGTACCGGGCCAAGGCCGTGATCCTCGCGACCGGCTCGGCGTGGCGTCCGCTGGGCGTCCCCGGCGAGCAGGAGTTCCTGGGTCACGGCGTCTCCTCCTGCGCCACCTGCGACGGCTTCTTCTTCCGGGGCCAGCACATCGTGGTGGTCGGCGGTGGCGACTCGGCCATGGAGGAGGCGACCTTCCTGACCAGGTTCGCCGAGTCGGTGACGATCGTGCACCGTCGCGACGAGTTCCGGGCGAGCCGGATCATGGCGGCCAGGGCCCTGGGCAACGAGAAGATCCGGGTCGAGTGGAACAGTGTCGTCGAGGAGATCCTCGGCACCGACGGTAAAGTCTCCGGGGTCCGGATCCGTAACACGCACAGCGGCGAGTCCACGACGCTCGACGTGACCGGGGTCTTCGTCGCCATCGGCCACGACCCGCGCAGTGAGATGTTCCGCGGCCAGGTGGAGCTCGACGGGAACGGCTACGTGCTGGTCGACTCGCCGAGCACCCGGACCAGCGTCCCAGGCGTCTTCGCCGCCGGTGACCTGGTCGACCATACATATCAGCAGGCGATCACCGCTGCCGGCAGCGGTTGCGCGGCGGCGCTCGACGCCGAGCGCTACCTCGCCACACTCGAAGAGGTCTGACCACCTGCGTCGCGGGCGGTCGAGAAGGAGGATTTCCGTGGGAGCTACCCGAGCGGTCACCGAAGCCAGCTTCACCAGCGACGTGCTCATGTCCGACAAGCCGGTGCTGGTGGACTTCTGGGCTGAATGGTGCCAGCCCTGCCGCAAGGTCGCACCACTGTTGGAGGAGATCGCCGCCGAGATGGGCGACAAGGTGGAGATCGTCAAGCTGAACATCGACGAGAACCCGGAGATCGCCCGCAAGTACCGGGTGATGTCGGTGCCCACGCTGACCGTGTTCAAGGGCGGCGAGCCGGTGCAGTCCGTCGCCGGTGCCCGGCCCAAGGGCGACCTGGTGAAGCTCATCGAGTCCGCCTTCTGATCCGTACCGACCTGCCGGCGCCGGCCCGGGGCGGTACCGCCCCGGGCCGGCGCCGTTTCCGTACCCAGATCGTTTCGTGCCCGCGTCGTTGCCCGCGTCGTTGCCGGCGTCGTTGCCGGCGTCCGTCCGCCGGGCACCCGTCCGGTCCGCATCGGGTCAACCCCGGTACGGTCGCCACGTAACCGGGTTACGCTCCGGACGTCCCGCTCGATCCAGGGGGAGGTCGGGGTCCCGTGCGTCCCATCCGCCGTGACGATCAGGGTCCCGCCGTGGCCGAGATCCGCTCGATCCTGGTCAACCTGGAGCTGCTGGCCCCCGACCCCGGAGCCGACCGGTTCGACGCGGCGACCGAGCACGCCGTACGCGCCTTTCAGCAGTGTCGTGGCCTGAGCATCGACGGACGGGTCGGTGCGGAGACCTGGCGGGCACTCAACGCCGCCCGGTGGCGGCTCGGCGACCGGGCGCTCTACCACTCCGTCGCCGACCCCCTGGTGGGTGAGGATGTACGGACCCTGCAGGAACGCCTGCTGGAAATGGGCTACGACGTGGGCCGGGCAGACGGGATATACGGCAGCCGGACCGCCCGCGCCCTCACCCAGTTCCAGCGGGAGGTGGGGCTGACCGCCGACGGCACCTGCGGCCCGTACACGATGCACGCGCTGCGCAGGTTGGGCCGCAAGGTCGTCGGCGGACGACCGCAGTGGCTGCGCGAGTCCGACGCCTTCCGCCAGTCCGGCCCGACCCTGGTCGGCAAGACCATCGTCGTCGATCCCGGTCACGGCGGACCGGACCGGGGTGTGGTGGTGACCGACGGCGACCTGAGCTGGTCCGAGGCGGACCTGGCGTTCGACCTGGCCGCCCGGCTGGAGGGCCGGCTGGCCGCCGCCGGCATGCGGGTGCACCTGACCCGTGGCCCGCACGCGACGACCGCCGTGACCGACCTGGAGCGCACCCGGACAGCCAACGATCTCGGCGCGGACCTGTTCATCTCGCTGCACGTCGACGGGCACACCAACCCGGCGGCGGAGGGGGTGGCGACATACCACTACGGCACCGGCAACGGTGCCACCTCGACGGTCGGCGAGCGCCTCGCCGGTCTGGTGCAGCGGGAGATCGTGGTGCGCACCGGGCTGCACGACTGCCGGGTGCACGCCAAGAGCTGGGAGTTGCTACGGCTGACCCGGATGCCAGCGGTCCGCGCCGACATCGGCTACCTCACCTGTGCCGGGGACCGGGCCAGACTGATTCGCCCCGACTTCCGTGACCAGGTCGCCGAGGCACTGGTGGCCGCGGTCCAGCGGATGTACTACCCGATGGAGCTGGACGTGCCGACCGGGTCGATCGACGTACGGACGTTGCGGGCCGCCATCGAGGCCACCGCGGACGCCTGAGGCGGACCCTGACTCAGCCCCGGTCAGTTGGTCATCGCCCGGGTCGCCGGGCGCAGCAGACTCTCCGGGCTCATCGAGCCGAGCAGCTTCTCCAGCGCGTACTCCACGTCCGACTTCCACGACAGCGCGGTCCGCAGTTCCAGCCGCAGCCGTGGGAACCGGGGATGCTGGCGGACGGTCTTGAAGCCGACCGACAGGTAGAAGTCGGCCGGGGCGAGGCAGCTCGGTGGCCCGTCGTCGGCCAGGTCCGGGTCGACCGGCCGGGCGTCACCGAACGCCTCGATCGCCCGGACGCCCCGCTTGGTCAGATCCCGGGCGACGCCCTGCACCAGCATCCGGCCCAGCCCGCCACCGGCGAACGGTGGCACCACGTGGGCCGTGGTCAGCAGCACCGCGTCGGCCGACACCGGGGAGGTGGGGAAGGCCATCGACCGGGGCAGGTACGCAGGCGGGGCGTACATGACGAAGCCGGCCGGCATCCCGTCGACGTAGGCGAGCTTTCCACAGGAGCCCCACTCGAGAAGGGTCTGGGAGACCCATGCTTCCTTCTCCAGGCCCGGATCACCGCAGGCGCGGGCGCGGTCGGCGGCGACCGGATCGAGCTCCCAGAAGACACACTGCCGGCAGGAACCGGGCAGCTCCTCCAGCGTGTCCAGCGTCAGACTGACCAGACGTCGCGACATGCGCGTTCCCCCACACCCCACCGGATCACGTCGTGAAACCCGCCGAGTTCCACCAGGCGCCGTCTCTTCGTCCCCAACCAGCGATCGTACGCCGCAACCGCCCGTCCGGGGAGGGGTCGGACAGTCCGAGAATGGCCGGTGGGGCCAATCCCGATCAGCTGGTCCGACATGTGGGCGCGCACGGTAATGCCGAGGCCGTACGGCGACACGCCGGACTACCATCAAACGATCAGTGCGTGTCGCGGTCGGCCATCCCCGGCACCACCGGAGCGACGCGTATCGAGGTGAAGCTCATGACCGGCACGACGCTCGACGACTACACCGACCGCTATGCCCGCCGGGTCCGCGGCATGACCGCATCCGAGATCCGGGCACTGTTCGCCGTCGCCAGTCGGCCCGAAGTGGTCTCGCTCGCCGGTGGGGCACCGTACGTCGCGGCGCTGCCGCTCGACGCCGTCGGCGAGATGCTCGGCCGGCTGGCGTCGGAGACCGGCACCTCCACCCTGCAGTACGGCATCGGTCAGGGCACCCTCGACCTACGGGAACGCATCTGCGAGGTGATGTCGCTGTCCGGCATCGACGTCTCCTCCGGCGCCTCCCCGGAGGACGTCGTGGTGACCGTCGGCGGCCAGCAGGCCCTCGACCTGGTCGCCCGACTCTTCCTGGACCCGGGCGACGTGGTGCTCGCCGAGGGGCCCACCTACGTCGGTGCCCTCGGCGTCTTCCAGGCGGCCCAGGCCCAGGTGGAGCACGTGCCGATGGACGCCGACGGGCTGATCCCCGAGGCCCTGGAGCAGGCGATCACCGAGGTCGCGAAGTCGGGGCGGCGGGCGAAGTTCCTGTACACGATCCCCACGTTCCAGAACCCTGCCGGGGTGACCCTCACCGAGGAGCGCCGGGAGCGGGTGCTGGACATCTGTGAGCGGGCCGGCCTGCTGGTGATCGAGGACGACCCGTACGGCCAGCTCAGTTTCGACGGCGAGGCGCCCGCGCCGCTGCGGGCCCGCCGCCGGCACGGCGTGTTCTACCTGAGTACCTTCTCCAAGACCTTCGCGCCGGGCCTGCGGGTCGGCTGGATCCTGGCGCCACACGCGGTACGCGAGAAGCTGGTCATCGCCAGCGAGGCACAGATCCTCTGCCCGAGCGCGTACGCGCAGGCCGCCGTCGCCACCTACCTGGCGACCATGCCGTGGCGGGAGCAGCTCAAGACCTATCGCGAGGTGTACCGGGAACGGCGGGACGCGCTGCTCGACGCCCTCGCCGATCTGATGCCCGCCGGCACCACCTGGACCCGGCCCAGTGGCGGCCTGTTTGTCTGGGCGTCGCTGCCGGAAGGTCTCGACGCCAAGGCCATGGTGCCCCGGGCGATCGCCGCGCGGGTCGCCTACGTGCCCGGGACAGGTTTCTACGCCGACGGCTCGGGGGCCGGCAACATGCGGCTGAACTTCTCCTTCCCGCCGCCGGAGCGGATCCGGGAAGGGGTCCGTCGACTCGCGGGTGTCATGGAACGGGAGGCCGCGATGCGGGAGGTGTTCGGCCCGGTCACCGGTGCCGGCACCCGGCGGCGACGCCCCGGCGCGGACACCCCCGGGCCCGACTTGGCATGATTCGGGCATGAGCCCACAGTCCGAGCCCACCACCGCCGCCCGTGACCTGCGGGTACTGGTTCTCGCCGGCGGCCTGTCCTACGAGCGGGACGTCTCCCTGAAGTCCGGCCGCCGGGTGCTTGACGCGCTGCGCTCCGCCGGCGTGGAGGCCGAGCTGCGCGACGCCGACATCACCCTGCTGCCGGCGTTGCGCGCCGACCCGCCGGACGCCGTCGTGATCGCGTTGCACGGTGCCACCGGGGAGGACGGTTCACTGCGCGGAGTGCTCGACCTGTGCGGCGTACCGTATGTCGGCTGTGACGCCCGGGCGGCCCGGCTGGCCTGGGACAAGCCGTCGGCGAAGGCGGTGCTGCAGGAAGCGGGCATCCCTACGCCGGACTGGGTGGCATTGCCGCACGACAGGTTCTCCGAGTTGGGCGCGGTGGCCGTACTGGACCGGATCGTGGAGCGCCTCGGCCTGCCGCTGATGGTCAAGCCGGCGCAGGGCGGCTCCGGGCTGGGGGCCGCCGTCGTGCGCGAGGCCGCCGAACTGTCCGCCGCGATGGTCGGTTGTTTCGCGTACGACTCGACGGCCCTGGTCGAGCGGTACGTGACCGGCATGGACGTCGCGGTGTCGGTGGTCGACCGGGGCGACGGGCCGGAGAGTCTGCCGGCGGTCGAGATCGTGCCCCGCAACGGCGTCTACGACTACGCGGCCCGGTACACCGCCGGCCTGACCACCTGGCACGCCCCGGCCCGGCTCGACGACGAGGTGGCCGATCGGGTGGCGGCCACCGCCGTCGCCGCGCACCGCGCGCTCGGCCTGCGGGACGTCTCCCGGGTCGACCTGATCGTGGACCCGCAGGGTCAGCCGCACGTGCTGGAGGTCAACGTCTCCCCCGGGATGACCGAGACCTCGTTGCTGCCGCTCGCGGTAGAGGCCGCCGGGCTGGATCTCGGCCGGCTACTTGCCACCCTGGTCGACCGGGCCGCTGCCCGTCCGTGACCCCGCCGGGGCAGCGGCACCCGCTGTCGTCGCTGGCGACTGCGTCGGTACCGGCGTCTCCGACGCTGTCGTAGCGTCGTCGGACCCCTGGGCGTCCGGCCCACCGGTCGGCGGCGCCGTTTCGTCGTCCTCCGCGTCCGGAGCGTCGGCGTCGACGTCGGCCGGGTCACCGGCGGCGTCGCCGTTCCGAGCGGTCAGCGCTTGCGCGGCGAGCTCGTCGAGGTCTGCGGCGGGCTCGATGTTCTCGATCGGCAGTACGGCGACCGCAACAGACCCGTCGCTGGCGGCCGGGCCGACGGCGGGAGCGTCCTCGTCGAAGTTGGTGTCCGGGTCGATCGGATGACTCGCCTGTTCGGTCAGGCTCGACGGGGCACGCCACTCGATCCGCGGTGGCTCGGCCAACGGCCGCCCGCCGAACTCGGCAAGCCAGGCCGCCACCAACGCCAGATTCTCCCGCCACCGCGACTCGGAGATCGGCGGCAGGATGCTGTCCCACAGCGAGAGGAACGTGCCCCGTAGCTGCAGCTGTCCGTACGGGCGGGCCAGGAACCACAGGTGCAGGTGCGCGGAGCCGTCACCCCATCGGTTGACGTGCACCCGCGCCACCCCGTCCAGGGACCGGATGGCGCGCTCCAGCCGTACCGTCAGCACACCCAGCTCGGCGGCGAGCAGGTTCGGCAGGTCCCCGAGGTCGAAGTGGGACCGGGACTCCAGGATCAGCACCATCGGCAGACCGGTCGGCCGATCCATGGCTCGTACTCGCCAGCGCTCACTCACCCAGATGTAGGCGTCGTCCGGCGCGGCGCAGGACGAGCACTCCGCCGTACCTTCCCCCTTGCGTGGCGGCTCGACGGCGACCGGGTCGTCGAGCTGTTTGACCCGCAGGTCACCTTCGAACGGGAAGGAAGGCCATCGCGCAAAATCGGGGATCGCGTCTGGGGTGTGGGGCACGACGCTGACCCTAACCGAGTCTGCCCGACCTGTCGTTCCCCGTTTCGGCCGGCCGCCGCCCGCCATGCGTGCCCGTCCCGCCAACCGGGCCGGACCGCCCCCCGCAGGACGGCATCAGAGACCGGCTACGGTGCTCACCGCTGCCGTCCACAGCGTTGTCCACAGAAGTTATCCACAGGCAGACAACCCGATCCACCCGCTGTTTCACGTGAAACGACGCGCCCTGTGGACAACGCCTGTGGACAACGCGCCGCCGACTCACGCCGGCTGCCAACGGCACCGCGTACCGGTTGACCCCGACCCGAACTCTGTCTGTGGAGCCGGCGTTCGACCCGATCGTTGACGGCCCCTGCTCCTCAACGATCGAGTGGCGCGATGGTGACCCCGTACCGCAGGCTGCTGCCCCGGGCGAGCCGTGCATGCGCAGCCGAAGGCGGCTCGGCCCGTTTCACGTGAAACGGGCCGAGCAGGGTTTCACGTGAAACGGCCCCGACCCGAACGCTGCGGGTGGGGCCGTTTCACGTGAAACGTAACGCCGACGGTCAGTCCTGGTCGTCAGGAGCCTCTTCGCCGTCCATGCCGATGATTCCGACGATCCGCTCGAGGTCGTCGACCGTGGCGAACTCGATCGTGATCTTGCCCTTGCTCCGACCGATGTCCACCTTCACCCGGGTGTCGAACCGGTCAGAGAGTCGATCCGCCAGATCAGCCAGCGCGGGCGCGTGGGGCTTCGGACGTCGCGGGGGCGTGCCCGGACGCTTCGCGGGCTCCTCGGTCGCCGCCAGAGCAACCAGTTCCTCGGTCGCCCGTACCGACAGACCCTCGGCGACGATCCGCAGCGCCAGCGCGTCCTGGGCCTCCGCGTCGTCGAGACCGAGCAGGGCACGGGCATGCCCTGCGGAGAGCACCCCGGCTGCCACTCGCCGCTGCACCTGAGCCGGCAGGTTCAGCAGGCGGATCGTGTTGGAGATCTGCGGCCGGCTCCGGCCGATCCGCCGCGCCAGCTCCTCATGCGTTGCCCCGAACTCCTCCAGCAACTGCTGGTAGGCGGCGGCCTCCTCGAGCGGGTTCAGATTGGCGCGATGGATGTTCTCCAGGAGCGCGTCCCGGAGCATCGCGTCGTCCTTGGTCTCCCGCACGATCGCGGGGATGCTCTCCCGGCCGATCGCCTGAGCGGCCCGCCACCGACGCTCTCCCATGACGAGCTCGTACTGCTCGCCACCGTCCAGCTGCCGCACGACGATCGGCTGAAGAAAACCGACCTGCTCGATCGAGACCTTCAGCTCCTCGAGCGCCTCGTCATCGAAGACCTGCCGCGGCTGCTTGGGGTTCGGGACGATCGCGTTCACCGACAGCTCGGCGAACCGGGCACCCGGCACCGGCGAGAGCCCGTCCTCGACCGGAGCCGGGGGTGTCTCCGACGGGTACGGCGGAGCCGGGTCGACACGCTCGGCGGTCGCCACCGGCGCCACCGGCGCCACCGGACCGGTGGGCCGGACGGCCGGCGGCGGCGCGACCTGCGTACCGGTCTGGGCAGGGGCGGGCGCCGCCGTAGGGATCAAGGCACCGAGCCCTCGACCGAGCCCGCCCTTTGGACGGTTCTTCATGCCCTGCCTCCCGATCTACCCACAGTGTCAGAGATTGCGGACACGTCGCGCCGCTCCGCGTTCGGCAATTTCCTGCGCCGCCTCGAAGTAGCTCGTCGCGCCCCGCGAACCGGGATCGTAGGTCATCACCGACTGCCCGTAGCTCGGTGCCTCGGAAACCCGGACGTTGCGCGGGATCACCGCCTGCAGAACCTTCTCGCCGAAGTGGTTGCGGACGTCCTGCTCCACCGCGTCCGCCAACCGGGTACGGCGGTCGTACATCGTCAACAGGATCGTCGAGACGTCCAGCGTCGGGTTGAGGTGTTGCCGGACCAGGTTGATGTTGTTGATCAGCTGGTTGAGCCCTTCCAAGGCGTAGTACTCGCACTGAATCGGGATCAGCACCTCCTGGGCGGCGACCAGCGCGTTGACCGTCAGCAGACCCAACGACGGAGGGCAGTCGATGAACACGTAGTCCAACTCGGCCGGGTAGGCGGTGATCGCCCGGGACAGCCGCGACTCACGGGCGACCACCGAGACCAGTTCGATCTCGGCACCGGCGAGGTCGATGGTCGCGGGCACGCACCACAGATTGGGGATGCCCTCGACCGGCTGCGCCACCTCGGAGAGCGGGACGTTGTCGATCAGGCAGTCGTAGACGTCCGGCACCCCTGCATGGTGCGGGACGTTGAGTCCAGTCGAGGCGTTGCCCTGCGGGTCGAGGTCTACGACCATGACCCGGTTTCCGTGCAACGCCAGCGCCACGGCGAGGTTGACCGTGGTGGTCGTTTTTCCGACGCCGCCCTTCTGATTCGCGACACACATCACCCGGGTCCGGTCCGGCCGGGGCATGGTCACCTCGCCGCTCGGGTTCAGAATCTGCACGGCGCGCAAAGCCTCCATTGCCAAGGGGGGATCATCTTCTTCCCGGTTCGGTGTTTCACGTGAAACGTAGGGGGCGTCGACGGCCGATGGGCCCGGGCCCATCGACGGCGTCTGCGGCCCGGAACTCACCGCAGACGCCAGCACCGGTTCCCCAGCCTGCGGCGGTACCGCTGTCGGCGGTCCCACGGGTGCCGACGGCACGGCGACCGGCGCTGAACGTGCGGTCTGCGGTGCACCGGTGTCAGCCATCGATCTGGTCCTCCCATTCGACCAGTCGGGGGCGTACGAGGTTTCACGTGAAACCACCGCAGGGTCACCGCCCTGGCGATCGCCCGTCAGCCGTGGATCGTCGTACCTACCGTTGTCATGCACCGTGTCATCCCTGCCCGCCGTGGATGGATCGGCACCGCCAGCGCTCACGTCCGCGCTTTCGGGCGTGGCGTGCGGACCAGCAAGAGGCGGCATGATCGAGCCGTTACACGATGCCGCCCGGTCCACACTATCGACGCGCGGCCAGCCTACGGGGATCAGGGCCGGCGTGGCCACGGCCGACTGTCCGACGTGTCGCAGCCTTCACGTCAGGGCGGGCGGCCCGGGCGCGGATCAGGAGCCGCCCCGACGCGGGCCGCCGCCCCGACCAGGACCACCGGCCGGATGGCCCTGACCGCCAGACCGACCCTGGCTCTGGGAACGGCCATGGCTCTCGGCGCGACCACTGCGGGCTGACCGGCCGCGACCCGTCGCTGCCCGGGATCGGGCCGAGGCCGTACCCGCCGTGCCACCCACCCGGCCGATCTCCACCACCGTCGTCGGCGGGTCGAGCCACCGCTCGCCGCACGTCCGCAGCACCGGCTCCGCACCACCCGCGCGGACCACCGCCCCCCGGTGCTCGGCCACCTCAGCGGCGGCCGAGCCGCCCTTCATCGCCAGCAGCCGACCGCCCGGCTCGACCAACGGCAGACACCAACCGACGAGCCGGTCCAGCGGCGCGACGGCTCGCGCGGTGACGATCGGGGCAGCGCAATCCGGACGGCTGCGGACCAGTTCCTCGGCCCGGCCCCGGACCACTTCCACCGCACCGGTCAGACCCAACAGGTCGACCGCCTCGGCCAGGAACGCGGTACGTCGGGCCAGCGGTTCGACGAGCACGACCGACAGGTCCGGCCGGGCGATGGCCAGCGCCAGCCCGGGTAGCCCGGCCCCGGATCCGACGTCCACCACGGTCGACCCGGTCGGCACCAACTCACCGAGGACCGCACAGTTGAGCAGGTGGCGGTCCCATAGCCGGGGCACCTCACGCGGGCCGATGAGACCACGGAGCGTGCCCTCGGTCGCCAACAGGTCGGCGTACCGGACCGCGAGCGGCAGCCGTTGCGGACCAAAGATCTCTGCGGCCGCCGTCGGCACCGCTGTGGACGGAACCGGCCCGGACAGGTGGTCCCCGTCCGGGCCGGTGGCCGCCCGGTCATCTGACTCGGGCTGAGGCGTCATGGTGTCAGTCGGCCGGCCGGACGACGATCCGCCGAGTCGGTTCGACACCCTCGGATTCACTCAGTACGCCGTCGAGCGCGTTCACCACGTCGTGGACGCACTTGCGCTCGAACGCCGACATCGGCTCGAGCCGTACCGGCTCGCCGTACTCCTTGACCTTCTCCACCGCGTTCTTCGCGACGGCCGCCAACTCCTTACGGCGGTTGGCCCGGTAGCCGCCGACGTCGAGCAGCAGCCGACTCGGCGTACCGGTCTGCCGGAAGATCGCGAGCCGGGTCAGCTCCTGCAGCGCCTCCAGGGTGGCACCACGCTGTCCCACCAGCGCGCTGAGCTGCCCACCGACCACCTCGACCACCGGCCGTCCGCCGGAGACCAACTCGTCGATGTCGCCGTCGTAGTCGAGGATGTCCAGCAGACCCTCGACATAGTCCGCCGCGATCTCGCTCTGCCGGAACAGATCGTTGTCGCTCGGCGCCGCAGCCGGCGGTGCCGCTGCCTCACCCGCCGCGTCGGCGTCATCTGCGTCGTCGATGTCGTCGTCCGCGTCCACCGCGGCCCCGGTCGGGGCCACCTCCTCATCCACGGATGAGTCGGTACTGGGCAGGCTGGTATCGGTCACGGTGTCATCTCCGTACTCGCTCGGCGGAACCGGTCGGTCCGCTGGTTTCCCGGGGCCGGCGGACGGGCGCCGAGCCTCCGGGGACGTCTGTGTCTCCCGCGGTGGGGCGGGTGGTGGTCCGGACGAACATCGACAGGTGACCGGGACCGTACCGGTCACCGCGAGGCGTCCGAGCCGGACGGTCACCCCGGACGCTTGGCCGGGCGCCGCTTCTTCGGGTTGACCGGTTTGGCACCCGGCTTGGGCTTGAGCGCCTCGTTGACCGGAGCCGGCTGCGGCTCGGGCTCCGCCTTCGCCCCGTTGGCCTTACGGGCGAAGATCCCGCCCGGCTTGGGCCTGGTGTCCGTGGTGGCGGCAGCGGTACGGGCCGAGCCGGCGGCGGGGCGGGTCGACGAGCGGGTGCCCGACCGGTCGGCCGGCTTGCCCTTGCCGGCAGGCATCGGCGGTGGCGGGAACTTGCGCAGCACCCACTGCTGCTGGCCCAGCGTCACCAGGTTGTTGACCACCCAGTAGATGATCACGCCGATCGGGAAGATGGCGCCGGAGACGAGCAGCGACGCGGGGATGCCGTAGAGCATCAGGCGCTGGATCATCTTCTGCTGCGGGTCCTCGGCCCAACCGGTCTTGAGGATCATCTGCCGGCTGGTCAGGTAGGTCGTCACGATCATGACCAGTACGAGGATCCCGGCGATCACCTTGACCGTGGTGCCGTTGGCACCCATCGCCGCCAGCTCCTCGGCGGTGGAGCCGAACTTGCCGGCGATCGGCGCGGTGAACAGGTTGGCCCGGGAGGCGTCGTAGTACTGCTCGGCGGTCCACCCGTAGAGGTCGACGTTGACGGTCTGCTCCGGGTTGAGCCGGCGCAGGATGTGGAACAGACCGAGGAAGACCGGGATCTGCAGGAACATCGGAAGGCAGCCCATCAGCGGGTTGGCCTTCTCGACCCGGTACAGCTCCATCATTTCCTTCTGGAGCGTCTCCCGGTCACCCTTGTGCTTCTCCTGCAGCTCCTTCACCTTCGGCTGCAGCGCCTGCATGGCCCGCTGGGACTTGATCTGTTTGACGAAGACCGGGAACAGGACCACCCGGACGGTGACCACCAGGAAGACGATGGCCAGGATCCAGGACCAGTTGGTGCCGAGGACCTCCCGGGACGGCACACCGATCCGGTCCCAGGCCGAGTGCCAGAACAGGAGGATCCACGAGATCGCCCAGTAGATCCAGTCGAGACTCAATTCGGGGCTCCAGTCGCATCGGCACGGCGGCCGCCCGGCATCGGTACCGGGTCATATCCACCGGGGTGGAAGGGATGGCATCGCAGCAACCGCCTGCCTGCCAGCAGCACTCCCCGTAGTGCACCGTGCCGGGCGATCGCCTCCTGGGCGTACGCGCTGCACGACGGGTAGAACCGACAGCGGGCCGGCAGAGCCGGGCTTATCCAACGACGGTACGCGACGATCGCCGCTGTCAGCAGGCGGCCACCCGGTGTCGCCGGCCGGGGCAGTCCGTCGGCGGAGTTCATCGCGCCTCCCCGGACCGGTTCCGGCCGCTGTCGGTCGCTGGCGGGGTGCCGGCGGTCGGCCGCCGGGCGGCACCGGTGGTACGGCGCTGCGCCCGTCCGCCGGACGACCGGCGGGCCGCCGTCAGCGCCGCGTCGAGATCAGTGGCGAGTTGGGCCGAGGAGCACCCGGCTGCCGGCGGCAGTGCCCGAACCACCATCGTCGCGCCGGCGGGCAGACCTGCCAGCCTCGGCCGGACCAGGTGTCGCAGCCGGCGGCGCACCGTGTTGCGGGTCACCGCGTTGCCTACCGCCTTGGACACGATGAACCCGGCGCGGGCTCCCTGGACAGGAGCCGCCGCGCCGGGTTCGGTGACCGCTGGGCCCGGTGGAAGCAGCAGATGCACGACGAGTGACCCCCGACCGGCTCGCCGGCCACCGCGTACGATCTCGGAGAAGTCGGAACGGTGTCGGACGCGCTGTGCGGCGGCCAGCATGGCTGTTACATCCCCGCGACGCCGGCGAAGGCCGTCAGGCCGACAGGCGGGCGCGGCCCTTGGCGCGACGGGTGGCGAGGATGGCCCGGCCGGCGCGCGTACGCATGCGCAGCCGGAAGCCGTGGGTCTTGGCACGCCGGCGGTTGTTCGGCTGGTAGGTACGCTTGCTCACGTCAGTCACTCCGTCAGGTGTGGCCCCGGCCGGGGACCGGAGTCGGTGTCGTCATAACCGGGTGCTACTGGTAACCGGTACTACTGGTTGACCGGTACTGCTGGTTGACCGGTGCTGCTGGCTACCGGTGGGTGGTCACCAAGTTGTGGTCACCGGTCTGTGGTTACCAGTGTGCCTGCCTGTGCAGGCACAACACACCGGTCGAGTTTACCAGAGCACTCCAGTCCCCCCGACCTGCCCGGCCCACCCCCGTACCACCTGGCCGCCGGGACCGGAGCACCCGACCAGCGGCACCGTCACCGATTTGCCGCACACCGACAACGACGGCCCGGCACCGCCGGTTGAACGGTCGTGGATGACGCTGTTAGCGTGCGCGATTGCCGGTCACGCATCAGGCGACACCTGGCACCGGTTCATCGGCGAGGATCGACCAGCCAGGTCGGTCGCGGACACCGGTGACCACCGGGGCGTCGGACCGGTGGGGGGCGACTCGGGGCGGCCGACGGGGGAGCCGGGTCAGCAGTACACACAGGTTGTGGATAACTTGTGGATGACGGTCAGTTCAGCGGCCCGCGGCATGGCTCGTCGTACCTGTTCGAGAGCGGGACCGGTCCCGACCGGCAGCCAGCCACCGACAGTGGCGGCGCCGGGGTACTCGGATGCGATGGGGGTGGCGCAACGGTGGCCGAGACGATCGACCTCGGCGCGGTCTGGTTGGCGACCACGGACGAGTTGGCGGACGAGATCGTCTCCGCTCAGCAACGTGCCTATCTGCGGCTCACCCGGCTGCGCGCCATCGTCGACGACACCGCGCTGCTGTCCGTCCCCGACGCCTTCACCCGGGACGTGATCGAGTCCCGGTTGCGGCCGGCGATCACCGATGCCCTGTCGCGCCGGCTCGGCCGGCCGATCCAGGTGGCGGTGACGGTCCGCCCGCCCGAGGACGGTCACGGCCGTCCGGTCGGCACCGTGTACGGGACGGCCACCGTCGAGCCGAGGCTGACCGAGCTGGGAACGACCGACCTCGGTGCCGCCGTACCGGCGCTTGCGGACCGGCCGGGCGCGGACCCGGCGGACGGACCCCGACCCGGACCTGAGCCCGGCCCTGGACCGCATTCCGGTGCCGGCCGGCCGGTGGTGCCCGGCGCCCGCAGCGGTGACCAGGGAGCGCTCTTCGGCGACGAGTACGCCCGGGTGGTCGACGTCGATCCGCAAGGTGCCGACGGCGCAGCCCGTGGCGGCGCCGGTACGCACGACGAGCATCCGCCCCCGTCCGAGCCTGAGCCACCGCCGCTGTCCGGGCCGCCGTCCGTCGACTACCGGCCACCGGACCAGCGCTACGGTGCGCGCTCCGACCCGGCGGGCAGTCCGCCGGACAGCGGCCCGGGCCGGGGTGGCTACGATCATCGCGGCACCGGTCGCGACGACCGCCGGTTGAGTGGTCCGGGGGTGGACACCGGCGGGAACCGGCTGAACCCGAAGTACATGTTCGAGACGTTCGTCATCGGCTCGTCCAACCGGTTCGCGCACGCCGCCTCGGTCGCGGTGGCCGAGTCACCGGCCAAGGCCTACAACCCGCTGTTCATCTACGGCAGCTCCGGGCTGGGCAAGACCCACCTGCTGCACGCGATCGGTCACTACGCCACCACGCTCGGGCACGCCCGGTCGGTGCGGTACGTGTCGACCGAGGAGTTCACCAACGACTTCATCAACTCGCTACGCGACGACAAGACCAGCGCGTTCCAGCGTCGCTACCGGGACGTCGACATCCTGCTGATCGACGACATCCAGTTCCTGGAGAACCGGGAACGGACCCAGGAGGAGTTCTTCCACACCTTCAACACGCTGCACAACGCGAACAAGCAGATCGTGATCACCTCGGACCGTTCGCCGAAGCAGCTCGCCACGCTGGAGGACCGGCTGCGGACCCGGTTCGAATGGGGCCTGCTGGCCGACATCCAGCCGCCCGACCTGGAGACCCGGATCGCCATCCTGCAGAAGAAGGCGGCCCAGGAGCGGCTGTACGCGCCCCCGGACGTGCTGGAGTTCATCGCGTCCCGGATCGCCAACTCGATCCGGGAGCTGGAGGGCGCGCTGATCAGGGTGACCGCGTTCGCCAGTCTGACCCGGTCGCCGGTGGAGCTGGCGCTGGCCGAGGAGGTGCTGCGCGACTTCATCCCCGACGGCGCCGGACCGGAGATCACCGCCGACCAGATCATGGTGTCGACCGCCGACTACTTCGGGGTCAGCCTGGAGGACCTGCGCGGGCACTCGCGGTCGCGGGTCCTGGTGAACGCCCGGCAGGTCGCGATGTACCTCTGCCGGGAGCTGACCGACCTGTCGCTGCCCCGGATCGGGCAGGCGTTCGGTGGCCGGGACCACACCACGGTGATGCATGCCGACCGCAAGATCCGTCAGCAGATGGCCGAACGGCGGTCGCTCTACAACCAGATCGCCGAACTGACCAACCGGATCAAGCAGACCGCCTGACCGCGTACCCACAGGTTTTCCACAGGGGGTTGTCCACCGTCGGTGGACAACCCCCTTGTCGTTGGCACCACCCTGGCGCCGCGTTGTCCACAGGCTGTGGAAGACGGCTGGGGAAACCGCTGTGGACAGTTACTCAGAGTATTCGTTTGTCCACAGCTCGCTGGCAGGCTGTGGACGGCCTGTTGAAGGTTCTGGGGACGAACGGACCCGCGATCGCCGGCACGTTACCCACAGCTGGGGACGAACCCTTGGGATAACCGGTGGATAACCGGTGGATAACCTGGGGAGCCTGTGTGCGACCGGACGGCCTGTGGACGACGGGGCGGGTTGTACCCACCCTCATCCACAGCTCATCCACCCCCGTCCACGCCAGCTGAGCTGCGTAAACGTGAGATGTCCACAGAGTGCACAGGACCGATGAAGACGATGAGATTTATCTTCTAGACAACAAAACCCAATCATCGGCGTTGGGGGGTTGTGTGGATGGAGCGGACAGAGGGTCCACCGCAGGAGGATGAGACCGGCCAAGCCTGGGGGCGGACGCACCACCGCCACGCTCTGGCCTATCGTTCGGTGAGGTCCGTTGACCGACAGCAGCCGCACCGGGCGAGGCGGCCACCTCGCCGCCCGGTGCCACAGAAGATCGTTCGAGTCGACGCGGAGGCACGCCCATGAAGTGCGGAGGCAAGGGATGAAGTTCCGGGTGGAGCGCGATGCGCTCGCCGACGCGGTCGCCTGGACGGCCAAGAGCCTGCCGAACCGGCCGTCGGTGCCGGTGCTGGCCGGAGCCATGCTGCGGGTCACCGACGGCTCGTTGCACGTCTCCGGGTTCGACTACGAGGTCTCCAGCCAGGTGACCGTCGACGTACAGGGCGACGCCGACGGCGCCGCCCTGGTCTCCGGCCGGCTGCTGGCGGAGATCACCAAGTCGTTGCCGGCGAAGCCCGTCGACATCGCCGCCGTCGGGGCGCACCTGGAGCTGGTCTGCGGCAGTGCCCGCTTCACTCTGCCGACGATGCCGGTGGAGGACTACCCGACGCTGCCGGAGATGCCCTCCAGCGCCGGTACGGTGGACGCCCCCACCTTCGCCGCCGCCGTCGCCCAGGTGGCGGTCGCCGCCGGGCGGGACGAGACGCTGCCGATGATGACCGGCGTTCGGCTGGAACTGAACGGACCGAAGCTCGCCATGCTCGCCACCGACCGGTACCGACTGGCGATCCGGGAGATCGACTGGCAACCGGACGACGCCGAGATCAGCCTCAACGCCCTGGTGCCCGCCCGTACCCTGGCCGACACGGCGAAGACCCTCGGGCCGATCGGTGGCGAGGTCACCATCGCTCTGGCTCAGGGCGGCGCTGGCGAAGGCATGATCGGGTTCGCCGGCGGCACCCGCCGGACGACGAGCCGGCTGCTCGACGGGGCCAACTACCCGCCGGTCCGGTCGCTCTTCCCGAGCAGCCACAACGCCGAGGCGCGGGTGAGCGTCGCCGGTCTCGTCGAGGTGGTCCGCCGGGTGGCGCTGGTCGCCGAACGCACCACGCCGGTGCTGTTGAGCTTCAGCGCCGACGGACTGGTGGTGGAGGCCGGCAACACCGAGGAGGCGCGGGCCAGCGAGGCGATGGAGGCGACCTTCACCGGTGAGCCGCTGACCATCGGCTTCAACCCGCAGTACCTGATCGACGGCCTGCAGAACCTCGGGGCGGCCACCGCCGTGTTCGCCTTCGTCGACGCGTTCAAACCGGCGGTGATCTCGCCGGCCGGCGAGGACGACCAGATCATCCCCGGTTACCGCTATCTGATCATGCCCATCCGGGTAACCCGGTAGTCGCGGGGTATCGGCAACACCACGATCATCCGCCGGCAACCGTGACGATCGCGGCGACGGAAAGGGGACAGACCGTGCAGTTGGGCATCATCGGCCTGGGCCGGATGGGCGGCAACATGCGGGACCGGCTACGCGACGCCGGCCACCAGGCGTACGGCTATGACCGGGACCCGGCGGTGAGCGACGTCGGCAGCCTCGCCGAGCTGGTCGACCGGCTCGACGCCCCGCGCGCGGTCTGGACCATGGTGCCGGCACCGGTGACCTCGTCGGTCGTCGACGAGTTGTGCGGTCTGCTGGCCGCCGACGATCTGGTGATCGACGGCGGCAACTCGCGGTTCAGCGACGACGCCCCCCGCGCCGCCCGGCTGGCCGAGCACGGCATCGGCTACCTCGACGTCGGCGTCTCCGGCGGGGTCTGGGGACGGCAGGCGGGCTACGGCCTGATGGTCGGCGGCGACGCCGATCACGTACGGCGGATGATGCCGATCTTCGACGCGCTCAAGCCATCCGGTGAACACGGCTTCGTCCACGCCGGCCCGGTCGGTGCCGGCCACTACGCGAAGATGGTGCACAACGGCGTGGAGTACGCGTTGATGCACGCCTACGCCGAGGGCTACGAGCTGATGCTTCAGGCCGACCTGATCACCGACGTGCCCGGGGTGATCAAGTCGTGGCGGGAAGGCACCGTGGTGCGGTCCTGGCTGCTGGACCTGCTCGACGCGGCCCTCGACGAGGATCCGCAGCTGGCCGCGTTGCGCGGCTACGCCGAGGACACCGGTGAGGGGCGCTGGACGGTCGAGGAGGCGATCCGGCTCGGGGTGCCGATGAACGTGATCGCCGCGTCGCTGTTCGCCCGCTTCACCTCCCGGCAGGACGACTCCCCGGCGATGAAGGCGGTGGCCGCGCTGCGCAACCAGTTCGGCGGGCACGCCGTCCAGTCCAGCCCCTGACGCCCCTGTGTACGTCCGCCGGCTCGAACTGATCAACTTCCGCTCGTACGAGCGGGTCGACGTCACCTTCGATCCGGGTGGCAGCGTCCTGGTCGGGCCGAACGGGGTCGGCAAGACCAACCTCGTCGAGGCGCTCGGCTACCTGGCGACCCTGGGCAGCCACCGGGTGGCCACCGACGCGCCGCTGGTACGGGTCGGTGCCGACAGCGCGATCATCCGCTGCCTGATCATGCACGACCAGCGGGAGCTGCTGGTGGAGCTGGAGATCGTGCCGGGTCGGGCCAACCGGGCCCGGTTGGGGCGGTCCCCGGCCCGGCGGGCCCGCGACGTGCTCGGCGCGCTGCGGCTGGTGCTGTTCGCCCCCGAGGACCTGGAGATCGTCCGGGGGGATCCGGCCGAACGCCGCCGCTACCTCGACGACCTGCTGGTGGCCCGGTTGCCCCGGTTCGCCGGGGTCCGGGCCGACTACGACCGGGTGGTCAAGCAACGCAACGCGCTGCTGCGCAGCGCCTACCTGGCCCGCAAGACCGGCGGTACGCGCGGCGGCGACCTGAGCACCCTGGACGTGTGGGACACCCATCTGGCCCGGCACGGTGCCGAGCTGCTGGCCGGCCGGCTGGAACTGGTCGACGCCCTGGCCCCGCACGTGGCCAAGGCGTACGCGGCGGTCGCCGCCGGCCCTGCGGCGGCCGGCGTCGCCTACCGGTGCGCAGTCGACCTGCCGGTGCCCGACGGTGCCCGCCTGCCGGACCGGGCCGCGTTGGAGTCGGCGCTGCGCACGGCGTTGCAGGAGGCGCGGCGCAGCGAGGTGGAGCGCGGTGTCACCCTGGTCGGACCGCACCGCGACGACCTGCACCTGACGATCGGTGACCTGCCGGTCAAGGGGTACGCCAGCCACGGGGAGACCTGGTCGTGCGCGCTGGCGCTGCGGCTCGCCGCGTACGACCTGTTGCGTGGCGAGGGGATCGAGCCGGTCCTGGTCCTCGACGACGTCTTCGCCGAGCTGGACACCGGCCGCCGGGAGCGGCTGGCCGATCTGGTGGCGGGTGCCAGCCAGCTGCTGGTGACCTGTGCCGTCGCCGACGACGTACCGGTAGCGTTGCGCGGAGCACGCTTCGAAGTCTTCCCGGGAGGTGTCCGGCATGCCGGCTGAACCGACACCGACCGACCCGACGCCTCGGCAGCCGCCTCCGCAGTCCGCTCCGCAGTCCGCTCGGCAGTCACCTCCGCAGCCACGTCCGCAGCCGGCTCCGGCGGAGCAGCCGGTGGTCCTGCCGCCGCCGTCGACCGGCCCGCAGCTGGCCCGCGCGGTGCTCGACGCCGCCCGGGCCCGCCGGGAGGCAGGGCGGTCGCGGCGTGGCGCGGGCGACGGCCGGGGGGGATCCGCCGGTGCGGGAGCCGGCGGTGGGCGACGGTTGCGCGGCTACTCCGGGCCGGGGCCGGATCCTCGGGATCCGCAGCTGTTCGGCGACGTACTGGCCCGGTTGGTGGCCGCCCGCGGCTGGCAGCGGCCGACCGCCGAGGCGACCGTCTTCGGGGCCTGGGAGCGGGTGGTCGGCGCGGAGATCGCCACGCACTGCCGGCCGGTCAAGCTCGAGGACGGTGAGCTGACCGTCGAGGCGGAGTCGACCGCCTGGGCGACCCAGCTGCGACTGCTCGCCCGGTCGTTGCTGCAGCGGATCGCCAAGGAGGTCGGCCACAACGTGGTCCGCAAGCTGCACATCCACGGTCCGGCCGCGCCGTCGTGGTCGAAGGGTCCCCGGCGGGTCCGGGGCCGGGGGCCGCGCGACACGTACGGCTGAGCGCGACACGTACGGCCGATCGGGTCGGGCCCCGCCGGTCGGGCCCCGGCGGTCGGGCCCCGGCGGTTCGGGTCAGGCCTCGGCGTCGGCGTAGACGGCGAAGCCCCGGTCGGCGCAGCGGCGGTAGAAGCGCGACAGCACGGCGAGCTCGGAGCGGGGGAAGCTCCACTGCGGCGCGTCGCCGGCCTCGTCGCGCAGCGCGTCGAGGCGGCTGTCCAGCCAGCGCAGCTGCTGTTCGGCGAGGCGGGCGTCGGCGAGGGCGTCGCGCAGGACCGCGCCGACGGTGTCGAAGGTGACGGTGTCGCCGTACCGGTCGTGGCCGGCCACGAAGCGCTCCAGCCCGCCGGCGATCCAGGCACAGCCGTCCGGGTCGATCACCGGGTCCTCGTCCTCGGCGGCGGCCTCGGTGGCGTACAGCACCCCGGTCAGGCCCAGCAGCAGGTCCACCAGCTCGGTGTACGCGGTGGCCCGGACACTGCCGGTCTTGGCCACGTACCCGGCGAGCGCGGCGGTCGGCGCGGCGACGTCGGCCTGCTCCGCGAGGTCACCGAAGTCGACGAACTCGGCCGGCGCCACCGGTTCGTAGAACTCGCCGACCCGTGGCCACTGCACCGCGACGTTGTCCAGCCCCATCGCACACGTCACCCTTCTGCAGCTGATGGCGCGGACGGTTCAGCGGACGGGTCGACTGCACCGCGGTGCCGCTGTCGGCGCGCCTGAGCGGTAGCGGCACTGTAGCGGCAGCGGGTCCGGGGCCTCACCACAGGTGGGTGCGGTGAACCCGGTGCCGGCAGTCGTGACCGCAGGTGTCGGAGGGCCCCGCATCATCCTCGCCGGGTGGTCAGGTCCGTGTGGGGGTGGTCGCGGTGGGTGGGGTGCGGCCGGCTACGAACCTCTCAGCCGCTTTACGGGGGTGCCGCATCCCTGTTATGTCGGCTCGGCACAGTAGGATCGTAGGCAGAGACGAGGGAGACCCGCGCGTCGAGACGAGCGGGGCCCAGCCGTTCGTGATCCGCGGGTGCTCTGCGGCGTACGGCGCGTTTCGCCACCCGTCGGCGATCCACCCGAAGTTGCGGGTTGTCGGCCATGGTGCCGGTCCGCGCCCGCCCCGCTGCCGGGTGTCCGCCGAACCCCGCGTCCCTGTGCCCGTCGTGGCCAGGTGCGCGAGAAAGTGGCTGAGGGTGTCAGCGCAGAAGAAGCAGGAGTACGGCGCCGAGTCGATCACCGTGCTGGAGGGCCTGGAGGCCGTCCGCAAGCGGCCGGGTATGTACATCGGCTCCACCGGTGAACGTGGCCTGCACCACCTGGTCTGGGAGGTCGTGGACAACGCGGTCGACGAGGCGCTGGCGGGCCACTGCGACACCATCGACGTGGTGCTGCTGGCCGACGGCGGGGTGCGGGTCACCGACAATGGCCGTGGCTTCCCGGTGGACCTGCACCCGAAGCTGGGCAAGCCGGGGGTCGAGGTCGCGCTGACCGTGCTGCACGCGGGCGGCAAGTTCGACGGCAAGGCGTACGCGGTCTCCGGCGGTCTGCACGGCGTGGGCGTGTCGGTGGTCAACGCGCTGTCGGTGAAGATGGCCGTCGAGATCCACAAGGACGGCTACGTCTGGCGGCAGCAGTACGCGAACTCGAAGCCGTCGCCGCTGGTCAAGGGCGAGGAGACGAACCGGACCGGGTCAGCGGTCGCCTTCTGGCCGGATCCCACGATCTTCGAGACCACCGAGTACGCCTTCGAGACGATCTACCGCCGGTTGCAGGAGATGGCGTTCCTCAACCGTGGGTTGACCATCCAACTGCGTGACGAGCGGGTGACCGACGAGGACGGCAAGCACCGCGAGGTCACTTTCTGCTACAAGGGTGGTATCTCGGACTTCGTCCGTCACCTCAACAACTCCAAGAACCCGATCCACAAGAGCGTGGTCGAGTTCGGGGCCGAGGAGGAGGGCATGTCGGTCGAGATCGCCATGCAGTGGAACGAGTCGTACGGTGAGTCGGTCTACACCTTCGCGAACACCATCAACACCCACGAGGGTGGCACGCACGAGGAGGGCTTCCGGTCTGCCCTGACCAGCGTGGTCAACAAGTACGCGACTGACAAGAAGCTGCTCAAGGGGGACGAGAAGCTCTCCGGCGAGGACATCCGGGAAGGGCTCGCCGCGATCATCTCGGTCAAGCTGGCCAACCCGCAGTTCGAGGGGCAGACCAAGACCAAGCTGGGCAACACCCCGGTGAAGAGTTTCGTGCAGCGGGTGTGCAACGAGTGGCTGGTGGACTGGCTGGACCGCAACCCGGCCGAGGGAAAGATGATCATCACGAAGGCGACCCAGGCGGCCCGCGCACGGATCGCCGCTCAGCAGGCGCGCAAGTTGGCCCGGCGCAAGTCGCTGCTGGAGTCCGGGTCGATGCCGGGCAAGCTGGCCGACTGCCAGTCGACCGATCCGCGCGAGTCCGAGGTCTTCATCGTCGAGGGTGACTCGGCGGGCGGTTCGGCCAAGCAGGGGCGGGATCCGCGTACCCAGGCGATCCTGCCGATCCGCGGCAAGATCCTGAACGTGGAGAAGGCCCGGATCGACCGGGTGTTGAAGAACAACGAGGTCCAGGCGCTGATCACCGCGCTGGGCACCGGCATCCACGACGACTTCGACATCGAGAAGCTGCGGTACCACAAGATCGTGCTGATGGCCGACGCCGACGTCGACGGCCAGCACATTCAGACGCTGCTGCTGACGTTGCTGTTCCGCTTCATGCGGCCGTTGGTCGAGCTCGGCCACGTCTACCTGGCGGCGCCGCCGCTGTACAAGATCAAGTGGAACCGCAAGGGCGACGACGCGCAGTACGCCTACTCCGACCGTGAGCGTGACGGTCTGATCGCGCTGCGGCAGCAGAAGAAGCCCAACGCCAAGCCGGACGACATCCAGCGGTTCAAGGGTCTGGGTGAGATGAACTACCCGGAGTTGTGGGACACCACGATGAACCCGGCGACGCGTACGCTGCGTCAGGTGACTCTGGACGACGCCGCAACCGCCGACGAGTTGTTCAGCGTCCTGATGGGTGAGGACGTCGAGGCGCGACGGTCGTTCATCCAGCGCAACGCCAAGGACGTCCGGTTCCTGGACATCTAGCGACCTCGGTCGGCCGGTCCTGGCCCGTAACCCGGACCGGCCGGACCGAGTTATCCACAGCTTCGCGAGATTCCACAGCCGTTATCCACAGCGGTATGACGGTATAAGTCTGATAAGGGTTAACTGTGACGGATACTCCCGAGTCCTTCGACAGCGAGTCGGACAGCGCAGCAGCCGCAGCGGCCACCCCCGCCGCCGCAGCGGTCGCCGGCCACGACCGCATCGAGCCGGTCGGGCTGGAAGTCGAGATGCAGCGCTCCTACCTCGACTACGCGATGAGCGTGATCGTCGGGCGGGCGCTACCGGACGTACGGGACGGACTCAAGCCCGTCCACCGCAAGATCCTCTACGCGATGTTCGACTCCGGCTACCGGCCGGACCGGGGCTACGTGAAGTGCTCCCGGGTCGTCGGTGACGTGATGGGCCAGTTCCACCCGCACGGCGACTCGGCCATCTACGACGCGCTGGTGCGGATGGCCCAGCACTGGTCGCTGCGCTACCCGCTGGTCGACGGCAACGGCAACTTCGGCTCACCCGGTAACGACCCGGCTGCGGCCATGCGCTACACCGAGTGCAAGCTCGACCCGCTGGCGATGGAGATGCTGCGGGACATCGACGAGGACACCGTCGACTTCCAGGACAACTACGACGGGCGGGCAAAGGAGCCGGTGATCCTGCCGGCCCGGGTCCCCAACCTGCTGATCAACGGCTCCGAGGGCATCGCGGTCGGCATGGCCACGAAGATCCCACCGCACAACCTGCGGGAGATCGCGGCGGCGGTGCAGTGGTGCCTGGAGAACCCGGAGGTCGACGAGGCCGACACGCTCGAAGCGCTGCTCGGGATCGTCAAGGGCCCGGACTTCCCGACCGCCGGTCTGATCGTCGGCACCGCAGCGATCCAGGACGCCTACCGGACCGGTCGCGGGTCGATCCGGATGCGGGCCGTGGTCGAGGTCGAGGAGGACAAGAAGGGGCGCACCGCGCTCGTCGTCACCGAGTTGCCGTACCAGGTCAACCCGGACAACCTCGCCGAGCGGGTCGCCGAGCTGATCAAGGAAGGCAAGATCGGCGGGATCGCCGACATCCGCGACGAGACGTCCGGGCGTACCGGCATGCGGCTGGTGCTGGTGCTCAAGCGGGACGCGGTCGCCAAGGTGGTGCTCAACAACCTCTACAAGCACACCCAGCTGCAGGAGACGTTCGGCGCCAACATGCTGGCGTTGGTCGACGGGGTGCCGCGCACGCTGAACCTGGCGCAGTTCATCCGCTACTACGTCGAGCATCAGATCGACGTGATCCGGCGGCGGACCGCGTACCGGCTGCGCAAGGCCGAGGAACGCGCCCACATCCTGCGCGGTCTGGTCAAGGCCCTGGACATGCTCGACGAGGTGATCGCGCTGATCCGGCGCTCGCCGACGGTCGAGGATTCCCGGCAGGGCCTGATGCGGCTGCTCGACGTCGACGAGATCCAGGCCACCGCGATCCTGGACATGCAGCTGCGCCGGCTCGCCGCACTGGAGCGCCAGAAGATCATCGACGAGCTCGCCAAGATCGAGCTGGAGATCACCGATCTCAAGGACATCCTGGCCAAGCCGGAGCGGCAGCGCAGGATCGTCTCCGAGGAGCTGGGCGAGATCGTCGCCAAGTGGGGCGACGAGCGGCGGACGCAGATCGTGCCGTTCGACGGCGAGGTCTCGATGGAGGACCTGATCGCCCGCGAGGACGTGGTGGTCACCATCACCCGGACCGGGTACGCCAAGCGGACCAAGGTCGACCTCTACCGCTCGCAGCGTCGGGGCGGCAAGGGCGTCAGCGGGGCGACGCTGCGCCAGGACGACATCGTCAGCCACTTCTTCGTCGCGTCCACCCATGACTGGATGCTGTTCTTCACCAACAAGGGCCGGGTGTACCGGGCCAAGGCGTACGAGCTGCCGGAGGCGTCGCGTACCGCCCGGGGCCAGCACGTCGCGAATCTGCTGGCCTTCCAGCCGGACGAGCACATCGCCCAGGTCATCCAGATCCCGAACTACCAGGTGGCGCCCTACCTGGTGCTGGCCACCCGCAACGGTCTGGTCAAGAAGACCAAGCTGGAGGAGTTCGACTCCAACCGGTCCGGCGGGATCATCGGCATCAACCTGCGTGATGCCGACGAGCTGGTCGGCGCCGCCCTGGCCTCGGCGACCGACGATCTGCTGCTGGTCTCCAAGAACGCCCAGGCGATCCGGTTCAACGCCACCGACGAGGCGCTGCGGCCGATGGGCCGGGCCACCTCCGGGGTGATCGGGATGCGGTTCACCGACACGGACGAGTTGCTGGCGATGGCGGTCGTCCGTGAAGGTATGGACCTGGATGTTTTGGTGGCCACCAACGGGGGGTACGCGAAACGGACCCCGATCGAGGAGTATCCGGTCCAGGGCCGGGGAGGCAAGGGCGTGCTGACTGCCAAGATCACCGAACGCCGCGGTGGTCTGGTCGGTGCGGTCGTGATCAGTCCGGATGACGAGCTCTTCGCGATCACCAGCAACGGTGGCGTGATCCGGACTCCGGTGAAGCCTGTACGACGTACGCGGGATCGGAACACAATGGGGGTAAAGCTCATGGACCTCCCGGACGGCGTGACCATCGTGGCGATTGCTCGCAATGCCGACGAGCCTGACGAACAGGACTAGTTGATGACGGAGACCCAGGCGAAGTCGGGGGCCACGGGGGCCTCGGCGGCCCCGGTCGACGAGGAGTCCGCCGCTGGAGGCCCGGCAACGGCCACCGGGCGGGCCGCCGTCGGCCGGGCCAGCGTCCCAGCCGACTCGCCGGCGCCGAAGTTCACCCGGGCACCGGGCATGCCGCCCCCACCCGACAAGCCCGCCGACGACGCCGGCAGCGACGCCGGTGCCGAGGACGGATCAGCCCGAGCCGGCGGCACCGGCGACCGCGCCACCGGTGGCGCGCTCACGCTTGGCGGCGGTGCCGCCTCGTCCGGAAGGTCGGCCACGCCAGTGACGTCGGCACCTCCAGTTTCCTCCGCCCCACCGGCCAGCTCCGGGAGCGGATTCACCGGCGGGGCACTCGGTGCCACCGCCGCCAGCGGCACCGCCACCCGGCCCGGTCTCGGCGTGGGCTCCACTCAGCCGCTCGGCACGGTAGGTGCCACGAAGACAGGCACCGCGCCGGGTTCCCGCAGCGGACTCGGATCACCAACCGTACGTACCGTCGGGGCGGCCGGCACGGCGGCCGGCTCCGCAGCCGTCGGTGCGGCACGGGTCGGGGGCGACGGCGCCCGGACGGCCCGCCCCGGGGTCAGCTCGGCGGCGTCGCGCGGACCGCGTCGCGCCCGGCTGAACCTCAAGCGCATCGACCCGTGGTCGGTGATGAAGTTCTCGTTCGCGGTCTCCCTGGTGCTGTTCATCGTGGTGATCGTGGCGACGTCCGTGCTCTACCTGGCGCTGGACGCGATGGGTGTCTTCGAGAGCGTGAACACCAGCCTCGGTGACCTGATCGGCACCGGTACCGGCGAGGGCCCGACGTTCCGCGTCACCGCCCAGGGCGTGATCGGCAGCGCGGCGCTCTTCGGTCTGGTGAACGTCGTGCTCTACACCGCGCTGGCCACCCTCGGCGCGTTCATCTACAACGTCTGCGCCGACCTGGTCGGCGGGATCGAATTGACCCTGGCCGAGCGGGACTGACCCGTCCGGAGATCTGAACGCGTGGCCGGAACGGGCAAAACCAGCTCGTCCCGGCCACGCGTGACCCGGTAGTCTTCCGGGGTCCGGCGCACCACTCGTCGGGCATCCGGCGGATCCGGCCCCGAGTTGGGTGCCGTACGGCCGGTGCGGTAACCTTGCTCGTCGCGTACGGGGCTATAGCTCAGTCGGTTAGAGCGCAGAGCTGATAACTCTGAGGTCGCTGGTTCGATTCCAGCTAGCCCCACTCCACGACAGTCGAGCGTAAGGGGATCAGCCCCATGGCCAAGAAGCTCCTGATCATCGCGGCGGTCATCGGTGTGGCCGCGCTGATCGCCAAGAAGGTCAAGGAAACCAGCGACGAACGCGCGCTGTGGCACGAGGCGACCACCGCTCCCGACCTGCGCTGACCCAACCCCTGGTCCCTTCCGCACCACGGCCGTAAGCCGCCGGAGTGTCGCTCGGGGACCGTACGGGGCCATAGCTCAACTGGCAGAGCACTGCCTTTGCAAGGCAGGGGTTAGGGGTTCGAGTCCCCTTGGCTCCACCAACAGCGCCTTGACGGTTCATCCTCGGCGATTCAGCCGCTGAGTGAGACACGACGCACTGGTGGGGGTGGCTGGGCGGTACCGCCCAGCCACCCCCACCAGTGGTCAGTCGACGACGACCTCGCATTCCGCCGGGTGACCGGTCAGCCAGGACCGGATGGTGTCGTTACCGCTGTTGCCGTAGCAGGCGTCGAGTTGCGCGCCGCTGGTCTCGGCCATGTTGATCCCACCGAAGATCGTGTCGGGGCCGTCCCCACCGTAGATGTCGTCGTTGTCCTCGTTGCCGCGCAGGGTGTCGCCCCCGACCTGGCCGTAGATGGTGTCGTCGCCGGTGCCACCCCAGATCTCGTCGGCGCCACCGGTCACCACGACGCCGAGGCCTTCACCCCACAGGAAGTCGTCTCCGCCCTCCCCGAAGATGCGGTCGGCGCCCTGGCCACCGTAGACGGCGTCCACTCCACCGCCGGCACAGATGACGTCGTTGCCGCCCTGACCGTCGATGATGTCGCTGCCGGACGAGCCACGGATCACGTCCCGCCCGCCCGTTCCGTCGATCGTGCCGGAGCCACTGATGGTCACCGCCTCGCCGTCGCAGGTGTGGGTCGCGACGGCCGGCCCGGCCGGCCCGACCACCGCAAGCGCCGTGGCGACCGTCACCAGGATTCCGATACCTACGTACCTGCTCACCGTTGCTCCTTCCGCTCTGCCCGTCGCGCCGTCCGCGACCGGCGCCATCAGGATCGCGACGGTGATCACGGACGGCTCAGCGCCGCGTCACGGCCGGATTGCCGACACAGGCCTTGCCACCGACGCCGGTCCCGATCAGCCTGTTCCTGCCCGAAGAGGGACGAGCCTGTCCCACCGGAGAGGCAGGTGAGCAGCGGTGCGTTCGTCGGGGCCGGGGCATCGACGTCCGGATTGCCGGCTCGTGGTCGCCGCCGCCGGCTACGGCAAGACGACCGCACTGCTCCGTTGGTTCCCGCCGTCGAGCGCCCGCTGGTGGCGAGGGCCGGACACGACACCGCAACGGCTGCTCGACGAGATCCGGTCGCCCACCGACGACCGACCACTGATCATCGACGATCTGCCCCGGCTGTCCGCCGAAACGGCACAGGCCATGGCGGCGGTCGTCGACGACCTGCCGCACACCGCGACGGTGGTGCTGTCCGGCCGCTGGCCGCTGGCGGCCCCGGCGGCCAGCGGAGTCGGCCGGCACCGGTGGCAGGAGGTCGGTCCGACCGACCTGACGCTAACTCCGGAGGAGGTCGGTGAACTCCTCGCCGCCGAACATGGACTCTCCGATCCGGGCCTCGCGGAACACGTGCACGGGGCGACCGGTGGCTGGCCGGCGCTCGTCGCGCTGACCGCCGAGACGATACGGCTGGACGGCGTGCCATCGGGCGACCTGGTGCGGGCTGTCAGCCAGCCTGGCAGCCCACTGGCGACGTATCTGACTGGTGAGGTGCTGGCCGGACTGCCGTCGGCGGCGGTCCGGCTGCTGCGGTGCGCCGCCGACCTGACACCGTTCAGCGCCGACCTGGGTCGGGCACTGGGTCACCGGCAGGCAACGGCGACCGTACGGTTGCTGCGCCGCATCGGACTGTTGACGCGTGCCGGTGCGGCACCGGTCGTACCGGGTGGGTCCGCTCCGATGGCACGCGTCGTGCCGGTTGTCGCCGAGGTGGTCCGGCAGCGGCAACCGGTCCGGCAGCGGCAACCGGTCCGGGGGCACGCGCAGCTTGCCGCGAACGCCGCCGCCTGGTACGACCAGCATGGACCGCCGGTGGCTGCGGCCCGTGCCTACCGGCGGGCCGGTGTCGACGAGCAAGCCGCCCGTGTCCTCACCGAGCATGGCGACCGGATGCTCGCCGCCGGGCAGGCGGCCGAGGTCGCGGAGCTGGTCACCGGGCTGCCCGAGCCGCTCGTCAGCCGTCGGCTACGACTGCTGCTCGGCGACGCGTTGCGTACGATCGGCGACCTGACCGGTGCCGAGCATGCGTACGACGCGGCGCGTGGGTCCGACTGGGACGCTGGTCTGGCCTGGCGGGTGGGGCGCATCCACTATCAGCGTGGAGACGCCCAGGCGGCGCTGGAAACATTCGCCCGTGCCCGCGTCGGTGAAAGTGACGGTGGCGGGGACAGCGACGGCGGGGGCCGGCCGTCCTCGTCGCCCGACGTGGCTCTTCTGCTGGCCTGGACCGCGCATGCCCAACTGCTGGCCGGCGAGGTCGAGGTCGCTACCGGGTACGCCCGGCAGGCGCTCGCCACCGCAGCCGCCACCGTCACCTCACCGACTGGGGACCGCACCGGCAGCGACGGCGCACTGGCCACCGCACACCTCGGCATGGCCCTGTGCCGGGCGGTGGCAGGCGACGCCGCCGGCAGCGAGGAGCACTTCGCGATCGCGCAGCCGATCGCCGAACGGATCGGCGACGTGCTGCTGCTCACCCGCATCCACACCAACCGCACCTATCAGCTGCTGCGCACCGCCCGGTACGCGGAGGCGCTGGTGGCCGCGCAGCTGTCCGCCCGGTACGCGGCCGTCGCCGCCGCGCCCAGCCTGCACGCGATCGCGATCAGCAACGAAGCGGAGGCGTTGGCGATGCTCGGTCGCTACGACGAGGCGGCCGCACGGTACGCGACGGCGCTCACCCGCTACCAGCGCGCGGGCTCGCGCCGGTTTGCCAACGCCCTGCTGGGCATGGCCGAGCTGTACCGCCGTCGGGGCTGGCGGGAACAGGCCCGCGCCGGCTACGAGGAGGTGGTCCGCGTCGGCGAGGCCATGGGTAACACGTACGTGCTGGTGCCGGCGTTGGCCGGACTGGCGCTGGTGGTGCTGGACGACGACGCCGTCGCGGCGGCCAGCTACGCGCACCGGGCCACCGACCTGGCCGTCGAGGAGTTCGCCGTACCGGCACTGTTGGCAAGGGGGTGGGTGGCCCGACGCGGCGGCGACATCGTCGGGGCCGCCACGCTGGCAGACCGGGCGGCCTAGGTGGCGAGGGGCCGGCGGGACCGGGCGGGGCTCGCCGACGCGCTGGAGTTGCGGGCGGCGGCGGCGACCGATCCGGTCCGGGTCCGCGAGGCGTTGCGTGAGGCACAGGCGATCTGGAGCGGGACCGGGGCGCAGCTGGAGGCGGCCCGCCTGCTCGTCGCGCTCGGGCGCCTGCCGACCGCCGGCACCGACGACCGGCTGGAGGGCCTGCTCGCGGCCGAGCGGCTCGCCGCTGCCGGTGCCCTGGTGGACCGACCGGGGATGCGGACCGTGCCCGCTGGCACCACAGCGATGGATGGCACCGTGGCGACGGCCGCCACCGGGACGTCGGACGATGGCGGGGTCGTCATCCGGGCGCTGGGCAGGTTCGAGGTCCGGATCGCCGGCCGGCCGGTGCCGGCGTCCCAGTGGCAGTCCCGTAAGGCCCGTGACCTGCTGCGGATTCTGGTCGCCCGGCGGGGGCGACCGGTTCCCCGGGGCGAGCTGAGTGAGCTGCTGTGGCCGGGCGAGGAGCAGGAGCGGACCGGGCACCGGTTGTCGGTGCTGCTCTCCATCGTTCGAGGAGTGCTCGATCCGGCGAAGGATCTCCCGGCCGACCATTTTCTCGTCGCCGACCAGGGCAGCATTGCCCTGGACCTGACAAAGGTCCGGGTGGACGTGGAGGACTTCCTGGTCCAGGTCGCGCACGGCCGTCGGTTGCTGGAGCGGGCAATGGTGGAGCCGGCGCGGACGATGCTCCGCGCCGCCGACCGGGAGTACCGCGCGGACGTGTTCGAGGACGAGCCGTACGACGACTGGTCCCGGCCGCTGCGGGAGCAGGCGCGGGCGGCGTACCTGGACCTGTTGCGGATGCTGGCCCGAGCGGACCGGGCCGGGGCGGTCGGTTGCCTGCTCCGGCTGTTGGAGCGGGATCCGTACGACGAGCCGGCCCATCGTGGGCTGGTGCGTGCGCTGGTCGCGGCCGGCCAGCACGGCGAGGCCCGCCGGGCCTTCGACCGGTACGCCGAGGCGATGCGTGAGATCGGCGTACGGCCACCGGACCGACTTCTGCTGATGCCCACCCGACCCCGCCCCGGCTCCGCTGCGGTTCAGTGAAACGTGGGGCTGAGCAGGATGGCGTACCCGGTCAGTTCGCCGTCGTCGCTTCCGTCGTCGCTGGCGTCGTACCGCCGCGCCCCGGGGTCGTCCCAGGTCGGCTGATCCGGCCGGGGCACCTGGTCGGCTCGGGCACCGGCCAGGT
Organism: Solwaraspora sp. WMMD791; assembly: GCF_029581195.1. Taxonomy (NCBI): domain Bacteria; kingdom Bacillati; phylum Actinomycetota; class Actinomycetes; order Micromonosporales; family Micromonosporaceae; genus Solwaraspora; species Solwaraspora sp. WMMD791. The sequence goes on from NZ_CP120737.1 coordinate 4,565,597, forward strand.
TCAGCACCGGGTGGGGTACGAGCGCGGTGAGCATCGCGCCCCGACCCCGGACGCTCGCGCCGACGCCGTAGACCCGCTGGTCGGACCCGGCGGCCCCGACGGTGACGGTCTTCGGCCAGGTGGCGTCGGTCCCGGTCGTGGCGCTGCGTCGGACGCCGGGCGTACCGTCGACGCTGGTCGGCCGTTTGCAGATGGCGTACGCGGTGACCCGGGCCGGGGTGGTGCCGCCGACGTGTACGCGCACCCGCCGCAGGTCCTGATCGGGTGTCACCTCGTCGAGGTGGGCGGCGACGGCACCGTCGAACCGGAAGCCGGTGCCGGTGACCCGCGTCGGGTCCGGGCAGCTCGCGGCGGCCGTGGCACCGTCGACGGTGGTCGACGCCTGCCGGTGCGGTGGGTCCGACGAGACGTCGCAGACGGCGATGGCCTCCACGGACCAGTCGGCGGTGTGGCCGTTCCGGGCGGCGGCTTCGACGGTCACCGACGACAGCGTCTGGTCGGGGGCGATCGCGGTCAGCGCCACGGCACCGGCGCCGTCGATGATCCGGCCGCCCGCCCCGAAGACCGACTGTCCAGCTTGTGGGCAGTGCACGGTCACCGATTTCACCGGTACGGGGTCGTGTCCGCTGACGAGCACCGCCAGGTCGGGTAGCTCACCCGGCCGGGCCGCCGTGACCGGAGTCACCACCGTGGCGACCAGGACGACCACGAGCGTCGCCGCTGCGGCGACCTGCCAGTTCCGTTTCCTGCTCATGCTGCTCTCTCCCTCGTCGGGGCACCAATCGGGGCGTACTCAGGGTGCGCCGCCACGTCACGGTGGCGTCATGGTGCGCGGCCGGGCCCGGGGACCGTGACCGGAGCATGACTTCACCCTGACCACGTGGTGGCACGGTGACGTGCGCCGATGTCCGGTGCTCATCCAGAGGGGAACAGTCATGAAGAAGCTACGTACCGCAATCGTTCCGGGCCTGGTGCTGCTCGCACTCGGTGCGGTGCTGGTGGGGCAGGCCCCCGCGACCGCGCGGCAGCTGATTGACGACGACCTGGCCTATGCGGCCGACGGCAACGGGGTCGTGGCCTGCAACGGCGGTGCCCAGATCGCCAGCATGGTGCGCCTCAACGACAGCCCGGTCTCCATCGGGGAGACCGCCAACCCGGTGCAGGTGCCGGGTGCGGTGGTCCCGTTCGTGGTGCCGGCCGGCACCAGCGCCCAGGTCCTGGTGACGTTCGATGCCGAGGCGCGGCTGACCGGCCAACCCAACACCTTCGCCACTGCGGCGGACTTCCTCCAGGTGCAGATTCTGCTCGACGGGGCGCCGATGCCGCCGGACAACGACCTGATGTTCACCACGGACATCGGCCAGTCCACCGCCACTCAGGCATGTAAGCGGGTCGGCCAGGGCAATCACGTGGTGACCGTGGTCTGGCAGGTGATCGACCAGGCGGCCGCCAGCGTCCTCACCGGGATCCTGGACGACTACCAGGTCACCGTCCAGCTCAGCGTCTGACCCGGTACGCCGCAGCAGCGGGTTCCCGACCCGTGGGGTTGCTCGACGCACCGCGCCGACCGGTTCGGAACCGATCGGCGCGGTGCGGTGTGGTGCGATGTGGTGTGGTGCGATGTGGTGGCGGGGCGGGTGCCGTCAGCGGCGGTACTGGTCGCGGCGGCGTTGGGTGAGGTAGACGAGCCCTACGCCAGCGGCGACGAGCACCAGACCGCCCACCATGATGTTGATCGTGTTCGCGCCGGTGAGGGCCAGTCGGTCCGCGAGCTCCTCGGCGCTGTCGACCTCGTCCGCGTCGTCCGTCACGTCGGCGAGATTGTCGGTGGCCGGGGCGTTCAGGCCCCCGGTTGCGGGCGCCGACGGGCTGGGCTCGACCTCCTGCTCGTCCTCTTCCTTGACGTCTGATTCGGGGTCGGGTGTCGCCGGGTCGTTGGGCTTCGGGGTGCGGTCGGCGTCGCCTCGTGCGGGTTCCGGAGACTCGGTGGCCTCGGCCTGCGGACTGGCCGGGGACGACGGCGTCGCCGCCGGGCTCTCGGGTGCCGGCTCCTGCTCGGCGGGCTCCTGCTCGGCGGGCTCCTCCTCGACCGGCTCCTCCTCGACCGGCTCCTCCTCGACCGGCTCCTCCTCGGCCGGTTCCTCGACCGGGGGCTCGTTGGCCGGCGGTTCCTCCACGGGAGGCTCCTCGACCGGGGGCTCCTCGACCGGGGGCTCCTCGACCGGGGGCTCCTCGACCGGGGGTTCCTCGGCCCCGTCGGCCTGGACTCGGATCCGGACCGCGTCGATGGCCGGCGTCTGGTTGGCCCGCTGCATCATCGGGATGCGGTGTGAACCGTCACCCGCCCACGAGGCGCACTGGGCGATGCCCTCCTGCGGCAGGCCCGGCACCTGGATGGTGACCACGTCCGGCTCCGACCCGCCGCCACCGTCCTCCGTGGCGACGAAGAACGCCGGCACCGGCGCGGGATCGACCGCCTCGGTGGTGCTGGACAGCATCCGGCACGCGGTGTGGAAGTGGCCGCGGGTCAGGCCCTCGCCGGTGAGCAGAGCCGATTCGATGTAGTAGCCGCCCTGACCGGCGGGGAGGAAACGGTCGCGGACCAGGTTGCGGGTGCTCACCTGAAGTTGGAACGGTTCGCCGACGCCGACCGTCTGCGGGGCGTCGGTGATCAGCAGCGTGGGGTTGCGGTCGGCGTCGCCAACCTCGCCGAAGGCGGTGGAGACGCAGCGACTGCCTTCCTGGAACCCGGTGTGCGGCGCCAGCGCGCTGTTCTCACAACCGTTGCCGATGACCTCGAGACCGTTGACCTGGGTGGTGGCCGTACGGTCGGTCTGGGCGTTGGATATCTGGCTGACGCCGATCAGGATCCCGAACGCGCCGAGGGTAGCGGTCGCGATGACGGCGCGGCGCACCCGACTGCCCGCGCGCGGTGTGGCGGCGCGTCTGTGAGCCGATCGTCCCATGTGTACACCTTCCGAACGCTCACCGTACTGTGATTGTCGCTATCCTGGCCGGCGGCCGTCCGGCGAGACGCCGATGGCGGTGAGAGTGGCCGGCCGGGCCGTACGCATACGTTAGGGATCGGTTCAATCAAGAATCAACTTCCCAGCGAGAAATGATTGATTCTTGAGGCGAAGGTAATGAAAACTTATGCCCTCGACATTGAACCGCCGACATCATCCGAACGGCTGATGTCGGGCCACGGCCGCCCTGGTCACGCCACTGGTGACTGTCTGTCACCGACTGTCGTCGAGTAGCGCCTTCTTCTGCACCTTACCCATCGCGTTGCGCGGAAGTCGATCCACCATGTGCACCTTGCGCGGTCGTTTGTGAACAGAGAGTTCGGTGGCGACGAAGTCGATGAGCTGCTGCGGCCGTACGCCGTCGGCCACCACGTACGCGACCACCTGCTGGCCGAGGTCGGCATCGGGGACGCCGACGACTGCTGCCTCGCGTACCGCAGGGTGGGCCAGCAGAACGTTCTCCACCTCGCCGGCGCCGATCCGGTAGCCGCCGCTCTTGATCAGGTCGATGGAGGCGCGGCCGACGATCTGGTGCCAGCCGTCGGGGCCGATCCGCGCCACGTCGCCGGTGCGGAACCAGCCGTCCGGGGTGAAGTCGTCCCGACCGGCACGCCCCAGGTAGCCACCGAACACCATGGGTCCGCGTACCTGCAGTTCACCGACGGACTCGCCGTCGTGCGGCAGGAGTTCGCCGGCCTCGCCGGTCAGTCGGGTCCGTACGCCGGTCAGCGGCGTACCGACCCAACCGGGTCGGCGGTCACCGACCACGCGACTGCTGACTGTGATCAATGTCTCGGTCATGCCGTACCGCTCGACTGGCTGGTGCCCGGTGAGCCGGGTCAGTTCCTGGAACACCGGTACCGGCAGCGCCGCGCTGCCGGAGACGAGCAGCCGGGCGTCGCGCAGCGCTCGGGCGGCGGTCGGATCGGCGCAGACCCGGGACCAGATGGTCGGCACCGCGAAGTAGAGGCTGCCGCCGGCCGCCGCGTACCCCTGCGGGGTGGGTCGCCCGGTGTGGACCAGCCGGCTTCCGGTGCGCAACGCGCCGACGACGCCGAGTACCAGGCCGTGCACGTGGAACAGCGGCAGCCCGTGGACCAGGACGTCGTCCGGGCTCCACGCCCAGGCCTCGGCGAGGGCGTCGAGGCCGGCGGCGATGGCGGCATGTGTGACCGGGACGCCCTTGGGCGCTCCGGTGGTGCCGCTGGTGTAGAGGATCAGCGCGGTCCGGTCGGGGGTGACCGCCCCGGACGGCGGGTCGGCGCGGCGGCTGAGCACGACCGGCACGACCGGTGGTCCGACCCCGGCATCGGAGCGCGGTCCGGGGTCGCGGGGTCCTGGGCCGAGGGGTCCTGGGCCGCGGGCGGGGCGCGGTCCGCCATCGGGGTCGAGAAGCAGGTCGGCGCTGCAGTCGCGCAGGATGTGGTCGCGTTCGACCGGCCCGGCGTCGGGCGGTACGGGGACCAGCGGGACGCCCGCGAGCAGGCACCCGGTGACCGCGACGACCGTCTCCAGGCTGGCGGTCGCCCGGATGGCGACCACGGTCGCACCGGCGACGTCGCGGGCGACCGCGCCAGCGGCGTCGATCAGTTCTCCGCTGGTGAGGGCTCGTCCGTCGACGGTGACGGCGGCCGGTACGTCGACCGACCCCAGATTGCTCAGTAGCACTGACCGGCCCTCCACATGGTCGCTCCGGTGCGGGGTCAAGGGTCAATGGTGCCGGACCGGCGGTGTCGATCGGCCGTTCGGTCCGCCCGCCGACCCGACGGGGGACAGGTGGGTCTGGTCCGCTGTCGGTACGTCGACCGATCAGCCCACCGGACTTAGCGTCCTATCGGCATTTGCCGACCTGTTTTCCAGAACCAATTGGTCCGTTCGTGGACACCACGTGTGACGTGGATCACTTGTCGGTCGAGTGGTCTTGCGGGGGCGGGATACGGTGACGTTCCAGCAACCGAGGAAACGTACCGCGACGCACGCCAACCGCTCGGTGGGGAAACTCGATAAAATGAAGAAAAGAAAAATATCGTACGCGCTGGCGTCATTTGCCATTGCTGTTCCGATCGCCGGCTGCGGCATCATCGGAGCAGGTGGCGCCAACAGTGAGGCCGAGCGGGACGAGTTCCTGCAGGCGCTGACCGATGGCGGGTACGCCGGGCTCGGTGAGCCGGTCGACGTGGACGGCCAATGGAAGGTCCAGGCCGACTTGGCGTTCGCCAGGTGCTACCTGTGGCTCGAATGGGACGGCGACGACTTCTACGTTTCGCACGCCACCGGAAATGGTGCACCGGTCACTCCGGAAGGGCGCGAGGACGTACCGAATCCCGAACCGACGACCGCCCTGGATCTGGTCAACGAAAGCCCGTCCGGGCAGGACAGTGGCGGCCGGGTCTGCTGATGGGAGACCCGACGCGATCCTTCGGCCTGACGCGATCCTTCGGCCTGACGCGATCCACCGGCCCGACGCCATCCACCCGGGCGGCGGCCCTCCTCGCCGCCGGCACGCTGCTCCTGGTCACCGGCTGCGGCGGCGACCGGGCCGACGAGGCGGCCCCGGCCACCGCCGCGGCCGAAGCGTCGGACGCGGCGAACCCGTCGGCATCGGCCGCCGCGAGCCCGTCCGCCGACCCGGAGCCGGTGTCGTTCACCGAGGGCGGCGGGGCTGCGGCCCGCGACACCGTCGCACCCGGCGCGATCGTGGTGCAGACCCTCACCGATGAGGAACTCGTCCTCTACAGCGTCGGCGACGACGGCACGGTGACCGAGAACTGGCGCTTCACCCCCAAGGTGTACGCCGACAACCCGGTCCAGGACGTGGCGAGCAGCCAGCTCCGACGGGAGGACTTCACCCCGGACTACCGGCAGCTGGTCGTGATCCGCAAGGAAGCGGCCGAGCCGATCGGCTTCACCACCCGGGTGGGGCTGCTCGCCATCGACGGCACCTTCACCGATCTGTCCGGATACGGCGCGACCGACCCGGACAAGGCGGTCCAGTCCCACCCCGCCGTGCACCACGCCACCGCTCGGCTCTGGTACTGGCAGTATCAGGACCGGCAACGGCGGCTCATGTCGGTGGGCCTCGACGGGCAGGACCGCCGGCACGAGGCAGCGACCCAGGAGAAGCTGCCCAGGACCGTCGTCGGCCAACCGTTCTACTTCCCGCACTCCGCCGTCGCGGTGCCGACGTACGACGACGGCAAGGTGATGGTCGTCGACGACACCGGTACGGTCGCCGCCAAGTACGTCCTGGCCGGTGCCGGCGCCCACATCGGTGACCCGTACCAGATCGCCGACGCGCCCCGCTTCGCCTCGCCCGGTTACAGGCTGGTCAGCTGGGTCGACGAGCAGACGCTGCTGGCGTACGCCCAGGACCAGGTCTACGCCCTGACGATCGCCGGGTCGGCGTTGACCGAGCAGGCGTTGATCACCGACTCCGACGGGCCTCGGCGGCCGGCGATCCGGCAGGCCGCGTTGAGCCCCGACGCGACCCAGGTGCTGCTGGCCAGCGGCGTGGTCGACGACCTCGACGTGACCCAGTTCAGCCTGCTGCCGATCGACGGCGGCGAGGCGGCACCCCTCGCCCAGGTGGCCCCCGGGGCCGGCCGGGTCGGCGACCAGATCGTCGGGTGGGAGTCGTGACCGACGGGGTACCGCGGTGAACCCGCGCGGCTACTTCATCCGGCTCGGTCCGTCCCGCTGGTGGTACGTGGTCGGGCTGGGACTGTGGGTGGCGGGCTTCGTCGGCCTGTTCGGGTACGGCTACACCCTGCAGTCGCAGCGCGACGCCGCCGCTGAGACGTTGTACCGTGCCGCCCTCGCCGAACCGGTCGTCGTGCAGGTCACCGAGGCCGGCGGGTACGGCGTCTGGCTGGAGACCACCGTCGGCGGTGAGCGTCCGGAGTCCGTGCGGCGGCTGCTCGACTCGGCGCAGGTCCGGCTGGTCGACGTCCGGGTGACCGGACCCGACGGCGATCCGGTGCCGGTCGGGCCGACCTTCGGCAACGACCATCGGGTGACCACCGCGTCGGCGCAACTGCAGGGCTGGGGCATCGGGGAGATGACCCTCACCCCCGGCGAGTACCAGATCACGCTCGCCGACGCTGAGGCGTACACCGGTCCCGGTGTCGCCGGGCTGGCGGTCGGTCCGCTGCCGACGGCCGCCGACGGCCGGGTCTTCGCCGGCGGCCTGCTCACCTCGGTGGCCGGCCTGCTGGTGTGCCTGATGACGGTGGTGCTGCGCCAACGCGCCACCCGCCGCGCAAGCATGTGACGACACGACGCCCTGACCGAACGGAGGTGGGACCCGGTGGATCCGGACAAGCCGCTGCAGTCACTGAGTGAATCCGAGCTGAGCAGCGCCCGGTGGGGCGGGGTGAGCGGCGCCGAGCAGGAGACCCACCGGCGCGAGCTGGAACGCCAGCTGCGGGAACGGGAGGCCAACCCTGACCCCGTCCCCGTGCGGCGACCGGGCCGGGGACCGGCCGCCGGTGTCGGCACCGGCTGGCTGTGGAACCTGCTGCTGCTGGTGCTGCCGGTGGTCGTTCTGGGTGCCGTGCTGTCCGGGCTGACCCGGGGTACGGCCTGGCTGGCCACGGAGTCGGTGCTGGCACCGCTGTTTCCCGCGCCGGGCGACAGCCCGGCCCGGTACCTGCTGTCGCTGGTGACGTTGCTGGTCCTGGTGCCGGGCAGCCTGGCGGTGCTCGCCGCCCGGCTGCAGCCGACCGCGCTGCGGTTGCCCGCCCGGCTGATCCTGATGCCGGCGGCCCTGCTGCTGGTGCCGGTGGTCTGCTACGTCACCGAGCTCACCGCCACCGCCGACCTGATGAGGTTGCCGTCGTGACCGTACTGCTGCAGTTGGTCTCCCGGTTCGGGCCGTCGCTGCGCGGCCTGCTCACCGCCGGGCTGGCCGCCGCCGGTGGGCTGTTGCTGCTGCTCGGCTCGGTGCTGCCGTGGGTCGGCGGTCCCGACGCCGACGCGGTGACGTACGGTGCCGCCGCGACCGGGACCGGGTCGGCGCTCGGCTCGCGCGCGGGTCTGGCCGGCGGGGACGCGTTCGTGACCCTGCTGGCCGGTGTCGTCGCCGTGGCAGTCGCCGCCTGGTACGCACTGGGTCGGGCCCGGCGCTGGCAACAGGTGACCCTGGCCGGTGCCGGGCTCCTGGCGCTCAGCTGGGCGATGCTGAACCAGGCGGAGATCGGTGACGTGGCCGGCCCAGACGGGGCCACATTGGACATCAGCCCGGGCGTCGGGGTGTACGTCGCGATCCTCGCCGCGGTGCTGGTGATCGGTGCCGCCGTCGCCGCACCCCGCGACGTCGAGCACGATCTGCGGGTGCTGGGCCAGCGGGCGGAGCAGCTGGTCCGCCGAGGGCTGGGGTTCGAGGCGGTCGAGAAGCAGCAGCAGCTGCTGCGCCGCGCCCGGCGTCGGCCGGGCTGGGACGATCCCCGGTTGACGTTCGAGGCGTTGTACCTGGCCCGGCTCTATCTGATCGTTGGGCACGTCGACCGGGGCGTCCAGCTGGTGCACGAGGTGATGGCCCAGGCGCCGCAGCGGTTCGGCGACGACCACGAAGGGTTGGAAATGGCCAGGGCCGAGGCCGGCGGCATCGTCGCGGACGCCAACGCCCAGCTCGCGGCCGTCCGACAACAGCTAGGCATGCCGTACGGCTGACCGCGCCGCGCCGCGACCGACCGACCGGCGTGGCAGGTGGCCGTACGGCTGACGACGCGAAACGCCGGCCCAGGGTTTCCGACCGTCACCGGGCCGGGTATGGGGCTGACCCATGCCGAACCACGACGGGCGCAGGCACACCGCCGGTCCCGTCCGGACGAAAGGTCACCGTCATGCCGAACCACCCTCCATCCCGCGTCAGCGCCGACACCCGGCCGGCGGTGCGCCGATGAGCGCCCCGACCGAGCCGGCGACCGTCGACGCGTGCCTGCGCCTGGGCGCGGGCTTCGGCCAGCGTGACCGCGCATGGATCGTGACCGAGTTCTCCGCCATCGACAGCCGGCTGACGACGTTCCCGGCTGACAGCACCGAGCTGGAGCTGTCGGTGAAGGACCGCGAGTCGCGCGGGCAGAAGGTCACCCTGGAGTGCTGGATCGCTGGCTGGCCGAAGATCGTCACCACGTCGACGGAGGAGGATCTCCGGGCGGCACTGCACGACGTACGCGACGATCTGCGCCGGCGGCTCAACGACACGAAGACCCGGCAGGAACCGCGCAACAACCGGCACCTGCGGGACACCGGCCCGGATCCGCAGGACGCCGGCCCGGAGCTGAGCGACCCGGCCGCCGCGGTGGATCGGACCGACTGATCCGACCGGACCGACTGATCCGACCGGGCTGACCCGTCCGACCGGGCTGACCGGGGCGGCGGGCGGCTGGACACCGGTGGCAGACTGCGCATCGTGATCTCGATTGCAGAGCTGGTGCGGCGGTCCGGGGACGACGACGCCCTGCCGCTGGTGACCATCGGGGAATTCTTCGACGGCAACGACGAGGAGGGGGCGATCGCCCCCAACCAGTGGGAGTACGGCCGTCCGCCGCTGGCGGAGTTGGCCGAACGGTTCCGGGAGATCGAGCAGCGCGACGACGTGGCATGGGTGCGGGTGCAACTGCATCCGGAGACGCTCGAGACCGACGAGGTGCTGGGCGAGGCGGTCGCCATCTGCACCTCCGCTGACGAGGCGACCTGCGAGTCGTGGCTGGACGGACTGGAAGCCAGTGGCATCATCGACGGGTTGGTCGACGAGTACGTCGACGTCCCGCCGGTGCCGGACGGCATGACGATCTGGTCGGTGACCTGGGACTGAGCAACCGCTGACAGAAGGAGGGCCGCGGCGTGCGGCAGCAGGTGCACTTCATCACGGTGGCCACTGCCGATCTCGCTGCGGCCCGTCGCTTCTACCGCGACGGTCTGGGTTGGCGGCCGACGCTCGACGTACCAGGGGAGATCATCTTCTTTCAGATCGGTCCCGGCATGATCCTCGGTTTCTTCGAGGCGACGGCGTTCGGCCGCGACATGGACCCGATGGTGCCGGCCGGCGCGGGGGACGTCCCGGCCGCGTCGTCTCCGACGATCGATGCCCCGTCTGCGACCACCGATGTTCCGGTGACGCCAGCCGGCTTCACTTTGGCGTACAACGTCGCCTCGCCGGCCGAGGTCGACCAGGTGTTGACCGAGGCGGTGGCGGCCGGAGCGACGATCCGCAAGCCCGGTCAACGGGCCGCGTTCGGCGGCTACCACGGGCACTTCGCCGACCCGAACGGCACGGTCTGGGAGGTCGCGTACAACCCGGGCTGGCAGGTCGCGGCGGACGGCACGGTCACCCTCGGCCCAGTCGACGCGTAGTCGGCTGGTCCGGCCTCGGGTGCCGCGACTCGGGCGTCGGGCATCGACGGACTAAACCGGTACGACGTAGGCGCAGGGCGCGCAACTCGCCGCCATCCATCATGTTTCACGTGATTCGCATTACCGATTCGGCTTTTATCATGTCGAGGTTCTGACTTCTTCAAGTCAGCGCGATTCGAATGTGGGCAACGAGTGGTGATCGACAATTGTGTAGTCGCTGGTGAAAGCGGTTCTCCCTGAATGTGTCCATGATCCGTCAAGGTTTTCGGCATTGCGATCAATGGAGGCAGATAAATATGCTGCGGAAGGCCCAGACGGGGCACCAAGGACAAGGGAGGTCCTGTTGAAATCGACCCTGCGTTGGTCCGCATTGGCCGGACTGTCGCTCACACTCGTTCTGACCGGCGCACCCGCCGCTCAGGCGAAGCCCACGCCGATCGACGTGAACGGCAACACATCCACCGTCGCCCGTACCCTCGACGGCCGGGCGATCACCAACGCGAAGATCGCAAAGGAGGTCAGTGAATTCTGGACCGAGGAGCGGATGGCGTCCGCAGTCGACCTGACCTTCGCCGGATCGGCCAAGGGTGCCGGATCGACGATCGCCGACGCCAAGCCCAACGGGCCGGAGGGCGCGGTGGCACCGCTCGCTCCGAGCCTCGGCAGCCGCGGTGACGTCGGACTGATGCTCAACGAGTCGCTGGCCGTCGGCAAGGTCTACTTCACCACCCCCACCGGCGGCACCGCCTCCTGCTCGGCCAGCACGGTCGCCAGCGGAAAGCGCCGGCTGGTCATGACCGCCGGGCACTGCGTGCACCAGGGCCCCGGCGGCCAGTGGTACAGCAACTGGCAGTTCGTGCCGCGCTACCGCAACGGGTCACGGCCGTACGGCACGTTCGTGGCCTCCAGCCTCAACACCCGTACCGCCTGGATCAACAGCGGTAGCTACGCCGAGGACATGGGCATCGCCATCATGAACAACGGCGGCATCTACGGCGCCAAGGTCGTCGACACCGTCGGTGGCCACGGGCTGCGCTGGAACTACGGCTACAGCGTCTCGGTCACCGCTCTCGGATACCCGTCCAACCTGGGCGGCGGCGAGAGCCAGTACTACTGCCAGGGCACCACATGGAGCGCCGGCGGGCAGCAGATCCGGATGTACTGCAACATGACGTACGGTTCCAGCGGCGGACCCTGGCTGCAGGAATACAACGACACGACCGGCTACGGGTACATCAACAGCGTGGTCAGCCACGGTGACAACCCGGGCAACGGTCAATTCGACGGCCCGTACTTCGACAACGACATCAAGAGCCTGTACGACTTCGCCGAAGGCATCTCTCCGGCGTAACCCCGACACCACCGTCCTGAAACCGCCCATGGGAGCCCTGGCCGACTGGTCAGGGCTCCTCCTGCGGCGTATTCGGCTAATTGGGATCTCTCGCTACGGTCATCGGCGGAAACAGCGACGCCGGACTGCCGGTCGCCGTTCCCGGTGCTGTGTTGACCCTGCTCAGCGACCTCTACTTCGGGCCGCTTCCGAACGACGTCGTCACAGACACGGCCGTCGCGGTACCGACCGTCCTCGGCGGCCAGGGGCGCATCCCGATCGGCCCCGGCGACGCGGTCCGGATGGAAGGCGACCGCATCGTGGTGGGGCGCCGGGACACCCGGAAGGTGCCTGCCTGGCCGGTGATGGCCCATCGGGGCGACTGGGAGAGCATGACCAGGACGCTGCGATCCTGATCGCCACGCCGGGCAGGCGGCAGAACGAGGGCAGAGCGAACCCTCCGCGCGGATTCCGAATCGTCGAGGTGACGCTGAGATACCTCATGCGTCCGTTTTAGGGTGCGTAGGCGTCACCTCGACGGGGGCACGGGCGGATGAGGACGTCGTAGGTGGGGGAGTTGTCCCAGTTGGGGGGAGCTGGGCGACGGTGCGCCAACCCCAGGAGGCGTACGCGGCTGATGGCGAGCACCGGGCTGACCCGGCACAGCGTCGACGTCGCCTGCGCTACTACGCCGACCACCGGTCCGAGATCGACGAATGGATCGCCGCCACCGAGGACGATGCCGCATGACTACGCCGCTCCACCCGTCCGCTACAGGCGGCTGAGCAGTACCAATGGGTAGTACTCCGAGGTCGACTCGATTTGACGAGCAGGTCTTGGCCCAGCTCGATCGATACGTGCGTGAACACCGTGGCTCGTCGATCTCATCGGTTGCCAACATGTTCATCGACGAGTCGCTGCGCGCTCACGAGCATCCGGGCATCGTCTTCCGGCCAGGCCCGACCGGGCGGCGGGCCGGGCTGGCGGCGGGACCGGATGTCTGGGAGGTCATCGCCGTACTGCATGCCATCAAGGCCGAATCCCCCGACCTGGCTGGCGACGAACTCACCCAGATGCTGTCGGCCAAAGACCTTCCCCCGCCGGACGGCATGGTCTGGCTCGGCGCGGTCGGGTGAGCGGCCAAGCGGTGGTGACGTTGGCTGCGCCGAGGTCGGGGGAACTCCCAAGGGCTTCTTGACCGTACAACTACTTAGTCATTAAGTTAGATGTACGTCGATAGTTGCTCTCAAGGTAGGTGAACCGTGAAGTGGAAGTCCATCGCTCTCGCCGCAGCCCTGGCAGGCCTGCTGGCCATCGCCCCCACCGGCCCGGCGGCAGCCTCTCAGGCCAGCAACGGGTACTGGTCGCCCGGGAACTGCCCGCAAGGCCTGCTCTGCGTCTGGGCCGGTACGACGCACCCGCCGGAGGGTCCTACCGAGACTCCGTCGCTGACGACCAACACCGAGTGGTCCGGTAAGGTCCCGGCGTTCCTGTTCTACAACCGCACCTCCCGTAACGCCGAGATCACCTGGTCGTACGACTACCTCGGCACGACGTACACCGGCAAGAGGTGCGCGTACGCCAATGACAGCGGGGACCTGTACGTGACCATCCACATCACGAAGGTGACTTGGCAACCCACCACCTGCTGACGCGACACCGTCGCTGATCTGCGGCCCGGCGTCCCGCGAGTCCACGTTCAGGTGAGGTGTGACGGACTGGATCACGATGCGATCGGGACCTCCGAATCCCGCCGAGTCATGGCGGCCGGAGCGGCGGCGCCGGAGAGGTAGCTTTCCAACATCTGGCGCCGCTGCGCGATCAGTTGTTCCTGGTGGGCCAGCCGGTCACGGACCTGCCGGACCCGGTCGATCAGCCCGGCGCAGTCGCCCGTCGGCTGCTCGCTGCCCACGCAGGGGATGATCTCCCGGATCACCTCCGACGGTAGCCCGGCGCGGTAGAGGTCCTGGATGAAGGCGACCCGGGGCACCGCCTGCTCGTCGTACTCCCGATATCCGTTGCCGAGCCGCGCGGCGGGCAGCAGACCCTGCTCCTCGTAGTAGCGCAGTGCCCGGGTGCTCACGCCGGTGACCTTGGCGAGTTCGCCGATGCGCATGCGACATCTCCCATCCGAGCTTGACATTCACGTCAGCGTCAAAGTTTACCGTCGTCCGCATGAGCGGAAACAAGACCACCGCGCTGGTCACAGGCGCCGGCGCCGGGATCGGGGCGGCGATCGCCGCCCGGCTGGCCGGGGAAGGCATGAACCTGGTCCTGGTCGCGCGTGACCAGGAGCGGTTGGACGACACGGCACGGCAGATACGGGCCTCGCACGGCGTCGACGTGCGCACCGTATCGATGGACCTGTCGCTGCCGGGCGCGCCGGGCGACCTCGCCGGACGGCTCGGAGAAGCCGGAGTCACGATCGACGTGCTGGTCAACAACGCCGGTATCGCCCTGCCGGGACCGGTCGCGGGCACCGATCCCGGCAGGATCCGTACGCTGGTCGACCTGAACGCGGGAGCGGTCGCGGAGATCACCGCGTTGTTCCTGCCCGGCATGCTCGCCCGCAAAAGTGGCGCGATCGTGAACATCGCCAGCACCGCCGCGTACTCCCCCGCGCCCAACAACGCGGCGTACGCGGCCTCGAAGGCCTTCGTGCTCTCCTTCACCCAGGCGCTGTGGGCCGAGACGCGGGGAAGTGGGGTACGGGTGGTGGCAGTGAGTCCGGGGGCGACAGAGACGCCGATGAACCCCGGCCACTTCCGTGGAAAGCGACGGCCCGAACAGGTGGCCGACACCGTCATGGCCGCGTTGGCCGGCCGGTCGGCGGCCGTGGTCGACGGCTGGCTCTACACCACCCAGACCTTCCTCTTCCAGCGCGTCCTGCCCACCCGGACGACCTCCCGCATCACCGGTGCGTACTTCGCCAAGGCGGCCGAGCGCAGCCGGTTACGAGGGACGTGACCGGCTGTCCAGTTGGTCACCGGCGCACGCTCCGCTTGAGCTAACACCGATGTTACTGACATCGATGTTACTGACATGGGAGTTAGCGGACGACCGGCCCGGCCGCTGCCTGCTCATCCGAGGGCGGCGGCGGGTCGGCAAGTCCCGACTGGTCGAGCGGTTCGTCGACGACGCGCAGGTGCCGTACCTCTACTTCACCGCCGCCGCCAACCCGTCGGACTGGGACGCCGCGTTCCGGCTGCTGGCAGCGGCCCTGCCCGACGACACCCCCAGCGTCGTCGTCCTCGACGAAGTGCCCTGTCTGATGGATCCCGAGCAGCAGTTCGAAGGCATCCTGCAGCGGGCCTGGGACCGGCTGCCGTCGGCGCAAGCCGGTGCTGGGCGTCCTCATCGGCTCCGACCTGGCGATGATGGAGGCGCTCAACGACTACCGTCGGCCGTTCCACCAGCGTGGCCGCGAGATGGTGCTCGGCCCGCTCCACCCGGCCGACCTCGCCACCATGCTCGACCTGCCACCCGCCGACGCGATCGACGCCGCCCTGATCACCGGTGAACTACCACTGTCCACCCGCCCGTCGAAGGACCGCCGCTACCGGATCGTCGACCCGTACCTGCGCTTCTGGCTGCGGTTCCTCGCCCCCGCGATGCCGGAGATCGAACGCGACCGGGGTGACCTGACCCTGACTCGCATCCGGACGAGCTTTCCGAGCTGGCGGGGCCGGGCCGTCGAGCCACTGATCCGCGACGCGCTCGCCCGGCTGCTGCCCGACGACTCGCTACCGGCGGCACCCGCCATCGGGGCGTACTGGACCAGATCGAACGACGTCGAGATCGACATCGTCGGTGCCGACCGGACACCGGTCGCCCGCGAGCTGTACTTCGTCGGCTCGATCAAATTGCACGACCAGGCACAGTTCGGCGGGCACGACCTGTCCGCGCTGTTCCGGCACCGGGCAGCGATGACCAACGAACCGGTGCCGGCCGTCGCCGTCTCCCGCAGCGGCGCGTCCTGCCGCGGCCTCGACGCGCTCTACCAGCCCGCTGACCTGCTAACCGCCTGGCAACCGGCCGGCGGCTGATCAGTCGTCGGCATCGAGGCGCTGACGGTACGCCTGAAGCTGGTCACCGTCACGGGTGCGCCAGCACGGTCCGAGCTCCCAGCCGAGCCGTTCGTAGAAGCCCGTCGCTCCGGCCGACCCGACCGGGGTGACCAGCTCGGCCTCCGCCGCGCCGGCGCACCGGGCATCCTCGACGAACCGGCGGACGAGTTCCGCACCGATTCCGCTGCCCCGCCACTGTGGCTGCACCGCCACCGCGACCATCACCGCGACCTGCGGATTGTCGGCCGGCCCGGTTGCTGGGGCCGGCTGGCCGGACCGGCGTTGCGCGATCTGGCGGGCCCAGGGAACAGCCCGGGAGGACAGCTGGCGGGCCAGCCCGGGGCGGCGGACCAACGCACCAGCGCCGGCTGCCGACAGTGCGGCCAGCGCCCGCCGATCGGCGAACAGCGCCGCCATGTGGGCGGCCTGGTCGGTGGTGCCCAGCAGGAATCCGACAACGTCATCGTGGGGTGTCGTCGGGTCGGTGACCACGTAGCCGACGCCGTGCCGGGAGTCGAGGTAGGTGCGGTGCCAGCGGCGGACGAACCCCGTTCCGAGTGACGGGAAGAGACCGACCGGCAGGAACTCCACATGCGTACGGGCCGTGGCCGGCAGGTCGGCGTACCCGGCCGGCCGCACGACGGCTCCGCTGCGGCCCGACCTCGTCACCTCGGCGCGGGATCGCGACAGGGTATTGGAGGTGCCTACCATGACCGATGGTTACCCGCCGTCAGGGCGGTCATACCGGGACGGGAACGGCCCGCTTCCGACGAGGTCAGACCCGCAGGTCGAGGAGCAGGGCGCGGTGGTCGGAAACTTCCGGCTGACGCACGATTTCGAAGCGTTCGACGACGGCGACGTCGGAGACGAGCAGATAGCTCGCGTGCCGGACCGGCTTCGGATAATGCGACGTACGGGTGTCGGCCGTGCCGACCAGGTCAGTCAGCCCGATATCGCGCAGTACGTCGAACGTCGCGCTGTCGGGCAGCAGGTTGAAGTCCCCGCACACGACCACCAGATCGTCCGGGTCGCGTACCCGCTGGACCAGCTCGGCCAGCCTTACCGCCTGGGCCCGGCGCGCCGGGGTGTCCACCTTGCCGGCCGGGTCACGCAGGCCGTGCACCTGCACCACCCAGACCCGCCGGCCGTCGGCGCGGCCGACTGTGCCGACGGCGAGCGCCACTCGTGGACGGTCGGCGACCGTCCACTCGGCGTGCTCGACGAACGCCCCGTGCACGAAGGCGGAGTCGACACCGACGACGGGCAGCCGCTCGGCGACCACCGTCGCGACGCCGAAGTCCTGCCGATGGCGGGCACCCGTCCCGTCGGTCACCGGTCCGGTGTCACTGGTGAGGAAGAACGCCTGGTGCCGGGGCAGTACGGCGCGAACGTCGTCGAACAGGTTTGCGCGCTGCGGCAGGTCTCGTTCACCGTCGCTGAAGCGGGTCCAGCCGGTCAGGCCCGGCGTCCGGGTCACCTCCTGCAGGCAGACGACGTCGGCCGCGCAGTCGGACAGCCAGGGCAGCAACTCCTCGGCCTGCGCCCCACCCCACGCGTTCACACTCACGATCCGCATCGTGGCCCGTCAAACGACGGCGCGGGTCGCGACGACACTGACGAAAGCACTGGACCTGCCGGACTCGAACCTGCCGTCGTAGTGGTCCAACTTCTCGATGTGCCAGCCGGTGAGCAACCGACGGATGTACTGCTCATCGAAGAAATGCCGGACATGGCCGTTGAGGCTGAAGATCCGAGGGCCGAACTGCTCGCCCTTCCCGTAGGCCGGGTCGGCGGTCGACTTGACACAGAAGACCAGGATGCCGCCGGGCCGCAGCACCCTGCCGATCTCATCGAACACGTGCTGGGTGGTCGGCTCGATGAAATAGTGCAGCGCGAGGTGCGAGTAGACCCCGTCGAAGCGGTCGGTGGCGAACGGGAGGCCCGTGGCGACATCGTGTACGCGGAGTTCGGTCACTGCCGCGTCCGGCTGACCCGATCGTTCCGGTACGCGGGCCCGTGCCAGCCGGATCGCTTCCGACGAGAGGTCCACCCCGGTGACGTGGTAGCCGGCCTGTGCGATCGCCTGCAGGTCGTGGCCCTGCCCGAGGCATGCCAGCTATCCCAGGGTGCTGGTCAGGGAGGGGTTCGACGCTCAGCAGGTGACCTCCGTCGGCAGGTGACTGGTGATGCCGTGCCTGAGGAGATTATCAGCGAGCCCAGAGTGCCCGGATGGCGTCGCGCGCGTGGCAGGGCCCAGGACGGTGCAGGGGCTGACGTACCCGGTGCTGCCGGGTGGAATCCGGCTTTCGGCCGAACCTGGGCCGTGTCTGCACAACGCCGTTGATTCCGGGTTTGGTGCTGAATACTTCCTCCTGCGGTACACCGGCAATTCTTGTGACGAATATTGCCAAGTTCGGTTTGAATGACCGGGGGACTCACCGAGGTTACGTCGCTCAACGTATTTACATCCTTGCTTCGTGCTGCGGACGCTGTTAGCCTCTGTCCACGGCCCGATCGGGGGTGGCCAGTGGTTTTCAGTGACCTGATTTACGCAAGCTGGGAAGTCTCGATCACAAAGCTGGGACGTTCATGTCAATCACGTGGTGTTGCTGATGTCAGCCGCATCCATGGCGGGCGAATCGTCGGCCGAGACCATTAGGAAGCGGGATTTCCGGCTCTATTGGATTGCTGGAGCCGTCGATCAGCTCGGGTCGCAGACCTCCGGCATCGTCTTTCCACTGGTGACCTTGGCGATCACTGGTTCGCCGGCGGCCGCCGGCCTGGTCGGTGCGGCGGCCCTGGTCGGTCGGCTGGTCGCCGCACCAGCGGCCGGCGTACTGGCCGACCGTCTACCCCGCAAGGTCATGATGGTGACATCCCTGCTGGTGGCGGGCGCAGTCATGGGCGGGCTGTTCGTCGGGGTCGCCACCGGCGCCGCCACGCTCGCGGTGCTCGTCGGCGCGGCCTTCGTCGAAGGATTGGCGCAGAGCGGGTACGAGGCCGCCGGTGCCGGTGCCATCCGGCGGGTGCTGCCCGCCGACGACAAACGGGCGCTCTCAAGATTGGAGGCCCGCAATCATGCCGTACAGATCGTGGGTCCGGTCTTTGGCGGCGCGCTTTATCAAATCGGCCGCTGGGTTCCATTCCTGGTGGACGCGGTCTCGTACGTGGTGTCCGCACTGCTGGTGTCGGCGATCCGTACCGATCTGACGCCGACCCGCAGCGAGCGCACGTCGTTTCTCGCCGACCTGCGCGACGGCCTGCGGTTCGTATGGAACCAGCCGTTCCTAAGATTCGTGACAATCTGGGCCGCCGGGATCAATTTCACCTTCGGGGCCCTGATCTATTTCGCGATCCTCACCGCTGGTCGGGAAGGTGCGCCGGCCGCGTCGATCGGATTGATTCTCACCGTCGCCAGCGTCGGCGGTCTGACCGGTGCGCTGGCCGCGCCGGCGGTGTTCAGCCGGGTCCGGCCCATGACCGTCGTCGTGGTCGCATCCTGGGCGATGGTGGCGCTGGTGGTGGCGTTGTCCCAGGCCCGGCAGACCTGGACGTACGGTCTGCTGTTCGGCCTGGTGTTCCTGCTCAGCCCGCTGCTCGGGGTGATCTTCCAGGCGCGGGTCATCGCGCTCACACCGGACGAGCTGCAGGGCCGGGTGGGCACCGTGATGGGTACCGCCGGTGAGGTGCTGCAGACCCCGGCACCACTACTGGCCGGGCTGCTGGTCGCCTGGTACAGCCCGACGGCGGTCGCGTTGATCTTCGCGGCCGCGCTGGCCGCTCTGGCCACGTACACCACGGTCAACCTGCGGCAGCTGCGGGCCGGCGCGGACGAAGAAGAGGTCGAGCCCGAGCCCGAGTCGGAGCCGGAGTCCGGGTCCGGGACACAGCCGGAGTCACAGGTCGAGGAGGCACGTCGATGAGTCGCGAGTACCGGCTGTTCTACCCGGCGCTGCCGGTCGTCGCCGAACACGCACCGCACCGGCTGGTCTACGTCGGTGACGCCGACGGGCGGTGCCAGATCTTCGCCTGGGACCGCCGGGCCGGTGCCCTGACCCAGCTGACCGACCGGCCGACCGGCACGATCCGGGCCGCGCTCGACCCGGCCGGTGAGACCGTGTGGTGGTTCGACGACGACCTGGCCGGGGTCGGTGTCTGGCGTACCACCGATTTTCCCGACAGCCCTGCCGCGACGACGCCGGCATCCGCCGCAGCCGGCCCGGCGGAGGGCACGGCGGCGGCGTCGGTGCCGGCGCTGCCCGGAGTGGCACCCGCCCGGCACGCGGGCATCGCGATGGCCGACGACGGCACCGCCCTGGTCGGGCTCGCCGACGACGACGGCCTGACGCTGCACCGCCGGGAGCCGGACGGCCGGATCACCGAGGTGACCCGGATCGACGGGTACGCGTACCTGGTCGACCTGGATCCGTCGGGTGAGCTCGCTGTGGTCGGCGCGGACGCGGCGGCACCCGACGCGGTCACCGTCCTGGACCGCGACGGTACGCCGGTCGGCCGGATCGCCGGCCGTACCGGTCGGCGGGTCTGGGCGCTGGGCTTCGCCCCCGGCGGTGGTGTGGCCAGGTTGCTGCTGGTGATCGAGTCCGACGGGCGGTACTGCCCGGCGACCTGGACCGCCGACGGCGGACTGACCACCTACGACTGGTGCTGGTACGACACCGAGATCACCGCGAGCTGGTTCCCGGACGGGCGGCGCATCCTCATCCGGCAGGACCGGTACGCGCGGACGGTTCTGCACGAGGCGGACCTCACCGCCCGTACCAGTGTGGTGTCGCCGACCCCGGCCGGCAGCGTGCTCGACGCGGCGGTCTGGCCCGACGGCGAGATCGTCTACATCTGGACGGATTCGCTGACGCCGCCGCAGCTGCGGTCGGCGGGCGGAGTGCGGCTGCCCGACGGTGGGGCCGAACCGGATCCTGCCGCGGCGGCACCGGTGGACGACTACCAGCGTCGCGAGCTGTGGGTGCCGGGTCCGGGCGGGCGGATCCACGTCCTGCTGACCGTGCCGAACGACGGTCGCACCACCCATCCGGCCGTCTTCCTGGTCCACGGCGGGCCGTCCCAGCATGCCCGGGACGCCTACGACCCGCTGGTGGAGGTGCTGGCCAGCACCGGATGCGCGGTGGTGCGGGTCAACTACCGGGGGTCCAGCGGCTACGGCTCGGCCTGGCGCAACGACTTCAGCGACGGGGTCGGGCTGACCCAGATCGCCGACCTGGCGGCGGTCCGCGAACACCTGGTGACGGCCGGCACCATCGAGTCCGGTCGGGTCGCCCTGTGGGGTACGTCGTGGGGTGGCTACCTGACGCTGCTGGCCCTCGGGGTGCAGCCGCAGCTGTGGCGGCTGGGGGTGGCGATCAGCCCGGTCGCCGACTACGTCGCCGCCTTCCACGCTGCCTCGCCGGCGGTCCAGGCCCTGGACGTGACGCTGTTCGGTGGCAGCCCGCAGCAGGTGCCTCAGGCGTACGCCCGGTCGTCGCCGGTGACCTACGTCGACCAGGTCCGGGCGCCGGTGCTGCTCGCCGTCTCCAGCGACGACGTGCGCTGCCCGCCGGAGCCGGTGGAGCGGTACGCGGGTCTGCTCGCGGCGCGGCGGGTGCCGCACCAGGTGGTCCGGCGGCGGGCCGGGCACGACGACTTCGACGCGCGCAGCCATCTCGCGTTGATGCAGACCGTGCTGCTGTTCATGCAGCGGCACTTCGACGGCGTGCAGGAGGAGGGAACCCCGGTCGCGCTTGCGATGGCCAGGCCGGTCGGTTGACCCGACTCCCGCACGTTGACAGGTCCATGTCGATCGGAGGGGAGGTGAACAGCATGCGGAAGAACGTTGTCGAGAACGACCCGATCAACGGCAACCGCGACCAGCTTCGCAGCGCGGGCATCCAGGTCACGGTCACGGTCAAGATCAAGTTCTGATCCGGCCGTACGGGGTGGAGGCGGGCGGACCACCGCTTTCTGCCGGAGCGGCCGACCGCCTCCATCCACTGCCTGCCGGAGAGCCTCGCGCCGGAGTCTCACCGGGCGGAAGGCGCACCGCACGCGAAGCCCATCGCCGAGCGAGTCCCATCGGAACGAGTCCTACGAGGAAAAGAAGGGCACATGCGGATCCTGCTGGTCAACATGCCGTGGTCATCGATCGATGTCCCGTCGCTGGCGTTGGGCATCCTCACCAACAGCGTCCGTCAGAAGGTGCCGGACGCACAGG
This sequence comes from Solwaraspora sp. WMMD791, assembly GCF_029581195.1. Lineage (NCBI taxonomy): Bacteria > Bacillati > Actinomycetota > Actinomycetes > Micromonosporales > Micromonosporaceae > Solwaraspora > Solwaraspora sp. WMMD791. Next base: position 4,587,599 of record NZ_CP120737.1, read on the forward strand.
TCGACGTGATGCACGCCAACCTCGACTTCGTCGACTGGGTGGTCGAGCGCACCGAGTTCGGCCTGAGCGACTACTACTACTATTCGCTGTTCACCTACTTCTCCGGCTGCGGTGACTGGGTCTTCTCCTCCGCTCTCTACGACGATCCGCAGTGGCGGGTCGACGAGTTCGTCAGTCGGGTGCAGGGCCAGATGTCCGAGCGGGACCTGAGCCGAAACCTGGAGCTGCACCGTACGGTGCCCGAGTTCGTCGCCGAGGTGGCCGCCCGCATCGTCGAGCGGGAGCCGGACATCGTCGGGTTCACCTCGACCTTCCAGCAGAACGCCGCCGCCCTGGCCACCGCACGCGCGGTCAAGCGGCTCAACCCGCGGATCCGTACCGTGCTCGGTGGCGCCAACTGCGACGGCGAGCAGGGCGCGGCGATGCACCGCAACTTCTCCTTCGTCGACTACGTGGTACGCGGCGAAGGCGAGGCGGCGTTCCCGAAGCTGCTGACCGCCCTGCGCGACGCGGACACCGACACCGACACGGACACCGACAGCCGGCCTGATCTGGCCGGGATCGAAGGTCTCTGCTGGGCCGACGCCGCCGGACGGCACGTGGCCAACCCGATGAGCACCGCCCCGCTGCCGCCGGCCGAGATCGTCAGCCCCGACTACACCGGTTACTTCGAGCGGTTGGCCAGCTCGCGGGCCAACCACTGGGTCGAACCCCGGCTGGTCGTCGAAGGTGCCCGGGGCTGCTGGTGGGGCGAGAAACACCACTGCACGTTCTGCGGCCTCAACGGGTCGTTCATGCAGTTCCGCAGCAAGCATCCGGGGCGGTTCTACGACGAGATCATCGAGCTGGTGCAGCGGCACCAGGTGCTGGACATGTTCGTCGTCGACAACATCCTCGACATGAGTTACGTGACCTCGCTACTGCCCCGGCTGGCCGAGTCCGGCTACGACCTGCGGCTGCAGTACGAGATCAAGTCGAACATGCGCGGCCCTCAGGTGCAGGCGCTGGCCGACGCCGGCCTGGTCAGCGTGCAGCCCGGCATCGAGAACCTGAACAGCCGGGTGCTCAAGATCATGGACAAGGGGGTGACCGGCTGCCTCAACGTGCGGATGCTGCGCGACGCCGAGACCAGCGGCATCACCATCGCCTGGAACTACCTGTACGGCTTCCCCGGCGAGACCGACGCCGACTACCGGTCGATCATCGAACAGATGCCGGCCCTGCACCACCTCTGCCCGGCCGACGGCAGCACCCGGATCGCCATCGAGCGGTTCAGCCCGTACTTCGTCAACCCGGCACTCGGCTTCACCGACCTGCGCCCGGCCGCCCAGTACCGGCTCATCTACGACCTGCCCGAATCCGAACTGATGGACCTGGCGTACATCTTCGACACCCCGACCCAGGGCATCGGTGAGGATGTCGGCGACGAACTGGACCGGGCCGTCACCCACTGGCAGCACGAGTACGCCCGTAGCCGGCTCACCCACCACGACCTCGGGGACGAGATCGTGCTGGTCAGCCAGCGCCGGCACTTCGACTGGCACGTGCTGCGGCTGACCGACCCGGCCGAGATCGCCGCCTTCCGCCAACTGGACCAGCCGCACAGCGTCGCCTCGCTGGCCCGGCGCATCGACGTACCGGAACCGGCCGTCGCCGCGCTGCTGGCCCGCTGGCGGGAACTCGGCATCGTCTTCGTCGACGCGGACCAGTTCATCCAGATCGCGCCGAAGGCGATGAACCAGGAGCTGATCCGCATCGACCACCTGCGTCAGGAGCGGGCCGCCGCGCAGGCCGAGGCGGCGTCCGCCGACGCCGTCGGGGCGGCCGGGGCCGCCGTACCGGAGCCCGTGCCCGCGCTCACCGCCGTCTGACAGGAGCAGGCCGTTGACCATCACCCCCGTCGCCGCCGGGCCGCACCGGCCGATCACCGTACGGCGGCATCGCGACCATGATCCGGCGGTGGCCGACATTCCCGGCATCGACCTGGGCCCGGCCGAGGTGACCGGCCCGGTCGGCGACGCCGTCGCCGACTGGCACGCCGACGGCGTCCGCAAGCTCGCCCTGCCCGGCGTCGTCGATCTCACCGTGGACGATCCGGCGGCGGCGGCCGACGCGGTACGCCGACTCGTGCTGGTCCGGGAGGCGACCAGTTACGCCATCGAGGTCGACTGGTCGGTGCGGCTGCCCGGTGGCGACGACGACCTGTGGCGGGTGTACGGGCATCTGCGCCCGCCGGTCGCCGTCGAGCTGGCGGGGGCCGACACCGCGGCGTCGACGGCGGCCACCACCGCCTGGCGGGACGCCTTCTACTTCGACAAGTGCACCTACCGCCAGGGCCCGGGTTTCGTGCAGGTACGCGACCGGCGCACCGGTCAGCTGAACCTGCTGACCATCGACGACCCGGCGTACCTCGCCGTGTTGGCGCAACTGGTCGACGGCGCTCCGGTCACCGACGTGGACATCGACATCGCCCGCGAGTTCGGTGAGGAGGGCCTGGTCACGAAGGTGGGGGACCAGCTGGTGTGGCTGCCGCACCGGCTGCGTCGCTGGCCGCTGCCGTCGATGGTGATCTGACCGGGTCGGCCATCGCGTCCGGCGGCACCCCCGGCCAACGGGCGTACGCACTGTCCACGAAGTACGCCTCGCCGGGATCCCAGGTGTGCCCGGTGGGCCGGCGGTGGTACAGGTAGCCGAGCGGATGGGTGCGGTAGACGCTCGCCCCCGCCGCTCGCAGCCGTTCGATCAGTCCGAGGTCGACCGAGCGGGGCACCGGCCGCCACCCGCCGACGGCCTCCAGATCGCCCTTGGCGAGCAGCATCGTGCCGCCGGCCACCACGTCGCCGTACGCTTCGGGCACCCCGGAGCTGCGGCGAAGGGTGACACCCTCACGTTCCAGGTGGACGAGCTCGGCGCCCTTGCCGACCAGCACCGCTCCGGAGTAGTGCCGGGCCAGGACCAGGTCCCAGACGTGTTCGACACCGTAGCTGTCGTCGTCGTCGAACTTCGTCACCAGGGTGCCCCGGGCGCGCCGGGTCACCGCGCCGAGTGCCGCACCGAAGTCGGCGCTGGCCGGCAGCCGGACCACCTCGAACGGCCGGCCGCAGTCGGACAGCGCCCGGCGGGCCGACTCGGGCAGCTCGATTCCGTGCAGCCCGAGGACGATCTCCAACTCCGGATAGGTCTGCGCGGCGATTGCGGCCAGCGCCGCCGGCACCAGTTCCGCCCGGCGGGTGACCAGGATCGCGCTGACCGAGGGCGGCTGGCCGAGCACTGGCAGCCCACCGGTGGCCAGGGCGGGCAGCCGCAGCCCGGCGGCGTGCCCGCGCAGCGCGGCCCGGCGCTGCCGTACGCTGCGCGCCTCGACGGCCAGCGCGGCCCCGGCCGGGTCGTCGGGGTCGGGGGTGGGCGGCGGTGCGCACACCAGTGCCCGCAGGTCCGGGTCGAGCAGGTCGGCGACGGCCGGTGGCAGGACCGGGGCGTGCAGCAGCACTCCGGTGGCGGCGAGTTGCACCAGCAGCCCGGCGGTCTGCGCCGGGTGTTCGCCCGGCACCAGCCGACAGTGCACCACGCGGACCTGGCGCAGCGCGGCGAGGGCGGTCGCGCCCAGGCCGGGCCCGGTCAGCGCCCCGTGCAACGTGGGCCCGCCGGCTGGTCCGGCGGCTGGCCCGCTGGCTGTTCCGGCACGGAACCGGGCCGCCGACCGGCCGCCCCGGGCGAATTCCAGGGTGGCCTCGGGTGCCTGCGACCGGTACGCCGTCACCGGTCGACCCCGTGGGTTGATCCGGGTGGCGTCGACGAGCACCATCGGCGCACCCTCGGTGACGGTGACGCGGTGCCCGCTGCCGGCCAGTACGGTGCCGGCGCTGCCGGCCGGCACGGTGCCGATGTCGTCGGGTCGATGGGCCGGCGGTGTCGGGGTGACGACCAGGTCATAGGCGCGGATCTCGTCACGGGCGGTGAGTTCACCGGTGGTGACGGTCGCGGTCGCCGGGAGGAACGTCGGCCCGCCACCGACCCCGCCGCCGCTTCGGCCGGGTACGACGCCGGCGACGTCCGGGCTGCCGGGGGCCGGCATCGGCCGGGCGCCGTCCAGGGCGTTCAGCGCAGACCGTACCGCGTCGCGCAGCGGCACCGGGGCGGCGACGGCGAGCCGGACGGTGGCCGCGCCCCGACGCAGCCGGGGCAGCCCCACCCGGTGCCGGCGCAGTCGCGGCAGCATGCCGACCGTGCCGCCCCAGCCGACCCGGGGGGACCGCCACCAGGCGACGACCACGGTCACCGAGCGTACCGGCGAGCCGGCGGCCGGATGGTGGGTCAGGTCGCGGAGCCGGTCCACCGTGCCGGCGACGACGAGCGCCTGCCCGGTCCCGGGTACGCGCAGCACCCGCAGGCCCACGGCGCGGCCCAGCCGTTCGGCGGGACGCGGCGGGGCGAGCCCGCGTAGTCGCCAGGTGACCTCGACGCCGGCCGGCCCGCTGGTGTCGGATCCGGCACCACGTGTCACCTGAGGGTCTCCTCCCGGTTCTGCCCGCCGCCGGCACCAGCCCCCGCACCGGTCATCGCCGCAGGTCGTGGCCGCGTGGCGGCGGCCATTCCCCGGGTTGGGGAGCCGAACAGCCGTTTCCGCACCAGCCAGCAGGCCATCAGCAGTTCGTACAGAGGATAGGCGTTCGCCGCGACGAGCCGGTGCTTGACCGCCTCGTTGGCCCCGCCCGGCACCGGGTAGCCGCCGGCCGGGCGGTGCCGGCGGTACAGCTCGGCGGTGCCACGGAAGTAGCGCCGACGGCTGGACCTGGGCACCCGGTGCGGGTGGCCGAGCACCTGCAGGCAGTGCCAGATCATCCGGCCGAAGATCAACGACCGGACCGGTGCGGCCCGGCCGGGGTCGGAGTCGAGGTAGGTGAAGACCCGCTGCCACTGGTCGAACACCTCGAAGTGACGGTCACTGACCGTACGGGTGATCGCGCCGTCGTGGTGCTGCCGGTACGCGTAGCAGTCCCGGTCCAGTACGGCGATCCGGTCGACGGCGACCATCAGCGGGATCACGAACGACACGTCCTCGTACCAGCCGGACTGGAAGGTGACGCCGGACCCGATCAGCCGCTCCCGATCGATGATCTTGTTGCAGGCGATCCACAGGATGTCGAGCAGCCCCGGTTCGTCGGCGAAGGAGAAGACCGTCGGCAACTGCCGCCCCGGCGCGATGTCGGTGACCGGGTGCTCCTCGACCCGACCGTCGGGGTACACCCGCGCGTACCCGGTGATCAGGATCTCCGGGTCGGTCTGGCGGAGCCGTTCGACCACCGCCGCGAGCGACCCGGCCGGCAGCCAGTCGTCACTGTCGACACACCAGACGTAGCGCCCGCTGGCGTGGGCGATTCCGGCGTTGCGGGCGGCACCCAGCCCCGAGTTGCGGTCCATCGTGACCACTGTGATCTGCCGGTGGCGCTGAGCGTACTCGGCCAGGATCGCGCCCGACCGGTCGTCGGAGGCGTCGTCGACGGCGACGATCTCCACCTCGTCACAGTGCTGGTCGAGGATCGAGTCGAGGCAGGCGGCGAGGTACTTCTCGACCCGGTAGACCGGGATGATCAGGCTCAACAGGGCCATCGGAGAAGCTCGCCTTCCGTACCGTCGGTCCGGCGCAGGAGTCGGCCGGTGGGCGGACAGCATCCGCCGGGCAGGGGAAGGGGGCCCTATCGCAAAGCTAACAGGCGGCGAGCGGAGAGTGAACGTCAGGCAGAACCCTAGGCCTGTCACCTTCTTCCGACGGTGCGACGTCTATGTCTGCGGGGGCGGACACCGAGGAAGCACACCGGGGAGGGGTGCCCAGGCATGAGGGTGCAGTGTGTACGGCGCGGTTGAGGTGACGCTGCCGGCGCCGCTGGTGGGCAAGCCACGGCCGGCCGTGGACCGGTCGTCGGCCCGGGCCCGGTCGTCGGCCGGTACGTCGACCGGCGCGTCGGACGAGGAGTTCGTGGCGTTCGCCGAGGCGGCCGCGCCCCGGTTGCGTCGGACCGCCTACCTGATGTGCCGGGACTGGCATCTGGCGCAGGACTTCACCCAGACCGCCCTGGCGAAGATGTACGCGGCGTGGTCCCGGGTGGCCCGGGCCGACAACATCGACGCGTACAGCCGCAAGGTGCTGCTGCGGGTGGTGCTGGACCACCGTCGCCGGCTCAGCGGCCAGGAGCTGGTGGTGCCCGGGCCGGCGGTCGACACCGACCCGGCCCGGCCGGAGCAGCCCGCACTGCGGCTGACCATGATCGACGCGCTCGGCTGCCTGCCGCCCCGCGACCGGGCCATCGTGGTGCTGCGCTACTGGGAGGACCAGAGCGTGGAGACGGTGGCGGAGACGTTGGGCGTGTCGATGTCGGTGGTCAAGACCCAGAGCCGGCGGTCCCTCGCCCGGCTGCGGGAGCTGCTCGGCGACAGCCGCGCCGACCTGCTGGTCGAGGAGTCGTGAAGCCGCGGGCCGGGCTCGCCGGAGCGGTGCTGGTGGCCACCCTGCTGGTGACCGGATGCGCGACGCCGGACAGCGGGGCCGCGCCGGGTGCCGGCTCCGCGTCGGTTCCCGGGGCCGCGCCGGGTGCCGGCTCCGCGTCGGCGGCAGGTGCCGCCGGCGGCACCACCGCAGCGGTACGCGACAGCTGGTTCGTCGCCCCCACCGCCCTCGGACCCGACTGGTCTTACCAGCCACGACAGCTCGGGGTACCCCGCTGGCCCTGGGCCCAGGACGACTGCCCGACCTACCGCGACGCGGACTACCCGGCGCAACGGCACCGGGTCGCCGCCGCACAACGGCGCTACCACCACCCGACCGCCACCGGGCTGGCACTCGCCGTCGTCGAGGTGTTCGAGCCGGACTGGGCGGCGCGGGCGCTCGCCGACGCCGAGCAGGTGGTGCGGACCTGTCCGACGTACCGGTTCGGGCCCGGCACCATCACGTTCGAGCTGGTCGACCCCGAGCGGCCGGACGCGTTGCTGGTCCGGGGCCGCATCGACCATCCGCAGTCCGCGCCGACCGTCTCCTACTTCCTGGCGGTCCGCCGCGACGACACGGTCGCCACACTGAGCCTGCCGGATCCCGGCTCCGTGCCGGCCACCATCCGGACCCTGGATCAGATGGCCACCGCCCTGACCACCGGCCGGCGGTCGGGGCCCTGACCACCGGCCGGCCGTCACCGCCCTGACGGCCGGCCGGTCGACACGTCACCGCCCTGACCCGCCGGTGACCTCGTCACCGTCCGGTGAGCCGACGCAGGCGTTGCCGGCCGCGCCGCGCGGCCCGCACGCCCTGCCGGGCCGCGCGTTCGGCCCGATGCCGGGCCAGCCGGGTCCAGCGGGCCGGGGTCGCCGCCACGGTGACCAGCGGATCGGAGACCACCAGCCGCAGGCCACGGCGGCCGGGTGCGACCCACACCGCCCGACCCCGGGTGGTGAGCGCGGCCCGGGTGCCCGGTGCCCCACCCGCCGGCGGCAGGACCAGCTCGGCGCCGCCGTCGCGGGCCACGACCCGCAGCGCGTAGCGCCCCCGGGGCAGCCCGTCGAGCGGTAGGTCGACCTGCCAGTGCAGCCGGTCGGGGTCACCGTCGGCGACCACCAGTGGCAGCCGTAGCCGGGTGTCGCCCACCTCCAGCAGCAGGTCGTCGCGCACCCTGCCGGGTGCGCCGCCCGGACCGGGTAGGGCGCAGTGACCGGTCAGTCGGACGGACTCGCCGGCCGCCGGGTCGCCCCGGCGCACGCGGTGCACCCCGACCGTGGGTCGGGGCACCCGCAGCAGCTCCCGGTAGCGGTCGAACTGGGGATGATCGAGGTGCAGCTGGCCGCCGTGCAGCCGGACCGGGCCGTCGTGGCGCGGTCGGCGTACCGCGTCGGGTTGTCGTTCGTAGAGCGCGACCGCCCGTAGCCCGGCGGCCGGATCCCCGACGAACTCGGCGGCTACCGGAACGGCGATGTCGGCGAGCAGCGTCGACATCCGCCGGGTGAAGTCGGCCAACTGCGCGTCGTCGAGGTTCACGGCGGCCCGGCGGGCGTAGCTGAGCTGCATGTACGCGACCCACCGGCGCACCGCCGGCAGGCTCGCCGGGTCGACGCCGTCGAGGTCGGCGACGAGCCGTTCGATGATCGTCAGGTGTTGCAGGATCTTGGCCGGCTGGAACCGGCTGTCCATGATCGAGGAGCCGTTGCCGCGCTGGCGGTACAGGTAGACCAGCCGGGGGCTGAGCACGGTACGCGGAGCGCGCAGCAGCAGCGGCAGCGTGAACAGGACGTCCTCGAAGGCGCTGCCCTCGGTGAAGGTGGCACCGACGTCGGCGACGAAGTCCCGGGCGAACACCTTGTTGCAGGCCGACGGGTTGCCGACCAGCAGGGGTGCCTGCGCGACGGATTCGATCACCCGGGACGCCCCGACGATCTCGGCGCGCCACGGCGGGCTGGGTCGTGGCGGGAACCCGTGCATGTCACCGACGGCGATCGGCGCCTGCGCCGCAGTGGCGACGGCGATCAGGTGGTCCAGGCCGTCGTCCGGATAGAGATCGTCGGAGTCGAGAAACCCCAGGTAGTCGCCGGTGGCCAGGCGTACCCCATGGTTGCGGGCCGCGCCGAGCCCGGCGTTGGACTGCCGGACGTAGCGCACCCCGGGCGACCGCCGGGCGTAGTCCTGGGCGATCTCGCCCGACGCGTCGGTGGACCCGTCGTCGACGATGATCACCTCGATCGTCGCCCGGTGCGGTTGCCGGTCGATCGACGCCAACGCGGCCGGCAACCAGGCCTGCGTGTTGTAGACCGGCACCACGACGCTCGCCCTCGGAGCAGCCACGGTCACCTCTCGGTGTGCTCGACGGAGTCAGTGTCACCGACGGAAGTCGGTTGCCGACGAAGTCAGTGTGACGGCGCATCCACCGTACCGGCCGGGCCGGCCAACCCCGGTCGGCGGGCCGCTTCCGGCCGGTGCATGATGGCGATGTGCTGGGCAGACTGCGGACCGAACCGGTCCGGAACCGACTCGACCTGGTCGCCGACCCGGTGTCCGCCGCGATCGAGCAGTGGTCGTCCGAGGTCCCGGTGGACGTCGACGACATCACCGTGGCCGCCATCGACCCCGACCTCGCCGACACCGCCGCCTTCTGCGCCGCGTACGAGGTGGGGCTCGGTGAGTCGGCCAACTGCGTGGTGATCGCCGGTAAACGGGGCGGCGTCGTCCGCTACGCGGCGTGCATGGTGCTGGCCACCACCCGCGCCGACGTCAACGGGGCGGTCCGGCGGCTGATGGATGTCCGTAAGGCGAGTTTCGCCCCGATGGCCGACGCGGTGACGGCGACCGGCATGGAGTACGGCGGCATCACGCCGATCGGGCTGCCGCCGCAGTGGCCGATCCTGGTCGACGCCCGGGTGGTGGCGGTGCCGCACGTGGTGATCGGTTCCGGGATCCGGGCCAGCAAGATCGTGCTGCCCGGTCCGGCCCTGGGGGTGCTGCCGCAGGCGCAGGTCGTCGACGGCCTGGCGGTCGCCGCCGGGGGGTGAATCCGTGCTCCGGCTGACGGTACGGTGATCGTCACACATCAGCGCCGGGTCAGCGTGGACCACCGGCGGATCAGCCGGCAGCGCTTGAAAAGGCTGAACGAGCGTTCAACTCGGGATCGATTCAGGGTTAGGCTGGCCAGGTGACGGTAGATCAGCAGGCGACGACGGCGGACGGGGCCGAGACGGTCGCACCTCGTCGACGGTCACGCCGCGACGAGATTCTCCAGATCGCGGTCGGACTCTTCGCGGCCCGTGGATACCACGGCGTCTCGATGGACGACATCGGCGCCGCCGCCGGTGTCACCGGCCCGGCCCTCTATCACCATTTCGCCGGCAAGGAGGCGATGCTCGCCGCCGCGCTGATCCCGGTCAGCGAGGAACTGCTCGACGGCGGGCGGGCCCGGGTGGCGGCGAACTCCACGGACGCCGATGCCGCACTGGCCTCGCTGATCGAGTTCCATGTGGAGTTCGCCCTGGCCAACCCGGCGGTCATCGCTCTGCACCTGCACGAGCTCGACCGGCTTCCGGAGGAGCCGCGCCGCCGGATCCGCCGGCTGCAGCGGCTCTACGTCGAGGAGTGGGTCGGGGTGCTGACCGGCCTGCGTCGCGAGCTCGACGCCGCCGAGGCGCGGGTGCTGGCCCACGCCGCGTTCGGCCTGATGAACTCCACCCCGTTCCTCGGCGGCGAGGTCGACCGGGACCGGCGGGCAGCCCTGCTGCGGGCCGCCACCCTGGCCGCGCTGCACGGCTGACCGCCGTACCTCGTCGCGCGGCCGACCGCCGCGCCTCGTCGCAGGGCCGACCGACCGTCACGTGGTATGGCCGACCGCGGCACCGCACCGGGTGCCACGACCGCGAGGAGAGGCATGATCGAGTCTTTGCTGGTGGCGAACCGGGGCGAGATCGCCCGACGGATCATCCGTACCGCTCGGCGGCTGGGGGTGCGCACCGTCGCCGTGTACTCCGAGGCCGACGCCGGGCTGCCCTTCGTCACCGAAGCGGACCAGGCGATCTGCGTCGGACCGGCCCAGCCGGCGCAGAGCTACCGCGACCAGGCCGCCATCCTGGCCGCCGCCAAGAGCAGCGGTGCTGAGGCGATCCACCCCGGCTACGGGTTCCTGTCGGAGAACGCCGAGTTCGCCCGCGCGGTGCAAGCGGCCGGGCTGACCTGGGTCGGTCCGGGTGGCGACGCCATCGAGGCGATGGGCGACAAGATCAACGCGCGGAACCTGATGTCGGCTGCCGGCGTACCGGTCGCCGCAGGCACCACCGAGCCCGCCGGGACCGTCGACGCCGCACTCGACGCCGCCGCCACCATCGGCTACCCGGTGATGGTCAAGGCCGCTGCCGGCGGCGGCGGAATGGGCATGGGCGTCGCGGCCGACGCCGACGCGCTGCGGACCGAGTTCGACAAGGTCCGGGCGTTCGCCGCCCGCATGTTCGGTGACGGGTCCGTGCTGATCGAGCGCTACTTCCCCCGGGTACGCCACGTCGAGGTGCAGATCCTCGGCTGGCGTACGGCCGACGGCACCGACCGGGTCGTCGCCCTCGGCGAGCGGGAGTGCTCGGTCCAGCGGCGCAACCAGAAGCTGGTGGAGGAGTCGCCGTCGCCAGCGGTGACCGACGAGATCCGGGCCGGGCTGCTCGCTGCCGCCGTACGGGCCGGGGAGGCGGTCGGCTACCGCAACGCCGGCACGGTGGAGTGTCTACTGGACCCGACCACCGGGGAGTTCTTCTTCCTGGAGATGAACACCCGGTTGCAGGTCGAGCATCCGGTGACCGAGCTGGTCTACGGCGTCGACCTGGTCGAGGAGCAGCTGCGGGTGGCCGCCGGTCTGGCACCGACGTTCGACCCGGAGACCCTCGCCCCGCGCGGGCACGCGATCGAGCTGCGGATCAACGCCGAGGACCCGAAACGCTTCCTGCCCGGACCGGGCGCGATCACCGCCTGGTCGGAGCCGACCGGTGACGGGGTCCGGGTCGATTCCGGGTACGCCGTCGGCACCACCGTGACGCCGTTCTACGACTCGCTGATGGCCAAACTGATCGTCTCCGGCGCCGACCGGGCCGAGGCGATCGCCCGGGCCCGGGCTGCGGTCGCCGCCTTCGAGGTGGCCGGGCCGAAGTGCAACCTGCCGTTCTTCGCCGAGCTGCTGGAGTACCCGGAGTTTCTCTCCGGCGACTACGACACCGGCATCGTCGGCCGGATGCGGGCGCGGTGACCTTCGTCGGATCCCATTGAGTGGACGGCACGGGCGCGCGATGCTGGGCAGATGGCAACGACGCCCCTTCCCGAGTCCGTGTCGATCCGCGAGGTCGGCCCCCGCGACGGCCTGCAGAACGAGCAACCGGTGCCGACCGAAGGCAAGGTCCGCCTGCTGGACGCGCTGTCCGCAACCGGCGTACGCCGGATCGAAGCTGTCTCGTTCGTGCACCCGAGGGCGATCCCGCAGATGGCCGACGCCGACGAGGTGTGGCAGCGGGCCCGGCGCGCCCCCGAGGTGCGCTACTCGGCGCTCGTGCCGAACCTGCGCGGTGCCCGGCGGGCGATCGACGCCGGCTTCAACGAGGTCGAGGTGGTGGTGTCGGCCAGTGACACGCACAACCGGCGCAACGTCAACCGGGGCACCGCAGAGTCCCTCGACGACATCGCCGAGCTGATCCCGCTGCTGCACACCGCCGGGGCGCACGTCGAGGTGATCGTGGCGACCAGCTTCGGCTGCCCGTACGAGGGGGACATCGACCCGGGCCGGGTCGCCGGGATCGTCGACCGGGTGGTGGCCGACGGCGCGGACCGGGTGGCGTTCGGTGACACCACCGGGATGGCCACCCCGCGCCGGGTCCGCGAGCTGGTCACGGCGGTGCGCGACCGGCAGGCCGCCGTGCCGGTGCTGCTGCACTTCCACAACACCCGGGGTACGGCGTTGGCGAACCTGCTGGCCGCCCTGGAACTGGGGGTCACCGAGTTCGACGCCAGCGTCGGTGGCCTGGGTGGCTGCCCGTACGCGCCCGGGGCCAGCGGGAACGTGGCCACCGAGGAGGTGGTGCACATGCTGCACGACATGGGCGTCGCCACCGGTATCGACCTGGCGGCGCTGCTGGCCGCCGCCGAACTGGCCGAGGAACTGGTCGGCCGGCAACTTCCGTCCGGGGTGCTGCGCGCCGGCCCCCGTACCCGGCTGACCCCGACCAGCTGACCCGCCGGCGTCTCGCCCTCGTTGATCCACCGCACCTCATCGACGCGACACGCCGGACACCGGTCAGCTGGAGCGCATCCGATCGACGCCGGTCCCGCCTGCTGTGTCAGGACGGCATTCGAGCGGAGGCACCGGGACGGCCGGCCGAGGCGCGGGCGTCGTTCGAGCAGGCCTGGGCGATGCGTACGGACGACTCCGACGCTTGCGTCGCGGCGCACCACCTGGCCCGGTGTCACGACGACCCTCAGGAGGTGCTGCGGTGGAACCAGGAGTCGCTGCGGCGCTGGCCAACGAGCGGCCCGGTGACACCGTCGCCGCGCGCGCTGCCGTCACCGACGGTCTGCGCAGGTCGACCTGACCTCTACCGGCTGGCCGGCCCGCAGTGGCCGGTTTCCCGCTGCGGTCGGGGTGGTCGCGGAGACGGTGGTGGCGACGCTGAGTTGGTGCCGGGGTCGCGAGCGTGACCGTCGTGCGGTACCCTAACGATCGTTTAGTGCAGGCGGGTGCGAGGGGGCGGCGTGACACTGGACGGTGAGGCGCTGGACCGGCTCGACAAACGGATCCGGGCCGGTGGCGCGGAGAAGTACCACGCGGCGAACGCCGACCGGGGCAAGCTGTTCGCCCGCGAACGGGTCGACCGACTGGTCGACGCGGGCTCCTTCGTGGAGGACGGGCGGTACGCCAACGCCCTCGCCGACGGGCTGCCCGCCGACGGCGTGATCACCGGGACGGCAACGATAGACGGTCGACAGGTCTGCCTGATGGCCAACGACTCCACGGTCAAGGCCGGCTCGTGGGGCGCCCGTACCGTGGAGAAGATCATCCGGATCATCGAGCGGGCGTACGACGCCGGCCTGCCGATGGTCTACCTGGTCGATTCCGCCGGGGCGCGGATCACCGACCAGGTCGACCTGTTCCCTGGCCGGCGCGGCGCCGGCCGGATCTTCTGGAACCAGGTCCGGGCCTCCGGCGCGATCCCCCAGGTGTGCGCCCTGTTCGGGCCGTCCGCCGCCGGCGGCGCCTACATTCCGGCGTTCTGCGACGTGGTGGCGATGGTCGAGGGCAACGCCAGCATGTACCTCGGGTCGGACCGGATGGTCGAGATGGTCACCGGCGAGAAGACCACGCTGGAGGCGATGGGCGGTGCCCGGGTGCACTGCGCCGAGTCCGGCGTCGGGCACTTTCTCTGCAAGACCGAGGACGACGCGCTCGACGTGGTCCGTCGCTACCTGTCCTACCTGCCGGCCAACTGGCGGCAGCCGCCACCGGCGACGGCGGCCGTCGAGCCGCCGGCCGGTGTCGACCTGGCCGCGCTGGTGCCGGCGAGCGAACGGCAGGCGTTCGACATGCGCCGGTTCGTCAAAGGGCTGCTCGACGAGGGCAGCTTCCTGGAGATCCAGGCGTTGTGGGCGCGTGAGCTGACCGTCGGCTTCGGCCGGCTGGCCGGCCAGGTCGTCGGCGTGGTCGCCAACAACTCGATGTTCAAGGGCGGGGTGCTCTTCGTCGACTCCGCGGACAAGGCGGCCCGGTTCGTGCAGCTCTGCGACGCGTTCAACGTACCGTTGCTGTTCCTGGCCGACGTGCCCGGCTTCATGGTCGGCAGCGCGGTGGAGAAGCAGGGCATCATCCGGCACGGCGCGAAGATGATCAGCGCGATCTCCGAGGCCACCGTACCGAAGATCTGCGTCGTGGTCCGCAAGGCCTACGGCGCCGGGCTGTACGCGATGGCCGGCCCCGGGTTCGCGCCGGACGCCACGCTGGCCCTGCCCACCGCGAAGATCGCGGTGATGGGCGCGGAGGCCGCGGTCAACGCGGTCTACGCCAACAAGATCGCGGCGATCGAGGACCCGGAGCAGCGGGCGGCGTTCGTGGCGCAGCGCCGCGCCGAGTACGAACAGGACATCGACCTGACCCGGCTCGCCAGCGAACTCGTCGTCGACGACATCGTCCGACCCGAACAGTTGCGCGCCGAACTGGTCCGGCGGTACGCGGCGGCGGCCGGCCGGGACCGGCACTTCTCCCGCCGCCGACACGGCGTCACCCCGGTGTAGCGGCACCTCCCGGCACCTCCAGAAAGGACCTGGACATGGACTTCCGGCTCACCGACGAGCAGGTGGCGCTGCGCGACAGTGTCCGCGAGTTCGCCCAAGAGGTGGTCGCGCCGGTGATCGGCGACTACTACGAGCGGCACGCCTTCCCGTACGAGATCGTCCGCCAGATGGGCAAGATGGGGCTGTTCGGGCTGCCGTTCCCGGAGGAGTACGGCGGGATGGGCGGTGACTACTTCACGCTCTGCCTGGCGCTGGAGGAGCTGGCCCGGGTCGACTCCAGCACGGCTATCACCCTGGAGGCGGCGGTCTCGTTGGGGGCGATGCCGATCTACCGGTTCGGCACCGAGGAGCAGCGTCGGCGGTGGCTGCCGCAGTTGATCAGCGGTGAGGCGCTGGCCGGGTTCGGGCTGACCGAGCCGGGCTTCGGCTCGGACGCCGGCGGCACCACGACCCGGGCGGTGCTCGACGGCGACCACTGGGTGATCAACGGTGCGAAGGCGTTCATCACCAACTCGGGCACCGACATCACCTCCCTGGTGACGGTCACCGCGGTGACTGGGACGCGGCCGGACGGGTCGAAGGAGCTGTCGACGATCATCGTTCCGTCCGGTACGCCCGGCTTCACCGTCGCCCCCGGGTACGCGAAGGTCGGCTGGTGTGCGTCGGACACTCACGAGTTGACGTTCGACGATTGTCGGGTGCCGGCGGAGAATCTGCTGGGTCAGCGGGGTAGAGGGTTCGCACAGTTTCTGCGGATCCTCGACGAGGGCCGGATAGCGATCGCGGCGCTGGCGGTCGGGCTGGCCCAGGGCTGTGTCGACGAGTCGGTCCGGTACGCCGGGCAACGGCGCGCTTTCGGCCGGCCGATCAGCGGCTTCCAGGCGATTCAGTTCAAGATCGCGGACATGGAGGTACGGGCGCACACCGCCCGGTTGGCGTACTACGACGCGGCGGCCCGGATGCTCGCCGGTGAGCAGTTCAAACGGCAGGCGGCGGTGGCGAAGCTGCACGCCAGTGAGTGCGCCGTGCAGAACGCCCGGGAGGCCGCCCAGGTCCACGGTGGCTACGGTTTCATGAACGAGTTTCCGGTTGGCCGCTTTTGGCGGGATGCGAAAATCCTGGAGATCGGCGAAGGCACCTCCGAGATTCAGCGGATGGTCATCGCTCGTGATCTTGGACTTGCCGACGTGGAGTGAACTCCCCGGTTGTGTCGGAAATCCGTTCCATTCGGGTCGTCAGCCTGACGGATAGCTGACTGGACGACACCTGGCTGCGTACTCTCTCCTGCCATGAGTCCGGATCATGCTCCTGACCAGAGCACGGTCGGGTTCGACGAACTGCTCCGTGGGTGCCGGCTGGCCGCCGGGCTGACCCAGGCGGAGCTTGCCGCCCGGGCCGGCGTCGGCGTCCGCACGGTCCGTGATCTGGAGCGGGCCCGATCCTCCCGGCCGCAGCGGACCACCGTGGACCTGTTGGCCGCCGCGCTCGGCCTGACCGGTGCCGACCTGGCCGAGTTCGCCGCCGCCGCCCGTGGCCACGCGGCGGTGCTGCGCCCTGCGGTCCCCCGCCAGTACGCTCCGACGCTCGCCGCCGTCGCAGCCGGGACCGACGGCGACGACCCGGTGGCGGGCACCACCGTCGGCGGCAGTCGCGGCCTGCCGCCGGCAGCAGAGCTGATCGGCCGCGACTGCGACGTGGCGGAGCTCGCGAACATCCTCACCTCGGCTGACGGCTCCGGCGCGGGACTGACCAGCCTGGTCGGACTCGCCGGGGTCGGCAAGACCAGCCTGGCGCTGGCGGTGGCGGCCAACGCGACGCGGCACCTGCCGGGCGGGGCCGGTGGGATCGTCGTCACCGAAGGCTCCTCTGTCAGCGACGTACTCACCGCGACCGCGACCGTGTTCGACGTCGGCCGCATCCACGACCTGGCGGCCCGGCTCGCCGACGCCCCCGCCCTGCTGCTGGTGGACGCCGTCGAGCGGTCCCCGGTCGCCACCGCCGACGCGCTGTACTGGCTGCTGCGGGTGGCGCCCACGCTGCGGGTGGTCGCCACCGGCCGGCACCCGGTCGGCCTGCCGGGTGAGCGGGTGTGGCCGGTCGCCCCGCTGGAAGTGCCACCGGCCGACACCGAGGCGGACCTCGCCGCGGTCGCCGACTACCCGGCGGTGAAACTCTTCCTGGCCCGGCTGCGCAAGGTGCGGCGGGAACAGGTCCACCCCACCGAGGTCGGCGCCCTGGTCGGGCTGGTCCGTCGACTCGGCGGGCTGCCGCTGGCACTGGAGTTGGCGGCGGCCCGTGGCCGGGCGCTCGACCTCAACGAGATCTTCAACCGGTACGGCGACCGCCCACTCGACCTGACCGGACCGCCGTCACGGGAAGCGGTGGCGGTGACCCTGCGCGACGCGGTCGCGGCCAGTTACGCGCTGTTGACCCCGGCGGAGCGGCGCGGGGTACGCCGGTTGTCGGTGCTGCGTAACCGGTGGTCGGTGGAGCTCGCCGAGGGCATGTTGGCAGCCGACGACACCGCCGGCACCACCGACGCTGACACTGCGGTCGACCCGGTGCCGTTCCTCGACCGGCTCATGTCGTTGGGGCTGCTCGGCGCCCGAGGGGCCGGCCCCTACCGGTTCCGCTTGATCGACGTGATCCGGGACCTGGCCACCGAACGGGCCGCGGCGCACGGCGAACTGTCCGCCATCCGGCGTCGGCACGCGGTCCTGTTCGCCGGGCTCGCGGAGCGCGCCACGGCGGACCTCGCCGGGCCGAAGCTGGTGACCACGGTCAACCGGCTCGACGAGGTGGCCAGCGACCTGTGGGCGGCATTGGCGCATTCGGCCAACGACGACCCGCACACCGCGCTGCGCCTGGCGGCGGCGCTGCCGAGATGGTGGCGATTCCGGGGTCGCGACGTCGCCGGTCGACGGTGGCTGCGCAGACTGCTCGACGACCCACGGATGGTCGACGTGGATCCGACCGTTCGGGCCTGGGCGCAGGTCGGGGTGGCGCAACTGGCGGTCGAACACGGTGCCGGAGCGCAGGAACTTCCGGCCGCCCGGGCAGCGCTGGCGACGTTCACCGAGCTCGGCGACACCGCCGGCGAGCTCGCCACCCGTACGGTGCTCAGCGCAGCGTGCCTGGCTGCGGGCCAGTTCACCGAGGCCCGCGACCACGCCCAGGCGGTCCTGGCCGTCGCCGGGCGGACCGGTCGGGTGCGGGACATGACCCTGGCCCAGCACGACCTCGCCTGGCACGAGGTCCGGGCCGGGGACCTGCGGGCCGCCCGGCGTCGGCTGGCGGCCGTCGACCGACTGGCGGCGCGCACCGGTGAGGACCGGCTGCGGCTGCTGGCCCGGGCGAACCTCGCCGAGGTCGCGCGGCTGGAGGGGCGGTACGCGCGGGCGGTCGACCTGGCCCGTCGGGTGCTGGCCGCGCTGACCGCCGTCGGCGACCCGAGCCACCGGCGACGGGTCCTCGGCACGTTGGCGCTCGCGTTGGCCCAGGACGGCCGACTGGCCGAGGCGGCCGCGGCGTTGACGCAGCTGCGGAGTTACTCGATGCCGGTGGACGAGCTGGACCGGGGCCCGGTGCGGCCGGTGGACCCGGCTGGTGCCGGCGACGACCCCCGGTGCGCGTTGATCGAGGCGACGATCGCCGCCGCCCGGGGTGACCGGGAGCTGGCGGTGGAGTGGTACGCCGTGGCGGCCCGGTCGCGATGCGCCGGCAGCCAACCCCGGGATGCGATCGAGGCCATGGTCGCGCTGGCGGCGGGTACGGAGACGGCGGCCGCCCGGCAGGCGGCCCTGGACCGGTTGA
The DNA here is from genome assembly GCF_029581195.1 of Solwaraspora sp. WMMD791. Lineage (NCBI taxonomy): Bacteria > Bacillati > Actinomycetota > Actinomycetes > Micromonosporales > Micromonosporaceae > Solwaraspora > Solwaraspora sp. WMMD791. The sequence goes on from NZ_CP120737.1 coordinate 4,606,185, forward strand.
CGGCTGCCGCGAAGGAGAGCGGGATCACGTTGTTGCCCCGGGAACGGCAGGAGATCGGCTGGCCGGACCAGCCGTGAGGCTGCCAGCGCGGCGGTGCGGGTGCCGCCTGTGGACGACTGCCGGTGCCGGCGCGGCGGTGCGGGTGCCGCCTGTGGACGACTGCCGGTGCCGGCGGGTGACGCGGACGTCCGGCGGGGATCGGGTGATCACCCGCCGGACGTCGACACGCCCCCCGGGTTGGCGCGGAGCCGCCCCCGATCCACAGCGGTGCCCTGGATCTTCGCGCCGCACCCCCCGTTACGTTCCCGGCCGTCAGTACGGTATCCAGAAGTTCCGAGCTTAATGCGCCTTTTGTGGGCTTATGAAGGTGTCCGCTGTTGGTTTCTGCCGGTCCTTCTGCCGGTCCGGCAGGCCGGTCAGGCCGTCTCCGCGAGCATCTCGTCACTGCCAGCGGTGGCGCCCGGATGCACGGCGTCGCGAAGTCGCCGTAGGGTGCCGAGGAACGCCGCGAGTTCGGCCGGTTGCAGCTGGCCGGTGAACCACTGCTCGATCAGTTCCAGGTGTCGGGGCAGCGTCTCGTCCAGGCGTTGCTGGCCGGCGCGGGTCAGCACGGCGTACGAACTGCGTCGGTCGGTCGGGCAGGCCCGGCGGCAGACCAGCCCGTCGCGGACCATCCGGTCGACGACCCGGGTGGCGCCGCTGGTGGACAGGGCGGCCTGCGCGGCGAGGTCGGTCATCCGCAGCTGGTGGCTCGGGGAGCGACGCAACCGCATCAGCACCTCGAACTCGACGGAGGAGAGCCCCTGCTCCTCGAACTGCGCCGCGAAGCGGGCAGCCAGGCCAGCATGGACTTCGAAGAGGAGCCCGATCGCGGTGATCCGCGGATCGTCGGCGAGGTGCTCGGTCACCAGGACATCCTAGCAGTGCTTGACACGAGGAATATTGCTTAGTCTAATATTGCTGCTGCACACGTCATCCCTCAACCGCTTGTCCCCGAGAGGCAGCCATGAGCACCGACCAGAACACCCGCGAGTGGAACGGCATCACCATCCCCACCGCCGGCACCTACGAGCTCGACCAGGCGCACAAGCGGGTCGGCTTCGTCGCCCGGCACATGATGGTCAGCAAGGTCCGGGGTGAGTTCGCCGAGGCCACGGCCACCATCACGGTCGCCGAGGACCCGCTGCAGTCCTCGGTCACCGCAGTGCTGCAGGCCGCCAGTATCACCACCGGACAGGCCGACCGCGACGCCCACCTGCGCAGCGGTGACTTCCTGGACGCGGAGAAGTTCACCACGCTGGAGTTCCGCAGCACCGGGATCGCCTCGGTCGACGGCAACGAGTTCGTCCTCGCCGGTGAGCTGACGATCAAGGACGTCACCCGCCCGGTCGAGCTGGCTGTCGAGTTCGAGGGTGCCGGTCGCAGCCCGTTCGGTCAGGACATCTTCGGATTCACCGCGACCACCGAGATCGACCGCGAGGAGTTCGGCCTGACCTGGAACGTCGCGCTGGAGACGGGCGGCGTCCTGGTGGCCAAGAAGATCAAGATCGAGATCGAGGGTGAGGCCATCCGCCAGGGGTGAGCCCGGCACCTTACAGCGGCACCCCGGTCACCGTCGACGGTGACCGGGGTGCCGCTGTGTGTGATAACCCCAGTAGAAGACGCTCGCCGGATGTGAAAAGGTGAAACCGAGCGCTTCGACCCGCTCACTTTGGGGCGATCACCGCCTGTCCCGGCTCGGGGGCCGACGACAGTCGCGGTCGAGCAGGGGTTGCACCACCAACAGTCGTTGACGGCTTCGCCGCGTCGCTCGGGCCATCGGGCAGGCGGGGTGGGGTGTCGACGCGCCGGGGAGGGCATTATGGGCAGGGATGTCGCATCACGCGCGCCGTTCACCCGGGAGGACCGCGTCCGGTACCGGCAGAAGGTCCGCCGGTGTCTCGACGTGTTCGCGTTGATGCTCGACGACTTCAAGTTCGACGCCGACCGACCCACCACCGGCCTCGAGGTGGAACTGAACCTGATCGACCCGTACGCGGAGCCCGCCATGCGGAACGCGGAAATTCTTGCCAACCTCGCTGATCCGACATTTCAGACGGAGCTGGGTCAGTTCAACCTGGAGCTGAATGCCCGACCCCGGCTGATCGAGGGCGACGGCTTCGCCGACTACGAGGCCGACCTGCAGGCCAGCCTGGCCCGCGCCGGCGACCGGGCGGCCAAGGCCGATGCCGCGATCATCCTGATCGGCATCCTGCCCACCCTGACCCCGCAACACCTGGTGCTCAACAACCTCTCCACCAACGGCCGGTACCGGGTGCTCAACGAGCAGATCGTCGCCGCCCGCGGCGAGGACATTCGGCTGGACATCCGGGGCGTCGAGCGGCTGCAGGCGTACACCGACTCGATCGCCCCCGAGGCCGGCTGCACCAGCGTCCAGTTCCACCTGCAGGTCTCGCCCGACACGTTCGCCGCGTACTGGAACGCGTCCCAGGCCATCGCCGGGGTGCAGGTCGCCCTCGGCGCCAACGCGCCGTTCTTCTACAGCAAACAGCTCTGGTCGGAGACCCGGATCGTGCTGTTCGAGCAGGCCACCGACACCCGGCCCGACGAGCTGAAGGCCCAGGGGGTACGGCCCCGGGTGTGGTTCGGCGAACGGTGGATCACCTCGATCTTCGACCTGTTCGAGGAGAACGTCCGGTACTTCCCGCCGCTGCTGCCGATCTGCGCCGACGAGGACCCGGTCGAGGTCCTGCAGAACGGCGGCGTGCCGGAGCTGAGCGAACTACGGCTGCACAACGGCACCGTCTACCGGTGGAACCGACCGGTGTACGACATCATGCACGGCCGCCCCCACCTGCGGGTCGAGAACCGGGTGCTGCCCGCCGGGCCGACCGTCGTCGACATGCTGGCCAACGCCGCCTTCTACTTCGGCCTGGCCCGCGAGCTGGCGGAGGCCGACCGCCCGGTCTGGACCCAGCTCACCTTCGCGGCCGCCGAGGAGAACTTCCACCAGGCGGCCCGTCGTGGCCTCGCCGCCCAGCTGCACTGGCCGCAGCTCGGTGAGATCGCGGTCACCGAGCTGGTGCTGGAGGTCCTGCTGCCGAAGGCGTACGCCGGGCTGGACCGGTTCGGTGTCGCCCCGGCGCAGCGCGACCGGCTGCTCGGCATCATCGAGCAACGGTGCCGTACCGGTCGTAACGGCGCGGTCTGGCAGACCGAGTCGGTCTGGCGCGCCGAGCGTGAGCACGGGCTGGCCCGCCCCGAGGCGCTGCACCACATGCTGCAGCGCTACGCCGAACTGCAGCGCAGCAACGAGCCGGTGCACACCTGGCCGGTCGACTGATCCGCCGGCAGCCCCGCAGGCTGCCCCTACGACGGGCCGCCCCTACGACGGGCTGCCGCCACCGGGTGCGGACGGGTGCCCACGGCCGGGGGCAGCGACCGACGCCGTACCGCGGGCCGGCGCCTGACCGGTCGCACCGGCCGCGCCGCTGGTCGGGCCACCCGCCGGCTGAGCCGGCACCGGCGCGTCCCGGCGGTCGTCGGCGTCGCCCGAGCCGTCGCCGGCGGCCGTACCCGGCGGGTCGGCCTCGGTGCGGTCGGCGTCGGTGCGTGCGGCCCGCTGCCGGGAGACCTCCAGCCGCTGAGCGATCGCGGTGACCAGCACCGAGCCCGCCAGCCCGGCGATCACCGCGTACGGCGCCAGCAGGTGTGCCGACAGCTGCTCCGCGCGTGGCCCGACCAGCCGGGGCGCGGCCAGGAAGTACGCGGCGGCGATCAGCACCGGGCCGACGCATCCGGAGATCGCCGCACCGATCCGGCGACGGGCGTCGCGGGCGGCCGGCCAGGCCGACACCGCGCCGATGATGAACGCCGAGCCCAGCGACAGCGCCGCGCCCGGCCAGTAGATGTTACGGAACCAGTACCGCTCGTCATCGGCGGTGATCTGCCAGACCCCGAGCTGGGCGCTGGTCAGTCCGGCACCGGCCAGCACCGAATCGACCACGGCCACCACGGCCAGCAGCCACAACCAGCCGACGGTCGCGATCGCGTTCACCGCCGCCGCCCGGGAGGCGACCGCCCAGATCGCCATCAGCAGTCCGACGACGGCGCCGACCATCGCGTAACCGGCGGCGATCGTCTGCGGCGAGAAGGTGTCGGCCCGGGTCGCGCTGCGCGCCGGTACGGCGATCAGCGCGACGATCAACATGCCGCCGACCGCTGCGGCGGCGGCCAGCGCCAGTCGCCACAGGCTCGCGGTGAGCAGGCTCTCCGGCTGCCAGCGTGCGTCCGGTGCGGCTCCGTCAGTTGTCGCCGACGGGGCCAGCCGGTCGGCGACAACGGCACCGATCACCACCGACGTCGCCACGATCCAGGTGGCCCAGGCGAGGCTGGCGACCCAGGCCGATTCCCCGCCGATGTCGACGGACGGTAACCAGGCGACTATGCCGAGGCCGTAGCCCAGACCGAGCTGCGCGGCACCCGCGCCCGCAGCGACGCCGGTCGCCGTGGCGACCGATCTTCCCCAGCCTCGTACGGCCATGCCGGGCACTGTAGCGGTCAGCGCGGGCCGAGGCGACTCGTGGGCGTCGGCACGCTGTGCGGGCGGTGGCTGGCTATCTTGAGCCTTACCGAATGTCACGCCGGGTGGTACGGAGAGGACGAGCATGGCCGACAGACCGAGAGATCCTGCCGAGGACGGCTCGGCAGGTCGCGACGTCGGGGACTACACGAGTCAGCTGCCCCGCCCGGTCGACCCGTGGGCCACCCGGGCCGGCGATCTCGACGGTGACGCGGGCGGGCCGACCAAGGTGGACCAGCCGGGCGCGGGTCCGGGGACCGGTGCGGTGCCGCCAGCGGGGCCGGGCACTGGTGCGGTGCCGCCGGCTGGCGCGGGGACCGCGGCGATGACACCGACCGGCGGCGACCGGGAACCGGCCTGGTCGGGTCGGGCCGGGGTGCCGGTGCGGCCGGCGGGCGGTGACGGCGCCGAGGGTTGGCCCGGTGCGGCCGGTGGCGGCACCGGTGGCGGCTGGGGCGAGCCGGAGCGCCCCGGTCAGGCTGGCCGGCCGTGGTGGTTGCCGATCCTGCTGGGCGTGCTGGCACTGGTCGTGATCGCCCTGGTCGGCACCCTGATCTGGTGGGTGAGTAACCTGGACGACACGCGGGACCCGGTCGATCCCGGCCCGACGACGGCACCGACCGCGTCCGCTCCGTCGGAGCCGACGGGGCAGCCCGAGCCGACCGAAGCGGAGCCGACCGAGCCGGAGCCGGAGCAGAGCAGCGCGCCGGCCACGGTCGCCGTACCGAACCTGGTGGGGTTGACCGAGGTGCAGGCCCGGAGTCTGCTCGACGAACGCGACCTCGGATACCGGCTGACCTTCCGCGACTCGGACCAGCCGTCCGGCACGGTCATCGAGACGAATCCGCCGGCCGGCAGCGAGGTGCCGCCGGGCACCGAGATCGAGCTCGTGCTCGCCGCGTCCGACAGTGAGCCGTCACCGGAGCCGAGTCCGTCGGCGACCCCCACCGGGGAGTCCGACGACGAGAACGACTGAGCGCAGTGCCGCGCGGGCCGGCTGAGGTCAGCTGGCCCGCGCGTACCGCCGATGTCAGCTGGCCCGCGCTCATCCGGCCCGGACTCAGCTGGCCCGCGCGGACATCACCTGGGCCGCCGGGCGGCGTTGCGCCGCCCGGCCCGGCAGGTCGGCCACCACCCGCAGCCGCCGCAGCCCGTCGATCTGCACGAAGATCGACCGCCGGTCCACCGCGTCGCCGGCGGCGTTGAGCTCGTAGCCGTCGAGCCAGACCCAGCCCTGGTACGTCGGCCAGTCGTGCACCCTGATCACCCGGAACAGCAGTGGTTCGGTGAACTGCACGCTGGCCGCACGGGTCACGTGGAGCACCTCTCCTGAGCGGGGCAGCAGCATCGCGACTCCTGTGGTCGATTGCCGTTGTCGATGTCGCCACCCAGCGGCACGTACGTCGACATCGTCACCGACGGCGGACCCGGCGGGGTCGGTCGTCGACGACCGGATGCGGACGTGGCGGCAGGTCGTGCCGACCCGGTACGGCGCAACCGGGAAGGAACGATCATGCTTCAACGCTGAGTGACCTTAGGCCTACGGAAAGGGTGCACCACTGTCGCGATCAATGCAAGTTGCAAGTTGGGTCTGGCGTGGTGCGAGAATCACTCGCGAGATTGCTGCTTGAAGTCCTACATGTACCCACGGCAGACTGAACGGGATTCTTCCCGCGTCGGCGACCTCCCCCGCCCCGTACCACCGCTCGCGACGGTTCCATCGTCGCCCCTCTGCTGCGCGAGCGGGGTCCGCCGACTGCCCCTACACCCCTGACCGGAGGTGACCGGTGACCGAGCGCCGAAGCCCGACTGTCCGGCGCCGCCGTCTCGGCGCCGAGCTGCGCCGGCGGCGGGACGCTGCGGGCGTCACGATCGATGCCGTCGCGGAGCGTCTGGAGTGCTCCGCGTCGAAAGTTTCCCGGATCGAGACCGGGCACACCACCGCGACGCCCCGCGACGTCCGCGACATGCTGGAGATCTACGGCGTGACCGGCGCTGAGGCCGAGGAGCTGGTGCAGATCGCCCGGGAGGCCCGGCAGAAGGGCTGGTGGCATCCGTACTCGACGGTGCTGACCGGGGCCTACGTGGGCTTCGAGGCGGCGGCCAGGTCGGTGCGGGCGTACGAACAGCAGGTCGTCCCGGGGCTGCTGCAGACCGCGGACTACGCCCGCGCGATGATCTGCGCGGCGCGCCCCGACATCACCGCCGAAGAAGTCGACCACCGGGTCCATGTCCGACTGAAGCGTCAGTCGTTGTTGACTCAGGAAGATCAGATCGACGTATGGGCGGTGCTCGATGAGGCTGTGCTGAGTCGGCCGGTCGGTGGGGACGCGGTGATGCGGGCACAACTGCACCGCCTCGTCGAAGCGGCAGACCTGCCGAACGTCACGTTGCAGATCCTGCCCTTCGAGGTGGGCGCACACGCCGGCATGGACGGCACGTTCACGATCCTCGACTTTCCGGAGCCGAGCGACGCGGACGTGGTCTACGCGGAGAACGCCACCGGTGGACTCTTCCTGGAAAAGACCGAGGAACTACGCAAATACATCTTCATCTTTGATCACATACGCGCGGCGGCCCTCACCCCCGAGGAGTCCGTCGCCATGATCGCGAAACGTGCTAAGGAGCCATTGTGGACATCGAGGTTAAGGGGCTCCGGGTAGACCTCACCCGGGCGGTCTGGCAGAAGAGCTCACGCAGCGGACCGAACTGCGACAACTGCGTGGAGGTCGCCTTCGTCGACCAGGCGATCGCGGTCCGCGACTCGAAGAACCCGACCGGACCAGCGTTGATCTTCACCGCCGACGAGTGGGACGCGTTCCTCGGCGGAGCCCGCGACGGCGAGTTCGACCTGGACTGAGCCAACGGTTGAGCGAGGGTTGAGCCCCGGGTACGTCCCGGGGCTCAACCGTGTCCAGCCAACGCGTTCTCGGCCAGCGCGCTGTGCCGCAGCGCATGCCGCACCCCGATGGCGACCAGCAGGAGCACCGCCACGGTCAGCACCAGCCCGTCGGCGACCACCCCCAGCCCTGGTGCGCCGCTGAAGTACCGCGCCGCCACCGGCACCAGCGCCACCGCCGTCACCTGCACCGGCAACGCCACCAGCGGGTGCGCCGCGCGGGCCAGCAGCCCCGGGGGACTCGGCGCGGCGGGCGCGGTGACGAACGCCGCCGATCCGCCGTACAGCCGCCGCAGGCGCGGCAGCGTCACCACCGCGACCGCCGCCGCCGGTACGGCGACCAGCAGCACCTGCGCACTGGCCGCCCCGCCCCCGATCAACCCGGCGACCCCGCCCAGGCCGGCCAGCACGAACGCGGTCAGCCAGCCGACGCGGCGCCGCAGCGCCGCAGGGCTGCCCGCCGACGGCAGCGACTCGGCGATCACGGCGGCGGCGAGCCAGCCGCCGGTCAACGCCAACCAGCCGACCAGAGCGATGTCCATGCCCCGAATCCTGCCGGCCGGTCGACGTCGGCACCTCCGGACGCAGCCCTGGTCGACCCCCCATCGGTGACCCGTAGGGGTGCCGGCTGGCTTACAGCGTCCGCCGGCTTACAAGTCCGCTGGCTTACAGCGTCCGCCGGCTTACAGCGTCCGCAGGTGGAACCCACCGTCCACGTCGAGCACCTGGCCGGTGCTGAACGGCAGCAGGTCGGTGGCGACGGCGACCACGGCCCGGCCCACGTCGTCCGGTCGGCCCCAGCGGCGGATCGGCGTCAGACCCTGGTTGAAGATCAGATCGTCGTACTTCGCCTGGACCGGGCCGGTCATGTCGGTGGCGACGATGCCGGGCCGGATCTCGTACACGTTGATCCCGTGCTCAGCCAGCCGGGCCGCGTACAGCTGGGCCGTCATCGCCAGGCCGGCCTTCGCCACGCAGTAGTCGCCCCGGTTGACGCTGGCGGTGTAGGCGCTGATCGACGAGACAATGACGATCTTCGGCGCGGTGATCGTGCCGGCCGCCACCATGTCGATCATCGCCCGGCTGACCTGCTGGGTCAGGAAGTAGGGACCCTTCAGATTGATGTCGATCAGCCGGTCGAAGGACTCCTCGCTGGCGTCGAGCAGGTCCGCCCGTACGTCCGGGGCCACGCCCGCGTTGTTGACCAGCAGATCGATCCGGCCGAAGGTCGCCACGGTCTGATCGACCAACCGCTGCCGGTCCGCGCCGACCGACACGTCCGCGCCGACCAGCAGCGCCCGGCGGCCCAGCGCCTCGACCTGCTCGCCGACCTGGCGCGCGGCGTCGGCGTTACGGGCGTAGTTGACCACGACGTCGTACCCGGCGGCAGCCAGCGCCAGCACGATCCCGCGCCCGATGCCCCGCGAGCCGCCGGTGACGATGGCGACCCGGTCCCCGCTGCCGACCTGGTCCGCGGCGGTCATCGTCCGCCCCCGACGGTGCCCGCGCTGTCGGTGTCGGCCGGGCCGAAGAACGTGTAGTACGGCTCGTCACGCGCCACCCGCTGCAGGTAGAGCGCCAGCTCACGGGCGTGGTAGTCGCCCCACATGCTCGACTCGCCGTGCGGCACCTGGCTGCCGGCGGGCACGTGGTCCCAGCCGTTGGGTCGGTGGTAGATCGAGTGCAGGATCAGGCCCTGGTGCGTCGGGTCGGTGCTCAGGTACGGCTCGTCGAACAGCCGGTTGGCCACGGTCAGCCCGGCCTGCCAGTAGCGGCGGCCGGCGTCGGGCTGCCCGGCACCGGTCAGGTAGCGGCCGAGTCGCAGTAGACCCTGCGCCCCGATGCAGGCCGCCGACGAGTCGACCGGCTCATGATCGTTGTACGGATCCGCCGGCCGGTCCAGGTAGGCGCCGAGTTCGGCAAGCCCGGGCGCCCCGGTGTCCCAGTACGGGATACCGTCGGTCGGGGTGTGCTCCAGGTAGAAGTCACAGGTGGCGGTGGCCGCCCGCAGCATCGTCGCGGTCACCTCGGCCCGCCCGCCGTATGGCTCCAACTCGTTGTCCGGCAGCACGGCGAGGTATTCGAGCTGCTCCGGGAAGCCGAGCATCGCCCAGGCCAGGCCGCGCGTCCAGGTGCTGAACGGCGAGTAGCCCTGCTGGGTGCTCGGGCAGCGGAACCGGCCGTCGTTCACGTTGAAGATCGACTCGTGGGCGGTGCGGCCCCAGATGTCGTAGCTGTCCCGCCCCTCGCTGTAGAAGACGTTGTACCGGGCGGTGTTCGTGGCATGCTCGATCAGCCGGCCGAGCAGCGAGATCCGCTCGTCCTGTTCCCCCATGAGGACGTGTCCGAGCAGGTGGGAGACGGCCAGTGCCCGGCAGGAGCGGATGGTGTCGACGAACAGCGACTGCGGGCCGTTGAACGAGTAGATGTAGCCGGTGCCGTCGGCGGTGTCCCGCCAGCGGGCCGCCTGCACCGCGCCGGTCAGTTTCAGCGCCAGCTCGTAGAAGTCACGTTCGGCGCGGTCGTGCGGGATCCGGCCCTCGGCCATCAGCCGCCACAGGTTGCCGTACGTGCTGACGTTGTTGAAGCCGTGGTCGTGTACGCCGATGTGGCTGACGTGGCTGGCCATCAGGGCGACGGTCCGTTTCCGGGCGAGGTCCAGGAACCGCTGCTCGCCGGTGGCGTCGAACTGCAGCAGCGCCGAGCCGTACTGGAAGCCCTGGGTCCATTCGGTCCAGCCACGGGCAGCGTACTGGCCTTCGACGGTGAAGACCGGCGACGCCGACCCTGGTGGGCAGGTCTTCTCGATCGAGTCGATCTTGTGGGCGGAGGCTTCCCAGAGGCGGTCGATCCTGGGTTGCAGGCTGGCCGGGGTCAGCGCGTCGTCGATCCGAATCATCGGATCAGCATAGGAAAGCGCTTGCCTAGGCGGAAGACCCCGACCGCCGAACCCCCGCTCCGCTACGCGACGAGTTCGACCCGGCAGTACGCGCTCGCCGCTCGGGCGAGTTTGCCGTCGGCGGTCACCAGCGTCAGTGCGCGGCGCTCCGCGAGGGCGACGTAGGGAGCGTCGTACGCGCTGATGTTCGCCTTGACCTGCCACATCCGGCTGAGCAGATCGTCGATCGGCACGGTGTCCACGCCGAGGCGGCTGATCCGGTCGACCGCCCGCGACGCCGTCTCGTGGGTGATCTTCCCGCCGAGGGCGAGCCCTCGCATGACGGAGAAGACCTCGATCTTCCAGTGCTCCGGTGCCGCCCACTCGGGGTCGCGGCCCAGGGCGGCGCGGGCCTTGCGTCCACGGTCGTCGCTGTAGACGAGCACACTCGCGATGACCGATGCGTCGACGACGATCATGCGACGTCCCGCCCGGGCTGCCCGGACCGCCCGGCGTCGGGGAGATCCCGTTCGGCGCGGGCACGGGCCAGCAGGTCGGCGGCATCGGGCGCGGTGGGTCCGGCACCGCCGCTGCGGTCGTCGAGTTCGTCGCTGAGCTCGGCGAGGAGTTGCCGGTTGCGGCAGAAGTCGGCCTGCCGGTTGAGGACAGCCAGCAGGTACGCCTGCAGCGACTGGCCGCGCTCGCGGGCCTGCTGGGCCAGGAGGTCCCGCACTTCTTCGGGTACGTCGCGGATAGTGAGCACAACCGACATGACTGCATTTTGACTGCATAACGATTGCAAAGTCAAGTCTGCTCAGGCCGTGGCCGCTGGATCTGCTCGCCCCGGCCAGTCACGCCGCCTCCGACATCGGCTTGTCGATCACCGGGCCGTCGCCGTCGACCGGTCCTTGCAGGTCACGGGCGAGGCTCGGGTCGGCCCACGCCTCGGCTGTGGACCGCCACGAGGCGAGGTTGCGGGCGAACGGCGTCAACAGCCCGGTGTCGGCACCAGCGACCAGATCGGCGAGCAGTTCCCGTACGCAGACCACGCGCTCCTCCGGCGGGAGCCAGGTCAGCCACGGCAGCTCCTCGGCCAGCAACTCCTCGGCGAGACCGCGCTGCCGGCGGGCCAGCAGCGCCAACGACCGGGCCGCGATCCGCAGCCCGGCCGCTACAGCGTCGAACCGCTCGGCCCTCATCAGGACGAGGTTCTCCTCGTCGCGATACTGGCGTGGTCGGGAAGGATGCGGATGGTGGCGGGCTGGCCGGGGTGGGTGGCGGCGAGGCGGCGTACCTCGGTGATGAAGCCGGCGGTGTCCGGAGCAGGACCGGCCGACGCGGGCTTTTGTGGAACGGACATCGGCCGTTCGGGATCGGCGGGGACGGTCGCCCGCAGCGCGCCGTAGAGGTGTCGGTAGCAGAGCGCCACGGCTTCGGGTAGCGCGGCGCAGGTCGGGAACGGGTCGACCGGTGGTGGGCCGGCCAGCCCGGCGACCTGGACCGACCAGGTGTGCCCCTGCAGCAGCTCGGGTCGGCCGACATTGTGGCGGTGGTCGATGACGGTGACGTCCAGGGCGAGCCCGAGGCCGGTGACGAGGTGGGCGAGTTCGTCGAGGGTGGGGCCGGGCCAGTCGGTGGCGCGGGCCAGGACGCGGGCGCCGTCGTGGGTGGCGGCGACTTCCCCGAGGTACGCGGCGACCGGGTCACCGCCGCCGGGCGCGAGCTGGCTGACACCGAGGCGCAGGTGCTGGTCGACGACATGCTCGCCGTCGAGGTCGGTCAGGTCGATCGGCGGTACGCCGAACTCCGCCGCGTACGCGCCGATCTGATAATCCTCGGGCAGTTGCCACACGCTGGAGCCGGACTGCCGGTCGGTGTGGACGAGAGTCGGCGTGGCGTCGTCGGGTCGCCAGTTGCGGTGCACGGTCCGGCCGCGCAGGTCGGTGACGGTCAGCACCGCGCCGCGCCGGACCCGCCGGGTGCCGTAACAGTCGGTGCAGTACGGCGGATTGTCGACGTCGGCGCACCGGGCGCAGGGGTGGGTGGGGATCGGCTCGGCCCAGTACTTCGGGGTCGGCGGCTCCCAGCCCCGAACGAACCGGCCGGCGGTGTCGGCCGGTCGCAGGCTGGTGTGCCACCAGTGCCGGTTACGCCAGATCGCCTGTGCGCCGCCGTGCTGGTCGGCGTCGGCGACCATTCGGCGTTCGAGCTGGTCGAGGTCGTGGCCGCCGGGGTGGCCGGCCAGTCCGACCGGCACCGGGCGCGGCGTGAGCGCATCCTCGGTCAGGTAGTGGGCGGGGGTGTCGCGGTCGGCGACGGCCAGCCCGGACGCGGCCCGTTCCGGGCTGATCCTGGCGAGCGCAGTCGGCAGATCGGCCGCCCAGCGGTGTGCGTAGTCGGGCACTTTCCCGCCGGCGAGCTCGAACCGGATGTCCCAGCTCAGCCCGCCCTTCGTGGAGCTGGGCCGGGCTTCGATCACCAGGTCGACGTGCAGCTGATCGGCGAGCGCACAGAGCCGGCCGAGCAGCCGGGCGTCGTCGGGGGCCGGCGGTTCCGCGCTGCGGCCGATCAGGACCAGCCACGGCGCGGTGAGCCGGTCGGCGAGCGCGACTGCTTCCCACCGGTGGCGGTCCGGCTGCGGGATGCCGGGCTGCCACTGGATCGGCAGCATCAGCCCGGAGGATGGGAGCCGGCCGGGTTCGTCGGGGAAGTCGGGGTCGCGCAGCGTCGCTGCGGCGATGCCCGCGCGGGCGGCCAGGTCGGTGACGATCGGGGCGTACGGCAGCCACCACGTGCCGCCCGGGGTCGGGATCGGGGTGAACGAGCCGGGCACGAGGCTGGTCGACACGACCGCCCCGGTGTCGAGGTTGGCGACCGTGAAGACGAGTTGCGCCCGCCGCCGCTGCGACCCGAACCCGACGACATGGGCCGGGCCGGCCGGCACTGGGTTGACCCCGGTCACGCCGTTACCCCTGCCTGGAACTGTTGGAACTGCTGTGACTGCCAGTCCCGCAGGGCCTGCTTGATGCGTACGTTCTCGTCCTGGGTGGAGCGCAGTTCGGCGCGCAGGGCGGTCAACTCGTCGGCGACCAGGTGCAGGAACGTCCGTACCTCGGTGGGGTCGCAGCCGCGCCGGACGCGGTCGCCGAACGCGCGGTCGCGGACCATGCCGGGGCTGATCGACGGCCGCACCGGCCGCCCGTAGTAGTGCCCGACGGCGTTCGGTGCACGCCGCTGTCCTGCGGCGGCCTGGGTCGCGTTGCGGCGGGTGTACTCGGCCAACTCGGCTAGCAGCCGCCGGTGCCGACGGCTGCGGAGCAGCGGCGGCCGGCGGAACAGGTCAAACAGTCTGCGCACGGCAGGACCACCTTTCAACAGGGGGTACGGGTGGAGAAGGCGCGATTCGTGTCGTGGTGTCGCTGCTCTGGTCAGCGGTGCCGGCGTGGACGGGGTGCGAAGCGCAGGCCGGCACGCTGGACGAAGATGTCGCGGCGCTCACGGGCTCCGCCGTCGGGCCCGAGCACGTATCCGGCGAGCCAGACCCAGCCCTGGTAAGTCCAGCCCTTGTCCACTGCCGTCACCCGGAACCGGAAACCTCGGCCGGCCGCGAACTGCACACTCGCCCGACCATCGATGATCAACTCGTCACCGGGGCGGGGATCGGCAGGTGAACGGCCGGCCGGCCCGCTACCGATGGGCCGGCGGCAGCTTCGTGGGGAGGAAGTCGAGGAGTCCGCGCATGGCAGGACCGCCTTTCACGCTCGCTGATCGGTCATGGTCTTCGGGTGGAGCGGGTGGAAGGGCGGCCCGACCCCGAACGGGGGTGCGGAGGTCGGGCCGCCCGCCCTGCACGCGCAGCCTCAATCGGCAGTACGCCCGCAGGGCCGTCGAGCCTGGACCTTGTCGTCCTGCCTGAGTGGACGGGTCCTGCAACTCGATAGTGGGGCCGCTCGGTGATACTGGGAATGACCGCAGGCGTATACACGCCATACATGCCGCGTATGGGGTGCAGCGCGTAGGCTGACCCCGCTCTAGAATTGCTGATCAGGATGCCGCTGCGAGAATCAGGACGATCATGGAAGCGAACCGCAAGGCGCGTTACTGCCGTTGCGGAACGCGCCTTGCCCGAGACAACAAGAGCGAGCGGTGCGCGCCGTGTCAGGCGAAGGCGCGCGAGTTCGCCATCCAGCCGCCGGAGTCGCCGGATGACTTCTGGGATACCGATCAGTTCCGAGACGCGTTCCGGGCGCAGCACATCGGCCACGTCTCGCGCGCGTACCGCAAGCACCCGAAGCACATCGCCTTCTACGGGAAGGATGGCGTTCCGCAGAGCGTCGTCGGAGGATGGCTCGGCCTGACGCAAGCCCAGATCAGCCGCATCGAGAACGGCCCGCCGGTTCGACATCTCGACAGCCTGACGCACTGGGTCCGCACACTCCGGATTCCTGAGCATCTCCTGTGGTTTAGGCTGCCCAGCGCATCGTCTGCGAGCGACGACTCTCGTATGGTCGTTACGAAGGTGGCGGCTGTACCGAGACAAGCAGTGCCGGCACCGGCCCTGCTTCAGCCTCCGTCGTTCGGGCTGCCGGAGGGCGGCGGCAATGGCTACTCGTCCGCGATGCAGTCGTTCCGAGCGGCGGACCGCCAAGTCGGCGGCGGCCACCTCTACGCCACGGTCGTGCAGTACCTGCAAGCCGAAGTCGCACCACGCATGTTCGGAGTCGACCAGAGTAGCGATGGGCGGTTGGCGTTCACGGCCGCAGCCGCCTTGACCGAGATGGCCGGGTGGATGGCTCACGACGCCGGCCGCGACCAGACCGCCGAACGGCACTTCGAGCGCTCACTTGAACTGGTCAAACTCGGTGACGACCGTCAACTCGGCGTGCACATCCTCGCCAGCCTGAGCCACCTCGCGCACCATCGAGGCAAGCCAACCGACGCTCTCCAGTACGCACGGCGAGGTCTTGAGACGCTGTCGCGTGGTCCCCGGTCGCCCGAACTCGAAGCTCGCCTTCTTGCTATGCAAGCCCGTGCCTTCGCCGCGCTGAGACAACCGGACGACTGCGCGCAGCACCTCATCAAGGCAGAGCGGGTGCTTGAAGCAGAGCCGGCCGAGGAACGGTCGCCGTGGGTCAGCCACTTCGATGAAGGCTCGCTGGCCAACGAGGCCGCCCGTTGCTTGCTCCAGATTGGCGACCTAGGCCAGGCGAAACGGCAGGCCGAGAGGGTCGTCCAACTGCGACCGGGAGACCGCACGCGAAGCCGGGCATTCGGACAGCTCATCCTCGTTACTGTGCTCGTAGCCCGAGGCAGGCCCGAGGAAGCCTGCGCCGTTGCTCAAGAGGTGCTGGACGCGACCCAGCAGCTCGGTTCGTACCTCGTCATCCAGCAACTCCTTGATCTCCGGCGCTTGCTGGAGCCGCACCGGGGTACTCGGGTGGTGGCCGAGTTCTTGAGTTGCCTTGATGAGGCGCTACGTGAGCGGGCGTTGCTATACCAGTGGCTTGCGCAGGACGGACGTAGCGGTACAACAGCGTTGGGGAGAAACCGTGAACTCTGACGCTCCGCTGTATGAACGTGACCCGGAGGCGTGGCAGGCGCACTTGGCAGAAGGCAACGCCAAACAGCCACGCAAGCGCGTCAGTGCAGACGTTCTGATCCGAGACCGCGAGGGACGGCTTCTCCTCGTTGACCCGCAGTACAAGCCGGACTGGGACATGCCCGGCGGCATGGCGGAAGCCAACGAGCCGCCTCATGAGGCCGTTCGCCGCGAGCTCCGAGAAGAACTCGGCTTGGATGTGCCTGTAGCAAGGCTGTTGGTGGTCGATTGGGTCTCACCACACGGCCCTTGGGACGACCTGCTCTCGTTCATCTTCGACGGTGGCGAGCTGACCGACGAGCAGATCGCCGGACTCAAGATTTCAGATACCGAGCTGTCTGCGTTCGAGTTTTGTACGGCGGAAAAGGCGCAGCAGCGGCTCCGTCCCTATGTTTGGCGGCGCGTTGCCGTGGCGCTTGACGTACTAAAGAATGGCAATACTCAGTACTTGCATGATGGACGTATGTCGCCGTTTCGGTGACAGACCTAGGCCTTTTGGGTGAGCCACGAGTCCTCGGTACTCCAGTGGACTCTCGGTAGTTCAGGCAACGTTGGTCCGAGTTTAGCTGATAGAGGTTGTGCGTGATCAATAGTGGCACCGAACCAAGGGGATGAGCCATGCCCTCAGCACCAGCCGACTACCGACGGATCGCGGACGAACTGACCGAGAAGATCAAGAGCGGCGAGCTACCGCCGGGCACCAAGCTGCCCAGCACCTCCCAGCTTGCCGACCAGTACGACGTCAGCCCGGCGACCGTGTACCGCGCCGTCTCGCTCCTGCACGATCGAGATCTCGTCGTCGGACATTCCGGTCGCGGCGTGTACGTAGCGGAGAAGTAGCTGTCGTCGTCCGCTCAACTCTCCGACACGTACAAGGTCAGCGTCTCCACGGCCCAAACCGCCCTGTGGCTGCTGCGCGACCGTGGCCTGGTTGAAGGCCACCAGGGCAAGGGTACGTACGTCGCCGAGCGGGCCACGGAGCTGTAATCCCAGCTGCCGAGTTCGTGGCAAGGCTCCACACTCCCGGCGATGCTCACAGCCCAGAGCCCGTGGTTGACTACAGATCGGTCTCGGGCAGCGGAGGGCCGCTGAGGAGATCGTCCGGCGGCACCGTCACGATCTCTACTCGGGCGGTTTGGCCATCCCCGTGGCACCGTTCAACTGGACGCTGCACCTGTTCTACGGCGATGACAACAATGAAGTGGATCTGCCCCGGCTTCGTGAACAGGCCCCCCATTGGCTGCGATGCGGTCGGTCGACGACGGCAGAGATCGTCCTGTCAGCCTGTTCCTGGTCACGGATGAGCGATGGAGCTTTCCTGTGGCATAGGTCCGTGGACGAAGGGCCGGCGACGCCCCTGGCGTGGCCGGTGAGTAGGACACCGTCGGTAGAACTCCGTTAGAGGACCCACTGACGAGGCGACCACCGAACGCTGACGGCGTAGCTGATGCAGCCGTCACCACTCGCTCCGTCAGCCCGGTCTGCGGCAGAAGCGCGGGCTGAGCTTGGAACGAATGAGTGCACGGGCACATCGTCGGAATGCCGACCGAACCGCCACTAATCCCGCTTCCGGAGATAGCATGCCATCGCGTCACGCCAGGTTTGCCGAACCAGTGGAGGTTGAGGTGGCCAGGACTCCCTACTGGGGGCCAAAGTTCATATTGACAATCGAGGAAGTAATGCAGGTGCGACGTCGTCTCGCGTCTTCCGTGCTCGGATCAATGGATTTTGGGAAGGTGGAGCCAATAAGTGATGGGCTACTTGACTCGGCAGTCTCAAGACAGCAGACAGGATTCGGTGGCCGCCTGAAGTATGAGCGCCCTCACGAGTTGGCTGCAACCCTATTTTATGGGATCGCAATGAGCCATTTTCATCCTGTGTAGCGGTTGGCTTCGACGTGGTGCAGGACGAGGATGGCCTGCACGATCGCGGTGGCGCGGTGTGGGCTGCAGCGCAGCTTGGTCAGGATCTTCCAGGTCTTGAGCGTGGCGATGGCCCGTTCGCCGTGTGCTCGGATCTTCGCGTGTGCCCGGTTGATCGTCTTCTGTCGGCGTGACAGCTTCGGCCGGGAGCGGTGGCGCTTGAACGGGGTGCGGACGGTGCCTCGGGCGCCCTGGTAGCCCTTGTCGGCGAAGGTCATCACCTGGGCGCTGGTCAGCGCGTGGGTGATGCCGTGGACACGGGCGGCGGTGAGGTCGTGCGCCGAGCCCGGCAGTGTCCGGGAGGCCCAGACGAGCCGGCCGGCGGGGTCGGCGATGACCTGCACGTTCACGCCGTGGCGCCGGTGTTTGCCGGAGTAGTACGGCTTCTGGTCCGCCACGCGGTCGATCGGGATCAGCGTGCCGTCGAGGATCGTGTACGCCAGGTGTCGGATGCGGCGCATCGCCGTGGCCAGGTCCTCGGCGACCGCGGCGAGCAGGGCGATCGCTTCCTGCACGTACCGCCAGGCGGTGGCGACGCCGACGGCGAACCCGGCGGCGAGCCGGGTGTAGGTGTCGCCGTTGCGTAGGTGGGCCAGGGCGAGTAGTGCCTGGCGGCCGGGGTCGAGGCGCCGCCAGCGGGATCGATGCTGGTTGCGGTGGGCTCGGATGAGGTCGGTGAGGTGGTTGAGGGTGCGGCTGGACAGCGGGATCGTGGAGGGGTAAGACAGCACGGGCGAGGCTCCCGGTCGGGGCATCGGATCTTGGTCGACTGCTGTCTTACCTGGAGCCTCGCCCTCATCGCTCTCCTGGCTTGCTGCGCCCGCCCTGACCTGCAAGATCAGCTTGGAAAAGGCTCAATGAACCACGCGTTCGAGAATGGCAACAAGCGGACAGCTCTCGTCTCGACTCTGGTTAGCCTCGACAAGAACATGCTGGATCTGGTGGGAACTACCCAGGACGACTTGTATGAAATGGCCACGTCTGTCGTGGCCCGAAAGTTTGGACGCAAAAAAAGCGGAACTTCAGATTCCGATGAGATCGTTCGTGAGCTATCGTCATGGCTTCGAACGCGAACGAGGAAGCAAGTCATCACAGGAGATCGCCCTACTGAATGGTCCGACCTGCGGGTGATGTTGACCACTCAAGGATGCACCATTTCTCCGCCTCAAAACAACTTCATTCGCATCACCAGGGGTGGCCGATCAGTAAAGACGGGCTACCCAAGGGCTCGATTCACGGTGGACGTGGGCGAAATTAAGCGGATACGCAGGAGACTAGGGCTCGACTCCGTTTGGAGTAGTGATTTCTATGATATCGAACAGTCGGTTGATCGATTTGTCTTAGAACACCAATCCGTCTTATGGCGTCTAGCGGATGCATAGCGTCCTGGACTACGTCGAACGCCCGCGCCCTGCGCTCTCTCATTGGCAGGATCAGGATGCCAGGGGGAACGGCCGGCGCAGCGACATTCATCACCCGACCCGACTGACCTGGACCTTCAGCAGGTGCGCGACCAGCCGCCGGACGCAGCCCGAGCTGGGTGCGCTTGCCAGTCTCTACCTCGTAGGACTGGTGCGTCGACAAGGCCCGCTGAGCGGGCTGCAGCGACAGCGGCCAGGGTGACGGATATCCGTCGCTCAGGGTAGGTGGTCGGTAGCTCGTCGACTATGGTCGGACGTACCTGACGAACGTGAGTCGCCCTCCGGTACGGCGGCTCCGCGACCGGGGAGGCCGGCTCGGTGAGCGTCAACGAGGTCAAGGCTCAGCTGGGCAAGGGCCTGGAGAGCGCCCGTAGCGGCAGGAACACCTTGCGACAGGCTGCCGCAGCGGCGGGCGAGGCCCTGGGGTTGGCGACCTCCACCTGCCAGGGCAGCAACCACGAACGGGCGACCGACGCCTTGGACACGGCCGCCTGCGCGCTCCGCGAGATCGAGCTGACGATCGCCCGACTGGACGCGGGGATCGAGCTGGTCGACACGTACCGCGCGGGTTTGTGATGGCCGGAACGGTCGACGAGGTCATCGCCCGGCTTGCTCGGGCGTCCACCGGCCTAAGCTCGGCTGCCGCGACTGCGCTGCGCGCCCAGCAGGAAGTCACCAACGCGCACCAGACCCTCTCCACCGCGAGCGTCGGTGCGTCGGCGCACGCTGTCACCAACGCGACCGCCGAGTGGGAGACCACCGCAGACAAGGCCGGGAAGGTCGCCCGCCTGCTCATGGAGGCTGTCAGGCACCTCAACGCCTACGCCAACCGCATCGCCCCCGGCTCGGCTCCCGACGAACCTACGCTGACCGGCCCGACCGGCGAGGAACTCCTCGCCGACACCACCCGCCGCTCCGACGCCCGCCGAGGCGTCGGCAGCTTCTTGGACCGTCTGGCGCGTCGAACGGAAGATGTTCAGGACGCAGCCAAGACAACCGCTGAGCTTGGCGACTCGGGTCTCAACATCCTGCGGGACCTGGCGACTCCCCCGCCAGGGTCGCAGTCAACCACAGGCACATCGGCCCCTACAGTGGCCTTCACGGACACGAGACCGAAGCTCGAAGCCGGCGACGCGGCGGGCCACCTCGTCGTGGCAGCTCTTATCGCTGGGTTGGCGGCCCGCCGGGCTGACCGATACATCCGACAAGGTTTAGCGAGGTTGCGTCAACGTGAGCGTTCCGACTGAACTCGGCGATCTGATCCGGGCAATGGCTCGACGGGACTGGGGAACGATCGACCGGTTGACTGAGGTTCTTGGCACGACGAACTGGCACGGCGCGGTCCCGGTGATCGGCGCGGCGTTCGCGATCGCCGTCGACCGCCACTTCGGGCCGGAGCCTGACCTCAACAAGGTGTCTGCGTTCGTCGCA
Source organism: Solwaraspora sp. WMMD791 (assembly GCF_029581195.1). Taxonomy (NCBI): domain Bacteria; kingdom Bacillati; phylum Actinomycetota; class Actinomycetes; order Micromonosporales; family Micromonosporaceae; genus Solwaraspora; species Solwaraspora sp. WMMD791. The sequence goes on from NZ_CP120737.1 coordinate 4,626,917, forward strand.
CAGGTCCGCGACCAGTACCAACGGGGCAAGGATCTGCCCGCACTTCAGCTGGAAGGTCTCATCCGTGCGGCGCTAGGAGAGGCGGAACTTCTCGACGGAATCGATGCCGAGGTCTCCTTCCCTGCGCAGATCGTGATCCTCGGGACGCTGCTGCAGGATGAACAGTGGACCGAGGCCGAGTTGGAGGAGTTCATCCGCGAAGTCGAGGAGACCGCCGCTCAGTACATGTAGCCACAGGAGTGCGCAGGCCTCATTCAGGGATCGCAGTCCCGCCCACGGCTACGCGGTGGGCACACCCGAAGGGTGGCGAGCCCGGATGTCGAGCGAAGGAGTACCTCGCTGCCTGGTTCAGTTCTTCTTCCGCCAGCGTGCGCTCGGTTTGCCCCGCCTCCCGGTCCTGGGCCGCCAGGCCTGTTGCTGGCGCTGGACTCGTTGCTGTCGCTGCCAGTCGCGTCGTCGGTGCTCGTGTCGCCGTTGGGCGAGTCGGGAGTACCCGGCGAGCGCCATTGATCCGGACAGGACGAGACCCACCACCCCGATCACGCCTTGGACCCTGCCCCGATGTCCGCTTAGCATCCCGAAGTCGGTCACGAAATCGACTGGATCGTCGGGGTTGACCCATATCCGCACGGAAGTGCCGGCAGGGTGGCAGACCTCCATGCAGGCGACCTCGACCCGTCGCTCCAATCCAGCGAATTCGTACCGGAGGTGCATCGTGGCTTTGCCGCGTCTATCGCGTACGAGCTGGTCGATGACGCCTTGGGCCGGCACGCCGTCGGTCCGCAACTGTTCTTGCCAGGCTTCGTTGTCGTCGTAGGTCTTGTACGGCAGCCACATCATGACCAGTCCGACTACAACGCCGAGCAGGTAGCCGGGGTAGCGCATCCGCCACCAGCGCCGCAAGATCTCCACCACGGCCATGGTCGCAGCCGCTGTCCACTGCCGATGTACGCGCAGTTCGCCGACATGTACCTAGTCAGTGGTTCCACCGTTCGAGCCGAGCTCGTGGCAAGGCTATGAAGCTCGGTCACCCAACTCGGCGGCGGAGGGGGTTGGACCGGCTTGTCACACCTTCAAGATGTCCACGTCGTACAGTGCGATCGACGCGTCGCGGGAGGCGAGCGTCATGCCCTCGACGGTTGCCTGTGCCACCAGCATCCGATCGAAGGGATCTCGGTGATGAGCAGGTAGGCGACGAGCGGTGATCGCGTGAGCGTGGGTCAACGGCAGCTCGACGAAGCCGATGTCCCGTACCTGTTCGGCGAGGTCGGTCGGACCGGCGAGCTTTCCGGTGGCCTGCTTGATGGTGATCTCCCACAGGCTGACCGGGGACAGAAAGATGTCCGGGTCGTGGCGAAGCCGGTCGAGAAACTCGTCGCCGAGGGTGGCGTCGCCGGTGATGGCCCACAGCGCGACGTGGGTGTCCAGCAGCAAGCTCATGCGCCGACGCCGAAGTCGGCGGCGATTTCGGCGTTGGTCTGCGGGGAGTCCCAGTCGCCGGACAGGTCCAACTGTCCCGCGAGAGAGCCGATCGCGGTCCGGTTGGCCCGACGCACCAACGGGACCACCTTCGCCACCGGGGTGCCTGCCCGGTCGATGATGATCTCCTCGCCGCGTTCCACCCGCTCGATGATGCGCGAGAGGTGGGTCTTGGCGTCATGCATGTTGTAGTGCGCGGCCTCGGCTGACATGACTAGACCTCCCGGTTAGCTAGCAGCTTAGTCCACCCCGGCGCGGTGACACTACGATTCTCGATGATCACACCGGATCACCCGTCACCCAGCGCGACCAACCCGGATTCTCCTGCAGGTGCACGGCCAGCCGCCATCGGTAGGTCCGCAACCTGTGTCAGTGAATGCCCTGCCGCTGCCATGAGCTGATCCGGGTCTACTGTGACGACGTCACGTCGTGTTGTTTCAGATCGTGCGGATCGTGATGAGGTCTTCGAGTCCTGCGAGGTCGTCGGCGTTGCGGGTGTACACGGCGGCGTCGTGGGCGTGTGCGGTTGCCGCGATGAGCAGGTCCATCACTCTGGCTCGCGGCTGGCGGCCCGTCTCGACGACCCGCGCGGCCAACCGTGCGTAGCTGTCGGCGATCGCCTCGTCGATGGGGAGCGGATCGAATCGACGTTGGATGGCGCTCAGCCGCGCCAGCCGCAGAGCCCTCGCCTCGGAGGTTTTCGCGACCAGGACGCCGAACTGGAGTTCGGCGAGGCTGGCGACGCTGATGGCCAACTCGCCAGGAATCGGGGTTACGTCGGTGGCGATGAGGATGCTGGTGTCGAGGATGCCGCGGCTCACCGCTCGACCCATGGGTCGGTGACGGCGTCGTCGAGCAGGTCCCGGTCGTCTGCCCACCCCGGGTCTGTGGGCTGGTCGAAGACGCCGGCGAGGTCGTCCCACTCGCGCCAGGTGCGCGGGCTGACCGGGCCGAGCACAGCTGCCGGTCGCCCGGCGACGGTGATCGTCACGCGTTCGCCGCCTTGCGCCCGGCGTACCAGGTCGCTGGCGTTCTGCCGCATCTCCCGCAGCCCAACCTCATGCATACATCTGACCGTAGCACATGTGCTACCCGCTGTTGGATGCTGCTGGGTCAGGAATCGGCGTGGCAGGTGGATCGTGCCCCCAGGGCCGGGTGAGGTGGTCAGACGGCGAAGGTGGCGGGTCGGTCGGTGGCTGCCGGCGGCGGGGTGGCCTGCCACATGCCCAGCTTCTGCGCGCCCAGCCGGCCCAGGTACGCCGGGTTGAGGATCACGTACCGGCGCCACAGCCGCTTCGGCTCCAGCCCGAGTCGCCACAGCCACTCCAGGCCGTACCGCTGCATCCAGGATGGCGGCTTGCGCAGCAGCCCGGCGTGGTAGTCGAAGGCGGCCCCGACCGCCATCAGCGGCATGTCCAACAGCGGGCGCATGGCGTACGCGAAGATCTCCTGGCGCGGGCAGCCCAGCCCGACCAGCACCAGCCGGGCCCCGGAAGCCCGGATCCGGTCCGCAATCTCGGCATCCTCACCCGGCTGGACGGCACGAAACTTCGACGGCTCGACCCCGGCCAGTTTCAACGCCGGGAACTGCTGCTCCAGTTTCGGCACCAGCCGGGCCAGCGTCTCCTCGGTGGATCCGTACAGGTAGACCGGCAGCCCTTCGTCGGCGCAGCGCTGCAGCACCCGCAGGGTGAGGGTAGGGCCGTAGACGCGGTCGGCAAGACCGGCACCGTGCAGCAGGTTCAGCCCCCAGCGGACCGGTTGGCCGTCCGGGGTGACCAGGTCGAACGAGTTGAGCCGGGCGTTGTGCGCCGGGTCGAGCACCCCGGTCATCACCCCGTGCACCGCCAGGGCGGTCATCGCCAGCGGCCGACGCTCCCGGGCGGCGGCGAGGATCCGCTCACTCGCGGCCTCGTAGTCGACGGCGTCGACCAGTACGCCGAGGACGTTGCGCTTGCCCTGGTCGATCATTTTCCGGGCACCCACTTGTCGACGTTGGCCTGGTAGATCTCCTGCAGGATCATCGGCACGTCGTAGACCTGCTTCCAGCCAGGGTAGTCCCGCTGGAAAGCGGCGTTCGAGCCGATCCACCACTGGTGGTCGCCGACCCGGTTCGCCTCCTGGTACTCGGTGATCATCTCCTGGCCGGTGATCTGCTCGGCGATGGCGAACGCCTCCAGGTGCGAGCAGTTGGAGTGCCGGCCGCCGCCGAGGTTGTAGACGGCCGCCGGGCGCGGGTCGCGGAAGAACGCCTCGAACGCGGAGACGACGTCGTGACTGTGGATGGCGTCGCGGACCATTTTGCCGCCGTACCCGAAGATCTTGTAGGTCCGCCGCTCCATGTTGCAGCGCATCAGGTAGCCGAGGAAGCCGTGCAGCTCGGTCGCCGAGTGCGCCGGGCCGGTCAGGGTGCCGCCCCGGAAGCAGGCGGTACGGATGCCGAAGTAGCGGCCGTACTCCTGCACCATGATGTCGGCGGCGACCTTCGACGCGCCGAACACCGAGTGCAGGCAGGCGTCGATCGACATGTCCTCGGTGATCCCGCCGGCGTACGGGTGGTCCGGGGCGATCTCCCAGCGGGTCTCCTGCTCGATCAGCGGCAGGCTGTTCGGCCGGTCGCCGTACACCTTGTTGGTGGAACAGTGGATCACCGGCGCCTCGGGGCAGTGTTCCCGGACGTTCTGCAGCACGTTGAGGGTGCCGCCGGCGTTGACGTCGAAGTCGGTGAACGGATCGCGGACCGCCCAGTCGTGCGACGGCTGGGCGGCGGTGTGGATGACCACGGCGATGTCCCGGCCGTACCGCCGGAACAGGCCCGCCAGGGCGTCGCGGTCGCGGATGTCGACCGCTTCATGGGTGTACGCCGTGCCGAGGTCGCGCCGCAGCAGCTCGACGTTCCAGGCGGTGGAGGCCTCGGGGCCGAAGAACTCGCGGCGCATGTCGTTGTCGATGCCGACGACGTCCAGGCCGAGGCTGGCGAAGTGCCGGACCGCCTCCGATCCGATCAGACCGCCGGAACCGGTGACCAACGCGACGCTCACACGACACTCCTGAGCTGGGGGGCGGAGGAACGATCAAGAGCATAACCGGACAAGATATGCAAGAAGGCTCCGCCTGGTGGCGGAGCCTTCTTGTCAATACCTTCGAGTACGGGCGGTCGAGCCGCCCCTACTCTCTGGTGGGGAAGGGGGGAGTTGAACCCCCACGCCCTTTCGGGCACACGGACCTGAACCGTGCGCGTCTGCCATTCCGCCACTTCCCCGGATGCTGTCCGGGACAGTCGGTGAAGACTAACCCGGTCGCTCCCGGCCGATCCCACGGGGGTGTCGGTCGGGGTCACCCGTTGGCAGGTGTCGGGACATACTACGCTGTCCCTGGTCGTCCCGAGCAAACTTTCCGCCCGTGACGCCTGGCGAAGATTAGCACGGGGCAAGCCGGCCGTTCGGGGCAGGCCGGCAGGAGTGGTCGATCGGCGTGCGGGTGGCACGGGCGACGGCCGGATACCATCATGTCCTCGGAACCCGAGGAGGAGCCGGTGAGCGTGCTGCAACGCTTCGAGAAGCGTCTGGAAGGCCTAGTCGAAGGGGCCTTCGCCAAGGTGTTCAAGGGTGTCGTGCACCCGGTGGAGATCCTCAACGCGATGCAGCGGGAGGCAGAGGCCCACAAGGCGATCCTGGCCGGTGGGCGCACGCTGGTGCCCAACCGCTACGTGATCGATCTCTCGCCGTACGACCACAGCCGGCTGGCTCCGTACGCGGCGGCCCTGGCCCAGGAGCTCGCCCAGTCGCAGGCCGAGTTCATCGGTGAGCAGGCCTGGACGGTCTACGGCGACGTGATCGTCGAGATCGAGCGGGGCGACGGGCTCGACACCGGGATGTTCCGGGTCACCGCCGAGGTCTTCACCGGTGGCGACGTCGCGCCGGTGCAGCAGCCGGGGTACGACATGCACGGCGGTGGCGGTGGTGCCGGCCACGGCGGCTACTCCCCGTACGAGCAGCAGCAGCCCGGCGGGTACGGCCCGCCGCCGCAGGGTCATGGCGGTGGGCGCAACATCCGGCTGGTCTCCGGTGACGGCCGGACCTATCCGCTGCAGATGGGCTCGACCGTGATCGGCCGTGGCGACCAGGCCAACCTGCGCCTGCCGGACGTCGGGATCTCCCGCCGACACGCCCGGCTGGACTTCGACGGATCACAGGTCGTGCTGACCGATCTCGGGTCGACCAACGGGACCATGGTCAACGGGCAGCGGGTCTCCGCAGTGGCGCTGAACCCTGGTGACATGATCCAGCTCGGAACGACCACGCTCACGTTCCGAGTGGATGGCTAACCTTGCCCGAATTCGTCGTCGTCGTTGCCCGGATCGGCTTCATCGTCCTGCTGTGGATCTTCGTGTTCACGGTGGTCGGTGTGATCCGGCGGGATCTGTTCGCCGGCACCCGCGCCAGCCGCCTGGTCGCGGCACCGCGAGGTGTCGGTACCACGGCGGCACCAGCACGGCCGGCCAAGGTCAAACGGGGGCGGGCGGCCCACCAGCTGGTGGTGACCGCCGGACAGTTGGCCGGCACTCGGATCACCTTGGGTGAATCTCCGATCACGATAGGCCGTGCGGAGGATTCCACCCTGGTGATCACCGATGATTACGCGTCGGCCCGGCACGCCCGGCTCGTGCCCCGGGACGGCCAGTGGGTCCTCGAGGACATGGGTTCCACTAACGGGACCTACCTGGACCGCGCTAAGGTCACCGGACCTACCCCCGTACCCCTCGCCGTGCCGATCCGGATCGGCCGCACATCTCTTGAGTTACGGCCATGACTCTGACCCTGCGCTATGCCGCCCACAGTGACCGCGGACTGATCCGTGACGGGAACCAGGACTCCGTCTACGCCGGGCCGCGGCTGCTCGCCGTGGCCGACGGCATGGGCGGGATGGCCGCCGGTGACGTCGCCAGCAACATCGTCATCGGGGCGCTGGCCCCTCTCGACGAGGACGTCCCCGGTGACGCCATGGTCGACGCCCTCCGCTCCGCCGTCGGCCTGGCCAACCAGCATCTACGGGACACCGTCGACGCCAATCCCCACCTGGAGGGGATGGGCACCACGCTGACCGCGACGCTCTTCTCCGGCAGCAAGATCGGCATGGTGCACATCGGGGACTCCCGGGCGTACCTGCTGCGCAACGGCGAGTTCGCCCAGATCACCAAGGACGACACGTACGTTCAGATGCTGGTCGACGAGGGCCGGATCAGCGCCGAGGAGGCCAGCAGCCACCCACAGCGGTCGTTGCTGACCCGGGCACTCGACGGCCGCGACATCGACCCCGAGTACTCGGTGCGCCAGGTCGTCGCCGGTGACCGCTACCTGATCTGCAGCGACGGGCTCTCCGGCGTGGTCAGCGCGGAGACCATCGCCGAGACGCTGCGCGAGTACACCGACCCGCAGCAGTGCGTCGAGCGGCTGGTCCAGTTGGCGCTGCGCGGCGGCGGGCCGGACAACATCACCGTCATCGTCGCCGACGCCACCGACCAGGGCATCCACGAGCAGGCCCCGATCGTCGGCGGGGCGGCCTCCCGCGACCGCGGCATGGCCACCGCCGCAGACGACTCCACTCCCGCCGCCCGCGCCTCCGCGCTGTCCGCCCCCCGGCCCGCCGCACCGGAGTCCTCGGAACCCGCCACCGGCCTGGACGACGACCCCGAGCTACCCCGACGCCGCCCGGTACGCGCGGCGCTCGTCCTGGTCGCGCTCGTCGGAATCCTCGGCGCCGGTGTCTGGGCCGGGTGGGACTACACCCAGCGGCAGTACTACGTCGGCGCCACCAGCGACGGCCAGTTGGCGATCTTCCAGGGCATGCCCGGTGAGGTCGCCGGCGTCAGCCTCTCCACCGTGCACCAGACCAGCGAGATCGCGCTCACCGATCTGACCTCGGTGGCCCAGGACCGGGTCAAGCGGGGCATCCACGCCGGCAGCGAGGTCGACGCGCAGCGCCACCTGCTGGAGTTGACCCGCGACGAACCGGACAACCCCAACCTGAAGCCGACCTGCCCGCCGTCGCCGTCGCCGACCCCCACCCCGTCGCCGACTCCGCCGCCGCCGGTGGTCGACCCGACCGGTACGCCACTGCCCGACCCGGACGCCGTGGCCTCCGGTACACCGCTGCCGGGGAACAGCCCGTCGCCGCAGGCACCGCAGAGCACCCCGGACGCGCCGCCGGTGGAGCCGACCGAGTCGGTCGAGCCGGTCCCGCCGGTGACCAACCCGGCCGGTTGCCGGACGGTCGACTGAGATCCGGGGCGAACGACGTGAAGGAACTCCCGTGACGGCGCCTGTCGGACCCGCCCCACCACCGGCGATCACCGGTGAGATGCCGCGGGTCCGCACCCTGCGGACCCGCCGCAACGCCGAGCTCGGCCTGCTGGCACTCGCCCTGGTGGTGGTCGGGCTCTACGCGGCGGCCACCGAGGCGGCCGTGCTCGGCACCGTACGGGCCGGTTTCTGGGTGCCGACCGCCGTCGTCGGCCTGGTCTTCCTCGGCCTGCACCTGGTCATCCGGTTCTTCGCCCCGTACGCCGACCCGGCGCTGCTGCCGGCGGTCGCCCTGCTCAACGGCATCGGCGTCGGTTTCCTGCGCCGCTTCGACCTGGCCAGCGAGCCCGCCGCCGAGCGGCTCGACTTCCCGATCTTCGCCGGGACCGGCGGCCGGCAGCTGGCCTGGACCCTGGCCGCCGTCGTGCTCGCCGCCGGACTGCTGATCCTGGTCCGTGACCACCAGATCGTCGCCCGGTACGCCTACACCCTGGGCCTGGCCGGCATCGTGCTGGTGATGATCCCGGCGGTGCTGCCAGCCCGCTACTCCGAGATCAACGGTGCCAAGCTGTGGATCCTGATCGGCGGCTTCTCGATCCAGCCCGGCGAGTTCGCCAAACTGGCGCTGCTGTCGTTCTTCGCGTACTACCTGGTCCGTAAACGTGAGGTCCTCTCGCTGGCCAGCCGGCGGGTGCTCGGCATCGACTTCCCACGCGGCCGCGACCTCGGCCCGGTGCTGGTGGTCTGGCTGCTCAGCGTGATGGTCCTGGTGTTCCAGAAGGACCTCGGCACCTCGCTGCTGTACTTCGGCATGTTCGTGGTGACGCTCTACATCGCCACCGAACGGGTCAGCTGGCTGATCATCGGTCTGCTGCTGTTCTTCGGCGGCGCGTTCCTCGCCTACTACCTCGGCGGCATCGTCGGCGGCCCGTTCGCCAACTTCTACCAGCGGGCCAACATCTGGCTCGATCCGTTCTCCGACCCGTACGCCGACGGCTACCAGCTGGTCCAGGGGCTGCTCGGGCTCGGCACCGGAGGGCTGTTCGGCGCCGGACCCGGCGGCGGCCAGCCACTGAAGGTGCCCGAGGTACACAACGACTTCATCTTCGCCGGCATCGGCGAGGAGATCGGGCTGTTCGGCCTCTCCGCGCTGCTGGTGGTCTATCTGCTGATCGCCGAGCGCGGGCTGCGGGCCGGGCTCGCGGTCCGGGACTCGTTCGGCAAACTGCTCGCCGGCGGACTGGCGTTCACCCTGTCCCTGCAGGTCTTCGTGATCGTCGGCGGGATCAGCGGGCTGATCCCGTTGACCGGCCAGACCACGCCGTTCCTGTCCGCCGGTGGCTCCTCGCTGATGGCGAACTGGCTGCTCGTGGCGATGCTGCTCCGGATCTCCGACGCGGGTCGCCGACCGGTCGCGGGCGCCGAACCCCGCCCACCCGGTACGCCCGCCGGACCGCCCGCCCAGCTGCACGGCGCCCCCACGGAGGTGATCCGCCGATGAACGCCCCGTTGCGCCGCGTCGGCGTGGTCATCATGGTCCTGTTCGGCCTGCTCTTCGTCAACCTGAACTGGGTGCAGGGCTACAAGGCCGAGGAGTACCGCACCAGCGACTACAACGGTCGGGTCCAGGTCGCTGAGTACGACCGTCAACGCGGCAACATCGAGGCCGGCGGACGGGCCCTGGCCACCAGCACCGAGACCGACGGCGAGCTGAAGTTCCTGCGTACCTACCCGGACAACGAGCTCTACGCGCACGTCGTCGGCTACAAGCCGGTCAACCTGGCCGCGATCGGCGTCGAACGGGCCGAGAACGAGTTCCTGGCCGGCACCAGCGACCAGCTCTTCGCCGACCGGGTACGGGACCTGTTCACCGGCGAGGAGACCGGCGGCGGCAACGTGCTGCTGACCATCAACCGCCGGGCCCAGGAGACCGCGTACCAGCAGTTGCTGGAGAACCGGGTCGGGGTCAGCCGGGGAGCGGCGGTCGCGATCGATCCGCGTACCGGGGCGATCCAGGCGCTGGTCTCCCTGCCCAGCTACGACCCGAACCCGCTGTCCAGCCACGACACCGGTGCCGCCCAGGCGGCGTACGACGCGCTGGAGGGCGACCCGGACAAACCACTGCGCAACCGGGCACTCGGTGAGGTGCTGCCGCCCGGATCCACCTTCAAGGTGATCGTCGCCGCCGCAGCACTGGAGAACGGCACCACGATCGACACGCCGATCTCCGCCGGGCCGGTCTACCGCCACCCCGACTCCGGCACCGACATCCGCAACGCCGTCCCGTCGATCTGCCCGCAGGACGAGGTGACTCTGATCACCGCGTTGACCGACTCCTGCAACACCGGGTTCGCCAAACTCGGCGTCGCGCTCGGCGCCGAGACGGTCAAGGCCAAGGCCCGCGACTTCGGATTCGAGGACGAGGAACAGGTGGTCGGCCGCACCAACGGCGACAGCGGGCTGCCGGTGGCCGCCAGCCGTACCGGGGACATCGCCAACCCGGACGGCTCCGAGGACGGTGCCGCGTTGGCCCAGTCGTCGATCGGGCAGAACAACGTCCGGATGACCCCGCTGGAAGGCGCGATGATCGCGGCGGCGGTCGCCAACGGCGGCAGTCAGATGCGTCCGTACCTGGTGCAGCAGCTGCTGCACGCGGACCGGACCAGCAGCTACTACACGGCCGACCCCCGCGAGCTGCGGGAGCCGGTGAGTGGCTCGGTCGCCGCCGACCTGCAGGAGATGATGGTCAGCGTCGTCCGCAACGGCACCGGCCGCAACGCCCGCATCGACGGTTACACCGTCGGCGGCAAGACCGGCACCGCCCAGGCTGGCGAGGACGACCGCGACCACGGCTGGTTCATCGGCTTCGCAATCTCCCCCGACGGGGAGCCGATCTCGGCCGTCTGCGTCGTACTGGAGAACGCCGGCGACGGCGGCAGCGCCGAGGCGACCCGGATCTCCGGCCAGATCATGCGGGCGATCATCGCCGAGCGTGAGGGGCGATGAGATGCTGAGCTCCGGGGTCCTGCTGGGTGGCCGGTACCGGCTCGACGAGCGCATCGCCAGCGGCGGGATGGGCGACGTGTGGCGCGGCACCGACGAGGTGCTGGGCCGTACCGTCGCGGTGAAGAGCCTGCTCCCCGCGCTGCTGGAGGAGCCCGGCTTCGCCGAGCGGTTCCGGGGTGAGGCCCGGACCATGGCCACCATCAACCACCCCGGCGTGGTCGACGTCTACGACTACGGCAGCGACAAGCACATCGCCTTCCTGGTGATGGAGTACGTCGAGGGCGACGCGCTGTCGCGCACCCTGTCCCGGGTCGGCCGGCTCACCCCGGCCCGCACGATGGCGCTGGTCGCCCAGGCCGCCGATGCGCTGCACGCCGCCCACGAGAAGGGCATCGTGCACCGCGACGTCAAGCCGGGCAACCTGCTGGTCCGGCCGAACGGCACCCTGGTGCTCACCGACTTCGGCATCGCCCGTTCCGAGATGGTCGGGCAGTTGACCGCCGCCGGCTCGGTGCTGGGCACCGCCTCGTACATCTCGCCGGAACAGGCCTCCGGCGCGGTGGCGACGCCCGCGTCGGACGTGTACGCCCTCGGGGTCGTCGCCTACCAGTGCCTCTCCGGTCGGCGGCCCTTCGAAGGCGACAATCCGCTCGAGATCGCCATGAAACACGTACGGGAGATGCCCCGCGCGTTGCCGTCGGACATCCCGCCCGTGGTCCGCAGCATCGTCGAGCGGGCGTTGGCGAAGGACCCGTCGGCCCGCTGGCCGACCGCCGCAGCCCTGGCCGCGGTTACCCGGCAGGCCGCCACCACCCTCGCCGGGCAGCCCCGCCCGCCGGCCACCGGACACCATCCGGGGGCCGGACATCCCGGGGCGGCCCCCCGGCCGCCGGTCGCTGGCCGGCCGACCTCCGGCGCGCCGATCTCCCCGGTCGGCCCGATGTCACCCGGCCCGGTCCCGCCGGCACCCCGGCCGCCGCAGGGACCGCCGATCTCCGGGGCTCCCGGCTACCGCCCGCCGGGCCCGCCGATCTCCGGGGCACCCGGCTACCGGCCACCCGCGCCGGCGCAGCCCGGCGGTTATCCGCCTCCCGGGTATCCGCAGCGCCCCGCAGCGCCGGCCCGGCCGCCGCTGGGCCCGCACCAGCAGCCCAACCCGTACGGTTACCAGCGCCCGGCACCCGCACCGCCCCGCTCCGGCGGCTCGGTGTCCCGGCAGCTCTTCACCGTCCTGGCCATCATTCTCGGCGTGATCGTCGCCCTGGTCTGCAGCGGCCTGGCCATCTACCTGGTCAGGGACAGCATCGCCAGCACGGGTGCACTCGGTCAGCCCGTGGTGCGATTGGTTACGGCTGAGAACCAGATGGCATCCGGACACGTCGAAATTCATGTCGGGGCCGTACCGTCTGTGGAAGGACATGGCACCGCCAGGCATGATCACGACCATCTGAGCGAAGGACGACAAGGACGATGACCGCGCAGGCTCGCCTGCTAGGTGGCAGGTACCAGGTCGGCGAGTTGCTCGGCTATGGCGGCATGGCCGAGGTCCATCGCGGCCGCGACCTCCGACTCGGACGCGACGTCGCGATCAAGATGCTGCGTACCGACCTTGCCCGGGACCGGACGTTCCAGGAGCGCTTCCGGCGCGAGGCACAGAATTCCGCCTCGCTCAACCACCCGGCGATCGTCGCGGTCTACGACACCGGTGAGGAGTACGCCCCGACCGGCGAGACCCTGCCGTTCATCGTCATGGAGTTCGTCAACGGGCGCACCCTCAAGGAGGTGCTCGCCGCCGAGGGCCGGCTGAACCCGCGTCGCGCCCTGGAGTTCTGTGCCGACATCTGCGCCGCTCTGGAGTTCAGCCACCGGCACGGCATCATCCACCGGGACATCAAGCCGGGCAACGTGATGCTCACCCAGACCGGCCAGGTCAAGGTGATGGACTTCGGCATCGCCCGGGCGTTGGCCAGCGGCGCCACCACGATGACCCAGACCTCGGCGGTGATCGGCACCGCGCAGTACCTCTCCCCGGAACAGGCCCGCGGCGAGTCGGTGGACGCCCGGTCGGACGTCTACGCCGCCGGCTGTGTGCTGTTCGAACTGCTCTGCGGCCACCCGCCGTTCGTCGGTGACAGCCCGGTCAGCGTCGCCTACCAGCACGTCCGGGAGGACCCGCGCGCGCCCAGCGACATCAACCGGGACGTGACGCCGGCGATCGACGCGATCGTGCTGAAGGCCCTGGCGAAGAACCCGGTCAACCGCTACCAGAGCGCCGGCGAGATGCGCGCCGACCTGCTGCGGGCTGCCACCGGCCGGCCGGTGCTGGCCACCCCGGTGCTGCGCCAGGACGAGACGGTCGCGATGGGTGCGACCAGCCGGACCGGTTCCACCCAGCGGATCCCGGCCGGTGCCGGCGGTGGCACGTCGTCGCGGCGTACCTCGCCGGCGGTCATCGCCGGGCTCAGCGTGCTCGGCGTGATGGCGGTGGTCGCCCTCGCCGCCGGGCTGATCTACGCCACCACGAACGAGGAGGAGCCTCCGACGGTGGCGCTGCCGAGCCTGGTCGGTCTGCCGATCGAGCAGGCCCGCCTGGAGATCAACAACCTCCGGCTCGTCTCCGAGGAGACGACCCGCGAGGAGCCGGACTGCACCTTGAACACGGTCCTCGATCAGTCCCCGGAGCCGGGCCAGGTCGAGCCCGGCAGCGAGGTCGCGCTCACCGTCTGCGCCGGCCCGGGGACCGTGCAGGTCCCGTCGTTGGACGGCTTCACCCGGGACGCCGCCGAGCGGGCGCTCGCCGACCGTGATCTGGTTGCCGAGTTCGAGGAGGTCGACAGCTCCGCACCCAAGGACCAGGTCGTCGCCGTGCCGGCGGCCGGTACGGCGGTCGAGCCCGGCACCGTGGTCGAGGTGCATGTCTCCCTCAACAACCTGCGCGAGGTGCCCAACGTCGTCGGTCGCACCGAGGCCGACGCGGTCGCCGCGCTGGAGAACGCCGGGTTCGACGTCCGGGTCATCGACGGTGACCCGGTCAACCCCGCCGACGCCGGCCGGGTCACCAGCCAGAGCCCGAGCCGGGGCGAACAGCGGGTCAACTCCCGGGTCGAGATCGTGGTCAGCCAGGCGCTCGAGCCCGAGCCCCCACCGAGCCCGACGTCGTCGCCGACGCCGAGCAGTACGCCGACCAGCCCGCCGCCCGACCCGGGCGACGGTGACGGCGGTGGCGGCGGTACGGGCGGCGGTGGGACCGGTAGCCCGCTCCTGCCCGTGCCGAGCCTCACCGGGCTGGTCGACTGACGCGGGTCCGGCGACTGACGCGGGTCCGGCGGCGACTGACGCAGCCGGGCCGGGGTCCGCAGCCGGGCCGGGGTCCGGCCGTCAGGCGGCGGCGAACGCGGCGCGACGTCGGGCGTCGACCTCGGCGGCCAGTCGCGGTGCCCGCTCCCGGGCCTGCGGCAGGCCGCAGTCGGCCAGCCAGTTCGCCAGCATCAGGTGACCGCCCTCGGTGAGCACCGACTCCGGGTGGAACTGCACGCCTTCCACCGGCAGGTGCCGGTGCCGCATCGCCATCACCACCCCGGACGGGGTCCGGCCGGTCACCTCGATCTCGTCCGGCAGCGTCTCGGCGCGCACGGCGAGCGAGTGGTACCGGGTCGCGGTGAACGGCTCAGGCAGGCCGGCCAGGACCCCGGCCCCGGTGTGGTGCACCTGGGAGGTCTTGCCGTGCAGCAGCTCCGGCGCGCGTTCGACGACGGCACCGTACGCGGCCCCGATCGCCTGATGCCCCAGGCAGACGCCGAAGATCGGCAGCTGTCCGGCGTACCGCCGGATCACGTCCAGGCAGATGCCGGCCCGGTCCGGGTCGCCGGGCCCGGGGGAGAGCAGGATGCCGGCGACGTCGAACCGGCCCACCTCGTCGACGGTGACCTGGTCGTTGCGCTGGACCTCGCACTCGGCCCCGAGCTGACCCAGGTACTGCACCAGGTTGAAGACGAACGAGTCGTAGTTGTCGATCACCAGTACGCGCACGTGGCCGCCTCGCCCTAGTCGACGTTCACATCAGGTGGTACGGGGTTGTTCGTCCCGGTGTCGTACGGCAGGTCGTGCTCGTCGAGCCCGCCACCGTCCGGGTCACCACCACCGCTGTCCGGGTCGCCACCGCCGGCCGGACCGTCACCGGGGTCGCCGCCGGTCCCGTCCCCGCCGTCGGTCACCTGTACGTCGTCGAACGGCAGCAGCGGCTCGGCCCACGGGAAGACGACGTACCAGAGCAGCGCCACCGACAACCCGGCGAGCAGCACCGAACCGATCAGCTTGCCGGGCAGGCCGAACGGGAGCTTGCGCCAGATCCAGGCGTACACGGTCAGCCGCCGAGTTCCGCCGGCCGGCCGTCGGCCTTGGGCTGGCTGCGCACGAGCTCGGCGTGGACGATGAGCCGCTGGTAGTTGTCGAACTTCGGATGGCAGGTGGTCAAGGTGAGCATCGCCTCGGTGGGCTGCGCCCGGCGGTCGCCGGGGACCGGGGCGACGACCTCGGTCTGGTTGGGCAGCACGATGTGGTTGCGGGTGACGGCGTAGATGTGCCAGGTGTCGCGGTCCTCGACGACGATGGTGTCACCGTCGCGCAGCTCGTCCAGCCGCCAGAAGGTGGCCCGGTTCCGGTGCCCGGCGACCGAGAAGTTGCCCACCTGGCCGGGCTGGGCGCTGTCCGGGTAGTGACCGGGTGCGTACCGGATGTCGTCCTGCTCGACGCCCTCGACCACGACCCAGTTCTTGTCCAGTTTCGGGATGTAGAGCCCGGCGACCGGGGTGCCCTGGACCTGGGGGGCGGCGGGCTCCGGCGACGGTGACGGCCCGTCGCTGACCACCGGCGCGGGAACCTCGGCCCACTGTTGGGCGAGTTGTTCGCTCAGGTCGTTCTGGTGGGCGTTGACGATGACGGACTTGCCCCAGATCTCGTAGCCGGCGAAGAGCAGCACGATCATGCCGAACGTGATCAACAGCTCGCCGCTGACCCGGGCGGCGGTCCGCAGCCGGGTCCAGACCGTGGGCCGGGTCAGCTCCGAATAGACGCTCTTGTAGCCGCTGTCGGTGCGCTCGGGCCGGAGCTTGACCACCCGCTCACCCCGACGGGCCGGTGGCTTTCCGTCGTCGGCCCCGGCGCGGTCGGCACCCGTGCTGCCCGCACCGGCGCGGTCCGCTCCCGCGCCCTCGCGCCTGGTCGACGGCGGGATGCTGCCGTCCGTCGGCGGCTGGTAGCTGCTGACCACGACCGGTAGCACGGTGGTGGAGGCGGCCGACTCCGTCGGGTATGCCGGGATCACCGCGGTGAGGGCCGCGCTGGGCGGGACCGACGGCGGGGCGAAGCGCCGCTGGCCCGGCTGCTGTTGCTGCTGGCCCGGCTGCTGTTGCTGCTGGCTCGGCTGTTGTTGGCCGACCTGCTGATGACGACCTGGCGTGTCCGGGCTGGTGGAGTGGCGGCCGGTACCTGGCCCGCTCGCCGAGGGTGGGGTGAGGCCGGTGAACCGGGGCAGGACGGCGGTGGCGTCGTCAGGTGGCCGGTAGGCCTGGTGCGGGTCCACCTCATCCGGCCTGCCGGCCTGCTGTTGCGGCCCTGCCCAGGTCATCGGGCTGTCTCCGGCACTGTCGTGTGGTGCAGGGCGGTCGAGCCGTCGAACGCCGGGACGCTCAGCTCCGACTCGACCGTCTGCTGGTAGCCGAGCTGGAAGTGGGTCACCGCGTCCCGGAACAACTGCACCCCTTCGGAGTCGTCCAGCGCCTGCTGCAGGGCGGTCGGGTCGCCGATGGCGGCTATCCGGAAGGGCGGCGAGTAGACCCCGCCGTGCAACAGCAGCGTGTTTCCGACACAGCGTACCGCGCTGGTGGACAACACCCGTACATCCATGATTGACATGGCCTCCGCGCCGCCGGCCCAGAGCGCGTTCACCACGGCCTGGACGTCCCCCTGGTGCACTACCAGGTCGTCGTTGCTGGCGCCGTCGGGTAGGTCGGCCAGCCGGGGTGCGTCGTCGAGCTCGACGACGATGCCCGGTCCGGCCAGCGCGGTGAAGCCGGCCGCGGCGCGGTTGGCCTCGACCCGGGCCCGCTGGTCGGCGATCGGCTGGTCGGACCCGGCGACGATGCTCGCCTGCTGGTCGACCTGCTCGCGCAGCGCGGCGGCGCGTTCCTCGGCGACCGCCAGCTGGCTGCGGCTGTCCTCGATCAGCTGGGTGAGCTGGGGGCGGCGATCCTCCCGCAGGCTGGTGCCGCCGGCGGTGGTGGCGGTGGTGGTGAAGAGCAGCCCGGCGAGCAGGGCGATCAGCGGCACTCCGCTGGACCAGCCGAACTGCCGGCGGCCGGGCCGTCGGCGATGGAGCCCGCCCAGCGCTCGGCGTACGACGTCCCGCCAGGACGCGCTGCCGGAGGTGTATTCCACTGCAGCCCCTTCCGGCCCGGTAGCCATCGACAACTGTCCGCATAGTGGACTTCCGTTGGTGCGTATCGCACCTGGTGTCCCTGGTTGTGTCCAAATGTCGCCGCTGCTCCGCCGCCGTCCATGGCCGGAACGCGCCAACTTGACTACGCTAGCTCCTGAACATTATTGGCCATGGACCGTCGCCGCTGCGTCCGGTTACCGGGCCGGATGATTGCCACCAGGAGAGCGTCGTGCCCAAGTCGCAGGTTCGCAAGAAGAAGGTCTACACCCCGCCGACCGATGTCCGGCCCACCCAGACGGCTGCCACCCGCAAGCCGAGCCCGATCTGGCTGCCGATCGCTGCGGTCTCGTTGATCGTCTTCGGGATCGGTTGGCTCGTCGTCTACTACCTGTCGGAGACGGCGTACCCCGTGGCGACCTGGGGTTACTGGAACCTCGCGGTCGGGTTCGGAGCGATGGTCAGCTCGCTGATCCTGTTGTCCCGCTGGCGCTGAGATCGTCGGATGCGCGGTCAGCCCGGCCGGTTTCCCGTCGGGCTGACCGGTCGGTGTCGACCGGCCGGTGCTGACCGGTCGGTCTGACCTGCTGTTTTGGCCGCCCCGGCCGATCTGCTCGGCGTGTTGCTGACCTAGTGTTGCGGTGACCGACGGATCGGTGGCGCTGCTCCTTACGTTACTGCCGGGTAACCTGACGGTAGGCTGACGACGGGACCGGCAACCCGGTCACCCGCCGCGCGTCCGCAGCACACCGGGAGGCCAGCGTATGGGCACGGTTCAGATCGTCACCACGGTCGTCGCCGCCATCGTCACCGTGATCGCGGTGGCGCTCGCCGGCCGAGCGGTCTGGCAGTTCGTCTCGATCATCCGGCTCGGCCAGCCCGACCCCACCCGCACCGGTGACCCGGCGACCCGCGCCACGGTGATGCTCCGCGAGACCCTCGGCCACACCCGGATGCTGCGCTGGAGCGTCGTCGGCGCCGCCCACTGGTTCGTCATGGTCGCCTTCGTCCTGCTCTCCATCCTGGTGCTGGAGGCGTACTTCGAGGTCGTCGACGCCGGGGGCGGCATCCCGGTGATCGGCGGCTGGCTGCTCTACGGCCTGGTGACCGAGTACGTGTCGGTCCTCGGCCTGGTCGGCATCCTGGTGCTGATCGGCATCCGGCTGGCCAACCGGCCGACTCGGGCCGGCGGCCGTTCCCGGTTCACCGGCTCCACCATGTGGCAGGGCTACTTCGTCGAAGCGGTCGTGCTCGCCGTACTGGTCTGCGGGTTCTTGATCCGTGGCTTCCGGGTCGCCACCGACCACTTCGACTTCCCGGTGTGGGCCACCCCGGTGAGCCACGCCCTCGGCGCCGTCCTGCCCGCCTCCGACGCGGCGATCAGCATCACCGCCCTGGTCAAGATCCTCATCTCGATGACCTGGCTGATCGTCATCGCGCTGACGCTGACCATGGGCGTGGCCTGGCACCGGTTCGCCGCCTTCTTCAACATCTACTTCAAGCGGGACCCGGGCAAACCGAACTCCGGCCTCGGTGCGCTGCGGCCGATGACCAGCAACGGCAAGCCGCTCGACTTCGAAGAGGCCGACCCCGAGAAAGACCAGTTCGGGGTCGCCCAGGTCGAACAGTTCAGCTGGAAGGGTCTGCTCGACTTCACCACCTGTACGGAGTGCGGCCGCTGCCAGTCGCAGTGCCCGGCCTGGAACACCGGCAAGCCACTGTCACCGAAGCTGCTCGTGCTGTCGCTGCGCGACCACGCGTACGCCAAGGCGCCGTACCTGCTCGCCGGCGGCGGCAAGGACCTCACCGGCGAGGAGAAGGCCACCGCCGAGCAGCTGGCCACGGTCGACGCCCTGGCCCTGGCCGAAGCCGACCGCCCGCTGATCGGCGGGGCGGACGACGGCGGGGTCATCGACCCGGACGTGTTGTGGTCCTGCACCACCTGCGGCGCCTGCGTCGAGCAGTGCCCGGTCGACATCGAGCACGTCGACCACATCGTCGACATGCGTCGCTACCAGGTGCTGATCGAGTCGAGCTTCCCCAGCGAGGCCGGCGTGATGCTGCGCAACCTGGAGAACAAGGGCAACCCGTGGGGCGCGCCGCCGAACACCCGCGAGGACTGGACCAAGGGCCTCGACTTCGAGGTGCCCCGGGTCGGCGAGGTGGACGACTTCGAGTACCTGTTCTGGGTCGGCTGCGCCGGTGCGTTCGAGGACCGGGCCAAGAAGACCACCCGCGCGGTGGCGACCCTGCTGCACTCCGCCGGCGTCGACTTCGCCATCCTCGGCGAGGGCGAGACCTGCTCCGGCGACCCGGCCCGGCGCATCGGCAACGAGTTCGTCTTCCAGATGCTGGCCCAGCAGAACGTGGAGACCCTCAACGAGGCGTTCGGCGACCGGGAGCCGACGAAGCGCAAGATCGTCGCGACCTGCCCGCACTGCTTCAACACCCTCGGCAACGAGTACGGGCAGCTCGGCGGCCATTTCGAGGTCGTACACCACACGCAGCTGCTGGCCCACCTGGTCGCCGCCGGCAAGCTCACCCCGGTCACCCCCGTCGACGGCGGCCTGACCTACCACGACCCCTGCTACCTGGGCCGGCACAACCGGGTCTTCAGCCCACCCCGCGAGGTGCTCGGTGCCGCGCTCGGCGCCGACGACGCGGTACGCGAGATGCCCCGCAACTCGGAGCGGTCGTTCTGCTGCGGGGCCGGTGGCGCGCGGATGTGGATGGAGGAGCGGATCGGCAAACGGGTCAACGTCGACCGGGTCGAGGAAGCCCTCTCCACCGGGGCCCAGACGATCGCGGTCGGCTGTCCGTTCTGCTTCACGATGCTCGGTGACGGGGTCACCGGAAAGCAGTCCAGCGGCGCGGCGGGCGAGGGCGTCGAGGTCGTCGATGTGGCGACCGTGCTGCTCAGATCGGTCACGCCGGCGGTAGCATCGTCGACGACCACCGAGGAGTAGGGAGAAGCGGGTGCTGGGTTGGGCCCGTGAGTTCCTCTCCCAACCCTGGCCGTTCCTGACGCTGGCGACCCTTGCCGTCGTCGGCGTACTGGTCCACCGGCCACTGGCCCGACGGCTCGGCTGGGCCCGCTGGCCCACCCTGGCCATGCTGCTGGGCGCGGCGGCGGTCGCCGCGCTCACACTGCCTCCGGCGCCGGTCGGCACCGGCGTACCGCTGGCTCCCGGGGTCTCGGTCTCCGGGCCGGACGCCGCGGTGACCACCGCCTGCATCCGGTCGCTTACCGACCCCGCCGTGCTCTGGTCCGGCCTGGTCACGGTGGATTCGCTCGGCGAGCGGGTCGGCAACGTCGCGATGTTCGTACCGCTGGCCTTCTGCACGGTGCTGGCGGTACGTCGACCGGTGCTCGCCACCGGATTGCTGCTGCTGGCACCGGCCGGGGTGGAGCTGGCCCAGGCGGTGACCGGGCTGGGGCGGGAATGCGTCGGCTACGACTGGGTCAACAACGCCACGGGCGTCCTGCTCGGTGCGGCCGCCGGCGGGGTCGTCACGGTCGCCTGGCGGATGGTCGGTTCCGGGCGGGGCAGCTCCCGTACGGACCGCTCGGGAGGGCCGGGTCGCTCCGGGCCGGTCAGCTCCCGCCGATCGCGACGTTCGTCGCGATGAACACGCCGCGCGCGATCCTGCCCCGGTGCTCGTCGAGCACGGTACGGGTGGCGGCCACCGCCCACTCCACCGACGGGTACCGCGCCAGGCACCGCTGGGGCCAGTCCACGGCGCCACCGTCCGTACCGGCGTGCCCGTCGGCGTGCCCGAGGATCCGCAGCGCGTCGAGGGCGTCGAGGAGCCCGGCCAGCGCGGCGGTACGGGCACCGACCGGTCCGGTGCCCTGGCAGGCGGTCGAGAGCCGCTGTCGTGCCTCGGTCTCGGGCTCCGGGGTCGTGCCGTCCGGAGTCGGGTAGCGGGTACGCCGTAGGATCGGCACCCGACCCTGCTCACGCCGGAGCAGGCCGGCCTCGGTGAGAGTGTCGAGCACCCGGCCGACCAGCCCGGGGGCAAGGGCGGTAATCCAGTGTTCCGGCGGTTGCCGGGTCGCTGCGTGAATTCTGCGCCAGGTGGCATCGAGCAGCGGGTCGGTGCCGAGCGGGTCGGGTGCGCGTTCGCCGCCTGCGGTGACCCGGCCATCGACGTCGAGGTCGAGGTGGCCGGTCGCGGCGAGGTCGCACAGTACGGCGCCGGCAACGCCGTAGTCGAGGTGATCGGTGGCGATCAGTACGGTGCCAGAGTCGTCGTAACCCAGGAGCACCAACTCTTCGGGCAGGCTGAGTGTCGTCATCGTGTCACGCTAGCGTGATCGGACGGACGCTGCCGGTCATGTGGTGCGGCGTGCGGATCACCAGCCTTGAGAGAATGCGCATCCTTCCAATAGGGTGGTGCACCGACCGCTGCGAATGTCGGCCTCCGTTTCCCCCGCCCGGGAGGCCCCGGCGATCGTTCATGAAGGAGTCGCTGCCAATGGCACGTGTGCTCACCCGTACGCACACAGGTGATTACTTTAAGTTTCTTCTTGGTCACTCAAGGCGGAATTTGCCCGTTGTCAGTCGTGGTGTCGCCGCCCTGCTGCTCGTCCTGGCCGTGGTCGTGGGGCCGGCTGCCCCGGCGGCCGCCCAACCCTCTCTGGCGGAGATCGAAGCCGAGCTGGACGCCCAGTGGCTGAAGTTGGAACCGGTGATCGAGCAGTACAACAAAGTTCGCAGCGAACTCAAGGCCAACCAGAAAAAGGCCGCCGAACTCGACAAGCGGATCGCGCCACTGTCGTTGCAGGCCAGTCTCGCCGCTGACGAGATCGGTGAGGTGGCCAACAGCTACTACCGCACCGGTCCGTCGAGCGAACTCAACGCGCTGCTGAAGACCGGTTCGCCGACCAGTCTCGCCGATCAACTGCTGGTACTGGACCGGATCTCGAAGCGGCGTCAGCAGCAGATCGCAGCGGTGGTCGAGACCCGGGACCGCTACCTTGCCGAGCGGCAGGCCCTCGACGAGTTGATCGCGCAGCAGAAGGCGCAGGACGAGGAGTTGGCCGAGAAGCGCAAGACGATCGACGCCGAGATCGACAGGCTGGAGCAGGCGCGGCTGGCCGCGTACCGGACCACCGGCTACTCGGGCGGTTCCGGAGCGTCCGGGCCATGCCCGGCCGAGTCGGTCGGCGGGGCGGCCGGGGTCGCGGTCGGTACGGCGTGCGCACAGATCGGCAAGCCGTACGTCTGGGGTGCCACCGGCCCGAACGCGTTCGACTGCTCAGGTCTGACGCAGTACGCGTGGGCGAGTGCGGGTGTCGGGCTCACCCACTTCACCGGCGCGCAGTGGAACCAGGGTCAGTCGGTCAGCCGGTCGGAGGCACGTCCAGGTGATCTTGTCTTCTTCTTTAGTGATCTGCGTCACGTCGGTCTATACATCGGTGGCGGCATGATGGTGCATGCGCCGCGCCCGGGACAACCCGTGCAAATGGAGAATATCGACAACATGCCGGTGGTCGGATTCAAGCGGGTCGGCTGAACGTGCAGGTCAACGTCGGTCGGTACGGTCCGAAAGTGCGGGGCGGTCGGCGATCATCGATCGTCCGGACCGGCACTTTCGGGCCGGCCCGGACCTCGTTCTTCGAACGCGTGAACGACGGCGGGTGATATACGAATAGCAATCGATCGAGTACGTTGAGAAATGAGTAGTCATCTCGCTTGCGTGACGAGAACGGCTCTCTCTACCCTTGGGGATCGTCGAGTCGGGAGGACGTCAACCAGCCCGGTTGACCTCGGCCTGACACCGCCAAATCGTCAGCGACACGGCGAGCCGGGGACCCACGGAACCGGGGTGAATCCACAGCGTCGTCTGTGGTAGGGCGTCTCCTTTCCGCCCGAACCCGTCAGCTAACCCGGTAGGCGGTCTGGGGAGAAGGAGTCCGGTGGCTACGACAGCCCCTCGGCGACCCGGATGGTCCGACCAGGACCACCTCCGGACGGTCCCGAACACCCATCGACGCGTCCTCCGCGCGGCAATCGCGGTCACCACCGGCGTCGGCATGCTGCTGACCGGCGCACCCGCACCCGCCCAGGCGCAGCAGACCGTGGCCGAGATCGAAGCGCAGATCGACGAGGTCTGGGCCGAACTGGAGCCCACCATCGAACGGCACAACGCCGTACGGCAGGACCTTGCTGCGAAAAAGAAGCAGGCCGATGCTCTGCAGAAGAAGATCCAGCCGCTGCAGGTCCAGATCGACCTCGCGATGGACCGGGTCAGCGAGTTCGCCGCCCGGTCGTACAAGGGCGGCAGCCCGTCGGCGTTCAGCGCGATCCTGACCAGCGGCAAGCCGACCCACCTCGCCGACCAGCTGGAACTGCTCGACCAGTTCGCCCGCCGGCAGGCCCGTGACGTCCAGGCCGTGGTCGACCTCAAGGAGCAGTACGCCGCGGAGAAGGCACCGCTGGACCAGCTGATCGTCGAGTTGACCAGCACCGAGGCGCAGCTGTCCGCGAAGGCCAAGGAGATCGACGCCGAGGTCGACCGGCTGCAGGAGCTGCGACTGCAGGCGTACGGATCGTCCACCAGCCTGGGCTCGCTGCGCCCGGCGCCCTGCCCGGCGACCTACCCGGGGGGAGCCGCCGGAAAGGCGGTCACCTTCGCCTGCGCGCAGATCGGCAAGCCGTACATCTGGGGGTCCGCCGGCCCGAGCGGTTACGACTGTTCCGGGTTGACCCTGGCCGCCTGGCGGCAGGGCGGCGTCTCACTGCCGCACAACGCGGCACGCCAGCGGCAGGTGACCAGGAACATCAGTCGTGACGAGCTGCGCCCCGGCGACCTCGTCTTCTACTACAGCCTGTCCCATGTCGGGATGTACGTCGGCGACGGCTGGATCGTGCACGCCTCACAGGCCGGCGAGCCGATCGCGATGCGCAAGCTCGGCTCCGGGATCCACAGCTACGGAAGGCCCGGCTAGACCTCACTCCTCCCCATGGCCTGGCGCATGTCGCGGATCCCCCCGTTGCGCGGCAGCACCGGCCACCAGAAAGACGCTCTCCCAGGTCTCCCCCCGGCCTGGGAGGGCGTCTTTCGCCACCTGCCCGAGTTGGCTCAGCCGGTCGGCCAGGTCCGCCACTGCTGCCAGGACCGGCTCGGGGTCGGCCCCCGCTGTCCCTGGTAACGGGAGCCGTAGACCGACGAACCGTACGGATGCTCGGCGGTCGACGACAGCCGGAAGATGCAGAGCTGGCCGATCTTCATGCCGGGCCACAGCTTGATCGGCAGGTTCGCGACGTTGGACAGTTCGAGCGTGACATGGCCGGAGAAACCCGGGTCGATGAAGCCGGCGGTCGAGTGGGTGAGCAGCCCGAGCCGGCCCAGGCTGGACTTGCCCTCCAACCGGGCGGCGAGTGCGTCGCCTAGTGAGACGACCTCGAGCGTCGAGGCGAGCACGAACTCGCCGGGGTGCAGCACGAACGGGTCGCCGTCGGGCACCTCGACCTGCGACGTCAGATCGTCCTGCCGGGTCGCCGGGTCGATGTGGGTGTACAGGTGGTTGTTGAACACCCGGAAGTACCGGTCGAGCCGGACGTCGATGCTCGACGGCTGGATGAGCGCAGGCTCGAACGGTTCGAGGGAGAGGCCGCCGGTCTTGGTCTCCGCGACGATGTCCCGGTCGGAGAGGAGCATCGTCACACCATAGCGATCCCCGGCCGGGCACCTCGCCGGCCGGGGTGATCGTCGGGCGGACACGCCGCGCTTCGACTATCTCTTAGAACACGTGTTCGATAGAATGGTCGGCATGGCAACCTGGTCCCAGTTCGCAGCCGACGAGCCCCGGCTGGCCACGGCGATCCGACTTCTCATGCAGCAGTACGGCCCCGGTCTCGGCTACCTGGCGACGGTGCGTGCCGACGGTGGCCCCCGGGTCCATCCGGTCTCGCCCGTGATCACCGAGGACGGGTTGTTCTGCTTCATCGTCGACTCGCCCAAGCGTCGCGACCTGGAGCGCGACGGTCGGTACGCGCTGCACTCGTTCCCGCCGGAGGAGAGCGACGACGAGGCGTATCTTGCCGGCCGCGCGCGCCCGGTCACCGACGTCGCCACCGTCGCCCGACTCGCCCGCGCCGCGCGCGCCGTGCCGCACGTGGACTGGCGACTGTTCGAGTTCACCGTCGACGTGGCGATGGTCGCCCGGCACGGCACCGGCGCCGGCCCCGCCACCACGATCGCAATGGAGCCTGCGGTGCAGGTCTGGCTCGACCCGACCAGCGGCACGGCTGCCCCCCACGAGACGGCGGCGGCCGCGGTCGCCTGCTGATCGACTCTCGTCGCCCCACCGCACCGGTCGTCCCGACGAGCCGGGCGTGAGGGCGTTGCACACCAGGGCGGCCGACAGGGTAGAGTAGGGCCGCTCGCGGGTGTAGTTCAATGGCAGAACATCAGCTTCCCAAGCTGACAGTGCGGGTTCGATTCCCGTCACCCGCTCCACACCGAAAGCCCTGGCCAGGATGCGAATCCCAGCCAGGGCTTTCGATTGTCCAAGATCCACGATCATGCGGCGTGCCATCTGCGTGCCATTAGCCCCGGCCGACCAGGGCACCGGCCGCACCACCGTCCGGGTCGTCGCCCCGCTTCTTCGACTTCTTCTTGCCCAGCTTCCCGCCGGCCACCTTCCCCGACTTCTTCTCCTTCTTGCGCTCCGTACGCATCGCCGCGTGCAGCGCCCTGGCGATCGCCTGGTCAGCCTCGGACGTCGCGTGCTGGTAGATCAGCGCCGCCTGCGGCGAGTCGTGCCCCATCCGCGCCATCAGATCCCGCGTGCTCGCCCCGGTCCGAGCCGCCAACGTGTTCCCGGTGTGCCGCAGGTCGTGAAAGTGCAGCCCTGGTTGCCCGACCTTCGCCACCGCAGCCCGCCAGCCGGACAGCTTGTTGAAGTTGCCCCGCCAGATCGGCCGCCCGGACTCGGTGGTGAACACGAACGCATCCGGGTTGTCGTCGACCTCGGCCGCCAGGTGCTCACGCATCGCCGACACCACCACCGGAGGCAGGCTGACCGTACGCCGGCCGGCCCGCGACTTCGGCGGACCGAGGACCAGGCCGACGCCCCGCTGTTCGGTGTACGCCTGCCGGATCCGGACCGTGCCCGCGTCGGTGTCGATGTCCTGCCGTTGCAGCGCGGACACCTCGCCCCAGCGCAGACACCCGAACGCGGTGATCAGCACCATGGCCCGAAACCGTGCCGGGACAGCGTCGGCCAGGGCCAGGAGTTGCGCCATCGACAACACCGGCCGTTCCGGTGCCTTCTCCTGGTCGGCACCGGGGATGCGGCACGGATTCTTGGTCAGGATCTCGTCTTCCTTGACGGCCGTCATCAGCACCGCGCGCAGCAGCCGGTACGCCTTGGCCGCCATGCTCTGCGACACCCCGTTGCCGAGCAGTTTCGCCCGCCACTCCCGGACCATCGGCGTATCGAGCCGGCCCAGCTCCACCCCGCCGAGGTACGGCATGATGTGCCGGCCCAGCAGCCAGCCGTACAGGTGCACCGTCCGAGGCCGCAGGTTCGGCCGCTGCTCGATCCACCGTTGTGCGTAGTCGCCCAGCGTCACCCGCGCCCGGTCCGGGTCGATCCACTCCCGCCGGGCCAACTGCGATTCCACCAGCGACAGATACCGCTCAGCGTCCGACTTCCGGGCGAAGGTCTCCGGCGCGCTTCGTAGCTGCCCGTCCGGGCCGGGGTAGCGCGCCTGATACCGCCCGGAGGGCAGCTTGCGAACGCTTCCGAAGCGTCGACGTCCGGGCCGGTTCGCCATCAGGCCACGCTCCGCATCCCGGACCAGACACCGGAGGCGGTCAGCGGCTCGACCCGACCGGACTCGACGTGCGCCGCCAGGTCGACCGCCTTGATCCGTACGCTCCGGCCGAGCTTGTGAAACGGGATCCGCCGCTCCGCGACGAGCCGCCGCACGTACCGTTCACTCATCTGAATCCGGGCCGCCGCCTGTTCGATGGTCAGCACCTCATCCAGCACGGTCATTCCTCCCCGTCCGTTGCCGTCCCGCTGCCAGTTGCCGAAAGGTCGTGGCTCGTCTCCTGGGCCGCTCGGTCCTTGGCGGCGAGGAGTTGGGAGCGCCAGCGGGCGCGTTCGGAGATGGAGCGCAGGAGTCGGTGCCCGAGGGGTGTGACGTCCGGGTCGTCGGGCCGGGCGAGCTCCCACGCGTGCCGGACCCGCTCGCTGTCGGTGCCGGTGGGCTGGTCGACGCCGGCCAGGTCGGTGGTTGCGCCGAGTAGTGCCCGGACCCAGGCGCGTGCGTCGTGTTTGTGGTCGGTCAGGGTTTTGCCGGACCAGTCGCGGGAGATGAGGATGCGTCGGCCGCCGATGCCGAGGGTGGCGCGTTGGTGGACCTTGCCCCGGCAGCGTCCGGGCCGCAGCTTCGCCGAGGCGTTCTTCGGTTGGACGCCGTAGAGCAGCCAGTTCGCGCACCGGTCGGTGCAGGGGGTGACCTGCAACTGTTGCCGGAACCGTTCGAGATGCTGGCGTTGCCGGCCGCTGGTGGTGGTGTGGCAGTCGGCGGCGTGTTTGGTGATGTACTTCGTGATGTAGCGGATGGTCTGTTCCGCATCCTGGGTGCCGGGCATGACGCCGCGTGCGTCGACCTGGGAGCCGAAGCGGATCACGTGGACCGGTTGCGCGTCCGGGTCGGTGTCGATGGCGTCGAGTGCTTCCGCCCAGCCGGTCAACGGTTCACGGGTGTCCGGGTCGACCCAGGCCGCCTGGTCGATGTCCCAGACGGGCAGGTGTTCCCCGCCGTAGTGCTGGACGTCGACGGACGGCCACCACACCTGGTGATAGGTGGCTGCCGCCACGGTCCGCAGGGTCTGTCGGGGGATGGTGCCGCGGATCGCGAAGTGCGCGTGAGGGGCGAGGCGTCGTTGGGGTTCGACGCATCCGGCGTACTGGACGTTCCAGCCTTCGCAGCGTCGGAGGTTCTGCCAGAACCGGTCGAGGAGTCGGGGGAAGTGGACCGCGTCCCACGCGGCACGTCGGTAGTCGTACCGGTCGGGGTTGACCGGGGTGCCGTCCGGGCGTACGGGTCCGTAGCTGTCGAGGGTGAGGGTGAGCCACATCGACGGGCGGTAGGTGCTGCCGTCGGGTGCGGTGTAGGTCTTGCCGACGGTGCGCGCTTCGACAGGTCGGCGGGGTAGGTCGGGTGCGTCCTGGCGCCGTCTGGTCGACCGTTTCCGCCGTTTGCCGTTGTCCTGCGCGTCGCCCTGGTCGACACCATCGGCGTCGGTGGTGGTCGGGGTGTGGGGTGGTGCGACGCGGCCGCGTAGTCCCTCGGCGGTGATGGCGTCTTCGACTTCGCGGATGGCGTCGTCGAGGTCGGTGACCTGTTCCCAGTCGGCTTCCCGTACGGCCGCGTCGCGTTCGAACTCGAAGTGCGCCCGCAGCACGATCAGCGCTTTCTGCGCGTCCGTGGCCGGTTCGGGTGGCGGCAGGGGTTCGTCGTCGCGGTGCCAGCCGTCGCGGATCTGCGCTTGGCGCAGCCGGCGGTTCCGCTTGGCGCAGGGTGGGCATTTGTCCTCGCGGGTGGCCCCGCAGGGCAGGTCGATGACCTCGGTACGGCCGGTGTCGAGGTCGGTGCGCCGCATGGCGAGCGGGCGGATGCAGACGCCGTATTCGGTGGCGACGTCGCGCAGGACGTCGACCGATCGGGGTAGGCCCATCCGCGCGGCACGGGAGCCGGGCCGGGGCTGTTGTTCGACGGTCACCGGCCGATCCGTCGCGGGTGTGTCGAGTCCGGGCAGGGTGGTGGGGGCGGTCACCGGCCGACCACCATGCCGTTTGCCCGTCGGGGTTGGACGACCCCGAGGGGTGGCAGCACCGACGCGTGTCCGGCGACGCGGACAGGTTCGACGGCGGCGGGCACGTCGACCAGGCCGGGTGTCGGGTCGGTGTCGGTGTGCTGGTCGGTGTCGTCGGTCGGGACCTGGTCGACGCCGTCCGTCTGGTCGACGCGCACCAGGTCAGCCGGACCAGTCGGATTGGCCGCTCCAGTTGACGCCGCCGGACCGGCCGGGACAGCGGGTGCGCTGGAGAGTACGACTTTGACCAGGGCCAGGAACGCCAGCGACGGTACGGCCGCGACGATCCACCCCCACACGGACGGTTGCGCTTCGGCGACCTGCGCGGCGAGGGACAGCAGTGCGAAGCCGATCAGCAGGACCGCGACGAACCCGACCGGTCGACCCGTGCGGCGTCGGGCGCGGATCTCCAGTCCGAGGTAGATCGCCATGAGCTCGACCGCGACGGCGTTCGCCCAGCCGATCCAGTGGGGTTGGCCGTGGGCGACGGACAGATCGTGAACGTGGGTGAACGCCGCCGCGCCGGCCATCGACCCGATCGCAAGGAGGATCGCCAGCCGCAGCAGGTTTTCGGCACGCTGCCAGCTCACGGGTTGCCCCCTTGTTCCCGGTCGGTGACGGTCAGGTCGATCCGCACCCGGATGCCGGGCCGGCCACGGAGGTTGAGGTAGGTGCTCAGGCCGGACAGGAACGCGGCGAGCTGGTCGACCGGGCCGGTGGCCTGGATACGGATGGGACGGGCGGGTCGCCGGAAGGGCCGGTTGAGGGGTGCCATGGTCGGTTACCTCCGGGTGGGGTGGATGGTGGTGCGGATGTGGTCGGGTGGGTCGCCGAGGGAGGCGACCGCTTCGGACAGGCAGCGCCACAGCGCCCACGCCTCGCCGGGGGTGAGGTAGACCCGGCGTCGGCCGGAGCCGATGGCGACGTACAGCGGGTAGGGGTCGGGCTGGTCGGTGTCGACCCGGACCGATACCGCTGTCCCGCGCCCACCGCCGTCAGGGGTGGGGGTCCGTAGCCGGTAGAAGCGCCGCCCCGACATCACGGTTTCGGTCATCGGGAACCACCCCCGCCGTTCGGGGTGTCGGTGCCGCCCTGGTCGTGCTGTCCGTTGTCGCGGATCAGATTGAGCAGCGAGTCAGGCAACAGCGGCCCGGACGGCTTACGCGGCAACGGAACCCGCCGACGCGTGACCGGGGACGGTTGCGGTTCGGGTTCGGGGGTGGTTTCCCGGCCGACCTGGGCAAGGATGTCCGCCGCCGCCACCGGAGCCGAGAACTGATCGGCCATCGTTTGGATGTCGGTGTCGGTGAGGTAGGAGAACCGGACCCGGATCGGGTCGGGGGTGCCGTCGAGCAGGACGTAGCCGACGCCTTTCGCCCACGACGGCATCTGATCCGCGAGCGCTCCCCGTGCCCGTGCGCCGTCGCCCAACACCATGTCGACCTGCGACGCCTCGGTCAGCCCGAGCGCGATCCGGGTGGGAAACAGGTCCCGGAACGGCAGCACCTCTTTACGCGGGTCCTGCAACGCCGCCACGACCAGGACACCGACGCCGGCACCTTGGGACAGCAGCAGCCCCAACGCCGAGGCGATGCGCTTCCGCAGCTCGACGTCTTGCAGGTAGGCGGTCAGCGCCGCCATTTCGTCGATCACCACGACAACCAGGGGGTCATCGACGGTGGGGGTGTGGACCCGGACCGTGCCGGCAAGACGTGCCTGCCGTTCCCGCAGCACCGCGACGGCTTCGTCTAGCAGGTCGGCCATGGTGTCGAAGGAGGTGGAGGCGAACCGGGCGAACATCGGACGGCCGAACGCGAATTCCATTCCGCCCTTGGGGTCGATGACCCACAGCCGGACCAGTCCGGACGCCACCCCACCGGCAAGGGACCGGACGAGGGACCAGAGGACGGAGCCTTTCCCGCGTCGGGTCGCCCCACCGATCAGCACATGCGTCGCCAACAGATGCAGGTGCCACGTGCGAAGGTCTTCCCGCACCGCGAGGGGCAGCGCGGTGAAGTCCGGGACGGTCGGGACCGGGAACGGTGGGACCGTCCGGCGTAGGGCGTCGGTGCGGACCAGGACGATGTAGACGACGTCGGGCCGGTCACGGAACCGGTAGGCGTCGACCTGGCGCAGCAGCCACCCCACCCAGCCGCCGCCACGCACCGGCAGTTCATCCGGGCGTTCGGTGTACACCCGTGCGTGCCTGCGGCCGAACGCATAGGCAAGCTGCTCCGTTGCGCGTTGGAAGTCGGCGGGGGTCTGCCCGCGCAGCATCCGCACCGACAACACGTCCAACGCCTGGTCACAGTGCACGGCCAGGAGCTGCGGTAACACGGTCTGGTGTTGGTAGACCCGCGACAGGTCGCACAGGGTCATCGCTTCCCGCCAGACCCGCCGGTAGACGACCGTGTGCCGCCACCGGCCGAGCAGCGGACCGCCGCACCACGCCCACCAGGAGGCTTCGTGCCGCCACCGCCACACCGCCGACCCCAACCCGGCAAGCACAACGGGCGTGACCAGGCCGGCAATGCCGTAGTCGAGGTACACGGCCACGGTGATCACCGAGACGGTCAGGATGCGCGGATGGCGCAGGCACCACCACACGCCCCGACCAGTCCAGCGGGCCAGCAGCCCGAGGAGCACGGCCCACCAGGGCAGCCGCAGCCGACGAGGCCGGACCACGACCAGATCACCGGAGAAGGTGCTGACGACCTCACCACGGGGACGGCCCATCACCGACCACCCCCAACGGTGGGGAGGAACCGGCCGCGAGCGTCGCGCAGCCGGGGGAACGGCAACACCAACTGGCCGACGCACAGCCCACACCGGACGCTGTCGACCGTCGCGGCATCGGCGTTGTCGGTGTCGTCCTGGGCGTCGGTCGGGGTGGGGGTGAACATGTTCTTGCAGTCGCTACAGCGGATCCGCGCCCGATCCGGGACGCGCTTAACCTGGGACACGTCGGAACCTCACTGAATCTGAAAGAGGGAAGAGGAGGAGGGGAAGACGCCGAGGGGTGGGGCTGCCGTCCGCCAAGACCAGACAGCCCCACCCCGAACCGAGCGCTACGACGCCGAGCCCGCCGCCGCCCGCGCCTTACCGGTGCCGTTGGACGCGACGCCGGCCGGGGCGCGCATCCCCGACGCCCGCAGCGAGTACGCCATCCGCCCGTTGGACGCCACGTACGGCGTGACCGTCACGTCATCGAACTCGACGAGCTCGAACGGAACCCCGGTCGGCGGAACCGGCTGGTAGTCCGCCGAGATCTTGACCGTGGTCTCCCGCGACCGCTTGCCCAACTCCGGGTCCAGGTCCATCACCCGGACCTGCCACACCCGCTGACCCGTCAGCTTGTCCTTCGCCGGCGACCGCCGGCCCGTCTTCTCGTCGTAGTCCTCGACCTCACCCAACGACTCGGGCACCAACGCGCACCCCGCCGGGAACACGTCCGAACACCGGACCGAGAACCTCGTCCCGCCTCGCAGAGCCACTGCTCTACCTCCACTCGTAGACCTGACCGGCTTGACTAGCCAGGTGTGTGGATCAAAGGTAGGCCAACTTGGCTAGCCATGTCAACACTTGGACACGGGACATCTAGCCTGGCTAGTCAACAGGTATGGTCCGGGGCATGGCTCTTGACCCCGACGACCCACGCACCCCGTCCCAGCAGATCGCCGCCGCCCTGCGCGCGGAGATCAAAACCGGCAAGTTCGCCCCCGGCGAGAAGCTGCCCAGCCAAAACGAGCTGGTCGAACGCTTCTCCGTCGCCCGCGAGACGATCAAAGCCGCCCTACGCAAGCTCCAGGACGAGCGGCTGATCGTCACCCGCCAGGGCAGCGGCACGTTCGTACGCGCCAACACCGAACGCCCCGTCGGTCTACGCCCGCACATCGAGCGCGCCTTCGAAGCGACCCACGTAGCGATCGACTTCGCCGGCTTCTCCGGCGAGACCCTCCACAACGCCATCCAGGAGACGTTGGACAAGGTCCGCATCGGCCGCCTCACCCCGGAATCGATCCGCATCCGGATCCTGATCTCCGACATGAACGCCCCGATGGCGATCCCGTGCCGGGCCGAGGACCGCGCCGACGACCCCCGCATCCGCGCCCGGTCGGCCCGCATCACCAACCGGTCCATCCACGCCATCGTCGACGCCGTCCAGGAGTTGGCGGATCTCGACCTGGTCAAGGTCGCCACCACCGAGGTACGGGTCCACGGCGCGGCCCCGCTGTTCAAGCTGTTCGTCATCAACGACGAGGAAGCGTTCTTCGGCTTCTACCCCGTCGTGGAGCACACCGTCAGCGTCGACGGCCAACCCATGGCCATCTACGACGCCATGGGCAAGGACGCCATCCTGTTCCCGTTCACCCCCAGCGACGACGACGCCTCACACGACGGCCTGTACGTGCAGCAGGCCGGAGCCTGGTTCAACAGCATGTGGACCACCATCGCCCGCGAGTACACGTCATGAACGCCGAACTCGCCGCCGTCATCGACCGCGCCCGGTTCCTGCTGCTCGACTTCGACGGACCCGTCTGCAAGGTCTTCGCCAACCACCCCGCGCCTCAGGTCGCCGCAACTCTGCGCCGGCTGCTCGTCGACCAGGGCGTCACCATTCCGCCGGACCTGCTCGACGAAGCCGATCCGCTCGCCGTGCTGCGCTGGACAGCCGCCCTGAACCGGCCCGCCATCGTCCGCCGGGTCGACGACGCGCTACGGGCCGCCGAGGTGGACGCCGTCGCCGTCGCCGAACCCACCCCGTACGCGCGGGAAGTCATCGTGGCCGCCCACCACGCCCGACGCGGGATCGCGATCGTGTCCAACAACAGCGCCGACGCCGTCACCCAATACCTGATCGCCCGCAGGCTCGCCGCCTACATCCACCCCGTCATCGGCCGCCCGTACGCCGACCCCGCCGGCATGAAACCCCATCCCGGCCCGGTCCTCGCCGCCGTCCGTGAACTCCACACCCACCCCGAGGAATGCGTACTCATTGGCGACTCACCCACTGACATCGAAGCCGCCCAAGCCATCAACATGCCCACCATCGGATACGCCAACAAACCCCGCAAGTACCACAGCCTCACCAAAGCAGACGCCATCATCGGCAGCATGGCCGAAATCGCCACCACCCTCAACCCCGACGAACTCTAACCCCGTCACCCGCACCACACCGACGCCCCGGACCGCATAAACGCGGAAACCGGGGCGTCACTCATCACAGGTCACACCAGATCAGCCGACATCACCAGCCCACGGCACACCTGCATCCCACACCCGATCAAACCCCGCCACATAATGATCGAACATGTTCCCGCCCTGCACCCGGCGGAAATAAAACGTCGGACTCGCGTTACCCGACTCCCCGAACACGTGCGGAGTCACCAACACCTCATCATCGAACCGCACCACACTCACGTGATGCGTCACCGGATGCAACCGCACCTCGCACCCCTCCACCCCGACCAGACCACGGTAGTGCGTCAACGAGCTACGGATCATCGCGCCCAACGTCCCCACCAGGCAATCCTCACGATCCCGCACCGCCACCGCCTCACCCGACGGATCAGCGAAACACAACCGCACCCGCACACCCACCCCCGCCCGATCCGCCAACACCCGACCGATACGCGGCTGCACCTGCGACAGAAACGCACCCGCCAACACCAACACGTCAACCCGTTCCCGCGCCTCACCCAACAGCCGTAACCACAACTCCCGAGGCACCGACGCCCGATCAGCGAACACCTCGATCAACTCCGCCCGCGACGCCTCCGGACGACGATCATTCACCTCCGCGACCTGCGGCCACAGATACGCCTCCTCCGCACCCAACCGACGTGCCGCCACCCAACGATGCCGCCGATGCGGAACACGCCCCGAACTGATCCACCGCTCCACCGTCTTCGGATCCACCTCACACTCAGCCGCGAGATCCTCCACCGGCACACCACGACGAACCATCACCGTCCGGAGACGTTCATTCATACCCACTATTAGACGAACAACCACCAGGACGTTTCAACCCCGTCCCCCGACGTTTCGCAGAATACGAAGACGTCCCCCACCAGTCCCGCACCGTGGATGCGACGACACACCAATCCCTATTCACTACCCCAGTCGCGCGAAAACCCCTGCCGGCGTGCAGCCCTCCATAGCCGCGCCGGCAGGTGAGCACGACACCAACACCGGTCGGGGACCGGGGACAGGACCCCCGACCTAACCCGGCCCCGACCGGCCCTCTCCACATCCGCACCCACCGGAGGTTCCCGACCATGACCAACGGCCAGCACACCACCGACCTACCAACGGCCGATTACTTCACCCCCGTACCCCCACCCCGGCCAACCACCCTCGCCGACGCGAACGAGCAACCCCGGTACGTCATCCACATCCCCATCCACGCCCGCGACCTCCCGGAAGCCGTCGAGATGGCCCACACCATCGCCGTCACCCTCGCCGACTTCCGCACCTACCTACGCGGGCTCGACTACCCCGAAACCACCGTCACCATCGAAGGCGACCAAACCCAACACCACCGCGTCATCTGCAACCTCCAACAACCCGACGGCACCCGCTGCGAACAACTCCACGCCCACGAAGCACCCTGCGCCAGGTAGCAGCTAGCCGGACCGAAGAAGACCACCCACTACCGCGCCGCTTCCGCTCCTCGCCGCTGGCGCGGCTGCGGTGCGGGTCGGCTTGGTCCCGACTTACTTCCGCAGCGCTGGCCGGCGACCAGCAAGAAGTCGGATCTCCTGTCGTTTATGCAGGTCGGGTGCCGGCAACAGCCGCCGCCCATCGCACTACCTTCCGCACTACCTTCCGGAGTTGCCGAATAGTTCTGTATTGGATCAAGACGCCGCGCCCGGCGCGGCGCGCGGGCGGAACACCGCCCGGCGGCAAGCCGCCCCGGACCGCTACGCGGCCGGGGCGGAAAACCACCGTCACCGCCGGGCAGCCGCCCGCCGCACCGCGCCATGTAGTTGAGCCTCCGGTGGGAGCGCTCCCTTCCTGGGATATATCCCGCCCATTGCTACCCGGATCAGCCATCGGGAGGAATTTGGAAAGTTGCCCGAGGTCTGGTTTTGGATATCCGCATTCGATGCCGAGACTTCCGGTGTGGTCCGTCCACTTCGTGTAATATTGGGCGCATATTCGACCAGGTTCGCTCTCCTTCCTCGGATATAGCGCGTCCTGCGGCTATAACATCTGCCCCTGCGACTATCCGTTCTCCCAACATAAGGAAAGCTTGCGAAAGGCGTGTTAAATAGTCGTCTAGGTAGCTTTCGTGAACGACGTCGAAGTAGCGGACGATGCTATGTGGGCTTCGTGATTTGGCGTCCTGGGGAGGTTCGAGCCTGACGGCGCGGACCCATGGAATTGCGGCCATGTGGTCCTCCCCATCGACTCGCATTACGCTGAACATGGGTGCGCGAAGAACGGCCAAGCAGACCAAAAATCTACAGGCGAGCCCTTCGGTGTCCTCTGTTGGCCTGCATCGATCGATCAAGTGGTCGGCGGCCTTCATTAAGGGAAGAGTTAGCGCTCGATACGCATCCTCTCCTGTAAGCTCGATCTTGCCGCCAGACTTGTGCGCCACCTTCGATAGCGAAAGCGCGAAGGGGGCCGGTGAATCAAAAAATTCATCTTCCCAAGCGTAGAATACATCGTGGAGGCTCATGAAATACGAGCCGCCAGTGAATGCGCCGTCTTCTTGGAAGAAGAACTCAATGTCTGGCGACCTCAGGCCGGCTATCTCGGGGAAGCTGTAAACCTGTTCGGGAGGGGTGGGGCGGACGAAAAATATATACGGCAACTTGCTTTGTTTGCACTCGACTAATAGGTTAAGTGATGGGTGGACGGGAATTCGATCTTCGAACCCGTTTTTTCGACGATACAATGAAGTCTCAAAGAAGACGTCAATCGATCTTGTTTGTCCAGATTCGGAATCTATGAAAGCCCATTCCTCTTGGAGTGCTCCGTAATTGCCTATCCCGTCAAGGAGGCGCTGCAATGCGTCCGCAACCGCAGTCTGCAGTGGGTAGCCCGAGTGCATCACGGCCTGCAGAAGGTCGGCCTCCGTCATGCCGCCTGGGAGTTCCGCGTATGGACGCTGTGGCTCGCTGTTTAGGCTCACGTAGATTGATACTGCCAATCTCTGTGGACCAGCGCAATGGGTGACGCTACTTGTGAAGGTGGAAGTGGTCGTACGGCCGTCATCGGTGGAAGCCGGGGGCGATGCCTAGTGGGGTCTCCCGCGCTGTCCGGTCGTGCCATTGGCGTGCCAGTAGGCCGGGATGATCAAGGCCAGCACAGGCCAGGCGAGGCCGCCGTGACCTGGCGGACGAGCCCGGCACGGGGCGGTGTCCGGCGATTCCCAAGCTGACAGTGCGGGTTCGATTCCCGTCACCCGCTCCACACCGAAAGCCCTGGTCAGGACCACAATCCCAACCAGGGCCTTCTGCTTCATGTGCGTGGGTCGCCGGATCGCTACTTTCGTGGGTACGCGGCCTGCAGCACTTCACGGATCAACTCGCTGGGACTGCGGTTGGTCAGCTCTGCCACTTTTTTGATCATTTCGTAGGTTTGATCGTCAACTCGGATGCTGATCTTGTGTGAGGTGCCACCACTGCCGGAGAGAGACGGTCTGCCGACCCGGCGAGGGGCGAGACTGGCGGGGTCGTACCCAGCCTCTGCTTCCGCCACCAGCTCGCTCTCCAGCTGCGACGTGAGCGCCGTACCGTCCTTGGCCTGTCGGCTGGCTGCCCGAGTCGCCCGGACTCCGGTGGTGGTTGCGCGGCGTGGTGCCTTTGCCTTGTCAGAGGTCGTGGAGGTCGTTCGGTCCTTCGTTGCTCGCGTTACACCCGCCATGGCTTCGCCTCCTTGTAGAGCCGGTTGTACTTGGATCGCATCTCCATCGAGTGGATCACGCGCAGCGTCCCGTCCAGCAACTCGATGGCGACGACTTCGAGGGCAACGCCGTCTCTGTCGTCGCCGAGGAACAGCAGCCGTTCGGGTCGGTCCGGGGGTTCTGGAGAGAGGACGTACGGCTGACCGCAGTGTTCGATGACGTACCGTGATCGATGTTGCGCTATGTTGTGCTTGCTGGCGGACTGCGCCCACGAGTACCTGTACCTGGCCACGCGTCGTATTTTGTCCGACGAAACCTGTCCTGGCTAGGATGACACGTCTACTCGACCGCCGGCAAGGGCTGGGCCGTTCCAGGCCAGGTGGGGCCGCAGTGAACTGGGGCTGAGGCCGGCTGTCAACGCCGCCCCAATCGTGACCACCGTGGTCCGGCTGAAACTGGACCACCCCGGTTTGGTTGATCTTCAGTCGTTGGTCTTGGTCGCTGCCGGGACGCGGCCGAGGTCGCGGTCCTTGAGCCGGTAGCTGTCGCCCTTCATCGAGATGACCTCGGCGTGGTGAACAAGCCGGTCGATCATGGCCGCGGCGACGACGTCATCACCGAAGACCTCTCCCCACCGGCCGAAGGGCTTGTTACTGGTGACAATCAGCGAGGCACGTTCGTAGCGGTTCGAAACCAACTGGAAGAACAGGTTCGCCGCTTCGGCTTCGAAGGGGATGTAGCCGACCTCGTCGACGATCACCAGCGGGATCCGGCCGAGTTTGACGAGCTCGTCCTGCAGCCGGCCGGCGTGGTGGGCGTCAGCGAGACGGGACACCCACTGAGCGGCGGTGGCGAACGCGACCCGGTGTCCGGCCTGGCAGGCCCGGATACCGAGACCGATGGACAGGTGGGTCTTGCCGGTGCCGGGCGGCCCCAGGAACACGACGTTCTCCTTCGACGCCACGAAGTCCAGAGTGCCCAGGTGGGCGATCGTCTCCCGCTTCAACGACCGCTGGTGTTCGAAGTCGAACTCCTCCAGGCTCTTGCGTGCCGGGAACCTCGCCGCCCGGATACGTCCCTCACCGCCGTGGGCCTCCCGGGCCGCCACTTCGCGTTGCAGACAGGCGGCGAGGAACTCCTCGTGCGTCCACGACTCCGCCCGGGCCCGCTCCGCGAGCCGGTCCACCGACGCCGCCAACGAGGGCGCCTTCAACGCACGGGTGAGGAAAGCGATCTCGGAGGAGACGTTGCGGTTGCCGGTCGTTCTGGAGGCCATCACGCGGCCGCCTCGGCATCGACACCGAACATGCGGTCGTAGTCGGCCAACCTGCGGTGCTCCACCTCGGCCGTGACCGCCGGTGCCGGCGCCTGCCGCGCGGCGGTCCGCAGATCGGCGGCGGCCTGACGGTGAGCCGGGTCGGTGATGCTCTGATGCCGCGCCCAGCACCGGTCGTGCCGGGCGACGAGACGGCCCTCGCAGAGCACCTGCACCCGGTCGGCGTCAGCGACCACGTCGACCCGGCGGCCCACCACCATCGGGTGCACCGAGTAGTCGTTGCCGTCCAGCCGGACGTAGTGGTCGCGGGGCAGACGGGTGCTCCGCCGCCAGCCGACCACCGGCGCGACCGGCGGCAGCGTCAGCATCGCCGCTCGGTCGGCCTCCCACCGGTCCACCGGCCGGCAGCCCAGCACCCGGTGCCGACGCTGGTTCGCCCGTACCAGCCATTCGGCAAGCTGGGCGTTGAAGTCCCGGGGCGAGCTGAACCGGCGCCCGGGCAGGAACGACGTCTCCAGATAGCCGTTCGCCCGCTCCACCAGGCCTTTGGCTTCCGGGTCCGCCGGCCGGCACTGGAGCACGCGGATCCCGAGAGTGCCACGGAAGCCGTTCATCGCCTCGGTCAACTGCGGCCTGCCGGCACGCCACTGGCCGACCGCGGACTCGTTGTCCCATACCAACGTCCTGGGCACCCGACCCCACCCGGAGATCAACGTCCAGTGTCCGACCAGCAGATCCGCCGACTGCCGGGACGGGATCATCACCGCCGTCAGCCACCGCGAGTACCCGGACACCATCACCATCACCGGCGGCCGTCCGACCTGACCGAACCCCAGGGGCACGTCCGCCGGCGGGAACCACAGATCACACTGCGCCAGCTCACCCGGCAGGTACTCGGTGCGCTGCGCCGGGTCAGGCCGGCGGAACAACGGCCGCAGCCGCTGCACCCGGTCACAGAACACCGTCTTCCCACGGGTCCACCCGACCCGTTCCATGATCACCGTCGAGGGCATGTCCGGGAACTCCGCCAACAACGCCCTGATCTGCGGCTCGACCGCGTCCACGATCGAGCCCTTCGCAGCCCGTCGGTACCGCGGCGGCTCATCACTGGCCAACGCCTTCTTCACGGTGTTGCGAGACATCCTCAACCGCCGTGCGATGGCCTGAATCGCCATACCCTCCGACCGCCGCAGCCGCCGGATCTCCGCCCAGTCCTCCACGCTCAGCACCTCCCGATGCTTCAGGAGGTGGTCCCGATTCAGCCGGAACCACGTGGTCAGTTTTCACGCGGAGCTGACACCGGCACGGGCCGGCGCCCGGCGATTCCCAAGCTGACAGTGCGGGTTCGATTCCCGTCACCCGCTCCACTCGAACGGTCCTGCTCAGCCGATTCGGACGCGCCCGGACGCTGGATCGGGCACCGATGTCACGGTACGCAGCGCTGCCACCCGGGCGTCGATGACGCGGATCCGGGCGGCCCGTTCGGCCGGTGCCCAGTGAGCCTGTTGGCTGGTCACCTGACCCGACCACTTGCGGTAGAGCAGCCCTGCCTCGCCGATGAAGTAGCCGTCGCTCACCGTACTCGCGGCCAGCAGCAGCCCGGTGTCCTCCGAGGCGGGCAGGGCCATCCAGCCGCCGAGGGCGAAGATCAGGTCGGTACGGATGCACAGGGTCGCCGGGTGCACCGGGAGTTGGTGGGCGTTCGCCTGCCAGGACCGGTGCACCGTCCCGGCGGGCAGCCGGCCGGGTGCCGGGTCGGTGGCTACCGCCGAGGTACTGCCGTCCAGGGCCAGGTCCAGCGCCTGCGAGGTGGTCCAGCCGACCGTCAGGTCGGCGGCGAGGACCGCGATGTCGCGGGCGAGCGCGCCGGGGGTCAGCCGGTCGTCGGCGTCGAGCACCTTCACCAGCGGCCCGTCCACCCGGGACAGCGCCATGGTGCGGGTGACGCCCGGCCCACCGGGCCGGTTGGTGCCCGTACTGATTCTCGGATCGTCCGGTAGCGCGTCGGCGACCGCGCCGGTCTGCCCGTCCTCCTGGACCAGCCAGCGCCACTGCCAGCCGGCGGGTAGTCGCTGGTCGCGTAGTGCGGCGTACGCATCGGTCAGGAACGGGATGCTCGGCGGATGGACGGGGGTGACCACCGAGATGATCCGGGCCGACCGCTGCACCGGTACGATTTTACCGGTAGTGGCTGATCCGGGACCGACGGTCGTTCCGGCGCGTGTCCTGATACTAATGGTCCATGCCGGAATCGACGGATCCGCGCTCGGTGGACGCCGCCCACTCCCGCCCTGCCGGGGTGGACGACGCCACGGTGGCCGCACTGGGCGAGCTGAGCAAGGCACTGGAGACGGTGCATCGCGCCCGGGGCCACCTGTACTCGATGCACCAGCTGATCGGTGGTGCGGACGCGACCTTGGACCGGGTGGTGCAGCTGCTGCGGGGCGCCGGTCACCTGGGGATCGCCGAGCGGGTGCAGAACGAGCTGATCGGCCGCAACGTGCTGCCGGGCCGGTGGACGTTCCAGCTGGTCGAGGAGTTCGATGACGGCTACTACGCGGCGTTCCAGGAGATCGAGCGGGCGGCCCGCGACGAGTTGGCGGGCGGGCGCCGGCACATCCACGAGGCTGAGATGAAGCAGTCCCGGCGCACCGCCGGTCGACCAGGGCACGAGGCGACGCCGTAGCTCGTGGCCGGGTCGGTCGTGGGTCAGAGTTCCGTACTGTGCAGCAGGCTCCGGATGCGTAG
Organism: Solwaraspora sp. WMMD791; assembly: GCF_029581195.1. Lineage (NCBI taxonomy): Bacteria > Bacillati > Actinomycetota > Actinomycetes > Micromonosporales > Micromonosporaceae > Solwaraspora > Solwaraspora sp. WMMD791. Next base: position 4,668,862 of record NZ_CP120737.1, read on the forward strand.
CTCGTCGACGACGGCCGGCGGGCAGTCGGCGACGATCACCGCGCTGCTGGTGACGGTGGCCTGCCGTACGGCGACGAGCTGCGCCATCGCGCGGAGCTGAGCGCCGGTGCTCACCCAGTCGTCGACGAGCAGGACCCGGTCGGCGGGGCGCAGGTGGCGGTCGCGGATGCCGAGCCGCAGGGTCCGTCCCCGGTAGTCGGGTGCCGTCGTGGTCCAGGTGGTGGCGTCGGCGATGGCTCGTTGCTGGTCTTCCTTGTACGCCGGCACCACGCCGACGCCGAGCGCGTTCGCCACGAGTGGGGCGATGAGCAGCCCGGTCACCTGGGGTGCCATCACCACCGTGGGGCCCTCGTCGGTGGCGAGCGCGGCCAGCGCGGGCCCGAGCGCAGCGAGGATCTGCGGGTCGCGCCACCAGCCGGAGATGTCGCTGACGAGGTGGCTGCTGGTCGGGCCGGGGTCGTGCCAGCGGAACGTGTCGATCAGCAGGCGTCGGATCCCGTCGGTCACCGGCCGAGTATGCCGCGACGTACACCCCGACGGTGCCGCGACTCATACCCCGACGGTGTCGCGACGTACGTCCCGGCGGATGCCGTGACCGCTGTGGCCCGGTTGTCGGGCGTTGCCCATGCGCACCTTGACAGGCCAAGCGCTGCTGCGACTACCCTGCGCGACGGTTATGTTGTCCCCTCGCCCAGGAGCGCCCCATGACGTCACGGCATCGCACTGCCCGTTCATCGCGGTTGCGGTTCGCGCCCTGGTTGGTGGTGGCGCTGGTGGTGGGCGGGGTGTCCGGGGGTACGGCGGCTGCGGTCCAGTGGACCGCTGGTTCGTCACGTACGGCTGAATGGATCGACGTCGCGCCGTCGGGCGTCGCGTCACCGTCGGCGGCGGTGTCGTCGCCATCGGATACCGCGACGTCGGCGCCGGCTGCCACCGGTACGCCGACCCCGGCGCAGTCCCCGCGCGGTGACCGGGCGGCCCGTGGCGCCGACCGGGCGGCGACGACCCCGTCGCCGGAGCCGTCGCCGACGACGGCCGCACCGCCGTCGGCGTCGACGACGGGGGACTCGGTGGTCTCCAGCGGCACCTGCGGCGCGTCGTACTACGCGAGTGGCCAGGTGACCGCCAACGGCGAGTCGTTCGACCCGTCGGGGATGACCGCCGCGCACCGCACCTGGGCCTTCGGTACGCGGGTCCGGGTGACCAATCCGCAGTCCGGTGCCGCCGTGGTGGTGCGGATCAACGACCGGGGTCCGTTCGTCGACGGACGCTGCCTCGACCTGGCTCGTGGGGCTTTTGAGCGGATCGCCCCCCTTTCTGCCGGTCACCTCGACGTCCGGTACGAGGTCCTCGACGACTGACCGCGAAGACTGAGTCACCAATCAGTGCTCAAGTGCAGGTCAGCGGCGGGTTGTGCCAATCCGAGTTATACCCGCAGGTTGAGCAACCAGACACGTCCCGCCCGCTCGGACCAGAAAACCAGATTGCGTCGTATACCCCAGGTGGCCAGAACCGGGTCAGACAAGGGGTCAACAGCATTGGGCCGTCGCAGCCGATGAGTCATGCTGTTTCGCGTACCCATGCGCATCACACCGATGGGCGGCCGCCGCCCACTGAGCTCCGGATCCCGCGTCGGCCTCGGCGCGGCCCTCGTGCTGCTCGCGCTCGTGTCGGTCGTGGAGATCGCCGACGGCTCCGGAGCGAACTACGTGGGGCTGGTCGCGGCGGCACCGTTCCTGGCCGCCGCCTTCGCCACCTGGCGGGTCGTGCTCTCCATCGGAGTGCTGGCCACCCTGATGGGTGGCATCTTCGCGTTGACCGGGCAGATGGTCTCTCTCGCCACGGCGGTGAACGTGGTCGGCATCGCGCTTGCCACCGGACTCGCCGCCGCGGTGGCGGTGATCAGGGAACGCCAGGCGCGGCAGATCGCCGAGCTGTCCCGGCTTGCGTCGGTGGCTCAACAGGCCGTGCTGCGACCGCTCGGGCCGCAGGTCGGCACGCTCGCCGTCGCCGGACGCTACATCTCCGCCACGGCCGCCGCGGACATCGGCGGTGACCTGTACGAGGCGCTGGACACCCCGTACGGCGTACGGATGATCATCGGCGACGTGCGCGGCAAGGGCCTGGACGCGGTCCGGCTGGCGAGCATCGTGCTCGGGTCCTACCGGCACGTCGCCTACGAGCGGGCGGATCTGCGCGCCATGGTCGCGGACCTGGACCGGGCGGTCGCCCGCAGCGTCGGGGACGAGGACTTCGTCACCGCGGCCCTGGTCGAGGAGCGCGGCGGCACGCTCACCATCGTCAACTGCGGCCATCCGGCGCCCTTGCTGCTGCGCCGGGGCGAGGTGATCCCGCTCGAACCGCCGGCACCGGCACCGCCGTTGGGGTTCATGCCGGTGGTACGGCCCCGGGTGGAGCGGCTCGAACCGGGTGACCGGCTGCTGCTGTTCACCGACGGCCTGGGCGAGGCGCGTCGCGACGGCGCGTTCTTTCCCACTGCCGACCGGGCCTGGCAACTGCTGGGTCACGGTACGGTCGGCGACGGTCTGGCCTCGTTGGAGACCGCGCTGATCGAGTGGGTGTACGGGCGGCTCGACGACGATATCGCCCTGGTGCTGATGGAGTATTCCGGCTCGGGCGCGGTGCCGGCGTCGTCGGTGCCCAGCTGGGAAGTCGGCGTCGCCGACGGTTGACCGGCAGTCGGAGCGCTGGTCAGGCCGGGCACAGGTCGCTGGCGGCGCCCCGGTCAGGCCAGGTGCAGCTGGCCGGTCAGGAAGCTGGTGCCGGCCACGACGGCGCGGTGCCGGCCGACGTAGCGCCGGGCGGTGACCGGCTCGATCAACACATCGAACAGTCGGATGAGGGACATGTCGACCTCCTGGTGCTATCCAGCTTTACTTCTTTTTTGTCCAATAAGCCTATTACCGGGCAGAACGAGTGCCTTCAGGGTTGGTGACGGGGTCGTCAAGGGTTTGCCGAGAGTGATTGTGTGTCTTCGGTCACCGTAAAGGGTTGCTTGTCGGTGGCTACCTGCAAGTAATACAGTGGTGGTTACTGACCAGTAACAGCGTCCGGGAAGCGGGGGCCACCACGCGATGACCCACTACAAGAGCAACCTTCGGGACCTTGAGTTCAACCTCTTCGAGGTGTTCGGCGCCGACCGCACCTTCGGTCAGGCACCGTACGCGGACCTGGACGTCGACACAGCCCGGAGCATCCTCGCCGAGGTCGAGCGGCTAGCCCGCGAGGAGCTCGCACCGAGCTTCGTCCCGGGCGACCGCAACCCGCCGGTCTTCGACCCGGTGACACACACGGTCACCATGCCCGAGGAGTTCCGCCGGTCCTTCGCGGCGTTCATGTCCGCCGAGTTCTGGCGGCTGGACCTGCCAGAGGAGCTCGGCGGCACCAACGCCCCCCGGGCGCTGTGGTGGTCCCTCGCCGACCTGGTGCTGGGCTCCAACGCGCCGGTCTGGATGTACGCCTCCGGCCCCTCCTTCGCGCACACCCTCTACGTCGAGGGCACCCCGGAGCAGAAGGAATGGGCCAAGCTCTTCGTCGAGCGGCAGTGGGCGTCGACGATGGTGCTGACCGAGCCGGACGCCGGCTCCGACGTGGGTGCCGGGCGGACCCGGGCGATCCCGCAGCCGGACGGCTCGTACCACATCGAGGGCGTCAAGCGCTTCATCACCAGCGGCGAGCACGACCTCAGCGAGAACATCATCCACTACGTGCTGGCCCGTCCGGTCGGCGTCGAGGGCGCCGGCGGCCCGGGCACCAAGGGCCTGTCGCTGTTCGTCGTGCCCAAGTACCACTTCGACGGGGCCACCGGTGAGCTGGGCGAGCGCAACGGCGTCTTCGCCACCAACGTCGAGCACAAGATGGGCCTGAAGGTCTCCACGACCTGCGAGCTCACCTTCGGCGAGCACGGTGTGCCGGCGAAGGGCTGGCTGCTCGGCGACGTACACGACGGCATCCGGCAGATGTTCCTCATCATCGAGTACGCCCGGATGCTGGTCGGCGCGAAGGCCATCGCCACCCTCTCCACCGGCTACCTCAACGCCCTGGAGTACGCGAAGAACCGGGTGCAGGGCGCCGACCTGCTGCAGATGACCGACAAGGCGGCTCCCCGGGTGACGATCACCCACCACCCCGACGTGCGCCGCTCGCTCATGCTGCAGAAGGCGTACGCCGAGGGCCTGCGCGCCCTGGTCTGCTACACCGCCAGCTGGCAGGACAAGATCAATATCGCGCGGGCGGCCGGCGACGAGGAGGCCGTGAAGATCGCCAAACGGGTCAACGACCTGCTGCTGCCCCTGGTCAAGGGGTGCGGTTCGGAGCGGGCCTACGAGCTGCTCGGCCACGAGTCGCTGCAGACCTTCGGTGGTTCCGGCTTCCTGCAGGACTACCCGCTGGAGCAGTACGTCCGCGACTCGAAGATCGACACCCTGTACGAGGGCACCACGGCGATCCAGAGCCTCGACCTGTTCTTCCGCAAGATCGTGCGGGACAACGGGCAGTCCCTGATGACCGTCGCCGGCGAGATCCAGGCCTTCATCGCGGCCGAAGGCGGCAACGGCCAGCTCAAGGAGGAGCGCGCCGCACTCGGCCGGGCCCTCGGTGAGGTGCAGAACATCCTCGGCGTGATGACCGGTTGGCTCGGCGAGGTGCAGAGCGGTGAGCAGCGTTCGCTGTACAAGGTCGGGCTGAGCAGCCGTCGACTGCTGCTGGCGCTCGGCGACGTCGTCGTCGCCTGGCTGCTGCAGCGGCAGGCCGAGGTCGCCCTGACCGCGCTCGCCGGTGAGGTCTCGGCCGCCGACCGCAGCTTCTACCAGGGCAAGGTGGCGGCCGCCCGGTTCTTCGCCAGCGAGGTGCTGCCCCGGATCGGTGCCGATCGTCGGATCATCGCCGGGACCGCCCTGGATCTGATGGATCTGCCCGAAGAGGCGTTCTGACCGGCTGAGGTAGCCAACGCGCACCCACACCCACCTTCAGCCGCCACGGGCGGTCGGCGGGAGCCCCCTGCTCGCCGACCGTCCGGCGCCGCCGTTTCAGCCCCTGCCCGCCGGGTAGATCAGCAGGCGACCGCACAACTTGTAGCGACCGCACAAGGAGTGCAGCACATGGGCATCGGCAGTGGAATCTTCCTCATCGCGGTAGGCGCCATCCTCGCGTACGCCGTCCGGGCGGACGTGTGGTGGCTCGACGTACAGGCCGTGGGCTGGGTGCTGATCCTCGCGGGTCTGGCGATCCTGCTCACCGTGCTCTGGTTCTGGAACGACCGGCGCCGCCGGGCACGGACGGTGATCGTCGAGGAGAACAAGCTCTCCCATCCGGCGCAGATGGTGCCGCCGCCAGCGGAACCCCCACAGCCACCCAACTGACCCGTACCGTGCGTATCCCGGGCGGCCTCGGCCGCCCGGGATACGCATGTCGGCGTCAGCCGACCGCAGCCGCCCGAGCGGTGTACGTCGTGAGCAGCGCCGCCGCCTCCGGCCGGCACTGCGACCAGTCGCCGGTGAACTCGTGTACCGCCAGACCGCAGGTGCGCAGCCCGGTGTCGTCGATGCCCTGCGGGTCGAGCAGCGCGGAGAAGTCCGAGATCGTGGGATTGTGACCGACGATCAGCACCCGTTCGTGCCGGGCGTCGAGTTGGCGTACCACGGCGAGCAGGTCACCCGGGCTTCCGGCGTACAGCGACGGTTCGTGACGCACCGACGGCGCCGGACCCGCCGACGACGCCTCCTGCCAGGTCTGCCGGGTCCGCCGTGCGGGCGAGCAGATCACCACCTGCGGCCAGTGGTCGTGCTCGGCCAGCCAGCGGCCGGCGTGCGCGGCGTCCGAATGCCCGCGTGGGGTGAGCCCACGCTCTGAGTCGTTCATCTGCTCGGGCTGCTCGGCCTTGGCATGGCGCAGCAACACGATCGTGCGTCGTGTCATGGCCCCAGCATGCCTGATTGAGCCGAGAACCGCCTGGGTACATCCGAGCCCGCCGCTACCTCACGAGCGGTATCGGGCCGGTACGACGGTGCCGGCAGTAGCCAAGGAGGTACGAAGTGGGCATCGGCGGAAGCATCTTCCTTGTCGCCCTGGGCGCCATCCTGGCCTTCGCGGTCGAGGCTGAACTGGGCTTTCTCAACCTGAACACGGTCGGCTGGGTGCTGATGGCAGCGGGTGTGTTCGGGCTGATCCTGACCATGTGGTTCTGGCAGAGCCGCCGCCGTGCCGTGGTGACCCGCTCCGCCGCCGAGGAACCGGCGGCTGTCGCCCCGACCACGTCCGACCACGTCGTCGAGGAGCAGTACCGCGAGGTCCGTCGCCCGGGGCGCCCGGTCTGACCCGTGCGGTCCGACCCGTGCGGCGCACCCCGCCGCCGCACGCGCACCCCGCGCCGCCGCACACGGACCACTGCAGCGCTGTTCGCCTGACCGCCGGCCGGCGGTCAGGCGAACAGCGCGAAGTAGATCGCGATGTGGTGGCAGAGCGCGGCGACCAGGGTGCAGGCATGGAAGAACTCGTGGTGGCCGAAGACCGTCGGCCAGGGGTTCGGCCGGCGCAGGGCGTAGAAGATCGCTCCGATGCTGTAGACCGCGCCCCCGACGACCAGCAGCACCAGGGCGGTGACGCCGCCGTAGCGCAGAATGTCGGGCAGCACGGCGACGGCCACCCAGCCGAGCGCGATGTAGAGCGGAGCGCCGGCCCAGCGCGGCAGGTGGGGCCAGATCAGCTTCATCGCGACCCCGCCCAGGGCACCGGCCCAGACGACGGTCAGCAGCGTCGCCGCGCTGCGCCCCGGCAGGAGCAGCAGGCAGAACGGGGTGTACGTACCGGCGATGAAGATGAAGATCATCGAGTGGTCCAGCCGGCGCATCACCTGGTAGGCGCGCTCCGACCAGACCCGCCGATGGTAGAGCGCGCTGGTGCCGAACAGACCGCAGACCGTGAGGCTGTAGACGACGCAGCTGATCAGCGGAGTCCAGCCCGGCCGGGTCGCGGCCAGCGCACAGAGCACGATGCCGCTGACCAGGGCCACGAAGAAGGCGTACGTGTGCAGCCAGCCGCGCATCCGGGGTTTGCCGATGTCGACCGGCTTGAGGCGAAGGGGTGCTTCGGTGGTCACCCACTAAGGTTACGGCAGCGTAGGTTACTGACTGGTAGTGAGTCGCCTCACGTCCAGCTGACAGCAGCGGGGCCAAGATGGTCCCATGCGGATCCATCGCGTCGGCCGGCGCGCACTGCTGCTCGAATGGGAAGCGCCGGACCCGGCCACCATCGATGCCTGGCGGGCCGGCCTCGATCACCGCCGTGACCAGGGCGAACTCGCCGTCGACGACATCGTCCCCGCCGCCCGTACCATCCTGCTCGACGGCCTGGCCGACCCGGCCGCCACCGCCGCCGCATTGGCCGGCTGGCGGCCGCCACCCCAGCGCAGCAGCGCCGACGCCCGGCCGGTCACCGTCACCGTCCGGTACGACGGACCCGACCTGCCCGACGTCGCCCGCCACTGGCGGGTACCCGTCGACGAGGTCGTCGACCGGCTCGCCGGCACCGAGTTCACCGTCGCGTTCTGCGGCTTCGCGCCCGGCTTCGGCTACCTCACCGGACTGCCCGACGAATGGTCCGTACCGCGTCGGCCGACGCCGCGCGCCACCGTCGCGGCCGGCTCGGTCGCGCTCGCCGGGCCGTACGCCGGCATCTACCCGTCCGCCTCCCCCGGCGGCTGGCAACTCGTCGGCCACACCGACCTGGTGCTGTTCGACCTCGATCGCGACCCGCCTGCCACGCTCACCCCCGGCACCCGGGTCCGGCTGACCCCCGCCGATGCGTCACCGGAGGTGCCACCAGACGCGACGGCAGACGTACCGCCAGACGTGCCACCAGTCGATCGGCGCGACCGGTGATCGAGGTCGTCCGGGCCGGCGCGCTCTGCACCGTCCAGGACCGGGGCCGGCCCGGTTGGGCACACCTCGGCGTACCCCGCTCCGGTGCCCTCGACCAGCCGGCGCTGGCGCTGGCCAACCGGCTGGTCGGCAACCCGCCCGACGCCGCCGGCCTGGAGATCACCCTCACCGGCTGCCGGCTGCGGCTGCCCGCCGGAGGCACCGTCGCGATCACCGGCGCGCCCGCGGCGATCCGCCTCGCCGGTCGGCCGGCCGGCTTCCTCAGCCCCGTACCGGTGCCGCCCGGGGCCCATCTCGACGTCGGACCCGCCCGGTACGGCGTGCGCAGCTACCTCGCGGTGGCCGGCGGGATCGCCGTACCGCCGGTGCTGGGCAGCCGCTCGACCGACCTCCTCGCCGGCATCGGGCCGCGAGTGGTACGCGACGGCACCGTCCTGCCGGTCGGCGACGCCCCGACCACCGTCGACGGGCCGCCGCCGGCCGACCCCGTCCCCTGGTCGGCACCGGCCGACCCGCTCCGGCTCACCGTACGACTCGGCCCGCGCGCCGACTGGTTCACCGATGCCGCGCTGCGGCGACTGCTCGGCACCCCGTACCTGGTCAGTCCAGTGAGCAACCGGATCGGGGTCCGACTGACCGGCGCACCGCTGACCCGCCGCGTCCCGGACGAACTACCCAGCGAAGGGCTGGTCCTCGGCGCCGTCCAGGTCCCCGCCGACGGTCAACCGCTGATCTTCCTCGCCGACCATCCGACCACCGGCGGATACCCGGTCATCGGAGTGGTCGACGACGTCACCGGGCTCGCCCAGGCCCGGCCGGGCACTACCGTGGAGTTCCATGGACCTCAACGCGGACCTCGGTGAAGGCTTCGGCGTCTGGCACCTCGGCGACGACGACGCGCTGCTCGACATCGTCACCTCCGCCAACGTCGCCTGCGGCTTCCACGCCGGCGACCCGGTGACCATGCGGCGGATCTGCGCGGCCGCCGCCGACCGGGGCGTCGCCGTCGGCGCCCAGGTCGGCTACCGCGACCTGGCCGGATTCGGCCGGCGGCGGATCGACTACCGCTTCGACGAACTCCGCGACGACGTGCTCTACCAGATCGCCGCGCTGGACGGCTTCTGCCGGGTCGCCGGCACCCGGGTCCGGTACGTCAAACCGCACGGCGCGCTGTACAACACCGCCTGCGTCGACGAGGCCCAGGCCGCGGCGGTGGTCGCCGCCGTGGCCGACGTCGACCCGACGCTGCCGATCCTGTGCCTGCCCGGCTCGGTGCTGAGCCAGCTGGCCACCGGCGCCGGGCTGCGTGCCGTCGCCGAAGGCTTCGCCGACCGGGGCTACCAGCCGGACGGCCGACTGGTGCCGCGCGACACACCCGGGGCGCTACTCGACGACCACCGCAAGGTCGTCGCCCAGGCACTGTCGATGGCCAGGTCGGGCACCGTGACCGCCACGGACGGCACGGCGGTCGCCAGCCCCGTCGAGTCGATCTGCGTACACGGCGACACGCCCGGAGCCGCCGCGTTGGCCCGCCGGATCCGCCAGTCGTTGGAGGCGGCCGGTCACCCGCTCACGGCCTTCGTCTGACCGTCCCGGTCAGACCGGGGTGAGTGCCCGGTCAGGCATCGGCATCGTCGACCGGGTCGACCCCACGCAGGATCAGCGGTACGCGGGCCGCACCCGCCGGGTCGACCCGTACCGGCACTCCCCAGTCCTGCCGGGTCAGGTGGCAGGCGGCATGCGCGTTGTCGGCGTCGCAGGTGGCAGCCTGGGCGACCACCTGCAGTACGCCGCCCGGCACCGACGGGTCGATCACCAGCCGACGGCTCAGCCCGGTGTCCGTGCCCGCACCGTGACGCAGCAGCCCGGGCGGATCGGCTGAGATCTCCAGCCGGGTGGCCGGACCGAAGCTGGTGTCCAGCTTCTGCCCCGGTGCGGGGGTGAACACCACCTCCAGGGTCACCTCACCGGGGGCCACCAGCAGCGGAGGGCGTACGGTCCGGTGCCGTGCCCCGTCGACGGTGGCCCCGGCCGCAGACAGGGCCCCGGGCGCGATCCGGGTCATCCGGTGGGCGGCGGACTCCACCACCCAGACGATGCCGTCAGCGGTCACCAGCACGTCGCTCGGCTCGGCCAGCCCGTCCAGGACCGTCGTCACCCGGTCGGTGGCCGGATCGTAGCGGCGGATCGCGCCGTTGTAGGTGTCGGCGACCAGCACCGAACCGTCGGCCAGCGCGCAGACCCCGAGCGGGTGCTGCAGCAGCGCCTGCGCCGCCGCCCCGTCGACCTGACCGAAGTCGAACAACCCCTGCCCGACGACCGTCCGCAGATGCCCGTCGACGACCTGCCGCAGCGCACTGGTCTCGCTGTCGGCGATCCACAGCTGCCGGCCGTCGGCGCTGGTCGCCAGGCCGGACGGCTGCGCCAGCCACACGTCGGGGAGGGGACCGTCGCGCAGCGACTCGACCGTGGTGCCGGCGTACATGCCGGCGGTCCGCGTGATCGGGTCGAACCACCACAGCTGGTGGATCCCGGCCATCGCCACGATCACCCGACCGTCGTACCAGGCGAGGTCCCACGGCGAGGAGAGATCCACGGCGAGCGCGTCGTGCGGGTCGTAGTCGACACCGGAGCGCCACTGCCGGCCGGAGCCGGCGACGGTGACCACCTCACCGGTGCTCGTCCGTACCCCGCGCAGCAGGTGGTTGACCGTGTCGGCGACCACCAGGTCGTACCCGGCGACGGCGGCGACCTCGGCCGGTAGCCGCAGCAGCCCCTGAGGCTCGCTGAACCTGGCGTTCGCGGCGTCGCCGTCGGTGCGGCCACGGGCCCCGGAGCCGATGCGCCAGCGTACCGTCTCACCGTCGGGTGCCAACTCCACCAGCGAGTGCCGGGCGGAGTCGGAGACCAGCAGCGCGCCGTCGTCCAGCGCTACCGCCTTGCCCGGAAAACGCAGCGTCGTGTCGGCCGGTTCCGGCGGTACGTACGGGCCGTCGCCCCGGTGCAGCGTGCCCTTCGCCTCGTGCGCCCCGATCAGCTGGTCGATCTCCCGGACCAGGCCTTCGGCGTGCCCCTCGCCCGCCATGGTGGCGACGACGTAACCTTCCGGGTCGACCAGCACCAGGGTCGGCCAGGCCCGGGCGGCGTACTGCTGCCACATGTCCAGTTCTGGATCGTCGAGCACCGGATGGGTCACGCCGTAGCGCTCCACGGCGGCGGCGACCGCCACCGGGTCCCGTTCGTGGGCGAACTTCGGCGAATGGACGCCGATCACCACCAGTACGTCGGCGTACTTCTCCTCCAGCGGGCGCAACTCGTCCAGCACATGCAGGCAGTTGACGCAGCAGAACGTCCAGAAGTCCAGCAGGACGATCTTTCCCCGCAGGTCGGCGAGGGAGATCGTCCGGCCGGCCGTGTTCAGCCACTGCCGGCCCTTGAGCTGCGGTGCCCGCACCCGGGGTTGCGGCGACGATGGTCTCGGCATCTGCGGCGGGCTCAGTTGTCCGGCGCTGAACTGGCGTCCGGCGCCGAGCTGGGGTCGGGAGCGGTGCCCGCGTCCGGGTCGTCGCCGGCGGCTGCCGGCTGGAGGCAGAGCACCTGCTCGCGTCCGGAGTCGCCGGCCACCTGGATGTGCGGCGCGTTCGGGTCGGCGCACTGGTCGACCCGGTCGACCTTGGCGACCACCTCGAAGGCGTTCGGCTCGGCGCAGTCCGCCGGCGCGGCGGTGTTGCCGGACTGCTTGACACACGCGCCCACGGCCGGGTCGAACGCCTGGTCACCGGGCCGGGTGATCAACCAGACCAGCGACATCGGGATCGCCACCAGCAGTACGGCGGCCACCAGCACCGCCAGCAGGACCCGACCGTTGCGGACCTGGGGGGCCGGCTCCGGGGTCGCTTCCTGCTCTGCGGGGGCGGTCGGCTCCGGGCGGAACGCGTCGAACCGGTTCTGCTCCGGATCGGGGGCGTTCCACTGGTTACCAGCGGGCGTCGGACCGCTGGCCGGCGGATAGCCGTCCGGGGCGCTCTGCTGGGCGCCGAAGGCCGGCTGCCCCTGCGGGGTGCCACCGAAGGCCGGCTGCCCCTGCGGCGTGCCACCGAAAGTCGGCGGGCTCTGCGGCCGGGTACCGAAGGCCGACGGGCTCTGCGGCCCGGCGTTGAGGTGCGCCTGACCCTGGGGACCGGCGCCGAAGTGCGGCGGGCTCTGCGGCCCGGCGCCGTCACCGGGCCGGTCGACCAGATCTCCGTACGGTTCGGCACCGGACGGTCGGAATCCCCGACCGCCGTCGGCCGCCGCTGGCGACGCGGGCTGGATGTGCGCCCCCGCACTCAGGTGCGGTAGCGCGAGATCGGCGGCGTCCTGGCCGTTGCCGGCGCCCGGCGCGACTGCGGCCGACCCGGGACGGGCACCGAACGGCGGCGCGACCTGCCCAGCGGGCCGGGGCGGCAACGGTCGAGGCGCGCCCGGGTGCTCCGGTGCCGGTCGGTCGGCGGGCGACGGCTCCGGCTCCGGGCTGGCCGGACGCCCGTACACCCGGGGTTGGGCCGGCGGCCGGTTGGCGACGATCGCCGACTGGTCGGCGGGCGGCGAGACACGACTCGCGGCCGGCACCGACGCGCTGGCGCTCACCGCTCGGCCGGCGGTTCCGCCGGCACCCGCTGCGGCGGCCGACGGGCCACCGAAGGCTGGCCGGTCGGCATCGGCGGACGGCTCGTCGAACGGGCCGCGCTGCTGCGGGACGTGGGAGGCCGGTTGCGCGGCCGGTGCTGCCGCCGGAGCCGGGGCGGGCGGGGCCGGTGGTGGGGCTGCCGGGCTCAGCGGCGTCGGGGTGCCACCGCCGAGGGCTGCGGCCAGCGAGGCACCGGGGACCCGGACCTCCTGCGGCGGCAGCGGCGTCGGACCTGCCGGGGCGAACGGCAGCGCCGCGCCGTGCCGGGAGGGTTCCGGCTCTGTCGGTGGCGGTGCGGTGACGGGCGGCGCGGCCGGCGACTCGAACCGGTTCTGTACCGGCCCGGGAACGAACGGCTGCGGCTCGCCCGGCCAGGACTGCTCGGTCGGCCGTGGCGGCTCGCCCGGCCGGTGGCCGTCGGCGTCGCGGTGCGGGTCCGGCAGTGGCTGTGGCTCGGGCTGGCGCTGGGGCAGCGCGCCGAACCCGCCGCCGGGTGCCGGCGGCCCGGCTGGCTGGTCTGCCTGCGGGGTCGGTAGGTCGGAGTGGTCGGTGCCGGTCCGCCAGGCCTGCTGCGGAGACCACGGTGCCGCTGGCGGGATGCTGGGCGGCGGGATGCTGGGCGGCGGCGTCCAGCTCAGCTCGCCGGGAGATCGCGGTGCCGGTTCGCCGGACTGGCCGCCCGGCGGCGGGTACGCGCCGGGCGGTGCCGGGTACGGTGCCGGAGCCGGGTAGCCGGTGGGGCGACCCGGCTGGTCACCGAAGCCGGTGCCCCAGCCGCCGCCCGGTGGGGTCCACTGCTGCGACTCAGGGCCGCTGCCGGCCTCGCCGGTCGCCTGACCGACACCGTGTCGCTGGCTGGCGTATGGCGCGGGTCCGCCGGTGCCTGCCTCCTCCGGCTCCTGGCCGGGATGCTGCGTGCCCTCGGACGTCATGTGCGCCTCCTCCATGACCTGTCAGCCGTGCCGTGCCACCGACGTGGCTGGTCGGTCGACCAGTGACACCGGTAGTCCGGCCGGGCGGGCCCGCCCGCTCCCGGCGATCGAGATCACCGGAGGCTGGCCAGCCGGATTGCGTCGGCTGGCGGCCCGGCGGCGGCTGACCGAATCTGGTCCGCAGCGCGCCGGATCGACCCGACGACGACCGAGCCCACCGTACCGGTCCGTTCCGAGCGGAGGAATCCCGGTGCCGCCGAAGTGGCACGTGTGTCGTGGCGTGGCGCAGGGCTCGCGGCGGCGAGTTCAGTTGTAGTAGCGCTGTGCGATCGCGCGGATTTCGTCCCGGACCGCTGCGGAGTCGGTCGCGCGCAGCGCGCGCTCCAGCGCACGGGCCCTGCGGTTGGTCTCCCGGTGTCGACGAATTCGATCGATCATGGACATGACGTGCTCTCCTGTGGATCTGCGTGGCCGGCCATCTGTCGGCCGATTCAAGTAAACCTCGGATCCGCTGCCCGCTGCCAACGATTTGAAGGTGACGCCGCCCACCTGCCTTAGAAGCTTCGGTGCCCAGAGTGGAGATCCGAAGTATCGTCGGTCACCTACGAGGAACGGCGTTGCAGTCGGTAGTGACTGCAACGCCGTTCGTAGTGATGGTCGGGGTGCGGGAGCGCGTTCAGGTCCAGGCGAGCAACATCGCCTCGGGATCGGTGAGGAACGCGCCGATGTCGCGGAGGAACGCCGACCCGAGTTCGCCGTCGATGATCCGGTGATCGAACGACAACGCCAGGGTCGCGACCTGCCGTACCCGAATCTTTTCCTTGTGTACCCAGGGTGCCTTGCGGATCGTGCCGACCGCGAGAATCGCCGATTCTCCCGGCGGCAGGATCGGCGTCCCGCTGTCCACTCCGAACACGCCGACATTGGTGATGGTCATCGTTCCGCCGGTCATGTCGGCCGGCGCGGTCCGACCGGCCTTGGCCGTACGGACCAGGGCCGACATGGCCTCGGCCAGCTCCAGCAGGGTGAGCCGGCCGGCGTCCTTGATGTTCGGCACGATCAACCCACGTTCGGTGGCCGCCGCGATCCCCAGGTTCACGTACTCCTTGACCACGATCTCGTCGCCGGCCCAGGTGGCGTTGACCATCGGGTGCCGGGCCGCGGCCAGCAGCATCGCCTTGGCGACCATCAGCAGCGGTGAGACCCGGACCTCGCGCCACTGCGGCTGCGCCCGGAGTCGCTCCAGCGCCTTCATCGAGCGGGTGATGTCGACAGTCAGGAACTCGGTCACGTGCGGCGCGGTGAAGGCGGACGCCACCATGTTCTCGGCGGTCAACTTGCGGACGCCCTTGACCGGGATCCGCCGTTCCCGGTCGGTGCCGACCCGGGCGGCGGACGCGGCGACCACGACGTCGGTGTTCGCGTCGGTGGCCGTGGCGTCGACCGTCGGCGCGCTGGCCCGCATCACGTCGTCGCGGGTGACCGAACCGAGCGGACCGCTGCCGACGATCCCAGCCAGGTCGACCCCGAGGTCCCGAGCGAGCTTGCGGACCGGCGGTTTGGCCAACGCCCGGGCCGCGCCGGTCCCTGCGCCGGCCGACGGCTCGACCGCAGGGGCGGCCGGTGGTGTCGATGCCACCGGACCGGCCGGCGGTGTCGCAGTGGTCGCCGACGGTGCCTGCCCGTCGGTGCGGCGGGGCCGGCGGACCGCCGCGGTGGTCCGTGGGCCGTAGCCGACCAGGACGGCCGTGCGGCCGCCCGGTGCCGGGCCACCGATCATGCCGGGCTCGATCGCCCCCTCGGCCGGCGGGATCTCCGGCGGATCCGTCGGGCCGGCCGACGGATCCGTGTCGATCGCGATGATCGCGGTGCCGACCTCGACGGTGGTGCCTTCCGGATGGAAGATCGCCTGGACCTGCCCACCCCACTTCGCCGGGATCTCGACCGCTGCCTTCGCGGTCTCCACCTCGACGATCGGCTGGTTCAACTCGATCGTGTCGCCGACCGCGACGAGCCACTTGAGGATCTCACCCTCGGTGAGACCTTCGCCGAGGTCGGGCAGGTCGAACTGCTTGATACGCGACATCGGCCCTCACCAACCGAACGCGCGGTCGACGGCGTCGAGCACCCGGTCCAGGTCAGGCAGGTACTCCTCCTCCAACCGGGAGGCCGGGTACGGCGTGTTGAACCCGCCCACCCGCAGCACCGGCGACTCCAACGAGTAGAAGCACTCCTCGGTGATCCGAGCGGCGATCTCGGCACCGAGGCCGAGGTTGGTCGGCGCCTCGTGCACCACCACGCACCGGCCGGTACGCCGGACCGACTCGTACGCCCCGGCCAGATCCAGCGGGGACAGCGACCGCAGGTCGATCACCTCGAGCTCGCGGCCCTCCTCGGCGGCAGCGGTCGCCGCGTCCAGGGCGGTACGCACCATCGGACCGTACGCCAGCACGGTCGCGTCGCTGCCGGGTCGCACCGTGCGGGCGGCGTGCAGCGGGTACGCCGTACCCGGCGGTGTCTCCAGCTCGACCGGTGCCTTCTCCCAGTAGCGCCGCTTCGGCTCAAGGAAGATGATCGGGTCGTCGGAGAGCACCGCCTGCTGGATCATGGTGTAGGCGTCCTGCGGGTTGGAGCAGGCGACGACCTTCAACCCGGCGGTGTGCGAGAAGTACGCCTCAGGTGACTCGGAGTGGTGCTCCACCGCGCCGATGCCGCCGCCGAACGGGATCCGGATCACGATCGGCAGCTTCACCTTGCCCTGCGACCGGTAGTGCATCTTCGCCACCTGCGACACGATCTGGTCGTACGCCGGGTAGACGAAGCCGTCGAACTGGATCTCGCAGATCGGCCGGTAGCCACGGATGGCCAGGCCGACCGCGGTGCCGATGATCCCGGACTCGGCCAACGGGGTGTCGATCACCCGGGTCTCGCCGAAGTCCTTCTGCAGGCCGTCGGTGATCCGGAAGACGCCGCCGAGCTTGCCGACGTCCTCGCCCATCAGGATGACCTTGCTGTCGCCCTCCAACGCCTTGCGCAGCCCGGCGTTGAGCGCCTTGCCCAGAGTGAGTGTCTCGGCCATCAGTGCGACCCTCCCTCGAACGACGCCTGGTACCGCTCGAACTGGGCACGCTCGGCCTCGACCAGTGGTGAGCCGTGTGCGTACACGTGGTCGAACAGCGCGCCCGGCTGCGGATCGGGCATGGCGAGCACCCGTTCCCGCAGCTGGACCGCGTCCCGTTGCGCCTGCGCGTCGACCTCGGCGAAGAAGTCGGAGTCGGCGATCTGCTGCCTGGTCAGGAAGGCGCGGACCCGGGCGATCGGGTCCTTGGCCTGCCACGCCTCGACCTCGCTGGCGATCCGGTAGCGGGTCGGATCGTCCGAGGTGGTGTGCGCCCCCATTCGGTACGTGTACGCCTCGATCAGCGTCGGACCCTGCCCGTGCCGGGCGTTGTCCAGCGCGGCGCGGGTCACCGCGTAACTGGCCAGTACGTCGTTGCCGTCCACCCGTACGCCAGGGAAGCCGAAGCCGGAGGAGCGCTTGTAGAGCGGGATCCTCGTCTGCCGTTCCAGCGGTTCGGAGATGGCGTACTGGTTGTTCTGACAGAAGAAGACGATGGGTGCGTTGAAGACGCTGGACCAGACGAAGGCCTCGTTGACGTCACCTTGCGCTGACGCGCCGTCACCAAAGTACGCGATGACGGCCTCGCCGTCGTCGCCGCCGGTCCGACCGTCCATGGTGATGCCCATGGCGTAGCCGGTCGCGTGCAGCGTCTGGGCGCCGATCACGATCGTGTACATGTTGAACTTGAACTCGTTGGGGTCCCAGCCGCCCTGGTCGACGCCGCGGAACAGCCCCAGCGGCATGATCGGGTCGATGCCCCGGCAGTAGAGGACGCCGTGCTCGCGGTAGGTGGGGAAGGCCATGTCCTGCTCGCGTAGTGCCCGGCCGGAACCGACCTGGGCGGCTTCCTGGCCGAGCAGGCTGGCCCAGATGCCCAGCTCGCCCTGGCGTTGCAGGGCGGTCGCCTCGGCATCGAGTTTGCGCACCACGACGAGGTCGCGGTAGAGACCCCGGTACTGCTCGTCGGTGAAGTCGACGGAGTACTCCGTACCGTCCGGGCCGGTGACCCGGTCGATGCGCTCGCCCTCCGGGGTGAGCAGCTGCACCAGCTCCGGGTCGGCGGCGGTCCGGGTGGTCCGCCGTCGGGCCGTGGCCGGTCTGCCGCGGGTCGCCGTCCCGCGGTCGACTTTCGCCATCCGTCTCTCCCATCGTGTGTGCGTGGCAGCGGGGGTGTCCCGACCGCGCAGCTCGTCCTGCTGTCGGCTGCTGCCGAGGCAGGTCCTCTCGCCGCGCCTGACCCGGTCAGGGTTGCCGCGCGGCACGGGCCGGATTCTGGCTGGACCCGGTCCGGAAGGGGACAACATCGAGTCGTGTCCGCCACGGGTAGCGGCGGAGGCAGCGGCGTCGGTGCCGTCCGGTCCATACTCGCATTGAAGGTGAGGGGCGTCATAGGTCGGTCCGGGTCCGAAGACGTGATGTCCGCGTTGCGCGGAACTTGCCGGGTGGCGCGGCGTTCGGGGGACTGTTACTCATCCGTCCGGTTCTGATAACACGATGTATTGAACTGGAAAACTTTCTGTCACTGCCTCAGTATGTATCCAGGGCCGACGATCGGTGGCCCACCGGTCAGGCCACACCGACGAGGAGACCAGCCGTGTCGCTGCCGCAGGAAAGCGCAGCTCCGACCGCCGGACTGAGCGGTCCGGCGCGGCGGTTCGCCCTGATCGTGGCGTTGCTGGTGACGACCGCGTCGCTGCCCATGCTGGCGACGCTGCAGGCCGGCTCGGTGACGGCGACCGGCGACGGCCGAGCGGCCGTCGTACCGCTGCTCGGCCAACCCGGTGGCGGCCCGGTCGTGCGATACCCGCAGCCGAGTCCGATCGCCAACCCGTCGCAGACCGACACCGCCGACCACGACGGCACGGACACCGGTGGCGGCGGTCCGACCCAGGCGGCCCGGCCGTGGACCGGCACCCGCACGGTGCCGCCGCCGTCGCGGGGCGAAGGGTCCGGCGGGGTACTTGTCGGACCGGTGTCACCGCCGCCGGTCGCCCCGACGTCGCCGGCTCCGGTCGTCCCCACACCAGGCCCGACGCCGGCACCGACCCCGTCCACCAGCCCCACGCCTGACACCGGTCCGGACTCCGGCCCGGGTACGGGTGCCGAGGGTGATCCGGGGACCGGTGCGGAGGGTGATCCGGGTACGGGTGCCGAAGGTGACCCGGGGACCGGTGCGGAGGGTGATCCGGGTACGGGTGCCGAAGGTGACCCGGGGACCGGCGCCGAGGGCGATCCGGGTACGGGTGCCGAAGGTGACCCGGATGCGACCCCGGAGCCGTCCCCGGCACCCGACCTGTCACCGACGCCGGAACCCAGCCCGAGCCCGACCCCCGAGCCGACGCCCACCGCCGATCCCGGCACGTCGAGCACCGGCCCGCGCGGCGGATCGTCCGGCCGGGCGGTCAGCTCTGCTCGTCGGCGAGCCGCTGCCGGTTGGCGTCGATCCAGGCGTCCAGCGCCTGCGGATCGTTGAGGTCGACGCCGTCGGCGAGGAGCTGAGCCACGGCTGCGGTGGCCGGGCTGCGCCGCTCCCCGGTGGTGTAGAGGCGGACGAACTCCGGCACGATCTCGGCGATCGCGGTGTCGGTCTGGGTGATGGCTGCCGCCGGCAGGTTGCGCTGCTGACCGGCGTAGGCGGCCCAGCCACGGACCACGGCCGGTAGCATCGCCGCGTCGTCGATGTCGAGCACCGCCCGCCGGTGCACCCAGTCCAGCAGGAACATCCCGGCCACCGCCGGACTCCAGCGCATCGGGTCGGGATCGAGCAGGCTCGCCGAGTGGTCGAGCACCAGGCTCAGGCAGAAGTGCAACGAGGCGAGGTCGCTGGTCCCGGTCGAATCGAGGCCGAACCGCCGCGCCTGCGGCGAGGCCAGGAACTCGCGTACCAGAATGGTCCGCCGATCGGCGGGGATGGGGTCGTCGCCGGGCGGTGCCACCACGGACGTCGGCGCCGGCAGCACCGCGAGCCGGGCACCCACCAACGCCCGGTCGGTGGCGAGCGAGCCTTCGCTGGGCAGTTCCCGCAGGCCGTCGGTGATGGCCAGATGCCGGCTGACCTCGCCCCGCAGGACCCCCGGGTCCTCCTCGCGGAACCAGGTCAACTCGTCGTTGGCGCACATCTGCCGCACCTGGCCGAGAATCCGCTCCGCCGGCCCGCCGACGAAGACGTCCTTGGTGATGCCGATGTTGTGGTCGACCAACGCGACCACCGCGTGCTCCGGTCCGCCGAGGTCGTCGTCGTAGGCGAAGGTCGCCAGGTAGGACGTCTGGTCGCCGTACACGTCGCCGTAGGCGTAGCTGCCGGTCAGCCGTACCTGACCCAGCCGACTGGACCAGTCGGGTGCGGTGCTGCCGATCTTCACGCCGGCTGCCCCGGCCGCGTCCGGGACGAGCCTGGCGAAGACCGTCCGGATCGTGGTGGCGGAAGCGGCCCGGCGGCGGGTGGTGGCGGACAGGAAGTTGCCGACGAACTCCCGGACCGCGGCTGCCCGGTCGGTCTCGGCGACGGCGTAGACACTGCCCAGCAGGGCGGCGCCGAGCATCTCCGCGTCGAGCGCACACTCCAACTTGGTCACGTCACGGGCGGCCGCGAGCACCGCGTCGTAGGGGGTTTCTGGCGTGGCCATGATTCGACCCTACGCCCGCCCCACGGCAACTGGCATCACCAGTGCGTTACATGTCGGACACGCCTGGCGCCGTAACCGGGCCGGTTCAGCGACCTGACCGGGACCGGGCCTGGTCCAGGGCATCGCTGGCGTCGCTGTGAGCGGCCAGGACCGCGCGGACCGGGGTGACCACGTAGCGTCGGGCCACGTCGGCCACCGCGTCGTAGAGCCGGTCCTCGGCGCGTCGGCGGGCCCGCCGGGCCGCCCATCCGGTCACCGGCCGGATCAGCAGGCT
The DNA here is from genome assembly GCF_029581195.1 of Solwaraspora sp. WMMD791. NCBI lineage: Bacteria > Bacillati > Actinomycetota > Actinomycetes > Micromonosporales > Micromonosporaceae > Solwaraspora > Solwaraspora sp. WMMD791. The sequence goes on from NZ_CP120737.1 coordinate 4,689,382, forward strand.
GACCAGGATGCCGCCGAGCAGACCGCCGAGCAGCAGCACCGTCGGCACCGGCACCACCCCGACCGTCGGGTACTCCAGCGCCGGCAGACCCAGCACGCGGACGACGAAGCCGACGAGCAGCCAGCCGAGCCCGGCGGCCGCGGCGGCGGTCACCAGCCACTGCAGGGTGCCGACCGCCCGCCACCACAGCGGCCGGTCGACCGGGGCCAGATCGGCGGCACCGACGGCCCGGTCCAGCGCGTCGGGCAGGTCGGTGGTCTGCGAATGGGCGGCGGCGGTCACCGCCGCCGGCCAGGGTGCCGGTAGCCGGCTGCCGGCCTGCTCGGCGAGGGCGCGTACCGCCAGGTCGACCGCCGCGCGTTGGGCGGCGCTCGGCGGCGGCAACGACGTCACCGCCAGCGGTGCCGGCGGGTCGGTCGGGCCGTCGGGCGGCGCACCGGGCGGGCCGTCGGCCCGGCGGGAACCGAGCAGGTGCAGCCGCAGCAGCGGGTCGGGGCGCAGCCGGTGCCAGGCCCGGCTGATCGGCCAACCGGTCGCGGCGGCGGCCCGTTGCCGGTACGCCGATTCGACCGCCTGGGCGACCGTCGGAACGCCGGCGGCGTCGGCCAGCGCGGAGCTGAGCCGTCGGACGGTGCCTCGGCTGATCTCCTCCTCGGCGCGGCCCACCGGGCCGACCAGGTCGCCCAGGTCGTCGGTGACCGCGTCGAGGTCGCCGGCGAGCCGACGCAGCGCCGCCTGCCGTTCGGTCACCGTACGCTCCAGCCGCCCCCGCAGCTCGGCCATCGCGGCCGGGATCACCGCCGAGGTGGCCAGCAGCGGTACGCCGGCGAGTTCGTCGGTGTCCAGCAGTCGGCGCAGGTCGGCCATCAGCCGGGTGAGTTCGGACTGGTCGAGCCGGTCGGCCTGGTTGAGCACGACGACCGTGACGTCCCGGTTGCGGTGAAACTCCCGCAGGTAGCCACGGTGGATCACCCGGTCGGCGTACTTCTGCGGGTCGACCACCCAGATCACCAGGTCGACCAGGCCGAGCAGCCGGTCCACCTCCAGCCGGTGGCCGTACTCGACGGAGTCGAAGTCGGGCAGATCGAGCAGGACCAGGCCGTGCAGCCCGGCCTCGTCGGTACCGTCCAGGGCGCTCTCCCGGACGAAGCGGTGCCGGGGCAGTACGCCGACCCAGTCCAGCAACTCGCCGGCACCGTCGACCGGGCCCCAGACGCAGGCGTGGGCGTTGCCGGTGGTGGGCCGGCGCACACCGACGGGGGAGAGGTCCATCCCGGCGAGGGCGTTGAAGATGCTCGACTTGCCGCTGCCGGTCGCACCGGCCAGCGCCACCACGGTGTGCTCGCGGGACAGCGTCAGCCGGGCTCCGGCCCGCTCGACCAGGGTGCGGGCCGCGCCGAGCTGCGGGTCCGGGATCCGCCCGTCGGCGGCGCGCAGGAACCGGCCCAGCGCGGTGAGGCGGGCGACCAGTTGGTCGGCGTCGACGTGGGGTTCGCGGCGGACCGCGCCACGGACGCGGTCGACGAAGCCGGTCACGCGACCGCTCCCGGCAACGAGCCGGTGGCACCCGGCAGGGTGTCCGGGAGCCGGTACGGCGTACCGCGGTGCAGGCCGGCGCCGGTGCGCGCCCGCTCGACCTCGGCGGCGGCGGCGCGTAGCCGGTCACCGGGCCCGGTGTCGGGTCCGAGGATGCTCGTCGGCAGCCCGACCGCGTCGATCAGGTCGAGGTAGCGCCCGGCCTCGTCGTCGAGCAGGCTGCGGATCCGCTGGAGCAGACCGTCCCGGGACCGGTTGGCGAGGTTGCGGATGGCCTGGTCACCGAAGATCGCCTCGAGCACCTTCTGGGCGGCCACCGTGGTGCCACCGGCGGCGGCGACCTCCAGCCCGGTGGGGATGAACGCGGTCGACGCGAAGACGGCGACCATGACGGCCAGGCCGGTGGCGTTGACGGCGTACGCGGCGGTCCGGGCGACGAACCGCTTGTCGCCGGCCTCGGCGCGGACCAGCTCGAGCACGTCGCGTTGCCAGTCACGGACCAGGCGCTCGGCGCGTTCGGGCAGGTCGGCCGAGGGGCGGGCCAGCTCGGGGGTGAGCAGCGCGGCCCCGGCCGGGTGCGCCCGCCAGGCCAGCTGCGCGGCGTCGGCGCCGTCGGTGGCGGCCCCCCGGATCAACGTGACCAGCTGGGATTCGATGGCGCTGCGCAGCTGGCTGGCCGGGGCCGGTCGGCCGGTGACGACACTGACGACGCGGTCCCGCAGTCGACCGACCCGGGCCTCCAGCGAGCGGAACAGCTCGCCGGTGCCGACGAAGTCCTGCCAGCGGCCGAGCACCTCGCCGCGCAGCAGCCGGCCGTCCTGCACGGCCTGCTCCGCGCCGCGCGCGGCGGTGCGGTACGCCGACCGGACCCGGTCGGTCAGGGACTGGGCGGCGTCGAGCTGGTCGTCGGCGGCGGCGGCCAGCCCGTCGACGGCCGGTGCGAGGGCGCTCAGCGCGCCGTCGAGGGTCTGCCGGATCACCGCCGCCCGGGCGTTCGCGTCGCTGGCGAGCATGCCGAACCACTCCCGCAGTGGCGCGGTGACGATCTCCGGTAGCAGGCCCTGGCCGTCGACGACCGTTTCCGGCACCACGAAGATCGGTACGTCGTCGAGGTCGTTGTCGGCGAGCATCTCCCGCAGGTGGGCGGTGATCTCGTCGACCGCCTCGGGTGGTACGCGGTCCAGGGCGAGGGCGAGCATGGTGCCGCGCAGCTGGGCGGTCTGCAGCAGTTGCCAGGGGACCGCATCGGCGTACCGGGCGGCGGTGGTGACGAACAGCCACAGGTCCGCGGCGGCGAGCAGTTGTACGGCGAGCGCCCGGTTGGCGTCGACGACCGAGTCGATGTCCGGGGCGTCCAGGAAGGCCAGCCCGGGCAGCAGTGCCGGCGCGGCCACGAGTTGCAGCGCGTCGGGTGCGTCGGTGGGGCCGGCGGTACGGGTCAGGCCGGGCAGCAGGTCGCCCTGGCGGAACCAGGCGGTGTCGGCGGGGTGGCTGACCAGCACCGGCGAACGGGTCGTCGGGCGGAGCACCCCGGTGGCACTGACCCGGGCCTGGACCAGGCTGTTGACCAGGGTCGACTTGCCTGCTCCGGTGGAGCCACCGACCACCACCAGCAGCGGGGCGTCGAGCCGGGCGAGCCGGGGCAGCAGGTAGTCGTCGAGTTGGGCGATCAGCCCGGCACCGACGGCGCGGGCCTCCTCGGCGGAGGGCAGCGCCAGCGGGTACGCCGTCCCGCCGATAGCAGTGCGTAGTCGATTGAGTGCTCCGGGAAGTTCCGGTGCACTCGGGCTGGGCGCGGCCGGTCCACCCTGCGTGGTCACGGGTAGAGCGTGCCTGATCTATGCATGCCAGACAACCTGAACCGGCTCGGCGCGCCTGGTGATCTGATCGTGATTCATGGGCTCACCTGTGCTGTCGGTGCAGGTGGGAGCCATTATTGCGCGCCCCCGGCTCAACCTGACTTGACGGTGGCTGCGATCGTGGCAGTATTGAGTCAAGTCCACTCAACTTGTGGTGGGTGTACGGCGGGGCGGTGCCCCGGCACCTGCTCTACGAACGAAGCGAGGAAGCGACCATGGCACGTGCGGTCGGTATCGACCTGGGCACGACGAACTCCTGCGTCAGTGTGCTGGAGGGCGGTGAGCCCACCGTCATCGCCAACGCGGAAGGCTCCCGGACCACTCCCTCCATCGTCGCGTTCGCCCGCAACGGCGAGGTGCTCGTCGGCGAGGTCGCCAAGCGTCAGGCGGTGACCAACCCGGACCGGACCATCCGGTCGGTCAAGCGGGAGATCGGCACCAACTGGACCGTCGACATCGACGGCAAGAAGTACACGCCGCAGGAGATCTCCGCCCGTACCCTGATGAAGCTCAAGCGCGACGCCGAGGCGTACCTCGGCGAGCGGATCACCGACGCGGTGATCACCGTTCCGGCGTACTTCAACGACGCCCAGCGCCAGGCCACCAAGGAGGCCGGCGAGATCGCCGGGTTCAACGTGCTGCGGATCGTCAACGAGCCGACCGCCGCAGCCCTGGCGTACGGCCTGGACAAGGGCTCCAAGGAGCAGACCGTCCTGGTCTTCGACCTCGGCGGCGGCACCTTCGACGTCTCCCTGCTGGAGCTCGGCGAGGGTGTCATCGAGGTCAAGTCCACCAGCGGTGACAACCTGCTCGGTGGCGACGACTGGGACCAGCGGATCATCGACCACCTGGTGAAGACCTTCCGGGGCCAGCACGGCGTGGACCTGGCCCAGGACAAGATGGCCATGCAGCGCCTGCGGGAGGCCGCCGAGAAGGCCAAGATCGAGCTGTCCGCGGCCACCACGACCAGCATCAACCTGCCGTACATCACGGCCGGTCCGGCCGGTTCCGACGGTGCGCCGTCGGCGCCGCTGCACCTGGACGTGACCCTCACCCGGGCCGAGTTCCAGCGGATGACCCAGGATCTGCTGGACCGCTGCAAGGGCCCGTTCGAGCAGGCCATCAAGGACGCCGGGGTCAAGCTGGCCGACGTCGACCACGTGATCCTGGTCGGCGGCTCCACCCGGATGCCGGCCGTCTCCGAGCTGGTCAAGCAGCTCACCGGTCGGGAGCCGAACAAGGGCGTCAACCCCGACGAGGTGGTCGCGGTCGGTGCCGCGCTGCAGGCCGGCGTGCTCAAGGGCGAGGTCAAGGACGTCCTGCTGCTCGACGTGACCCCGCTGAGCCTGGGCATCGAGACCAAGGGCGGCATCTTCACCAAGCTGATCGAGCGCAACACCACGATCCCGACCAAGCGCTCCGAGGTCTTCACCACGGCCGACGACAACCAGCCGTCCGTACTGATCCAGGTCTTCCAGGGTGAGCGGGACATCGCGGCGTACAACAAGAAGCTCGGCACCTTCGAGCTGACCGGGCTGCCGCCGGCGCCGCGCGGGGTGCCGCAGGTCGAGGTCACCTTCGACATCGACGCCAACGGCATCGTCCACGTCAACGCCAAGGACCTGGGCACCGGCAAGGAGCAGTCGATGACGATCACCGGTGGCTCGGCGCTGCCGAAGGACGACATCGAGCGGATGATGCGCGACGCCCAGGACCACGCCGACGAGGACAAGCGGCGTCGGGAGGAGGCGGAGACCCGCAACCTGGCCGAGCAGCTGCAGTGGCAGACCGAGAAGTTCCTGGCCGAGAGCGGCGACAAGCTGTCGTCGGACTCGCGTGACCAGATGAACGAGGCGCTCGGCGAGCTGCGTGGCGCGTTGGCCGGCAGCGACATCGAGAAGATCAAGTCAGCGCACGAGAAGCTGGCCCAGGTCTCCCAGCAGGCCGGTTCGGCGCTCTACGCCCAGCAGGCCGAGCAGCAGGGGCAGCCGGGCGGTCCGGGCGCGGCCGGTCCGGGTGCGGCCGGGCCGGGTGCCGGTGCCGCCGGTGCACCGGGCGGCGCCGCCGGCCCGGACGACGTGGTCGACGCGGAGATCATCGAGGACGACAAGAAGTGACGTCGCGTCGCAACCGGGAACCAGCGATGATCTTCGTCGAAGCGTCGTACGGATCGAGGTAGTCGAATGACGGACACACCACGGGCCGCCGATCCGGCGGGCACCGGGCGACCAGCCGGTCGTTCGAGGTCGACCGGGCGCGGTGAGGGTGAGGCTCCGGAGCGTCTGGTGATCCGGGACCGGCGGCGGATCGATCCCACCGGCACGCGGACCCGAAGCGCTCGGCACGCGGCGGCCGAACCGGCCGACGCGGCGACTGCCACCGACCAACGCCCGGCCGGGCGGCACGCCCGGCCGGGCCCGGAGGAGGAGACCGTGAGCGGGAACGCCAACGGCAGCCCGGCCGACAGCCCGGCCGAGCCGGCCGCCGAGCCGACCGACCAGCCGCAGGAGTCCGGTTCCGGCCCGGCGACCCGACCGGACCCGACCGACGCCGCGACCGTCGACGAGCCGGTGACCGGGGAGATCGTCGAGACCGACGAGGCACCCGACACCGACCAGCCCGCCACGTCGGCCAGTGAGGCCGCCCCGCCGCTCGGCGCCGAACTGCAGGCGCTGCGGGCCGATCTCGACGAGCGCACCCGCGACCTGCAACGGGTGACCGCCGAGTACGCCAACTACCGCAAGCGGGTCGAGCGGGACAAGGGGCTGGCCTCGGAGCAGGCCACCGGGGCGGTGCTCGTCGCGCTGCTGCCGATCCTCGACGACCTGGACCGGGCCCGCGAGCACGGTGACCTGGTCGGTCCGTTCGGCACCGTCGCCGAGCAGCTCACCACGGCGCTCGGCAAGTTCGGGTTGACCCCGTTCGGGGAGAAGGGCGATCCGTTCGATCCGACCCGGCACGAGGCGGTCGCGCACCTGACCTCCGGCGAGGTCACCGAACCCACCTGCGTCGACGTGATGCGGCGGGGATACCTGCTCGGGGACCGGCTGCTGCGGGCGGCACTGGTCGCGGTCGCCGACCCCGAATGACCGCCGCCGGTCGGACACCGGCGCGCGCCATCGGCGGTGGGACGCGACTCGCGTCCCACCGCCGGGGCACCGTCAGCGGTTCGGGCACGCAGAAAAGTTCGGGGACGGACGGGAGGAGGACAGGGTGAGTTCCAAGGACTGGCTGGAAAAGGACTTCTACGCCGTGCTGGGGGTACCCAAGTCAGCCTCCACGGACGACATCAAGAAGGCGTACCGCAAGCTGGCCCGGGAACTGCACCCGGACCACAACCCCGGCAACACCGCCTCCGAGGAGCGGTTCAAAGCAGTCTCCGAGGCGTACACCGTGCTCGCCGACGACCGTAAGCGCAAGGAGTACGACGAGATGCGCTCGTTGTTCGGCTCCGGTGCGTTCCGTCGCGGTGCCCGTGGGGCCGGCGGCTTCGACCCGTCCGACCTGTTCGGCGGCGGTGGCTTCTCCGGGGCCGGCGCGGGCGGCGGGGACCGGCGCTTCGGTGGCGCGGGCTTCTCGGACATCTTCAGCTCGATCTTCTCCGGCGGCGGGGCCGGCGGGATGCGTGCCCGGGGGCCGGCCCGGGGGCGCGACGTCGAGGCCGAGGTGGTGCTGGACTTCGCGGCCGCCGTACGGGGGACCACGCTGCCGTTGAGCCTGCGCGCGCCCGGGGTCTGCGACACCTGTCAGGGCAACGGTGCCAAGCCTGGCACGGTGCCCCGCACCTGCCCGACCTGCGCCGGGACCGGGCTGACGACCCGCAACCAGGGGTCGTTCAGCTTTTCCGAGCCGTGCCGGGACTGCCAGGGCGTCGGCACGATCGTCGACGAGAAGTGCCCGGAGTGCCACGGCAGCGGCGGGGTGACGAAGACCCGGACGCTCAACGTCCGGTTCCCGCCCGGCGTCGCCGACGGGCAGCGGATCCGGCTGGCCGGCCGCGGTGAGCCCGGCGACCGGGGCGGACCCGCCGGTGACCTGTACGTACTGGTGAAGGTGCGCGGCGATGAACTCTTCGGGCGCTCCGGCGACGACCTGACCTTGACCGTGCCGATCACGTTCGCCGAGGCGGTCCTCGGCACCGACCTGCGGGTGCCGACCATGGACGGTGCGGTGACCCTGCGGGTGCAGCCCGGTACGCCGAGTGGCCGGACGCTGCGGGCGCGGGGCAAGGGTGTGCCGCGTCGGGACGGGACCGCCGGTGATCTTCTCGTCACCGTCGAGGTCGTCGTCCCGGCTACCGTTGACGAGTCGGCCACGGCGGCGTTGCGGACCTTCGCCGAGCACACGCCGGGGGCCGATCGGGAACGACTCGTCGCCCGGCTGCGTCGCAACGACAACGAGACCCCCGGGCAGCGACCAGCCACGGACAGGAGATGAGCGAGGGTGGAGGACGAACTGACGATCTCCTTCGAGGCCGCCTCCGACGCCAAGGTTCTGATCATTTCGGTGGCGGCCCGGATGGCCGGCATGCATCCGCAGACGCTGCGCCAGTACGACCGGCTCGGCCTGGTCCAGGCCGGTCGGGCCGCCGGTGGCGGTCGCCGGTACAGCGTCCGGGACGTGGTGCTGCTGCGGGAGGTGCAGCGGCTGAGCCAGGACGACGGGGTCAACCTCGCCGGTATCAAGCGGATCATCGGCCTGGAGCAGCTCGTCGGTGACCTGCAGCAGCAGGTGGCCGAGCTGCAGGCCGAGCTGGCCGCGGCGTACCAACGGATCGCCGAGCTGGAGTCGGTCGGGCCGTACCGGCGGGCGGACCTGGTGCCGACCAGCCGCACCTCGACCGCGCTGGTCGTCTGGCGACCACAGCGTGGTGACCGGGGCGGCCGTCCCGCTACCGGTTAGGCCGGCCCGGCCACCAGGCGTGGTGACCGAGCAGGCTGAGTACCGCCGGGGCGAGCACCACCCGGATCACCGTCGCGTCGATGATCACGGCGGTGGCCAGCCCGATGCCGATCATCTTGACCAGGGTGTCGTCGATCCAGACGAAGCTGAGGAAGACCACCGCCATGATGGTCGCGGCGGCGGTGATCACCCGACCGGTGCCGGCGAGCCCGGCTACCACGGCCGCGCCCGGATCGCCGCTGCGGCGGTACTCCTCCCGGATCGCCGACAGCAGGAACACCTCGTAGTCCATCGACAGCCCGAACAGCACCGCGAAGAGCAGCATCGGCACCACCGACATGATCGGCACCGGGCGGTCGACGCCGATCAGTGTCAGGCCCCACCCCCACTGGAAGACCATCACCAGCACCCCGTACGCGGTGCCGACGGAGAGCAGCGCCATCACCGCGGCCTTGACCGCGATCAGCGGGGCCCGGAACATCGCCACCAGCAGCAGCCCGGCCGCGACGATCACCGCGAACACCACCCAGGGAAGCCGGTCGGCGACCGCGTCCGCGATGTCGATCATGAACGCGGTGGTGCCGGCGATCAGCGCACCGGTGCCGTACCGGTCCAGGGCCGCCGGGGCGGTGTCGGACCTGATCCGGTGCACGAGATCGGCCACCCGGTCGTCCTGTGGCGCGTACCGGGGCACCACGCTGAGCAGCGCGATGTGGCCGTCCGTGCTGAGCTGGGCCGGGGTGACCAGTTCGACCGCCGGGTCGGCGACCAGCCGGCGGGTCAGGTCGTCGAGCGCGTCGGTGGTCCGCGCCGGGGACAGCCCGGCCGGCACCGGTACGGCGAGCACCAGCGGGCCGTTCCAGCCCGGCCCGAAGGCGGCGGCCACCCGGTCGTACGCCTGCCGCTGCGGCCAGTGCGCCGGCTGGTTGCCGTCGTCCGGAGTGCCCAGTCGCAACGTGAGCACCGGGGCGGTGACGATCAGCAGCGCCAGGGTGGCACCGATGGCGTACGCCCACCGGTGGCGGGTGACGTGCCGACCCCAGCGTGGCCAGCGGGAGCCGGCCGTCGGGTCGCCGGGGCGGCGGCGGATCCGGCCCGCGTCGACCCGCCGGCCGAGTAGACCGAGCACCGCCGGTAGCAGAGTCAGCGCCGCCAGCATGGTCGCGGTGACGGTCAGCGCGCCGGCCAGGCCCATCGCGCCGACGAACGGGATGCCGGTGAACAGCAGCCCGAGGATCGCGACCACGACCGTACCGCCGGCGAACAGCACCGCGTGCCCGGCGGTGCCGGTGGCCCGGCCGGCGGCGGTGACCGGGTCGGTGATCCCGTCGGCCAGCGCCGCGCGGAACCGGGTGACCACGAACAGCGCGTAGTCGATTCCGGCGCCGAGGCCGAGCATCACGGCGACGATCGGCGCCGAGCTGGGAACGTCCACCACGAGCGAGGCGATCAGCACCAGGGTGGTCCCGCAGGCGAGGCCGACCAGGGCGACCAGGATCGGCAGTCCGGCGGCGACCATCGAGCCGAAGGAGAGCAGCAGCACCACGGCGGCCGCGGCGAGGCCGACCAGTTCGGCGGTTCCGGTGGTCGGCTCGAACGCCACGTCGATGACGAGCCCTCGGAAGTCGACGTCGACACCGGCGGCGCGGGCCGGTGCCACCGCCGCGTCGAGCCGCTGGTACGCCGTTGGCCCCAGGTCGCCGGCGTGCCGGTCGTAGCGGACGGTGCTGGTGGCGGTGCGACCGTCCGGGCTGAGTAGGCCGCCGGAGCCGGGGTTTTCGGCGTCGGGCAACGGGTTGCCGGCGTCGACGACCGACGGTTGCCGGCGGATCGCGGCGACGGCGGCGGCGATCGCGGCGGCCCGGTCGGCCCGGTGCAGGTCGCCTTCGGCGGCGTGCCAGACGATCTCGGCGCTCTCCGCGCCGTACGCCGGGAAGTGCTGCTGGATGAGGTCGGCGGCCCGCTGTGACTCGGTGCCGGGGACCCGGAAGTCGTTGGCGAAGCCGCCGCCGGTGAGTTGGCCGATGCCGGCGAGGGCGACGGCGACGAGCAGCCAGGCGGCGATGGTGTGCCAGGGGCGGCCGGCGCAGGCCCGGCCGAGTCGTTCCAGCATGCGTTCCATGACACCAGCATGACTGCATTGAGTGCAAAATTGCAACGAGTGAAGTTGTCTGAGGTCTGGGCGTAAGGTGTCTGCATGCCGACCGAACCGGGCCTGCGGGAGCGCAAGAAGGAACGCACCCGGGCGGCACTTGTCGACGCGGCGGCGGACCTGTTCGACCGGAAGGGCTACGACGAGACGACCGTCGCCGAGATCGCCGCCGCCGCCGAGGTCTCCACCCGGACCTTCTTCAGCTACTTCCGGACCAAGGAGGAGGTCCTCTTCGCCGACAACGCCGAACGCCTGCGCATCGCGCAGGCCGAGATCCGGCTCCGGCACCCCGGCGAAGGCCCGGCCGACGTGCTGCTGCGTACCGCCCAGCGGATCTTCGCCACCAGCACCTTCTCCAACGAGCTGTTCGCCCGGCTCGCGCCGGTCCGGGTCCGGTTGATCCTGGCCAGCCCGGCGCTGCAGGGCTACGCGCTGCGCCTGCTGCTCAGCGGGCAGACCGACCTGGCCCGCGGGCTGCGGGAAGCCTTCCCAGACGATCTCGACGAGGTCACCGCCGCCGCGATGGTGGGTTCGTTCATCGGGGCCCTGGTCGCGGTGATGATGCAGCTCCTCGCCGAACTACCCGACCCGGAGCGGGCCATCCTCGTCGACCAGGAGCAGCTGCTGGCCGGACTGCAACGTGGGATGCAGGTCGCCGTCGCTGGCCTCGCCGCCGCCGGTCCGCCACCCGCGCCGTGACCGAGCCGCTGCCGGAACGCCACCCGCGCCGTGACCCTTCAGGGGGTGCTCAGCTGAGCCGGCGGGACTTGCGGACCAGGCCGCCCTCACACCAGTCGTGATAGTCGAACAGCTGCGGCTTGGCCAGCAGCACCCGGGTGTTGTGCGCCCAGGTCGCCATCAGCTCGTCGCCCTGCTGCTCGGCCTGCTCGACGAGCCGGCGCAGCCGCCGCTTCGGATGCGCCCGGAAATTGGTGCGGATCCCGTCGGCGGCGTAGATGTAGAGGCAGTGCAGCGCGAACCGACGGGCCGGGCAGGTCGGATCCATCGCGAGGTCGAACAGGGTGGTCACCAACCGGTCGCCGGAGACCAGCAGATCCCAGTCCTGCGGCATGGACTGCAGCGGCACCGAGTCTGGCTGGTACGCCCAGGCACGCAGCTCGGCGGGCGCCGGGTCCACCGGATTGGCGAAGCCGCGGAACGCCGACTCCTGCACGCTCAACGGGGTGCCCTCCCGTCCGCGGCCAGCGGGGCGCTGCCGGCCCCGGGCCTGTCACTAGCTACTGCCGCGCCACCGTAGCGTGTCGGAGGGTGATCACGGAAGTCCTGCAGCGTGCCATTCATGAGGTTGACTAGTGTCCTCCCGCCTCCGCAGCGTGATGGTCGCTGGCCGTACCGGGTCTCGGACGTCGCCGTACCCGCCGCTTGAACCAGCGGGTGTCCGGCACCCGCGCCAGCACCGGCCCGCTGACGACGGTGATCAGCACGTACGCCGTGGCCAGTGGAGCGAGCGCCGGCTCCACGCTCGAACTGGCCACCGCCAGACCGGCGATCACGATCGAGAACTCGCCCCGTGGGGTCAGGGCCAGCCCGGCCCGCCACCGCCCGGGTGCGGCGATACCGGCCCGGCGGGCGGCCAGGTAGCCGGTGACCACCTTGGTGCCCATCGTCGCCACCGCCAGCCCGAGGGCCGGCAGCAGCACCGGCGGGATGTCCCGGGGATCGGTCACCAGACCGAAGAAGACGAAGAACACGGCGGCGAACACGTCACGCAGCGGTGTCAGCAGCTCGGTGGCGCTGTGTGCCACCGGCCCGGACAGCGCGATGCCGACCAGGAACGCGCCGACCGCCGCCGAGACCTGCAACTCGGCGGCCAGACCGGCGATCAGCAGGGTCAATCCGAGTACGCCGAGCAGCAGTGCCTCCGGGTCGCGTACCGACAGCAGCGCGGAGATCTGGTGGCCGAACCGGACCGCGACCAGCAGCACGACGGTGACCGTGCCGACCGCCACCGCGACCGCCACGCTGCCGGCGGCCAATCCGGCGCCGATCAGCACCGCGCTGAGTACCGGCAGGTAGAACGCCATCGCCAGGTCCTCGACGACCAGGATCGACAGGATCACCGGCGTCTCCCGGTTGCCCAGCCGGCCCAGGTCGCCGAGGAGTTTGGCGACCACCCCAGACGAGGAGATCCAGGTGATCCCGGCGAGCACCAGCGCGGCGGTCGGCCCCCAGCCGAGCAGCAGCGCGAACGCCGCGCCCGGCAGCGCGTTCAGTAGCGCGTCGATCAGACCGGCCGGCGCGGCCCGGCGCAGGTTGCCGATCAGTTCGGCGGCGGAGTACTCCAGCCCGAGCATCACCAGCAGCAGTACGACGCCGATCTCGGCACCGACGGCGAAGAAATCCTGGATGTCGTGCAGCGGGAGCAACCCACCGTGCCCGAACAGCAGGCCGGCAAGCAGGTAGAGCGGGATCGGTGACAGTCCGTAGCGGCGGGAGAGTCGGCTCAACAGGCCGAGAAGGAGCAACAGCGCGCCAAGTTCGATCAGCAGCAGGGCGCTGTCGTGCATCGCCGGGTCAGCCGGCCGGGTCGTCGTTGGCCAGGATGCCGCCGACGCCGTCCAGCCCGGTCCTGGTGCCGACGACCACCACCACGTCGCCGGCGGCGAACCGGAACTCCGGCCCGGGTGAGGCCAGCACCTCCCGGTTGCGCAGTACCGCCACGATCGACGCCCCGGTGCGGGTCCGTGTCTTGGTGTCGCCGAGGGTACGGCCGACGAACGGCGAGCCGGCGGTGATCGCCACCTGCTCGGTGAGTAGCCCGGCGGCCTGGTCGCGCAGCCCGGCGAGCTGGCTGAGCATCAGCGAGGCGCCGAGGATGTCGGCGAGCGCCTCGGCCTCGTCGTCGGTCAGCGGGATGTCGGCGTCGCAGGCGTCCGGGTCGTCCTCGTCGTAGAGGACCAGGTCCCGACGTCCCGACCGGTGGCTCACCACCCCGATCCGCCGACCCGATTCGGTCAGCAGGTCGTGACGCACCCCGATGCCGGGGAGGTCGACCTGTTCCACACGTGCGCGCACACCGTCCACGCTACGCCGTCGCGGGGCGACCGGCCGCGCCGCGTCCGGTCAGACTGAGGGAACAGGTGTGTGGGCGACGGGAGGCGGCAGATGCGAGATCGGGTACGCAGACCCGCGACAACGGTCGACCGGCGGGCTCTCCTGCTGTCGGCCGTACGGCTGTCGGCACTGCTGTTGCCGGCCGTACTGGTGTCGGCAGGGTGCTCGATCGGCGACATCCGGCGTACCCCGCCGCAGCGGGCGGTCCCCTCGGCCGAGGCGGCGGTGTCGCCCCGCGTGGCGGCAGTCGAGGAACGCCCGATGCGGGTGCCGGTGCCGCCGTACTACGACCCGCCGCACCTGGAGTTCGACAACGCCCAGCTCGGGTACGCGCTTTTCCCCGGCTGCACCCGGTCGCCGGACGCGGGCGACCCGGTCCCGTGCCCGCCGCTGCTCTTCGTCACCTTCGACGGCGGCGAGTCCTGGGAGCAGCGGGAGCATCCGGACCCGGCGGCGACGGAGCACTCGATGCTGGTCGGCTACGGCAGCCTGGTGCTGTCCACCGCCGCCGCCTGGTACCGGTCGCTCGATGCGGGTATGACCTTTACCCGGTCGACCAGATCGGACGGGTCGATGCCGCCGGAGTTCGCCAGTTGGGACGGGCCGTACCAGGTGTGCTGCCAGACCGATCCGGTGGCGCGGGTCGTCGAGGTGACCGAGCGAGGGATTGTCCCGTTGCCGCAGCAGCCGCCGATCCCGGTGGTGCAGACCGTCGGTCACCTCGGCGGCAAGCTGACCGTCGCCGGGCTGCACGACGGCCGGTTGCATGTGGCGTCCGGCGCGCAGGTGGCCCGGCTGGACGATCGTGGGGTGGCCGAGCCGACCTGGCAGTGGCGGACCGACGCGGTCACCGTCGCCGAGCCGGACCGGATCCGTCTGCTGGTCGTGCGGGTCGAGCCCTCGGGCGAGCGCTGGCTGATCGCCGAGCGGGTGCCGCCCGAGTTTCCGATCATCTGGCGGATCGACGGGACGCGGTTGGCGCAGCTGCCGATCGCCGATCTACCGACAGGGGTGGTGTCGGCGCTGCCCGACGGTGGCCGGCTGCTGGTCACCACGCGTACCGGTGCCTGGTCGGTCGGATCGGACGGCCAGTTCGAGGTGCTCTACTGGCCGGTGCAGGGCGCGTACCTGACCCGGCTGCGGGACACGACGGTGCTGGCGCGTCGGGACGGCGCGGTGCTGCTTCCTCTGCGGCAGCCGTCGGGTGCCGGCTGGGTGGAGATCTCCTGGGAGCCGACCGAACGGTGACCCGGTGCGGGTCGGGCTCACGCGGAGGACTCGTCGATCGGAGTTGAGTGGAATAGACTCAAGTCTGGTGGTGTCCTTACCAGTGGACCAACCTGCCGCACAGGGGAGCTCATGAACGCCGAACGTCTGACCACCAAGAGTCGCGAAGTCATCACCGCCGCGGTCGCCATCGCCAACCAGCGGGGCCACGCCACGGTCGAACCGTGGCATCTGCTGCTCTCCCTGCTGGACACCGGTGGCTCGACCGCCGCCGGCCTGCTGCGGGCCGTCGGCGCCAACCCGGCCGAGATCCGCCGCACCGCCGTACGGACCGTGGAGAACCTGCCCGCCGCCCGTGGCTCCAGCGTCGCCGAGCCGAGCCTGTCCCGCGAGTTCGCCAACGCGATCGGCGCCGCCGAGCAGATCGCCCGCCCACTCGGCGACGAGTACACCTCCACCGAGCACCTGCTGGCCGGCCTGGCCCGGGTCGGTGGCGCGGTCGCTCAGCTCCTCAAGAGCGCCGGAGCCACCGAGGAGAACCTGGTCGCCGCGTTCCCGTCGGTGCGCGGCGGCGACCGCCGGGTCACCACCGCCGACCCGGAGCAGACCTACCAGGCCCTGGAGAAGTACGGCGTCGACCTGACCGCCAGCGCCCGGGACGGCAAGATCGACCCGGTGATCGGCCGGGACGCCGAGATCCGCCGGGTGATCCAGGTGCTGTCCCGGCGTACCAAGAACAACCCGGTGCTGATCGGCGAACCTGGCGTCGGCAAGACCGCGATCGTCGAAGGACTCGCCCAGCGGATCGTCGCCGGCGACGTACCGGAGTCGCTGCGCGACAAGCGGCTGGTCTCCCTCGACCTCGGCGCGATGGTCGCCGGCGCGCAGTACCGGGGCCAGTTCGAGGAGCGGCTCAAGTCGGTGCTGGAGGAGATCAAGGGCTCCGACGGCCAGGTGATCACCTTCCTCGACGAGCTGCACACCGTGGTCGGTGCCGGCAAGGGCGAAGGCTCGATGGACGCCGGCAACATGCTCAAGCCGATGCTGGCCCGCGGTGAGCTGCGGATGGTCGGCGCGACCACCCTCGACGAGTACCGCGAACACATCGAGAAGGATCCGGCGTTGGAGCGCCGATTCCAGCCGGTGCTGGTCGGCGAGCCAACCGTCGAGGACACCATCGGCATCCTGCGCGGGCTCAAGGAACGCTACGAAGTGCACCACGGCGTACGGATCACCGACGCCGCGCTGGTCGCCGCCGCCGGCCTGTCCGACCGCTACATCACCGACCGGTTCCTGCCGGACAAGGCGATCGACCTGGTCGACGAGTCGGCTTCCCGGCTGCGGATGGAGATCGACTCCCGGCCGGTCGAGGTCGACGAGATCGAACGCGCCGTCCGCCGGCTGGAGATCGAGGAGATGGCGCTGGCCAAGGAGCCGGACCCCGGCTCGGCGCAGCGCCTGGAGCGGCTGCGCCGCGAACTGGCCGACAAGCGCGAGCAGTTGACCGCGCTCAGCGACCGCTGGCAGCTGGAGAAGGGGCACATCACCCGGATCTCCACCGCCCGCGAGGAGCTGGAACGCCTCGGCGGCGAGGCGGAGCGGGCCGAACGCGACGGCGAGTTGGAGCGCGCCGCCGAGCTGCGGTACGGGCGGATCCCGGCGTTGCAGGGCGAGCTGGCCCGCGCCGAGACCGAGCTGGCCGCGCTGCAGGCCGACGGGGCGATGCTCAAGGAGGAGATCGGCGCGGACGACATCGCGGCCGTCGTCGCCGCCTGGACCGGCATCCCGGCCGGCCGGCTGATGGAGGGCGAGACCGCCAAGCTGCTGCGGATGGAGGAGTCCCTCGGTGCCCGGGTGGTCGGCCAGTCCGCCGCCGTCGCCGCCGTCTCCGACGCGGTCCGCCGCGCCCGGGCCGGGGTCGCCGACCCGGACCGGCCGACCGGCAGCTTCCTCTTCCTCGGCCCGACCGGCGTCGGCAAGACCGAGCTGGGCAAGGCACTGGCCGAGTTCCTCTTCGACGACGAGCGGGCCATGGTCCGCATCGACATGAGCGAGTACGCCGAGAAGCACTCGGTGGCCCGGCTGGTCGGTGCCCCGCCCGGTTACGTCGGGTACGAGGAGGGCGGTCAGCTGACCGAGGCGGTGCGCCGTCGGCCGTACTCGGTGATCCTGCTCGACGAGGTGGAGAAGGCCCACCCGGACGTCTTCGACGTGCTGCTGCAGGTGCTCGACGACGGCCGGCTCACCGACGGGCAGGGCCGTACGGTGGACTTCCGCAACGCGATCCTGATCCTCACCTCCAACCTCGGCTCGACGCTGATCAACGACCCGACGTTGACCGAGGAACAGCGGCGCGACGCCGTGCTGGCCGTGGTCCGGGCGCACTTCAAGCCGGAGTTCCTCAACCGGTTGGACGACATCGTGGTCTTCGCGATGCTCAGCGGCGCCGAGCTGCGCTCGATCGTGGACATCCAGCTGGACCGGCTGCGGCGGCGGCTGGCCGACCGCCGGCTGAGCCTGGACGTCGACGACGCTGCCCGGACCTGGCTGGCCGAGCACGGCTACGACCCGATCTACGGAGCCCGGCCGCTGCGCCGGCTGGTCCAGTCGGCGATCGGCGACCAGTTGGCCAGGGCCTTGCTGGCCGGCGAGATCCGCGACGGCGACACCGTCCGGGTGCAGCTCGCCGACGACAAGGAAGGGCTGGCGGTGCAGGCAGGCTGACCAGCGTCGATACGTCACGCCGGTGGACGTGGCCGGTGCCAGCGGCGAAACGCGAGGCAGACGCGGTGCCGTTTGCCCCGTGCCACTGGCGGGGTACCGATACGGTGATCTTCCGAAGCTTCGGGGAAGGAGAGCTGTGTCGGATCCGAATCCGGCCGCGCCACCGGTCAAGGCGCGGCCGAGCACCGTCACCATTTCGAGTTACCTGCTGTTCCTGACCGCCGCCCTGCAGGTGGTCGGCCTGATCGTCGCGCTGTCCGTGACGGGCACGATGCAACAGGTCTACGAGGACGCCTACGCCGACTTCGAGGGGATGGAGGCGATCGGCACGATCACGACGGTCACGACGATCGCCGGAGCGATCTTCGGGCTGCTGGTCGCCGCCGGGCTGGTGGTGCTGGCCCTGCTCAACAACCGGGGCAAGAACCCGTCCCGGATCGTCACCTGGGTGCTCGGCGGCATCTTCCTCTGCTGCTCCGGCGGTGGGCTGGCGCTCGGTGCCGCCGGCAGCGCGCTGCCCACCGGCACGACCGGCACGGATCCGAACATGCCGGATCCGGCGCAGGTGCAACGGGACCTTGAGGCCGCGCTGCCCGGCTGGTACGACCCGGTCAACCTGCTGCTCGGCGTCGTGACCGTGCTGGCGTTGCTGGCCGCGCTGATCCTGCTGGCGCTGCCGCCGTCGAACGAGTTCTTCCGCAAGCCGGCCGTCGCCTGGGAGCCGCCGGTGCCCGGTGGCGGGTACGGCGTACCGCCGATGCCCGGTGGCGCCTACCCGAGCTACCCGCCGGCCCCGGGCACCCCGCCCGGCCCGCCGCCGGCGACGGGGGGCACCCCACCGGCGGCCGGTGACACACCGGACAATCCCTCCGGTAACCCGCCGGGCAGCCAGCCTCCTTCGGGCAGCTGACCGGGCGGTTCGTCGCAGCGCTGGAGGTACGTGATGGTGGCATCGTCGTCCAAGGTCCAGACCGCCCTGGTTACCGGTGCCACCGCCGGCCTCGGCGCGGCGTTCGCCCGTCAGTTGGCCGCCGGCGGTACGCGGCTGGTGCTGGTCGCCCGGGACCGTCAGCGGCTGACCGTGATGGCGGACGAGCTGGCCGACCGGCACGGCACGACGGTCGAGGTGCTCGACGCCGACCTCGCCACCGATGGTGGGGTCGGCGTCGTCGCGTCCCGGCTGCGTGACACGGGGACACCGGTGGATCTGCTGGTCAACAACGCCGGTATCGGATTGAACCGGCCGTTTCGCCGCACCGACGAGGCCGACGAGCTGCGGCTGCTGCGGTTGAACGTGGAAGCCGTGCTGCGGCTGACCCATGCGGCGCTGCCGGTGATGGTGCAACGCCGAACGGGAAGAGTGATTAATGTCTCGTCCGTAGCCGGATTCGGCCCGGTTGCAGCTGGTTCGACCTATCCAGCCAGCAAGGCGTGGGTCACGAACTTCAGCGAGTCGATCGACCAGTCGGTCCGCCATCTGGGGGTCCGGGTGATGGCCCTGTGCCCCGGTTTCGTCCGTACGGAGTTCCACGAGCGGGCCGGCATCCGTACCGCTGGATCGCCTGGCTGGCTCTGGCTACGGGCCGACGACGTGGTCGCCGACGGGTTGCGGGACCTGGCCAGGGGGCGTGCGGTGAGTGTCCCCGACTGGCGGTACAAGGCGCTCGCCACTGTGGTGCGTCACGCTCCGCATGGACTGCTGCGGCTGGCGACCGGTCGCCCGACGGATCGCGAGTGAGCCGGAGAGCGTACCAGCGTGTCCGTCGAACCGCTTCCCGCCGCCCCGACCAGGGGTTTTGTGGTGTATGAGCAGCTAGCGACGTGGATGGCGTTATCGGCGAGTTGCCGGGCCGGCGGCGGGAGACTCAGTGACGCGCAGTACGCTTTGCACCATGGGGGACCATGACGACCTGCGCAAATTCATCACTGACCTGGCCGTGGTGCACGGCAAGGTGGTGTTGTCGTCAGGTCGCGAGGCTGATTGGTACGTCGACCTGCGGCGGGTGACGTTGCACCACGCCGCCGCACCGTTGGTGGGACGGGTGCTGCTCGACCTCACCGCGGACTGGGAGTACGACGCGGTCGGAGGCCTGACGTTGGGAGCGGACCCGGTGGCACTGTCCATGCTGCACGCTGCGGCGACGCGGCAGCGCAGGTTGGACGCCTTCGTGGTGCGCAAGGCCGAGAAGACGCATGGACTCCAGCGACGGATCGAAGGGCCGGACGTGGTCGGTCGCCGCGTACTCGCGGTGGAGGACACCTCGACGACCGGGGGCAGTGTACTGACCGCAGTCGAGGCGCTACAAGAGGCGGGAGCAGAGGTGGTCGGCGTGGCGGTGATCGTCGATCGTGGGGCGGGCGACGCGGTTCGGGCAGCCGGACTGCCCTACCGGGCCGCCTATACGTTGGCTGACCTCGGCCTTCTGGCCTAAAAGTTTGCCGATTCGGATCTGCTGATATGCAGGCGGATCGATGCTGTTTGGTGGAAGGATGGGTTTCGTGGGAACTGCGTTGGCTGAAATGACCATGCCTCAAATCTCGCCGCTTGCCGGCGAGCCGATCGAACGCGCGGACGCGGAGCGACTCGCTGGAGTCCTCAAGGCGCTCGCCGACCCGGCCCGACTCAGGCTGCTCAGCCTGATCCAGTCGGCGCCGGAAGGCGAGGCCTGCGTCTGCGACCTCACCGCTCCGCTCGGGCTCTCCCAGCCGACCGTGAGCCACCACCTGCGTATCCTCACCGAGGCCGGCTTGCTGGAACGGGAGAAGCGCGGCGTGTGGGCTTACTACCGGCTGGTGCCGTCCGCGATCGCCACGATCGCGGATCTGCTGACCCCGCCGCGTAAGCGCGCCACCAAGAAGGCTCGCTGACCTGACGGCACCTTGCCTGGCCGACTCGCTGGAGGCGGAGCTGCCAGGCAAGGTGCCCAAGGCCTCGAAGGGACACCGGTGACGTACGTTGCTGGCGACCTGCGGGACCAGCTGGCCTACCTCGGGCGCGACGTGGTGCGCGCCGGTCTCGTCGTGGGCTCCGGCGGCAACCTGTCCGCCCGGCTGCCCGGTGGCGACGACTGCTGGGTGACCGCGTCCGGTACCTGGCTGGACCGGCTCGACCGAGCGTCGTTCGTCCGGGTCCGGATCGCGGACGGCACTACGCTGCCCGACGGTCCGTCATCCGAGGCGATGGCGCCTGCGGCGATGGCACCCGGCGCGATGACGCCTGCCGGTACGCCGTCGCGGCCGACCAGCGAGCTGGCCCTGCATCTGGCGGTCTACCGTGCCCGCCCGGACGTGCACGCCGTGGTGCACCTGCATCCACAGTCCATGCTGCTGCTGGACACCCTCGGCGTACCGATCCGGCTGGTCACCACCGACCATGCCTTCTACCTGCGTCGGGTCGTCACCGTGCCGTTCGCGCCGCCGGGCGGCTGGCCGTTGGCCCGCGCCGCCGCCGACGCTGCCGCCGACGGCACCAACTGCCTGATCCTGTCCCGGCACGGCTGCTCGGTGCTGGCCAGCTCGGTCGAGCTGGCCCACAAACGTGCGGTCAACCTGGAGGAAGCGGCCCGGCTCACCTACCGGGCGCTGGCCGTCGGCCGGCTCGACGAGCTGACCCCGCTGCCGGCCGACTACCTCGACCAGCTGCCGCACCCGGAGCAGGGCAGCGTCTGACCGGTTCGGCGAGCATCGGCACCCGCACCCCGGCTCAGCGGTGGTGGCTGGGCAACTCCGGTGACTCCTCCTGAGTGACGTCCACGGCGGCGCGGCGCAGCCGCCGCTGCTCGACGATCACCATCGCGGTGACCACCGCGATCCCCAGCAGCAGGAGCAACACCACCGACGGCGCGTTGCCGGCCGGGGCGAGCAGCCCCCGCTCCTCGGTCTGCCACGGCCACAACGCCCGCAAACTGCCGACGATGACACCGGTCATCACCGCCAAGGTGACCCGGCGGTGATGCTCCAACAGGTACTGCAGCAGCTTCACGAACAACGTCAGGCCGATCACCATGCCGGCGGCGAAGATCGCCAGGTAGCCGAAGTCCCGGTCGTTGACCGCCTCGATGGTCGGCTCGTAGAGCCCGACCGTCAGCAGCAGGAACGACCCGGACACCCCCGGCAGTACCAGCGCGCAGACCGCGACGGCGGCTGCCAGCAGCACCACCACCGGGTTCGGGTCGATCGTCGCCGACGGCAGCCCGGTCAAAACGAACGCCGCCACCGCCGCGATGCCCACCGCGGCTGCGTCCCGTACCCGCCACGGTCGGCCGATCATCGAGATCGGCACCAGCACCGACGCCAGCACCAGGCCGAAGAACAGCCCCCGGGTCTGCTCCGGGTACTCCTCCAGCATCGGCTCCAGCAGCCGGGCGGCGAGCAGCAGACCCGGCAGCATGCCGAGCGCCAGCGGGATGATCACCTCCCAGTGCACCTGGCGGAACTGGTCGCGGCTGCGCGCCCAGCCCTGCTTACGGGGTACGTCGGAGACCGCGTACCGGACCGTGTTGATCAGGTGCCCGGCCGAGGCGATGAGCCGCTCGTACACGCCGGTGACCAGTGCGATCGTTCCACCACTGACGCCCGGGATGGCCTCTGCCACCCCGATCGCCGCACCCCGGAACACATGGCCGACACGTTCACGCACTGACATTCGCGCAACCATACCGGGCCAGAGTTCACAGTCGGGGGTCGACCGGCTCAGACTCGCAGGCGAGCACCGCGAACACCAGCTCGTGCCGGCGCCACAGCGCGGCGTCGGCGGCCAGCAGGTCCAACGCGGCCAGGCCGAGGCCGTGCTCACGCAGGGCCATCGCCCGTTTGCGCCCCAACGACCGGCGGCGCAGGGCGGTCAGCTGCTCCGGCTCGGTGTACTCCGGACCGTAGATGATCCGCAGGTACTCCCGGCCCCGGCACTTGATCCCCGGCTGCAGCAGCCGGCCGGTGCCGCCTCGGGCGGCCGGACCGGCGTACGGCTTGACCACCATGCCTTCTCCGCCGGCGGCGGTCAGCTCCTGCCACCAGTCGGTCGCCCCGGTCACCGCCGCCTCGTCGGTCAGGTCCACCACCCGCCGCCGGGTGGTGGTGAACACCGCCGGATCGGCGGCCACCAGTGCGTCGGCGCAGTCCAGATGCCAGCCGTGGTCGCGGTCGGCGTACGAACGGCCGTCGCTGGCCAGCACCGCGAACGGCGCCAACGTCACCGTGTCCGGGTCGCCGACGTACGCCCGGTAGGCGTCGGCGTACCGGTCGACGTCGACGGCCCGGCGGGCCAGCCGCTCGCGCAGCTGACCGACCGGCAGTCCCCGGCCGGCGGCCGCGTCCAGTTCGCCGAGCGCGGCGGGCAGCGCGGCCCGCCCTGCGGCGGCGACGCCCGCGTACTGCTCGCGGATCAGCCCGAGTGCCTTCGCCGACCAGGGCAGCAGCTCGCAGTCGAGCAGCAGCCAGCTGGCCGGGCCGGCCTCGGTGGCCAGCCGCTGCCACAGCTCGGCGGCGTCGGCCGCCGCCCGGACCCGGGCCAGCAGCGCCTCCGTACGGGCGGTCGAGTCGAAGAACGGCCGCCCGGTCCGGGTGTGCACCACCCCGCCGCCCGGCCCGAACCGGGGATGCCCGGCCGGGTCGCGGCAGACCAGCACCACCGCCCGCGACCCCATGTGCTTCTCCTGGCAGATCACCCGGTCCACGCCGGCGGCCCGGTAGTCGGCGAACGCCTCCGCCGGATGCTCCAGGTGACCCTCCTGGGTCGACGTCGAGCAGGGGGCCATCGTCGGCGGCAGCCAGACCAGCCAGCGGGGATCCACCGCGTACCGGCTCATCACCTCCAGCGCGGCGGCGGCGTTGCCGGCCGCGACCGTGGTGGTGCCGTAGCCGTAGTCGATGTGCCGCCGGCCGGTGACGTCGCTGAGCAGCAGTACGTCGTCGGGGCGTTCCGGCGAGGTGTCACCGTCGCCGTCGACCGGGTCGGCGGTCAACGGTTTCACCGGGGCGTAGTACTCGCGGGCCGCCGGCACCGAGACGAGCTCCCGCGACGGGTAGCGCAGCGCGGTGAGCCGGCCGCCGAAGACACAGCCGGTGTCGACGCAGATGGTGTTGTTGACCCACTCGGGGCGGGGCGTGGGGGTGTGCCCGTAGACCACGGTGGCGGCACCCCGGTAGTCGCGGGCCCACGGGTAACGCACCGGCAGGCCGTACTCGTCGGTTTCGCCGGTGGTCTCCCCGTACAGCGCGAAGCTGCGCACCCGGCCGGAAGCCCGACCCTGGTATTCGGCCTTGAGCCCGGCGTGCGCCACCACCAGCGCGCCCCCGTCGAGCCGGTAGTGGCTGACCAGGCCGTCGATGAACCTGGCGACGTCGTCGCTGAACCCGGCCGGCTCGGCGGCCAGCTGCTCCAGGGTCTCGGCCAGCCCGTGCGACACGGTCACCTTGCGGCCCCGCAGTTTGCGCAGCAGTTTCTGCTCGTGGTTGCCGGGCACGCAGAGCGCGGTGCCGGCCCGGACCATCCCCATCACCAGGCGCAGCACCCCGGGCGAGTCCGGGCCGCGGTCGACCAGGTCACCGACGAAGACAGCGGTACGCCCCTGCGGGTGCCGGGCACCGACCGGTCGGCCGGTGTCGTCGCGTTCCAACGTCCAGCCGAGCGCGGTCAGCAGCGCCTCCAACTCGGCGCGGCAGCCGTGCACGTCGCCGACGATGTCGAACGGTCCGGTGAGCTCCCGCCGGTCGTTGTACAGCCGGGTGAGCCGGATCTCGGCGGCGTCGATCTCGTCGGTGCCGCGCAGCACGAACACGTGCCGGAACCCTTCCCGGGCCAGCTTGCCGACCGACCGACGCAGGTCGCGGTGCATCCTGGCGACCACGTGCCGACCGAAGCTGCGGTCGGTGCGGCCCTGGGTGCGTTCCCAGCAGATCTGCTCGGGCACGTCGAGCACCACCGCGACCGGCAGCACGTCGTGCTCGCGGGCGATGGCGACCAGCCCGGCCCGCGCGTGTTCCTGCAGGTTGGTGGCGTCGACCACGGTGAACCGACCGGCCCGCAGCCGCTTGCCGGCGACGTAGTGCAGTGCGTCGAAGGCGTCCGCCGACGCCGACTGGTCGTTCTCGTCGTCGGCCACCAACGCCCGGAAGGTGTCCGAGGAGAGCACCTGGGTGGCGGTGAAGTGCCGGCGGGCGAACGTCGACTTGCCGGAGCCGGAGACGCCGACGAGCGCGACCAGGGCGAGTTCGGGAATCTCCAGGACGGTCACCGGGTACCCCCGACGCCTGCGAGGCCCCCGACGGCCGCGCCGCCCGCGCCGTCGCGGGTGAAGACCGCCAGCTGGGTCGGCGGCCCGACCTGCGGGTCCACCTCGCCGACCGGCCGGTACGCCACCTGATAGCCGTACGTCGTGGCGACCTGCCCGGCCCAGGCGGCGAACTCGGCACGGGTCCACTCGAACCGGTGGTCCGGGTGACGCAGCGTACCGGGGTTCATGCCGTCGAAGCGCACGTTGTACTCCACGTTCGGGGTGGTCACCACGACGGTGCCGGGCCGGGCGTGCCCGAAGACCGACTCGGCCAGCGCGGGCAGCCGGGGCGGGTCCAGATGCTCGACGACTTCCATCAGCACCGCCGCGTCGAAGCCGCGCAGCCGGTCGTCACGGTAGGTCAGCGCCGACTGCCACAGCCGTACCCGCTGCTGCTGGCGGGGCGGCAGCCGGTCCAGCCGCAGCCGGCGGGCGGCCAGCTCCAGCGCCCGCGCCGACACGTCGGTGCCGACGATCTCGCTGAACCGGGGCTGGGCGAGCAGCTCGGTGAGCAGCGCACCGCCGCCGCAGCCGAGGTCGAGCACCCGGCTGGCGCCGACCTCGGCCAGCACGGCCAGTACGGCGGCCCGCCGGGTCGCCGCCAGTGGACGCGGCCGCGACGGCGCGCCGTCCGGGTCGCCGCTGTCCGGGCCGACACCGTCTGATTCGACGCTGTCCGACTCGATGCTGTCGGGTTCGACCGCCGCGTCGGACAGCCGCAGCTGCGCGGCCCGTGCCTCGGCGAGCTGGTCCTCGGCCCGCTGGGCGAGGACCCGCCGGTGCGCCAGGTACCGCCGGGTGATCAGCCGGCGCTCCGGGTGGCCGGCCAACCAGCCGTCACCGGCCCGCAGCAGTTTGTCCAACTCGTCCGGGGCGATCCAGTAGTGCTTGGCGTCGTCGAGCACCGGCAGCAGCACGTACAGGTGGTTGAGCGCGTCGGCGACCCGCAGCGTACCGGCCAGGGTGAGGTCGGCGTACCGGCTGTCGCCCCACTCGGGGAAGCGTTCGTCGAGGGGGATCGGCCGGGCGGTCACCGCCCAGCCGAGCGGGGTGAAGAGGCGGTCGGCGAGTGCCGCGCCGCCCCGGCAGCGCAGCACCGGCACCCGGACGGTCAGCGGCAGCGCCACGTCGACCAGTTCGGGGCGGTCCCGGCTCTGCCCGCGCAGCGCCGACCGGAACACCTTGGCGAGCGCGGCGGCGAGCAGGCTGGACGCGGCGTACGGCCGGTCGTTGACGTACTGGCTGAGGGTGAAGCTGTCCGGCATCGCGGCGGTGGGCCGGCCGCGGTGGCGGCCCCGCGCGGCGGTGAGCCGGCCGGGGTCGACGTCGAGCAGCAGCGCGGCGGTGCAGCGCTGTTCGCTGGCTTCCGGATAGAACACGTGCGCGGTGCCGGTGGGTACGTCGAACGACTGCATCCGGTCCGGATGCTTGACCAGCAGGTAGCCGAGGTCGGTGGCGGGTCGGTGGGTCGTCGTCACGGTCAGCAGCACGCGGGTGATCGTGTCAGCCGGGTGCCACCCGGGGACAGCGGTTTCGCCGACGTGGCCGACGCTCGTTGGCGTCGTGGGGCGTCGTGGCGTCGTGGCCGACGCCGGCCCGGTGTGGCCGGTGTGGTCGGCTCAGCGGTAGCCGTCGTCGTCGAGGTCGACGATGCGGGACTGCTCGACGGCGTCCCAGTCGTCGACCTCCAGCCCCCGGTGGATCTCCGGGGACTGCTCGACCGGGTTGGCCACCACCGACTGTTCGACCGCGTCGTCGGTGGGGGCTTCGATGTCGCGTTCGGCGGGGTCGAGGTGGTCGGCCGGGGCGAGGTCCTCGTCCGGGTACGTCATGTCGGCCTCCTCGGTCGGCGGTTGCGCGCTTTCCACGGTACGGGCTGACCCGGCCGCCCGCAGACCGCTGCCCAGAATCGGAAAGTTGTCCGGTTATCGGGGCCGGTGGTGGATCCCGGATGGCAGGATGACGGAATGGGATTCCTGATCAGACTCGCCATCACCGCGGTCGCCCTGTGGATCACCACGCTCGTCGTCCCCGGGATCGAGGTCTCCGGTGACTCGGCGACCCGTACCGTGCTGACCCTGGTCATCGTCGCGTTGATCTTCGGCATCGTGAACGCCGTGCTCAAGCCGATCATCAAGGTCGTCGGCTGCGTCTTCTACCTGCTGACCCTGGGCCTGTTCGCCCTGGTCGTCAACGCCCTGCTGTTCCTGCTGACCGACTGGCTCGCCCAGCAACTGGACCTGCCGTTCACCATCGACGGCTTCTGGCCGGCGTTCTGGGGCGCGATCGTGATGGCCATCGTCGGATGGGCGATCAGCCTGGTCATCCCGGACAAGTACGACCGCCGCTGACCGTGCCCACAGACAGGGGCGATGTCGCCGCTGCCGCGCCGCTGCGGGATACTGCCAGCGGAGGACAGCGCGGTCCAGCGCAGTGAGCTTGAGCACGACGATCGGCCCGTCGACGGGCCGAACCGGTACTAAGGAGCGTTCGAGATGCCCATCGCCTCTCCCGAGGTCTACGCCGAGATGCTTGACCGCGCCAAGGCCGGCGCGTTCGCGTACCCCGCCATCAACGTCACGTCCTCGCAGACCCTCAACGCCGCGCTGCAGGGCTTCGCCGAGGCCGAGAGCGACGGCATCATCCAGGTCTCCACCGGTGGCGCCGAGTACCTGTCCGGCCCGACCGTCAAGGACATGGTCACCGGTTCGCTGGCGTTCGCCGCCTTCGCCGAGGAAGTGGCGAAGAAGTACCCGGTCAACATCGCGCTGCACACCGACCACTGCCCGAAGGGCAAGCTCGACGGCTTCGTCCGGCCGCTGCTGGCCGCCTCCAAGGAGCGGGTCGCCGCCGGCGGCGCGCCGCTGTTCCAGTCGCACATGTGGGACGGCTCCGCCGTACCGCTGAAGGAGAACCTGGAGATCGCCACCGAGCTGCTCGCCGAGGCCGCCGCAGCCAAGGTCGTGCTGGAGATCGAGGTCGGCGTCGTCGGCGGCGAGGAGGACGGCATCGTCGGCGCCATCGACGAGAAGCTGTACACCACCGTCGAGGACGGCCTGGCCATGGTCGAGGCACTCGGCCTGGGCGAGAAGGGCCGCTACATGGCGGCGCTGACCTTCGGCAACGTGCACGGCGTCTACAAGCCCGGCAACGTCAAGCTGCGGCCGGAGATCCTCAAGGAGATCCAGGACGCGGTCGGCGCCAAGTACGGCAAGGAGAAGCCGCTCAGCCTGGTCTTCCACGGCGGCTCCGGGTCGCTGCTGGAGGAGATCCGGGCCGCGCTGGACTACGGCGTGGTCAAGATGAACATCGACACCGACACCCAGTACGCGTTCACCCGGCCGGTCGTCACCCACATGTTCACCAAGTACGACGGGGTGCTGAAGATCGACGGCGAGGTCGGCGACAAGAAGGCGTACGACCCCCGCGCCTGGGGCAAGTCGGCCGAGGCTGGCATGGCCAAGCGGGTCGTCGACGCCTGCGAGCACCTGCGCTCCACCGGCACCACACTGGCGAAGTAACCCTCCGCCCACGCTCCGTCCGCACGGCCGGTCCCGCTCGGGGCCGGCCGTGCGTCGTCACTGGTCGGGGTGCACCATAGGACATCAACCGATCCAACAGGTCCGGTGTGGAGGTCGCGGTGCTCGGCATCGACGGGTACGAGCCACAGTGGTGTCACGACGCCGCGACGCTGGCCGCCGCCCACCGCGCCCGGTTCGCCCGGTTGATCGGCCGGCCATTGATCGACGTCTGGCTGATGTGGGACCTCGACCAGGACACCTGGTACGCCAACGGCCCGGTCGTCCTCGGCTTCGGCGACACCAACGTCGAGGTCACCCACCGCAAGTTCGACGAATGCGCGATCACCTGGAACCAGGTGGACATGACCATGCCGGTGGACCAGCCCGGCCTGCGGCTCGACTGGCGGGCTGACCGCCACCCGGCACCGCTGCCGGCCCGGGGCCGACCGCTGCGGGCGGTCAACGTGATCGAGCGGATCATGCCGTCGCACTGGCGGCCACACGTGCTGCACGCGGTCGAGTTCCGCTTCGACGGTGCCCGGCTGGCCGTGCAGAATGCCCTCGACGAGAACGGCCTGTCCGCCGCACCCGACGTCGAACTGCCGATCGTCGCCTGGCGTCGCCGCCCCGTCGCCTGACCGGGTGTCTGACCGGTCGACCCTGACCCGTCGCCCTGCGCGACGCCGCCACTGCTGGGCTTGACCCGGACCGTGGGGCAGACCCCAGCCTGAAGCGTGCCGGTCGACCACGGCCGG
This sequence comes from Solwaraspora sp. WMMD791, assembly GCF_029581195.1. Taxonomy (NCBI): domain Bacteria; kingdom Bacillati; phylum Actinomycetota; class Actinomycetes; order Micromonosporales; family Micromonosporaceae; genus Solwaraspora; species Solwaraspora sp. WMMD791. Next base: position 4,718,407 of record NZ_CP120737.1, read on the forward strand.
CACGAGGAGGTCGATGATGCGGCTGCTCACCATCGGCGCTTTCGGCCGGGCGAGCGGACTGACCGTCAAGGCGCTGCGCATCTACGCCGACCTGGGGCTGCTGCGACCAGCGGCCGTCGACCCGGACTCCGGCTACCGCTACTACGCCCCGGACCAGCTGGAACTGGCCCGGCTGGTAGCCAGGCTGCGGCGGACCTGGTGGACGCGGGTCGGCTCGACCCGGCCCTGGCGCTGGCGCACCGGCAACGGGCGCTGCTGACCCAGGCCCTGGACGGCACCGGCACGGTCCGACCGGCGTACGCGACGCATCCGCTGGCGGCGTACGACCGGTATCTGCTCTGCTCCGACGGGGTCTGGGCGGTCGTCGCCGACGACGACCTCGCTGCGGCCGTCGGTGCCGGTGCCGACCCGGCCGAGACCGTGCGCGCGGTGCTCGACCTGGCGGACCGGGCCGGCGCCCCGGACAACGTGGCCTGCGTCGTCGCCGACGTGATCCCATGCTGAAGGTCAGCTCCGTGACCGGGCCGGCACCGCCGGCACCGCTGGCGGCAGCGCGGTGGCGGTGAGTAGCGCGACCGCTTCGTGGACGTCGTCGGTGAGCCGGATCAGCGGGGACAGGTCACCGGCCGGGGACAGTGCCAGCAGCGGCGCGAGGACCGACTCGACAGGTAGGACCTCCGTCCAGAAGGTGCGGTCCAGGAAGATGTACGGGCCGCTGGCGCCGTCGGTGCCGTAGAAGGTCTTCGTCGCAGCCTGGAACACCTCCTGGACGGTGCCGGCCCGCCCCGGCGCGAAGACGATGCCGCCCCGGGCCAGCCGCAGGATGGTGTCCTCCCGGACGGCGTTGCAGAAGTACTTGGCGATCCGGCCGGCGAACAGGTTGGCCGGTTCGTGCCCGTACAGCCAGGTGGGGATGGCCAGCCCACCGGCGCGCGCCCAGCCGAGGTCGGCGGCGCCGGCAGCGGCGCCGCCGACCGAGGTCACCGGCCACCGGTCGCGGACCGCCAGCGCGGCGGCGGTGTACGGCTGCTGGTCTGCGTAGTCCGGCGCGCCGGCCAGCAGATCGATGGCGGCGGTCAGCTCCTCGGCGTCGTGACCGCTGAGGTACGCGCCGAGGTTGGCCGCCTCCATCACGCCCGGCCCGCCGCCGGTGACGATCAGCCGGCCGGCCCGGGTCAGCTCCCAGCCGAGCGTGGCGGCGAGCCGGTACGGCGCGCTGCCCCGGACCACCGCGTGCCCGCCCATCACGCCGACGACCGAGGCCGGACCGTGCGCGCCGATCCACGACCGGGTGGCGTCGGTGAGCGCGTTGTCGATCGCGTGGTCGTGCAGCCGTTGGGCGAGCGCCTCGCGGATCTCCGGCAGTGCGCCACCGTGCTGGCGGAAGTGCCGGTAGACCAGGTTGTCGTACATCCCGTCGGCGCCGTGTTCGGCGAAGCCGGCGGCCAGGTCGGCGGGGGTGTAGAGCCGGGACGGGTGGCTCGGGTACGGCAGCCCGGCCACCGGCGGCACCACGTGCGCGCCGCGCCGGACCAGGTCGGCCTCGGCCCGGGCGGAGGGGAACGTGCAGCCGAGGAAGAGGGTGTCGGTCAGGTCGACGTCGGTCAGGTCGGGCACCGGCGGTACGTCGAACTGCAGTCCCTGCACGGTCAGTCCGGCGAGGCTGCCGGCCCGCAGATGCCGGTCGAGTTCGGCGCGGGACTCCACTTCGAGCGGTGTGGTGTCGTGGGGTTCGAGGAGTTCGGTGGGGGGTGGCGTGGGCACCCGGACATTTTCCCTGCCGACCGCAAATTGCTGAGCACCCGCTTGGTACACAGCGGGCGTGGGCATAGCGAAGCCCGGTGGCACGAGGCCACCGGGCTCCTCAAACCGGGTCCTGGGGAGGCTCCGGACCTCTATTTCTAGTCGAGTGCCGCGCCCGGCACACCCGCCGCACGCGTGACGAAGGACTCATCCGTTCAGTCACCATGCCGCATCGGATCCGGGTTGAATGGGCAAAATGCAGAACCTGTTGCCCGAGCCGCCGGCCACCCTGCTTCCCGGCGACGAGCAGGCCGAGGCGGCGCTGGCCGAGGCCGCCCAGGTGGACACCGATGAGGCGTACGCCGCCGCCACCGGCCAACATCCCACGCACAGCCGGGCCTGGGCGGTGCTGGCGCAGCGGGCGTTCGCCAAGGGCGAGGTCGTCACCGCGTACGCGTACGCCCGCACCGGCTACCACCGTGGGCTCGACCAGCTCCGTCGCAACGGGTGGAAGGGCCACGGGCCGGTGCCCTGGTCGCACCGACCCAACCAGGGTTTCCTCGCCTGCCTGCATCTGCTGTCGCGGGCCGCTGGGGAGATCGGCGAGTCCGACGAGGCGGCGCGCTGCGCGCAGTTCCTGCGTGACTGCGACCCAGCGGCCGGGGACGCGTTGGCCAGCAGCTGACAGGCCGGCGAGCTCTGAGCGCGGCGCAGCCGACGGCCGCGCTCAGAGCCCGTCGGAGACCGCTGCGGCGATCTTGAGCCAGGCCTGCCGGAAGGTCGACGAGAGCTGCCCGTACCGGATCGGTTCGCCGCTGTCGATGATCCGCTCGTAGGGTGCGAGCAGGACGGTCCGGGTACGGGCGGCGAAGTGCTGCTCGATCGGGCGCAGGTCGATCTCCCGCCGTGACGGTGGCATGGAGATCACCGTCACCGCCTGGCGGACCAGGCGCTGCCGGCCGGTCTGCTCCAGATGGTCGAGCATCCGGGCGGCGGGTTCGGCGGAGTCGTTGCGGGCGGACATGGTGACCACGAGCTGGTCGGTGGCGTCGATCGCCGCCTGCCAGTTCTGCGCCCGTACGTTGTTGCCGGTGTCCACGAAGATCAGCTTGTAGAACCGGCTGACGACCTCGCGGATCTCGGCGAACGCGGCGGCGGTGAGCATCTCGCCGGCGGTGGCCGACTCGTCGGAGGCGAGGACGTCGAACATGCCCTCGCCCTGCGCCCGGACGTACTGGGACAGGTCGCCGACCCGGCCGTGCGCGCCCTGGAACTGGCGCAGGTCGCGCAGCATGTCGCGGACCGTACGGGAATGGAAGTCCTGCTGGGCGCGCATCCCGAGGGTGCCCTGCGTCTCGTTGTTGTCCCAGGCCAGGACGTACCCGCCGCGTTTCTGCCCGAAGGTCATGGCCAGCATCAGGATGGCGACCGTCTTGCCGGCACCGCCCTTGGGGTTGACCACGGTGACCTGGCGCAGCCCACCGAAGTTGCGGCGCACCATCTCGATGTCGCGCCGGATCTCCTGCTCCTGCTGACCGGGTGGCAGCTTCACCAGCCCGAGCGTGGTCCGGTTGAGCGCGGCACGCATGCCCATCGTGGCGACCGGGTTGGCCGGCTTGACGGCGCGCCGCTGGGCGAACTCCTCGGCGGTCGGCGCGAACCCGTCACCGACCCAGCCGGCGTGCGGATCGGGCTGAACGTGCGGCGGTGCCGGTGGGTACGGCCCGGCCACCGCGGGCGGCACCGGGTAGCTGACCGCTGGCGGGTGCGGGTAGCCGGGCCCCGCTGCCGGCGGGTAGCCGGCGGCCGGCGGTACGGGCTGCTGCGGCGTCGGGCCGGGCCGGGGAGCGGTCGGCTGCTGCGGGTGCGGCTGCGGCGCGAGATGCGGCTGCTGCGGGCCGGGCTGCGGCGGGGCCGGTGGGGACGGAATCCGGTGTACGCCGGGAGCCTCCTCGTACGGCTGGCGAGGAAGCTCCGTCACGCCGGGGACCACCTGCTGGTACGCCATCGGCTGCGGCGGTGACCAGCCTCCGCCGTCGGCCGGCGTCCAGTCGTCCCAGCCGGTCGCTGCCGGTGGACCGGCGTCGGCGGGTGCCCACGGGTCGGCCGGCTGCCCCATGCCGGCGGCCGGCGCGGGGGCCGGGGCCGTCGGTGGCTCACCTGCCTGTCCTGCCTGCGGGCCTGATGCCTGCGGGCCTGATGCCGGCGGGCCGGGTGGCGGCGGGGACGGCGGCGGGCCGGGTGGTGGCGGCGTGGGCGTCTGGCCCGGCGGCGGTGCCGGCCGGCTCGGGCCAGGATGCGGCGGACTGGGATGGGTCGGACCGGGCCGGGGCGACGACGGGTGCGACCGACCTGCGGACTCCGGCGCGAACTGCTCCGCTGGTGCCGGCTGCTCGGGTGATCGTCGCGGTGCCGGCGGCAGGCCGCCGCTCCGCTGATCGCTGTCGTCGGTGTCCGCTGGCGTCGTCAGTCGGCGCGGTGGCTGTGCCCACGGTGAGGTCGGTGAGTGCGGCAGTCCGGGGTCCCGCTCGACCGCCCGACCGTTGCCGTCGCTCGGCGGCGGGACCGGGGCGGCGTCGGGCGGCGACGGCTGGCTGGGTGTCGCCGAGGGCGGCGGCGGGACCGGCACGACCGGGACCGCCATCGTGACGTCACTGCGCCCGGTGGCGACGATCTCGTCCGGCGGCCAGAACGGCTCCTCCGCCGGTGCGCCGCCGGTGCCGGTCGACATCGCCGGTTCGGTCTGGTCGTGCACGGCGTACTCCCCCTCGCCCCCCGTGGCCCCACCCGAGGATGTGCAGGTCAGTCGCTACTTAGCGTCGCATACCAGGTCAATGTGTGTACACGCCCCAGGCGGCTGGTTCCACCCACCAGGATCGTTTGCGGGTCAAGGTTCCCGCCACCGTATCGTCCAGGAACGGCAGCTCGCCGTCGCGCGGGGTGACCGCCGCCGCCCGACCACGGGCCCGGCGTACTTCGATCTTCACCCGCTGCCCGCGCCACCACGATCTCGTCACCACCGGCACCGCCACCGCGACCTCCAGCAGCCCGTCGGCGGGATCGGGGCGGGCCACGAGTTGCACCTCGGCCAGCCGGGCGTACCCGTCGGCGTTGGCCACCACGCAGGCCAGCAGCGGATCGTCGCCGGCACTGAGTACGGTGTCGTCGACCTCGACGCGGCCCCGCCACGGCAGCGGGCGGTCGGCGTCGTCGGCGCCGCCGAGCAGCGCCCCGTCGAGGGTCACCGAACCGGCATCGGTACGCAGCAGGTCCAGCCGCCGGACCGGGCCGTTCAGTACCGCCGCCGCGACGGCGGCCGGGTCCCGCGGCAGCCCGAGCCGCCCGGCCAGGTCTCCCGGCAGGGCACCACCGTCGCCCGGCGTGTCCCGCACCAGTCCCGGGTCCAGCGGCAGGACCCCGATCGCCGGCAGGTCGGGCAGGGTGCGGTTGTCGGCCAGGTCAGCGGGTCGGCGGCTCGGCGGTGGGGCGTACCGGCGCACCAGCCGGCGCAGCACGGCCCGCAACTGTCCGTCGCTGGCCGTCGCCACGACCAGCCGGGTCTTGCCGTCCTCGTCCGGCCAGGTCAACCCGTCCGGGCGGGCCGGTCCGTCCAGCTGGGCGAGTACGTCGTCGATCTCGCGGTCGGAGCGGGCGGTGACGGTCTGCACCCGGGCACCGGCCGCGACCAGCGCGTCGCGGCAGGCCAGCACCGGCACCCGGACCGGTTCGGCGCAGTCGGCCTTCGGGCGGGCCGCCGTGCCGCAGCCGACCCCGCAACCGCTGTCGCAGCCCGCGTCCGGCTGGCTGCCGAGCGTCAGCAGCACCACGTCGTACACCGTCGCCGCCTCCTGCCGATCCTCGCGGCCACGTCCACCAGGATCGCGGCCCTTGTTAGCCTGACTCCCCGGGCTCGCCACGCGGTCGCCACCTGGCACCCGAGCCCCATGGAGGCGGGTTACACAAGATGCCAGCGATCGTGCTGCTCGGCGCGCAATGGGGTGACGAGGGCAAGGGCAAGGTTACCGACCTGCTCGGTGAGCGGGTCCACTACGTGGTGCGGTTCTCCGGCGGCAACAATGCCGGACACACCGTCATCACCCCGGACGGCCAGAAGTACGCCCTGCACCTGATGCCCTCGGGCGCGCTCTCCCCGAACGCGATGATCATCATCGGCAACGGGGTCGTGGTCGACCCGAAGGTCCTGCTGACCGAGATCGACGGCCTGGCCGACCGCGGCGTCGACGTCTCCCGGCTGCGGATCTCCGGCGACGCGCACCTGATCATGCCGCACCACCGGGCCCTGGACCGGGTGGTCGAGCGCTACCTCGGGTCGTCCCGGATCGGCACCACCGGCCGGGGCATCGGGCCGGCGTACGGCGACAAGGTGGCCCGGATGGGGATCCGGGTGCAGGACCTGCTCGACCCCGGCATTCTGCGCAAGAAGCTGGAGCTGGCGCTGCGGGAGAAGAACCAGATCCTGTTCAAGGTCTACAACCGTAAGGGCATCGACGTCGACGCGGTCGTCGAGGAGTACCTCGGTTACGCGTCTCGGCTGCGTCCGCACATCGCCGAGACCCGGGCGATGCTGTGGGACGCCCTGGACCGGGGCGAGACGGTGCTGCTCGAAGGCGCGCAGGCCACCATGCTGGACATGGACCACGGCACCTACCCGTTCGTCACCTCGTCCAACCCGACCTCCGGCGGGGCGTGTGTCGGCACCGGCATCCCGCCGACCGCGATCACCAAGGTGATCGGGGTGACCAAGGCGTACACCACCCGGGTCGGCTCCGGGCCGTTCCCGACCGAGTTGTTCGACGCCAACGGCGAGCACCTGCGCAAGGTCGGCGTCGAGTACGGCACCACGACCGGGCGGGAGCGCCGCTGCGGCTGGTTCGACGCGGTCGTCGGCCGGTACGCCGTACGGCTCAACGGCATCACCGACCTGGTGGTCACCAAGCTCGACGTGCTCACCGGCCTGGCGAAGGTACCGATCTGCGTCGGCTACGAGATCGACGGCGAACGCTTCGACGACATGCCGATGACGCAGACCGGTTTCCACCACGCCACGCCGATCTACGAGGAGCACGACGGCTGGTGGGAGGACATCACCAAGGCCCGGACCGAGGCGGAGCTGCCGACCAACGCCCGGCGCTACGTCGAGCGCATCGAGCAGCTGTGCCGGGCGAAGGTCAGTGTGGTCGGTGTCGGCCCGGGCCGTGAGGAGAACGTCGTCCGGCACGAGCTGCTCTGAGCCGGGCCGTTTGTCGGATCCACCCCGGCATGGCCGGGTCCCTCAGAAATCCCTCAGAGTTCCACCAAGCGTTGCGTAGCCTGCCCGCTGCATGATCGATCCGGTCCCGTCCGTCGGCCACTGTCGGCCGGCGGCGGGACACTTCCTCCGAAATCGATCGATGTAGCGGATAGCAGGGAGCAAGGCAGTGAGCCGGCTGTACGGCGATCCCACTCGGGCGCAACGCTCGATGGCAGCCACCCCGACCCCGACACCACCGACAGGTGTCCCACCGATGACCCTGGCCCGCGTGACGCTGGGCGTCGTCGTCGTGGTCAACCTGATGATTCTCGAAGTCGTCTTCTTCGCGTACGGCCAGGGTCAGCACCCGGTGCTGACCGTCGCGAAGTTCTTCGGCCTGCACGCGGCCATGATCATGATGGTCCAGTTGACGCTGGTCGCCCGGATCCCCTGGCTGGACCGGCGGCTCGGGATGGACCGGCTCACCGCCTGGCACCGCTGGCTCGGCTTCGGGCTGTTCTGGACCGTGATGCTGCACGCGGCGTTCGTGATCACCGGCTACGCGACCCTCTACGACATGGGGTTCGGCGAGACCTTCCTCAGCCTGGCCAGGGTGCCCGCCGCACTGCTCGGGATGATCGCCGCCGGCATCATGATCGTCGTGGTCGGGGTCTCCATCCGGTACGTCCGGCGACGGCTGCCGTACGAGACCTGGCACGCGCTGCACGTGCTGATCTACCTGGCGCTGCTGGCCGGGCTGGTGCACCAGTTCATCGAGGCGACGACCTTCTCCTCCGCCCTGGCCACCGGCTACTGGTGGACGCTGTGGACCCTGGTGCTCGGCTCGCTCGTGGTCAACCGGTTCGTCGTGCCGGTGTGGCGTAACGCGTACCACCGGTTCCGGGTAGCCGCCGTCGTGCCGGAGGCCGACAACGTCGTGTCGGTGCACGTCACCGGCCGGCACCTCGACCGGCTGCCGGCCCGTGCCGGCCAGTTCTGCATCTGGCGCTTCCCCGGCCACAACCGCTGGTGGCAGGCGAACCCGTTCTCGCTGTCGGCGGCTCCCGACGGCCGCTCGCTGCGGCTGACAGCCAAAGCGGCCGGTGCGACCAGCGCCGGGCTGCGGCAGCTGAAGGTCGGCAACCGGGTCTTCATCGAAGGACCGTACGGCGCCTTCACCAACCTGCACCGCAAACGGGACAAGACGCTGCTGGTCGCCGGCGGTGTCGGGATCACCCCGATCCGCGCCCTGCTGGAGGAGTCGGGTGGGCAGACCGTGGTGCTCTACCGGGCGGCCACCGAGGCCGACGCGGTCCTGCTCGGCGAACTGCAGGGGCTGGCCGCCACCCGCGGCGCCCAGGTGCATCTGCTGACCGGCCGCACCGGTGCCGGTACGCCGCCGAACCGGCCGTTCGACCCGGCGAACCTGCACGCGCTGGTGCCGGACATCACCGAACGTGAGGTGTTCGTCTGCGGGCCGCCGGCCCTGACCGCCGCCGTGGTCGACAGTGTACGGACCATCGGCGTACCGAACGCCCAGATCCACGCCGAGCGGTTTGGTCTCGGCTGAGCGGTGCGGCCTCGGCCGGACGCTTCAGTCTCGGCCCGGCGGTGCCGTCCTGGCTGAGCAGCGGCTCAGTCCGTCGGCGGGTTCCGGTCGGTCCTGATCGAGAGGACGAACGTGATGGGCGGCAGTGCGATCGTGGTCGGGGCCGGTATCGCCGGCCTGGTCACCGCCCGGGTGCTCAGTGACCACGTCGACCAGGTGACGATCCTGGAACGGGACCGGCTGCCCGACGTGGCTCTTCCACGCCGGGGGGCGCCGCAGGGTCGACACAGCCATCTCGTACCGGCGGCCGGTCAGCGCCTGCTCGAGGCACAGTTTCCCGGGCTGGCCCGGCGACTGACCGACGCCGGTGCCGTCGCGGTGCCCGCCACCGACCTGGTGTGGCACCGCGACGGCGTCGACCGCCCGCTCGGGCCGGACCCGGTGCCGGTCGTGTTGTCGGCGAGCCAGCCGTTGCTGGAGATGGTCGTCCGCCACTGCCTGCTCGGGCTGCGGTGCAACGTCCGCGTCGTCGACGCCACGGCGGTGGACGGCCTCGTCGTCACCGACGGCCGGGTCACGGGGGTCTGGGTGGACGGTGCCGCCCGCCACGCCGACCTGGTCGTCGCCTGCACCGGGCGCAACACCCACTTCTTCGACCAGCTGGCCAAACACGGTTTCCCCACCCCGGAGATCGCGGCCGTGCCGGTCGACCTGACGTACGCCTCGCGGCTGGTCCGACGTGGTCCGGGTGACCTCGACGGCGCGCTCGCCGTGGTGACCGGGGAGCCGCCGCCGGGTGGCCGGATCGGCCTCATGCTGCCGGTGGAGGGCGACCGGTGGATGGTCACCCTCGGCTCCTGGCAGGGCGAGGCGCCGCCGAGCGACCCGGCCGCGTACGAAGCGTTCGCCCGCCAGCTGTCGACGCCCGCGATCGCCGACGTCCTCGCGCGCGCCGAACCGCTCGGTCCGGTGCTGACCCACCGGACCCCGACCGACCAGCGCCGGTACGCCGAACGGTTGGACCGCAGCCCACCCGGTTTCCTGGCCCTCGGCGACGCCATCTGCAGCGTCAACCCGATCCACACGTACGGGGTCACGGCCGCGGCGGCGCAGGCGCGTGCCCTGGATCAGGCACTGCGCCGGCACCGCCCGGCCGCACCGGAACTGCCCCGGGACTTCTACCGCCGGGCGGGCCGGGCGGTCGACGTACGGTGGCGGATCGCCACCGGCGGGTCGTTCCCCGCGTCGACCGCCCGGCCCGCCCGGGTCGGTCAGTAGATCGTCACGTCGTACGCGTCGACCGCTTCACGGACCGGCTGGTAGAAGGTCGTGCCGCCGGTCCGGCAGTTGCCGCTGCCGCCCGAGGTGAGGCCCAGCGCGGTCGACCCGGAGTAGAGCGGGCCGCCCGAGTCGCCGGGCTCGGCGCACACGTTGGTCTGGATCAGGCCGCGGACGACGCCGCTGCCCAGGTAACGGACCCGGGCGTTGAGCGCGGTGACCGTACCGCTGTGGGTGCCGGTCGTCGAACCGGTGCGGGTCACCGACTGCCCGACGAAGGCGTCGCCGACGGAGAAGCCACCCGGGTGGCTCTGCGCCGGGTTGTCGTACCGGACCAGGCCGTAGTCGTCGCCGGGGAAGCTGTAGTCGACGGTCGGGCCGATCAGGCTGGTCAGCGCGGAGTTGCTGTACCAGGTGTCGATCACCTCACCGCAGTGCCCGGCCGTGAGGAAGTAGTAGGTGCTGCCGCTGACCACGTTGAACCCGAGTGAGCAGCGTCCCCCGCTGCCGTAGATGGGGTCGCCTGCGGAGACCAGCCGGGTGAACACCCCGGAGGTACGTTCCAGCTTGATGGCTCCGGCCTTGCCGCGTGCGGCCAGCCGGATCCGGGCGATCTCGGCGCGGGAGACGCTGCTGTCGGCGGTGACCACGACCCGACCGGCGGCGCTGTCGACGTGCCAGGCGATGCCTTCGACGCCGGAGGCTTCCACCAGATCGCTGACCTGGACGAGTTCGCTGGCGGTGTAGACCGTCGGGGCGGCGACCCCGGCGGACGGCAGGGTGAGCGTACCGGCGGTGATGATGCCGACGGCGACGGCGAGTAGCCGCGTCGACCGGCTCGGGATGCTGCGGATCCGCACTGTTCCCTCCTGAATGGGACTGGGGATCTCGGACCTACTGGATATTGACAGTTTTGTTGTCTGTCGATGTTGATGCAAGCGCTAACATGTCAAAATTACTTAGACAATGACCAATCTGAAAAACCATTCTGGCAATTCTCTGGCGAGGTGGAGTCGCGTGCCGGTCAGGATGTCGGGCGGTCCGACCCGGCGTCGGCCGGCCACGGGTAGGCGACGACCCGGTCGAGGTCGGTGTCGGTCGACCGGCCAAGCGCCGCCGTCCAGTCCGCCCGCAGCTCGCGCAGCCAGCGCACGGTCGGCTCGCCGCTGCCCGGCCAGTGGATCTCCGTACGGTCGTGTGGCGGACGCCCCTCGACGTGCCAGCTGAGCAGCGCGGCGCGGGCGGACGGCATCGGGTGATCCTGCCAGCTCCGACCCGGTCGGGCATACCCGATTATGCGAATCGCGCGACGTCACGTTACGAGCTGTCGACCGTGGAGCCCGTGAAGATCGGACGCAACAGGGCAACCCGTCCGTGTCGTCCGACCCGTGGCCGACGAGTTCCTGACATTGACCGCCTCCGGCTCGTACAAGGGACGATCTCATCCATTGTGGATCTTGTTACCTTTTTGAGGTCGGCATTGATCGAAGTGTCTGAATCATGATGGTGTCGATCCCGTTCTCCGTCGAGAGGATCACGGATGTCCCGTCCTGCCCGCCTGACCCGGCGCGCCCTCGTCGCCGCCGTCACCGGCGCCCTCGTCGCCACCCTCACGCCCGGCGCCCCCGTCTCGGCCGCCGACCGACCCTTCACCTACCAGGTGACTCCCGGCTCCACGCAGTGGCGCGCCCTCGGCAGCCACCAGGAGATGGTCGACGCCGTACAGATGCCGGACAAGACCGCCGCCGCCCTGCGGACCCCGCTGCTCGTCGACGCCGTTCTGGCGTACCCGCTGCTGCCCGACGCCCTGGCCTTCAACAGCGTCCAACACGGCTTCGAGACCGTCACCGCCCGCTTCACCGGACTGCAGGAACTGCTCCGCCGCCCCGACGCCGGCCAGGAACTGCTCAAGCGCTACCGGACCCTGAACGTCGCGGCCCGCAGCGGTGAGTCCCTCGCCGACGCCGGCGACCGGGCGCTGGCCGTGTGGAAACTCGAGACCGTCCTCGCCCAGCCGCAGGTGCTGGCCACCCTCACCGCTGCGCAGACCGAGGAGTTGCTACGGCTCGGCCTCGCCGTACACCGCGCCAAGCAGGCCGACGCCGGGACGTACGGCGAGGCCGGCCTGGAACCGACCGCAGTGCTGCTCGGTCGCACGCTTGCCACCCGGGAGAACTGGGACTGGTCCCGCTCGGAGCTACTGCGGGAAGGCCTGCAACTGCGGCCGGGTGCGGTGGAGACCACCGTCGCGGCCGTACGAGCACACCTGGCCGACCCCAGCGTCGCCCACCCGGTCAGCGACGACGTCGGGACGCTGGACTACTACAGCACCGTCTACACCCCGAACGGCTCGGCGGTCACGGTGATCACCATGACGTCCGAACTGACCAGCGCCCAGATCTCCAGTTACAACAGCTACGTCGCCAGCGCCTATCCGTCGGCGTCGCGGGAACGCAACGCCTCGCGCAAGTACAACTGCCACTCGTACGCCTGGTACAGCACCTCGACCGCGAACGACCGGTGGATGAACACCCCTGGGGACGACCGCTACTGGCAGGACGGCAGCTACACCCGTTGGCAGGTGCCGTACCAGTGGTTCGCCAACATGAAACTGTCGTACGCCAGTGACGACCACTCCGGCATCTGGGTGGGCACCGGCAACTACGTACGGTCCAAGTGGGGCCAGTACGGCCTGATGTACCACCTCTGGAGCTACTCCCCGTACAGCAGCGCCACCACGAACTCGTACTTCCGGCTCTGATCCACGGCCGGCCCGACCGGCGTCCCTGCAACGGCGTCGTGCCTGGCGGGATGGAACTCCCGCCAGGCACGTCACGTTTCTGGTCCGCCGCCGCCTACTCGTAGCGCAGCGAGTCGACCGGGTCGGCCCGGGCCGCCCGCGACGCCGGCAGCGTGCCGGCCAGGAACGCGATCGCCATCACCAGGCCGATGATCATCGCGATGGATACCGGCTCGAAGGCGATCAGCGTGAGACCCGGCAGGTCCGACAGGAAACTGCCGGCCAGCGCGCTGCTGATCGCGGTGCCCGCCGCGACCGCCAGCACCGCGCCGATCGCGCTGCCGAGGAAACCGATGACAGTGGCCTCCAGGCTGAACAGGCCGAACACCTTGCCCGAGCCCATGCCCATCGCCTTCATCAGACCGATCTCACGGGTGCGCTCCTGCACCGACATGAACAGGGTGTTGACGATCCCGAAGCTCGCCGCCAGCAGCGCGATCACCGCGAAGGCGTTGAGCACCCAGACGATGCCGTCGATGACCGTACGGAACGCGCCGAGCCGGTCGGCGACCGTACTCCCGGTGTAGCCGGCGTCGGCCAGTCGATCCTTCAGCGCGCTGATCTGCTCATCGGTCGCCGCCGGGTCGAACCAGACGGCCGCCTGAGCGTACCGCTGCGCCTCGGCGACCGGGACACCGGTGTTCTGCGCGTCGAACAGCGCGTCGGTCAACGCGTCGTTGGGCACGACGCCACCCCCGGTCGCCAGGGTCTCCTCGGCCACCCCGACGATCGTCGCCTCGATCACCTGCTGCGTGCGCTGCGCGTCGGTGACCGCGATCGAGACGGTCTGCCCGACCGCCGCGGCGTCGTCAGCGAAGCCGAGCGGTTCGACGTACGACGTCGGGAGCGCGAGCTGCAGCTGCGACGAGGCGTCGTCCGGCTCCGACCCGGCGGCCAGCGGGGTCCGCTGCCCGGCGACCAGCCCGCCCACGTCGACGACGTACCGCGTACCGTCGCCGACCTGGATGTAGTCGGCGCTGATCGACCGGGTCGCCTGCACGTCCAGCACGCCGTCGATGTCGGCCAACGCGTCGAGGTCGGCCGGGGTGAGCGCGACCACCGTCTGCCCGGGTGGCCCGTCCTGCCCGCTCGACACCGTGTCCGGGTCGTACTCGGCCGGCCCGGCATCGGCGGCACCGAACCCGTTGTCGGTGTCCGGGGTCTTGACGACCGACATGACGTCGGACGCGCCGATCGCCATCACCGTGTCGTCGATGTACGCGTTGATGCCGGTGCCCAGCCCGCTGGTCAACGTCAAGGTGAACGCGCCGATGAAGATCGCCAGTATCGTCAGCAGCGTACGGGTCTTGGACCGGAAAGTGTTCGTGGTGGCCGAGCCGACCAGATCGGAGATCTTCACGCCGGCACCGCCACCGAGTCGCTGACCAGTTGGCCGTCCCGGACCAGGATTCGGCGGTCGCAGCGCGACGCGAGCTCCTCGTCGTGGGTGACGACGATCAGGGTGATGCCGTTCTGCCGGTTGAGGCCGAAGAGAATGTCCTCCACCACGGCACCGGTGGCGGAGTCGAGGTTGCCGGTGGGCTCGTCGGCGAAAATGATCCGTGGGTTGTTCACCAGCGCCCGCGCGATCACCACCCGTTGTTTCTGCCCGCCGGAGAGATTCGCCGCCTTGTTCTTCGCCTTGTCGGCCAGCTCCAACTGCTCCAACGCGGCCATGCCGCGCCGCCTACGCTCGGCCCGCCCCACTCCGGCGATCTTCATCGGCAGGATGACGTTGTCGAGGACCGAGATGTTCGGGGTGAGGAAGAACTGCTGGAAGACGAACCCGAACGTCTTGTTCCGGGTCTGGTTGAGCCGGCTGCCCCGCAGCGTACGCGTGTCGACACCGTTCAGTGTGAGCGTGCCCGACGTCGGCGCGTCCAGCAACGCGAGAATGTGCATCAGGGTCGACTTGCCGGATCCGCTCTTACCGAGGATCGCGACACTCTCTCCGTCATGAATGTCGAAGTTGACTCCCTTCAGCGCGTCGAAACTGTTCGCGCCCCGGCCGTACGTCTTCCGTACGTCGACAGCCGAGATGATCGGGCTCTCCATCGGACTCCTCGTATTCGCCGACCAGGCCGAATTCCGGCTGGTGTCTCCATCGTCGTCGGCGATCCGGTCCAGCGCGTCACTCTGGCGCAGGCACCCGCGTACCGCGTTCGCGGTAGCGGTGAATACCCCGCCAGGTGGACCTGTCTCGTCACGGCGGCCGGCAGACTGGGGCCATGACCACCACTGCGGCCGTGCCGGCGGACCCGAGGTACCGCCGTCCGCGCGTACCGCCGTGGGTCGGTGACCTGGCCGCTGCGGTGATCATCGTCGCGACGGCGCTCGCCCCGTTCAAGGTCCCCGAGCACGAGGCGGCAGGACCCGTCACCGTCGCCCTGGCGATCCTGCCGGCTGTGCTGCTGCCGCTGCGGCGGCGCTGGCCGCTGCCGGTGCTCGCCGGCTGTATCGCGATCTACGGTCTCGTCGCGGCCACCGGTGCGCTGGAGCCGGGCGTGGTGCTCGCCGTGTCGATCGCCATGTTCGGGGCGGCGAGCCGCACGGACCGGCGGACCACGCTCACTGCGGCCTGCGCCGCCGTCTTCGCGACGACCCTGCTCAACCTGCTGACGGCGATCGGGAGTGTGTTCGATCCCCGGGCGTTCCAGGTCACCGTCCTGGTCGCGTTCGCGGCGGCCGCCGGCGACGGACACCGCTCCCGGCGGGAGTACCTGCGCGCCATCATCGAACGCGCCGAACGCGCCGAACAGACCCGCGAATCGGAGGCCCGCCGCCGGGTCACCGAGGAACGGCTGCGGATCGCCCGTGACCTGCACGACGTCGTCGCCCACCAGATCTCGGTGATCAGCCTCAACGCCGGGGTGGCGTCGTCGGCGCTGCAGTCCCGCCCGGAACGGGCCCAACAGGCACTCGGTGCCATCCGCGGTGCCTCCCGGACCGTGCTCACCGAGATCGGCGACCTGCTGCGGGTGCTGCGTACCGAGGACGACGACCCCGCCAACGGGGCAGCCACCGCCCCGCAGCCCGGTCTGCACCGGCTCGACCAACTGGTCGCGGGCTTCACCGGGGCCGGCCTTCACGTGTCGCTGCGTACCGAAGGGGACCTGTCGGTGGTCAGCGGCGCGGTCGACGTGGTCGTCTACCGGGTCGTCCAGGAAGGTCTCACCAACGCCCACAAGCACGGTGCCGAGCACCGCGCCCACGTCCTGATCGACGTCGACGCCGACCGGGTCCTCGTGGTGGTCACGAACCCGGTGTCCGGTCGACCGGCCGACGACCAGCCCGAGATACCCAACGGCGGGCACGGCCTGGTCGGCCTGCGGGAACGGGTCGCCTCGGTCCGGGGCGTCGTCGAAACCGGCCTGACCCCGGGCGGCTACCGGCTCGCCGCCACTCTGCCACTGCCCAAGGAGGATCCCCGGTGACCACCGTGCTCGTCGTCGACGACCAGTCGCTGATCCGCCAAGCCGTGGCGGCGATCCTGACCGACGACGGCCGGATAAGCGTCGTCGGCGAGGCGGTCAACGGTACGCAGGCTGTCGCGCTCGCCGGCTCGCTGCGCCCCGACGTCGTACTGATGGACATCCGGATGCCGGAGCTCGACGGCATCGGCGCGACGGCGGCGATCTGCGCCGATCCGGCGCTGGCCGAGACCCGGGTGCTGATCCTCACCACCTTCGAGGAGGACGAGTACCTGGTGGCGGCGCTGCGCGCCGGCGCGAGCGGCTTCATCGGCAAGGGGTCCGAGCCGGAGGATCTCGTCCGGGCAGTACGCGCGGTGCACGCCGGCGACGCGCTGCTGTCACCCACCGCGACCCGCAGCCTCATCGAGCGGTACGTGCTGCCAGCCCCGCCGGCGGCCACGGTGGGCGGCTCGCCTGTGGTCCCCGAGACCGTCGGGCAGTTGACCGACCGGGAACGCGAGGTGCTGCTGCTGGTGGCACGCGGCCGGTCGAACCAGGAGATCGCCCAGGACCTGGTCATCTCGCCACACACGGCAAAGACCCACGTCAACCGCATCATGACCAAGCTGTACGCGCACGACCGCGCCCAACTGGTCATCCTGGCGTACGAAAGCGGCCTGCTGACCCCCGGCCTGACCTGACCCCGGGCGGTCCCGCTGTCGGATCAGAGGTTGTTGAGGCGCGTCACCGTTGTCGCGGTGTCGCCGCGCGCAGCGCGTCGTCCGGCGGCGGCTGCCTCCTCCGGGGTAGCGCCACGAGCCATCGCCCTGGTCACCGCTGCGGTGCGCTGCTCCTCGATCTTCCTGCTTCGCCTCTTCGTGAACCAGCTCCAGATAGACATCGGTTGGATCTTCCCAATGGCCGGTCAGCCCAAACCGGTCATACCGTCCGTGATCATCGCGTCAACGGTGGCCACACTGGATCTTTGTGTCGGGACAGCGAAGCGACCTGGGTAAGAACGGGTACAGCCGTAGCGACCACTTGGCGGTAGCCCAACGGATCGCTAGCCGATCGAGGACTGCACTGGCATCTCGCGAGGTGCCGCCGCTGGGTGGGGTTCGAGCGCCGCGATACGCCGATGGCGGGCGGCGTACTCGCGTAGCGCGAGGTTGACGGCTTCCTGTTCGCTCCTGGATCCAGACAGACGCATTGCCCCAGCCAGCGCCTCGTCGTCGAGGTCAATCTGCGTGACGGTCATCGGCAACCTTCGAGAGCAATCGAGCGGGTATCGACGCTGTGAGCGGAGAGCCAATCTCGGCCGATGATCGGATGCGCCCCATCTGCGCGATACGCCGAGCGCGGAGCAGATGGAGCGCATCCGATCATGGAATCCGGTGCAGCCGTCGAACCAGGCAGGGTCCTGCGGTCAGGGCTGGGTGGGGGTGTGCTTGAGGCCGGTGACGAAGCTGGCCCAGGTGGTGGCGTCGAATGCGAGGGTCGGGCCGGTGCGGTCCTTGGTGTCGCGTACGTCCACCTGGCCGCCAGCGAAGCGGACCTCGACGCAACTCGCGTTGCTTGAGCTGCGCGACGACTTGAACCAGTCCCGGTCCGGGGTGCCGGCCTGAGGGGTCATCTCATCTCCCTGGCGATCTCGCTGATCAGAGCAAGTGAGTCCTGCGAGCTTAACGCGCGCTCACGGGTCTCCGCGAAGGTCACCACGTAGTCGTTCACCTGCACCGACTGGTCGACGATGTCGATGAAGGTCAGGATTTCCTGCCAGACCAGGTCGGTAAGCCGGGGCGAGGCGAAGGACAGGATCTCGTACGGACCGCCGAACGCCGGATGTGCTCCGGCGCTGAACGGCATCACCCGGATCTCGATCTGCTCCGGCCGCTCGGTCATCAGAGTGACGAGGTGTTCGAGCTGGGCCCGCATCACCGCCGGGCCGCCGACCTGCTGACGCAGCGCGCCTTCGCTGATCACGGTGTTGATCCGGATCGGGTCGCTGCCGTCGAGCCGCACCTGGCGAGCCATCCGGACGGCGACCCGCCGCTCCACCTCGGTGAGTCGCACGACGGTGTTGCCGCCACGGATGACCGCGCGGGCGTACTCCTCGGTCTGCAACAGGCCGTGGATGGCCTCGGAGTGGAAGCTACGTAGCTGCGACGCGCCGGCCTCGTAGCCGAGGAAGCGCAGGAACTCGTTCGGAAAGAGCTTGGCGTAGTCCTGCCACCAGCCGCGACGTGCGGCGCCCACTCGCAGCTCCTCCAGCTCGGCGGCCTCGTCCGGCTCCAGCTCATAGATGTCGACGAGCTGGGCAAGCCGCTTCGCTGGCAACTTGACGCGGCCGGCTTCCACGCCGGACACGTACGCCTGGATGATGCCGGCGGCCTTGCCGGCCGCAGCGGCGGTCATGCCGATCTCCTCGCGACGCTGCCGTAACCGCAGGCCCAGCTCCCAGGCGTGCACGACCGGTGAGCCCTCGGTCAACGGATCGGCCTTGCGTTCCCGGGTGGTTCCCTTGGGTGGCACCGGTGTCAGCTCCTCTGCCATCAGCCAATGTGGTCTCGCTCCGAAGTAAACACCCTCGGATACTTGATATCAAGCTCTTTGCCCTCATCCTTGAGAAATCCGAGTAGGACCGATGCCAGGAGGTTCCCGTGTACCGATTCGGAAAGTTGATCTACCAACAGGAGGAAGGGGAGCGGTACGGATTCTCGCTGTGCCGCATCGACAACGCCGGCACGCGCGACCAGACGTACGACCTGCTCGGCGTCATCCGGGTCGCCGTCGACCCGCGTCAGCCGGAGAAGCTGGGGGAGAACCTGCGCGGCTGGGCGGTCGCGACCCTCGCCGCAGGCGGCCACGGGTTCGGCTGCTACCACGCCACCTTCAGCACCCTCGACGAGAACGACGAACCCGAGAGCGACCTCGGCAACCTCGACATCAACTGGTCCGGCTCGCAAGTCCTCGTGCCCGCCGCCGAATAGTCGTGCTCACCGAATCGGCGGCGGCCCGGCTGCTCCGCGTACCGCCATCGACCTTGCGCCGCTGGCTGGCCGTCACCGACGGCCGCCAGCGGCGGTCCGACCCGCCCGGCGTCAGGGGGCGGGTGTTGACCCAGGAGATCCTTGACGACCCGAGAAGTCGAACATATGTTCTATTCGCCCGGTCACAACAACACACCCGCCACCGAGCGGGGCTGACCAGCCAGGACCTACGATCACACACATGGAGACGGCGATGATCGAGCGAGCGGCACTCGTTGCTCTGCTGCGTCGTCCCGAGGTGCCCTGGTCTGAGGTCGCCCTGGACATCCAGGAGGCGGGTAGCGCACAGCAGGTGCTCGACCGAGCGCTGCGTCAGCCCGAGACATTGTTCCCGGCCACCGCCAGCTCAGCCGACGAGTTGATTGCAGCCGCTGCCGAAGAGATCGCCGGATGGCAGGCGGACGGGATCGGCGTACACGCATTCTTCGACGAGAGCTACCCGGCTCAGCTGCGCAGCATCAAGGAGATGCCTCCGCTGCTGTTCACCCGTGGCGAATTGCGGGTTCACGACCGGGCCGTCGCTGTCGTCGGCAGCCGTAAGGCGACAGATCGTGGACTGGGCATCGCCCGATCGGTAGCCGAGTCACTCGCCAACCGGGGAGTCACGGTCGCCAGCGGGCTGGCTGAGGGCATCGACACCGCCGCCCACACCGCGGCCCTCGACGCTGGTGGCCGGACCGTTGCCGTCATCGGCACCGGCATCCGCAACTACTATCCGACTGCCAATCGACGGCTGCAGGACCACCTTGCCGATGTCGGCCTGGTCGTCAGCCAGTTCTGGCCCGACGCTGGTCCCACCAGGAGGAGCTTCCCGATGCGCAACGCGGTGATGAGCGGGTACGCGGCTGCGACAGTCGTTGTCGAGGCCGGCGAGACCAGCGGCGCGCGGATCCAGGCTCGCTGTGCGCTCGCGCACGGCCGGCCGGTCGTGCTGACCGGTCAGGTCATGCAGCGCGAGTGGGCGAACACCTTCGCCACCAAGCCTGGCGTCTACGTCGTACACAGCACGATGGAACTCATGGAGGCCGTCGACGAGATCCTTAGCCGGCTGCCCTCCGAGACCGGTCTGGAGAACTTCCCTGACCTCGCCCTCCGCTGAACAGCGCCTGCGCACCGTACGGCAGTACGTCGAAGTCCAGCGCAACTACCTGCGCAACCCGTTGCCCGTAGAACCCTGGATCTGCCCGACCTGCCGAGGTGCGCGTACCGACGGATACGAGTTGTGCCGACCGTGTCAGTCGCACCTCAACCAGTCGGGTGGCATCCTCGCCGACACCGTGGTGCCGATTTCCTACTCTCCGCGCAGCAGTCAGCACCACCACAACCTGCGGACCTACAAGGACGCGATGACGTCGTCCCGACAGGCCCGTTGGAACCTTCTCGCTCTGTTGCTGCTGTTTCTGAACGACCATCTCGACTGCATCGCCGCCCGCGTCGGCGCTGCTCCGACCCACCTGGCTGCTGTGCCCAGCACCCGAGGCAGGACCGGCCTGCATCCACTGGCCGCACTCGTCGGCGATCGGCTCGACCGGCCGTGGATCAGTTCGACGGTCAACCCCCGATACAGTCAAGGGGACCGTGAGTTCCATTCGGACTGGTTTACTCCAAATCTCCTGAATCTCCGGCACCCCATGCATGTGCTGATCCTCGAGGACACCTGGACCACGGGCGCGCGGGCACAGTCCCTGGCGCATGCGCTGAAGACCTCAGGCGCCGATACGGTCGCTACCGTCGTCCTCGGCCGGCACGTCGGTCTCGGCTCGAACTACGCGCCGGCCAAGCGTCTACTCACTGCCATTGCCAGTCCGGTCTTCGACACCACCCGCTGCATCCTCGACGAGCCGTCGAAACGGAGAACATGATCTGGGCCGTCCTGCGGCCGTCCGAAAGGTTTCAACTCTAGGTCCACCTGGCGCCAGCGCGAGGTACCTCGGCATCTTTCATCTCCCGGGTATCGACGATATCCTAGCTCTTCGAGGTCCTGGCGATTCCCGTGTTGCTGTGGTTGCTTTCATAGCTCCAACATGGGCAGAGAAGATCGGAGTACTGATGAGATCAATCAATGACTGGTATGCCGATGCTGAAGGCAGAGGATCTGAGGCGTCGGACTACGATTGGGAGAACGACGACCGGCCCGATCGTTCCCCAGAATCCTGGCTGGATCGGTCGGACTCTCCTTTCGAAGATGCGGAGATTACACAGGCTGGAGACGGTTCACTCAGGCTGGCGGAAAAGCGTTATCCGACAGGCCAAGCAGGGGCGGTGCGAGCGATCCGATCGAGGATGCCTGGTGCAACGGCCGAGGAGATCGCTGAGCGCCTGCGCCGATCCGGATGGCCAGACACAACTGCTGAGAGCATCGAGAGAATTCTGGGCGAGAGGCGGCAGGCAAAGAAGGGTCGAACGCAGACGCCTGAGCGGTTGGCTGAACGACGCGCCACGGCGCCTCGCGCGGGCGCTGCCCCAGCGACCATCGATGGCCCTCCTGTCAGATCAAAATCCACTGTAAGTGGGAAGATTCGCTTAGCTACGAAAAAGCGGGGGATCGAGAGGGCTGCCTACTCGATAGAGGAGCTGTGTAGACTCGCCAAGGCGGTTCGTAATCTCCGCAAGATGCAGTCCTTCCGGAATGCAAAGGAGAAGTCGGTGATCAAGCGTCTGAAAACCACCGGCTGGCCTACGGTCACTTCGGCAGATATTCAGGCGGCACTGTCTCTTCCGCTGCCTGAGTCGCAGCCGGTTGTCCACCCTGTTGTGCCCAGGCTGCCTGCGCCTCCAGGGCCGCTACCGGAGCAAAAGATAATGCCCGACTGCTGTCCGGCATGCGGGATGATTCCAAATGCAATGGGGCAATGTCGCTGTTCGTGATATCCGCGAACCTTTCTTGACAGGCACCTCTCAATCAGGAATATCAGTTGGTAGCCGTAACGGAAGCTCTCGCTGATCGAGCGCCTGTGCGGCGAAGCGTAGGCCGGCCAGGATGTCGTCCTCGGTCAGGGCCGGGTACTTCGCAGCCACCTCGCTGACGCTGTAGCCGTGACCCAGTAGTCCGATTACGGTTGCGACCGGGATACGTGTTCCCGCGATGCAGGGCTCCCCACCCATGATCCGGTGGTCGATCGAGATCCTGTCGTTCACGGCGTGACGCTGACAATGGTGTGCAGCATGGCGAACTCGCCGCCGCCGGTCAGGCATTCGGGGGTCACCTCGGGCAGGTCGAGGTCGCTGGTCGACGGGTTGGCGTAGCCGCCATCGCCGACGACCCGGCTGCCGATCGCGATCGGCTCCCGACCCGGTACGTCGACCCCGGTGACCTGCCCACCGTCCCGCCACACCTTCGTGCCGGGCGGCCAGACGGCGACGTTGCGCATCCCGTCCGGCCCGGTCGTCACGTCCGGTTCGAGGACGAAGCAGTCCGCGTCGGCGAGGTGACGCAGGTATCCGTCGATCTGCGCGTCGTCGCCGCCACCTTGGACGTCGTGGACGAGCAACGTCGGGTCGGTTTCGGCGACGGAGACCGGCGGACTCGGCGTACAGCCGAAGCAACCTGCGACCGACAGCGCGGCGAGCAACACCACCGGAGGCGGCGCGCCCCGGCGGCGGAAGTAGCTGTGTCGCCGTACCACGTCGGTGCCTCCAAGTAGCGAAGTAGCTGAACCCGGCTGCTCGCCCAGCGCATGACCTGCTGAACAACCATGTTGACTCTCAGGTCGCTTGAGACGCCATAGTCATCGCCATGGACGAGCTCTACTCGATCGGCGAGGTCGCCAGGCGTACCGGCCTGAGCGTCAGCGCGATCCGGTTCTACTCCGACGCCGGGATCGTCACCCCTGCGGAGCACACCGACGCCGGATACCGGCGCTACGACGTCGACGGAATCGCGCGTCTCGAACTGATCCGTACCCTGCGCGAGCTGGACGCGGGCATCGACGACATCCGCAAACTGCTGGCCGACGAGATCACGTTGGGCGATCTCGCGACCGCGCACCTGGCGGTCGTCGACCGCCAGTTGAGCCGGTTCCGGGCCCGCCGGGCCGTTCTCCGCACGATCGTGAAACAACACGGTACGACCGAACAGGTGAGCCTCATGCACAAGCTGGTGACCATGTCCGACGACGACCGCGAGCAGCTCGTCGACGACTTCTGGGCCGAGGCTACCGCCGACCTCGGGATCGACGACTTCGTCGACTATCTGCGCCCGTGGCGGCCCCGGTTGCCGGCGGATCCGACCAGCGAGCAGCTCGAGGCGTGGATCGAGCTGGCCGACCTGGTCCAGGATGCCGACTTCCGGCAGGCGGTCCGCCGGTTCTTCAGTGACACCTTCGCCGGTCCGGCGGCCGACCAGGGGCCGCAGCCGCAGCCACCTGGCACCGGAGCGGACCCGCAGACGGGGATGCAGACGGATGCGGAGGTGGATGCGGAGGTGGAGCAACTGGTGGAGCTGCTCACCGAGGCCAGGGCTGCGGCTGCGGCCGGGCTGCCGGTCGACTCGCCGCAGGCCCGGGAGCTGGCCGGCCGGTACGTGGCAGCTGTCGCGGCGCGCGCCGACGATCCGGATGTGGACGCCGTACGGCGTCAGTTGGCCGCCGCCGACCCTGGTCGGCAGGTGAGCCGGCACGCCGAGCTGCTCGGCAGGTACCACTCGTTGACGGCGACGATCAACGGCGTACCGCAGCCGAAGGCGGCCGACGCGCCGGCCACCACCTGGCTGCACGCGGCGGTCATGGCCCTGCCCTGAGGCGGTCGTCGGCGAAGTCGCGGCGGGTCTCAAAAGCGGGTCGGCGCGGCGGCGCGGAGATTCCATGCCCTGACCCGCAAGATCATTTGGGTGGGGGCGTGGGGAGCCTCGGACGGTACGCTCACCCGATGGCCGGCGACACCTACCGCTTCGGTGAGTACGAACTGGACATGGCCCGCTACGAGCTGCGCCGATCCGGCCAGCCGGTCCACATCGAGCCCCGGGCCCTCGACCTGCTGCAGTACCTGATCGAGCACCGCGACCGGGTGGTGCCCAAGACCGAACTGCTCGACCAGGTGTGGGGCGACCGGTTCGTCAGCGAGGCGGCGCTCACCACCGGGCTGCGTACCGCCCGCCTGGCCATCGGTGACACCGGCCGCCACCAGCAGCTCATCCGCACGGTGCACCGACGCGGATACCAGTTCGTGGCAGCGGTAACGGTGCTCCCCGCCGACGGCAGGGCCGGCACCGGCCACCGCGCCGAGCCCGGCACCCGTACCGGAGCCGGTGCGGTCACTGCACCGACGGGCGCGCCGGGCGGCCCGGAGAGCCAGATCGTCCGGTTCTGCCGGGCCGACGACGGCACCCGCATCGCGTACGCCACCGTCGGATCCGGGCCGCCGCTGCTCAAGGCCGCCAACTGGATGTCGCACCTCGATCTGGAGTGGACCACCCCGGTCTGGTCGCACTGGCTCAGCGGTCTGGCCCGCAACCGCCAGCTGGTCCGCTACGACGAGCGGGGCTGCGGCCTGTCCGACTGGGACGTGCCGAGTTTCTCCTTCGACGACTGGGTCGACGACCTGGAGACCGTGGTCGACGCGGTGGGCCTCGACCGGTTTCCGCTGCTCGGCGTCTCGCAGGGCGGTGCGGTGGCGGTCGCGTACGCGGTCCGTCGTCCGGAGCGGGTCAGCCGGCTGATTCTCGCCGGGGCGTACGCCCGGGGTCGCCTGGTCCGGGCCCGCGACCAGGCCGAACGAGACGAGGCCGCGCTGGACCTGAACCTGGCCCGGGTCGGCTGGACCCACCAGGATCCGAGTTTCCTCGGGGTGTTCGCCGCCCAGTTCCTGCCGGACGGTACGCCGGAGGAGCTCGAGGAGTTCATCGGCTTCCAGCGGCGGACGACGTCGCCTGCCAACGGGGTCCGTTTCCTCGAGGAGTTCGCCCGCATCGACGTGTCGGCGATCGCCCACCGGGTGCAGTGCCCGACCCTGATCCTGCACTGCCGCGACGACCTGCGGGTGCCGATCTCGCAGGCCAGCGAGCTGGCCACGCTCATCCCGGACAGTCAACTGGTCCTGCTGGACAGCCGTAACCACCTGCTCAGCGCGACCGAGCCGGCGTGGCCGGAGTTCCTCGCCCAGATCGACGCGTTTCTGACCGACTGACCAGCTGGCGGCGCAGTGACCAGAGAGGAGCCGGCATGAGGATGCTCGTCGTGGGTGGGTCCGGTCTGATCGGTACCCACGTGGTCGACCTGTTGCGCGAGCGCGGCCATGTCGTCACCACGGTGGCGCGGACCGCGCGGGCCGGGGTCGACCACGTGCTCGATGTCGAGTCCGCCTCGGTCGACGACCTGCGGCCACTGCTCGTCGGTCAGGACGGGGTCGTCTACGGCACCCGGGTCGACGAGCAGCGGGTGCTTCCCGCGCCGATCCATCCCGTGCTCCGTGCCGAACTCGTCGATCCCGTGGAACGGATGTTCACCGCCGCGCGGCACGCCGGCCTGACCCGTGGTGTCCTGCTCGGTTCCTACTACACGTACCACGACCGGCTCCGTCCCCAGTGGCGTCTCGGCGATCGGCACGCGTACATCCGGTGCCGGCTGGAGCAGGCCCGGCAGGCGCGGGTGGCGGCCGGGCCCGAACTACCGGTCACAGTGCTGGAGCTGCCCTTCGTCTTCGGCCGGGCTGGTGACCGGCTGCCGAACTGGGCCGGCCCGCTGGACCGGTGGGCGCGGTCGGCGGCACCGCTGCTGGCCCCGGTCGGTGGGACCGCCGCGGCCTCGGCGGGCAGCGTCGCCGTCGCGGCGGTGGACGCCCTCGAGGGCGCGCACGGTGCGGACGTTCCGGTCGCCGACGCCAATCTCACCTGGGTCGAGATGATCGGGCGGATCGCCGGGGCGGTCGGCCGGCCCAGGCCGGTACGTCGGCTGCCCGCCGTCGCGGTCCGTTCCGGCCTGCGACTCGGCGGCGCGCTGCAGGCGCTCGCTCGTAGGGAGTCCGGCCTGCACCTGACCCACCTTCCCGACCTGCTTCTCGCCGAGCTGTTCATCGAGCCGCTGACCGGCCGACCGCTCGAACCGGCGCTGCGCGAGACCTTCGCCGCGTCACCTGCCCGCAGCGGGTGAGAAGGTTCGTCCCGATGGCCGAGAAGCGGTCACTCGGCCGGCTGCAACGGCTCGCAGGCGGCCAAGGCGTCGGCGACTGCCGGATCCGAGGAGTCCAGGTCGTCGGCCCACTCGACGTCGCGTTCGGCCAGGCAGTTGCGGTACGCGGCGGCACCGCTCTGGTCGACTCCGGTGTCGGCGTCGGTGTCGCCGCGAGGGCCACCGGGGCCGCCGGCCGGTAGCTCGGCCTGGCACGCTTCCTGCGCCGCCGCCCAGGTCTCGTCGTCCACCCCGTCGGGTCGCAGCATGTCGGCGAAGCCGCCGCCCGGTCCCTGCCCGCCTGGTCCCTGCCCGCCCGGTCCGCCGGTCGGTCGGTCCGACGGGAAGCCTTCCGGTCCGTCCGACGGGAAGCCTTCCGGTCGGTCCGAGGGGAAGCCTGACGGTCGGTCCGACGGGAAGCCTTCCGGTCGGCCGGACCGTTGCGCGTCCGGTGCTCCGGCCGGCAGGTC
This sequence comes from Solwaraspora sp. WMMD791, assembly GCF_029581195.1. Classification (NCBI taxonomy): domain Bacteria; kingdom Bacillati; phylum Actinomycetota; class Actinomycetes; order Micromonosporales; family Micromonosporaceae; genus Solwaraspora; species Solwaraspora sp. WMMD791. The sequence goes on from NZ_CP120737.1 coordinate 4,745,064, forward strand.
GCCGACGTCGATGCCGTTGTCCCGCAGGCATTCGACGTACCCGCTCATCCCACCGCCGGCCGTCGCCTCCTGGCCGGTCGTCTCCGGGTCGGCGTCGCCACACGCGGTGAGCAGGAGCAGCAGGCAGACGCCGCCAGCGACGCCCCACCTGGACTGCCTGAGTGCAACGAGCACAGCCGTACCCTCCCCATCCGTTCAGCCCGCGACGGTCGTCGACAGTGCACCGGCAAGCAGAACCGGTGTACCTCCGGAGCGCGTCAGGGATTGCTGTGACCGGGCTGAGCGTCGCCACCGGACCGGGCAGATTTCACAGCGAACGTCGAGGCACTGCCGAGCCGCCACCGAGCTGGCGCCGCAACACTGCGCGCTCATGACATTCAGCCGTTGGCAGGGGCCGGCGTGGCGGTGGCGTGGCGGACGGCGACTGGCGGTAGCAGCGGTCGGCGCGACGCTGACCATGGCCGGAGCGTTCGCGTACGGGCTGACCGGTGCGAGCCGCGCCGACGAGACCGACCCGGTCACCACTGCTCGGGTCGATCGGGGTCCTGTCACGGTCGAGATCGCCGCTGCGGCGAGCGTGCAGCCGGCGCAGGACCGCCAACTGAGTTTCGCGGTGGCGGGGACGGTCAACCGGCTGGACGTACGGCTCGGTCAGGACGTGGCGGCCGGCGACGTCCTGGCGTCGATCGACGACGGCGACGCCGTCACCGAGGTCGAGCAGGCGCAGGCGGAGCTGGCCGACGCGCAGGACGTGTTGGCGGCGGCCCGGCAGGCGGCTACGGACGACGTGGCCGGTGGCGACGGTGCCGCCAGCGACGGTTGCGCCACCACCCTCACCGGTACGGCGGTGCGCCTCGGGTCGACCAGTGCCGTCGTCACCACCAGTGCCGGGCTGGCGGCTGGGACGACTCCGGAGCCGACCGCCGATGCCAGCCCATCAGCCAGTCCGACGCCGACACCGGGTGCTCCGTCGTCGCCGGGACCGGCTTCCACGGCCACCGTCGGCCCCGTTCCGACGGCCTCGACCACACCCACGCCGCCGACGTCGCCATCGGCGTCGAGCGTGCCGACCGGTCGGTCGACGCCGCAATCTGACGGTACCGGGACCACCTGTCGCCCGTCCGACGCGCAGAGCGGTACCGGATCAGGCGGTACCGGATCAGGCGGCGGTGACCAGGTGTTGCGGGCCCAGCAGCAGGTCACCGCAGCCGAGCTGCGGTTGGCCGCGGCCGAGGACGAACTCGCCGGTACGGTGATCCGCGCCCCGATGGACGGCAAGGTGCTCGCCATAGCTGGTGCCGTCGGCAGCACGGTCCGGGCCGGCGGCACTTTCATCGAGCTCGCGGCGGTCGCCGAGATGCAGGTGACGGCGAGTTTCCCGGAGGCCGACGCCGCCCGGCTGGCGGTCGGCCAGCCCGCCGTGGTCACCCTGCCGACCCGGCCCGACGCCGAGTTTCCCGCCCGGGTCGGCCAGCTCGATCCGGTCGGCACCGTCGACGGGCAGCTGGTCCGTTACGGCGTGCTCATCGACTTCGACGAGGTGCCAGCCGACCTGCTGGTCGGTCAGAGCGCCAGTGTGCGGATCGTCGTGGACGAGGTGGCGGACGTCGTACGGATACCGGTGACCGCCCTGCGCGGCGACGGCGGCGAGGACGTGGTGATCGTCCGGGTAGCCGATGGTGGCCAGCAACGCCGGGTGGTGGTCGTCGGCGTTCGTGGTGACCGGTACGTCGAGGTGGTCGACGGTCTGACGGTTGATGAGGAGATCGTGAGCTCGGGTGCTGGAGGTGGCTCGTGACAACCGGCGGTGGGTTCCCAGCTTCTCCTCAGCCGGGGCCGACGTCGCATCGAGGTGACGCCCGGACCCTGTCGGCCATGCGTCTGCGTCGTCTGGTCGGTCTGCCCCGGCCGCTGATCGTCAATTCCGTACTGGTGGCGATGATGCTCGGTGCGGCAGGCTGGGTCTATTTGCGACTCGGCGTGGCCGACGAGGCCGCCGCCACCAGCGCGGACACCGTGACCGTCCCGGTCGGACAGGGCACGGTCACCGCGACGGTCACCGCCTCGGGCTCGGTACGTAGCGCGAAGACCGCGGTCGCCGACTTCGCCACCGCCGGCACGGTGACCGAGATCCTGGTCGACGTCGGCCAGCAGGTCGCCGAGGGCGACGTTCTGGCCAGGGTCGACGACACGGTGGCCCGAAGGGAACTCGCCGCCGCCGAGGCCGATCTCGTCGCCGCGCGGGAGGCGCTCGACCGGGCCGAGTCGGCCGGTGGTGACACCGGCGATGCCGAGTCGGAGGTGACCCGGGCCGAGCTGGCGGTCGAGGAGGCGAGCGCGGCGGTCGACGGGACGACGCTGGTCGCCCCGATGGCCGGCACGGTCGTGGCGGTCAACGGCAGCGTCGGCGAGTCGACCGGTGGCGCCGGTGGATCGACGTCCGGTGGTGGCACCGGATCGGCGACCGGAGCCGACGGTACCGGCGCGGGTGGCACCGGGTCGACGACCTCCGCCAGCGGCTTCATCGATGTGGCGGACCTGACCCAGCTGGAGGTCACCGCCTCGGTGTCGGAGACCGACGCGACCCGGCTCGCGGTCGGGCAGCCGGCGACCGTACGGTGGAACGCCCTCGCCGACGCCGAGGTCGACGCCACGGTGGGTGTCATCGACCCGAACGCGACCACCAGCAACGGGGTGGTCAGCTACCCGGTCACCCTCGACCTGGCCAGCCTGCCCGACGGCGTACGACCCGGTCAGACCGTGGAGGTCACGGTGGTGGTGGGTGAGGCCGTGGACGTGTTGACGCTCAGTTCGGCCGCGCTGACCGGCACCGGTTCCCGCCAGGTGGTGACGGTCTCGGCCGACGGCGGGCAGGTCGTGCGGACGGTCGAGATCGGACTGCAGGGCGACGACACGGTGGAGGTCGTCTCCGGACTGGCCGCCGGTGAGCAGGTGGTCGTCACGATCCCGACGGAGTCGGAGAGCGGGACCGGTAACTTCCCTGGGGGTGGTTTCCCGGGCGGTGGTCTCACCGGGGGCGGTGGTTTCCCCGGGGGTGGCGGTCCGGGCGGTGGCTTCACCGGCGGTGGCGGTCCGGGCGGTGGCGGACGGTGACCCCGAACGGGCAGCCGGCCGTCCTGGACGTGCGGGACGTGACGAAGACGTACGGTACCGGTGCGGCCGCGGTGTCGGCGCTGCGCGGCGTGTCGCTACGGATCGACCGGGGCGAGTTCGTCGCGGTGATGGGGTCGTCCGGCTCCGGCAAGTCGACCTTGATGAACATCCTCGGCTGCCTGGACGTGCCGAGCACCGGCCGGTACCTGCTGGACGGCGTCGACGTCAGCCGGCTCAGCGAACGGCAGCTGGCCCTGGTCCGCAACCGGCAGATCGGGTTCGTCTTTCAGTCGTTCAACCTGATCCCGCGTACCACCGCCGTGGCCAACGTGGAGCTGCCGCTGGCGTACGCGGGGGTGCGGCCCGCGCAGCGGCGGCGTCGGGCGATGGCCGCGCTCGACCTGGTCGGCCTCGCTGATCGGGCCGGGCACCTGCCGAATCAACTGTCCGGTGGCCAGCAGCAGCGGGTCGCGGTGGCCCGGGCGCTGGTCACCGAGCCGGCTCTGGTGCTGGCCGACGAACCGACCGGGAACCTGGACAGCACGTCGACCGAGGAGGTGCTGGCCATTTTCGACCAGCTCAACGCGGACGGTCGGACGATTCTGCTGATCACGCACGAACCGGAGGTCGCGGCCCGGACCCGGCGGCTGCTGCGGGTTCTCGACGGCCGGATCGTCTCCGACGACCGGCAGGCGTCGGAGCAGGAGGAGGTCGGCGGGTGGGTCCGGTAGAGATCGTCCGTTCCGCGCTCGGCGGGATCGGTGCGAACAAGTTGCGCTCGGCGTTGACCACGCTCGGCATCCTGATCGGGGTGGCGGCGGTGATCCTGCTGGTCGCGGTCGGCAACGGATCCGCACAGTCGATCAACGAGCGGATCGAGGCGCTCGGTACCAACACCATCACCGTGTCGGCGTCCGGTGGTGGTGGCGGGCTGACCGTCGAGGTGGCCGAGGCACTGCTCGACCCGGTGCTCGCCCCGGACGTCCGTTCGGTGTCACCGGTGGTGAGCACGTCGGCGACCCTCACCTACGCGGCCGCCGACCACTCGGTCGGCCAGTTCGTCGGCACCTACCCGAGCTATCTCGCCGCGTCGAACATGACGGTCGCTGCGGGCACCGCCTTCACCGACGCCGACGTGGCGCAGGGTCGCCGGGTGGCGCTGGTCGGGCAGACCGTGGTCGACGAACTGTTCACCGGGGCGGAGCCGGTGGGCAGCCAGGTCACCGTCGACGGGGTCCTGTTCACCGTGGTCGGGGTGCTCGCGGAGCGGACCTCCGCCGGTGGGCTGCAGGACGCCAACGACCTGGTGGTGGCCCCGTTGACCGCGGTACGCCAGGCGTTGACCGGCTACGGCACGGTCAACTCGGTGCTGGTGGAGGCGGCTGCTCCGGATCGGGTCGACGCCGCGCAGGCACAGGTGGGCGCGATCCTGGACCGCCGGCTCGGTGCGACCGACGGCGCGGCTGGCGGCGCCGCTGGCGGCACCGGGCAGGCGTACCGGATTCAGAACGCCTCGCAGCTGCTGGAGACCCAGGCGTCGACGGCGGAGACGTTCACCGTACTGCTCGGCGCGGTCGCGGCGATCAGCCTGCTGGTGGGCGGGATCGGCATCACCAACATCATGCTGGTGACGGTCACCGAGCGGACCCGCGAGATCGGCATCCGGAAGGCTCTCGGTGCCCCACCGGGGACGATCATGACCCAGTTTCTGGTCGAGGCGATCCTGCTGAGTGTGATCGGCGGTGCGATGGGCGTCGCGGTGGCGGTGCTGGGCAGCCGGTTCACGATCGTCGGGGTCGAGCCGGTGATCGTGCCGGCGTCGGTGCTGCTCGCGCTGGGGGTGTCGGTGGCGATCGGGTTGTTCTTCGGCAGTGTCCCCGCCCGGCGGGCAGCGAACCTGCGTCCCATCGACGCCCTGCGGTACGAGTAGCCCCCGATCATGACGAAGGTAGGAGACGACGTGCGTGACGACGAGTGGCTGGCCGCTGCCGCGCCCCGGCGCTGGACGAACCGGGTCACTCCGTGGCTGGCGGCGGTGGCGCTGCTCGCCGCCGGGTTCGCCGCAGGGGTGGCGGTGCCGCAGGACGCCGGCGGTACGGCGGCCGGCCCCGGCCAGCGTCAGTTGGGAGCCGGCGGAATGCCCGACTGGGCCGTAGCCGGCGGGCAGTCCGGCCGGGAAGGTGCCGCCGGGTCACCGGTGACGCCGACGGCGGCTGCGGATCAGTCCGCTGCGGCGGCCACCGGCACCGTCAAGCTGGTGGACGGTGCGACGGTGTACGTCGAGACCGGGACCGGTGCGGTGGTGATCGTCCGGACCGACGACGGTACGGCGATCCGGGTGCCGGGCGACCTGACCGGGTTGACCGTCGGTGTGGCGGTGACGGTCGAAGGGGAGACGGCGTCGGACGGCACCGTGACCGCGGCGTCCATCGTCGCCGGCGACTAGGGCAGGCCGATCACGCTCGCCTGTTGCCGCATCTGGTGGTCGAAGAACTCCTCGCGGGCGTGGATGGTGCCGTCGAGCTGGCCGAAGAGTTCGAAGCTGACGGTGCCGAAGCACTGGGTCCACCCGAGGGCGCCGCCCGCGATCAGCGCCTCGGGCAGGTCGGGGAAGATCGCGTCGCGGACGGCGGCGAGGTCGGCGCGGACCGGGTCGGGCAGGCTCTCGCCGCCGGGGTCGCCGAGCCGACCGGAGGTCACGCCGTCGACGAGGATCCGGATCAGCACGGTCGGAATCCGTACGGCGGCGGTGGCGGTCTCCTGCGGTGCGGCGTAACCGGGCACCGGGCTGCCGAACAGCAGGGCGTACTCGGCGGGGTGGGCCAGCGCCCAGCGGCGGATCGCGTGGCAGACGGCCAGCCACCGGCCGCGCAGGTCGGCCCGGTCGGTGATCTCGGCGTCGCCGGCCTCGGCGGCGTCGGCGAGGGCGTGGTAGCCGTCCACGATGAGCGCGGTGAGCAGGTCGTCGCGGCTCGGGAAGTAGCGGTAGATCGCCGACGAGACCATTCCCATGTCGCGGGCGACCGCCCGCAGTGACAGGTTCGCGCCGTCGGTGGCGAGCTGGCGGCGGGCGATCGCCTTGATCTCGTTGATCATCTCGGCTCGGGCCCGGGCCCGGATGGAGGCTGCCGGCATAAAAGCGAGTCTCGCACACAATCGAGAGCAGTGCTCTTGACGACGGCTGATCTCGTGAGCGAGCATTACTCTCAAGTGAGAGCGTTGCTCTCGTTTGAGGGGAGACGTCAATGCCCGTACACCTGATCCTCGGCGCCGGCATGGTCGGCACGACCACCGCCCGCCACCTCGCGGACCAGGGCGAACAGGTCCGCATCCTCAGCCGGTCCGGCCGCGGCCCGGACCATCCACTGGTGGAGCGGATCGCCGCCGACGCCACCGACGCCGACCGCCTCGCCACCCTCGCCACCGGTGCCACCGCCATCTACAACTGCCTCAACCCCGCGTACCACCGCTGGCTCACCGACTGGCCCCCGATGGCCGCCGCGCTGCTGACCGCCGCCGAACGCAGCGGCGCCCCGCTGGTCATCGCCGGCTGCCTGTACGGCTACGGCGAGGTCACCGGCCCGATGACCGAACAGACCCCGCTCGCCGCCCGCCACCCCAAACTGAAGATGCGGGCCGACATGTGGCGTGACGCCCTCGCCGCCCAGCAGGCCGGGCGCATCCGCGCGGTCACCGAGGTACGCGGCAGCGACTATCTGCAGGCCCAGTCGATCTTCACCAACGTGCTCGGCGTACCGCTGCTCGCCGGCCGCCGGGCGTACGTTCCCGCCCCGCTCGACGTGCCGCACACCTGGACCTCGACCAACGACATGGCGGCCATGCTGGTCACCGCCGCCACCGACCAGCGGGCCTGGAACCGTGCCTGGCACACCCCCAGTGCGCCGCCGCTGACCATCCGGCAACTCGCCACCCGGTTCACCACCGTCGCCGGGGCACCCGCACCGAAACTCACCGCCCTGCCCATGCCGCTGGTGCGGGCCGCCGGGTACATCTCCCCGATGCTGGGTGAACTGCGGACCACCGCCTACCAGTTCACCCGACCGTTCGTGATGGACTCCACCGCCGCCACCACCGCCTTCGGCCTGCACCACCAGCCGCTCGATGCGGCGCTGCGGGAGACCGTCGCGCTGTTCGGGCAGGACCGGGGTGAGGTTCGGACCGGACCGTCGCGTCGTTCGGGCCGGACCGGTGTGAGGTGAGCCGGTGACTCCGGCGCGGACTGCTCTAGGATCGGGCATCGTGCGCGTACTTCTCATCGGCGGCGGCGGACGTGAGCACGCCCTCGCGGCGAGCCTCGCCGCCGACCCCGCCGTCGACCAGCTGATCGCCGCCCCCGGCAACCCCGGCATCGCGGCCGTCGCCGAGCTGCGCCCGGTCGCCGCGACCGACCCGCAGGCGGTCGCCGCTCTGGCCGTCGAGGTCGGTGCCGACCTGGTGGTCGTCGGCCCGGAGGCGCCGCTGGTCGCCGGGGTCGCCGACGCGGTACGCGCCAAGGGCATCGCCTGCTTCGGACCGTCCGGCGCCGCCGCCGCACTCGAAGGTTCGAAGACCTTCGCCAAGGACGTGATGGCCGCCGCGGGCGTGCCGACCGCGCGGGCCGCCACCTGCCGTACGGCGGACGAGGTGGCCGCCGCCCTCGACGACTTCGGCACCCCGTACGTGGTGAAGAACGACGGGTTGGCCGCCGGCAAGGGTGTCGTGGTGACCGACGACCGGTCCGCCGCCCTCGCGCACGCCGCCGCCTGCGGGCAGGTCGTCGTCGAGGAGTACCTGGCCGGCCCCGAGGTGTCGCTGTTCGTGGTGACCGACGGCACGGCCGCGGTGCCGCTGCTGCCGGCCCAGGACTTCAAACGGGTCGGCGACGGCGACACCGGGCCGAACACCGGCGGCATGGGGGCGTACGCGCCCCTGCCGTGGGCGCCACCCGGCCTGGTCGACCAGGTGATGGCCGAGGTGGTGCAGCCGACGCTGGCCGAGATGCGCCGGCGCGGCACCCCGTTCGCCGGTCTGCTGTACGTCGGGCTGGCGATCACCGCCGCCGGACCCCGGGTGATCGAGTTCAACGCCCGGTTCGGCGACCCGGAGACCCAGGTGGTGCTGGCCCTGCTGGAGTCCCCGCTCGCGGGGCTGCTGTCCGCCGCCGCGACCGGCACGCTCGCCGATCATCCGCCGCTGCGCTGGCGGGACGGGGCAGCGGTGACGGTGGTCCTCGCCTCGGCCGGCTACCCGGCCAGCGCCCGCACCGGTGACGTGATCATCGGTGCGGAGCAGCCGGGCGTGAGCCACGCCGGTACCGCCCGTACCGACGCGGGGGAGCTGGTCTCTGCCGGCGGCCGGGTGCTCGCCGCCACCGGCGTCGGCGCCGACCTGGCCGACGCGCGGGCGGCCGCGTACCGCCTGCTGGACGGCATCAGCCTGGCCGGGGGGCACTTCCGTCGGGACATCGGACTCGCCGCCGCCGACGGTCGGATCACCCTGCCCTGAGCCGTACCGTCGGATCACCCCGCGCCGAGGCGTACCGGCCGGCCTGGTGGGTACGCCCGCGCCATGTCGACGAGTTACCAGGACGTGCTGGACAGCCTCAACGAGCTGGACTTTCCCGCCGGCAAGGACCGGATCCTGGCTGAGGCACGCCGGGTCGGCGCCAGCGCCGGGGTGGTACGCGCACTGCGGGGCCTGCCGCCGGTCGAGTACGCCAACCGGGCCGAGGTCGCCCGGTCGGCGCACATCGACGCCGCCCCCGAACAGGATCCGGCGCAGCGGGCGGCCCGGGCCCGGTTCCGCGACCACCAGCGGGTGGCGCAGCACCTGCGCCAGCCCTGAAGCCGGGCCCAGCCTGAAGCCGGCCACGCCTGAACCGGCCAGCGGGGTCACCCGTTCAGCCGGGGGTACGGGGGCGGGGCAGGTCGCGGGTGACCACCTTGCCGCTGGCGTTGCGTGGCAGGGCCGGCAGGAACATCACGTACCGAGGGACGGCGTACCGGGCCCGGTAGCGCCGAACGTACTCCTGGACGGCCTCGGGGTCGAGGGTCTCCCCTGGGTGCAGCACCAGGTAGGCGGCGAGCAGGTGGCCGTACTCCGGATCGGGCAGCCCGGTCACCGCCGCCTCCCGGACCTGCGGCAGCTGCGCCAGCAGGTCCGCGACGTCGGACGGGAAGACGTTCTCCCCACCGCAGACGACCATGTCGTCGGCCCGACCGCCGACGAAGAGCAGCCCGTCGGTGTCGACGTGGCCGAGGTCACCGGTGCCGAGCAGGCCGTGCCGGTGGTCGGCGGCGGACGTGCCCTCGCCGGTGTATCCCTCGAACATCAGCTCGTTGCCGACGTAGATCTGCCCGACCTGGCCGGCGGGTACGGGTTCGCCGGACGCACCGAGCACGGCGAGCCGGGTGCCGCGTGGCGGCCGGCCGGCCGTGTTGGGTGCCCGCCGCAGATCGGCCGGGGTGGCGATGGCCGCCCACGAGACCTCGGTGGATCCGTACAGGTTGTAGAGGACGTCGCCGTAGCGGTCCATGAACCGGGTGGCGATCCCGCCGCTGAGCGCGGATCCGCTCACCGCGACCACCTGCAGCCCGGTCGGCCGGTCCGGAGCCGGTACGTCGTGCAGCAGCCGCTGCAACATCACCGGTACGGCGAACAGCGCCGTGCAGCCGTGCCGGTCGACGGCGGCGAGCGCGGCAGCTGGGTCGAAGCGCCGGTGCAGCACCACGGTCGCCCGCAACGCGACGGCGATCTGCAGGGCGGCGTACCCCCAGGTGTGGAAGACCGGGGCGGCGATCATGATCCGGTCGCGGGCCCGCAGCGGGATCCGGTCGATGATGGCGGCGAGCGGCCCGAAGTTGGCGGGCGTGCGTCGCCGGGCACCCTTCGGGGTGCCGGTGGTGCCGGAGGTGAGCACGATGGTGCGCCCGTCGCGCTCGGGCGGCGCGATGCGGGAGTCGTCGGGTGCGGTGCTCAGAAGTGTGGCGACGCGGGACTCGTCGACCCTGGCCACGTCGGGGCCGACCGCGAGGGCCTGCTCACCGAACTCACGGTCGTGCAGCAGCACCCGCAGCCGCTGTTCGTCGGCGACCGCGGCGAGCTGCGGCCCGGCCAGCCCGGTGTGCAGCAGTACGGTGTCCGCGCCGAGCAGCCCGGCGGCGACCATCGCGACCACCAGGTCGGGGTGATTGCGGCAGAGCAGTCCGATCCGGTCGCCTGCGGTCACGCCGAGGGTGGCACGGAACGCGGTGGCCAGCCGCTCGGCCCGGGCCAGCAGTTCCCGGTAGGTCAACTGCCGGTCGGCGTCGTCGATCAGCGCGATCCGGTCGGGGTCGCGGGCGGCTGCCTGGCGCGCTTCGCCGGCGAGGGTGAACCCCCACCGGCGAAGCGCGGCGAGTTGCGCGATGGTCCGGCCCGGCGACCCGGGTGTGAGCAGACCCCGCCGGGTCAGCGTGGTGAGGACGAACGGCAGGTCCACTGGCACCCCCAGCTGCGGCGAGACCGGTCCGGCGGGTGGGCGGCCGCGCCGGTGGGCGAAGCCCCGCCTGACAGGGAACACGTACCGGAGCCGGTTGCGGATCGGTCCGCCGGTGAGCTGGGTGCCGCAGCAGCGAGGGATCCGGCCTGGTCAGCCCTTGGGGATGTCGAAGAGGTTGGGTATCTGGGCGGCCAGCCCGAGGTCACCCTTTGCCTTCAACTTGCCCGTCATGAACATCATCATCGGGTTGGCGCTGCCGGAGACGATTTTCAGAAGGTCGACCGCGCCGAGGGTCAGGCTCAGCCGGGGCTCGTGCGCCGGGCTCGGCGACAGCACACAGGTGCCGTCGGCGACGACGATCTCGTACGTGTCGGTGCCACCGTCCGGCCGGCCGGTGATGTTCCAGTGGATGACGGCGTTGGTGGAGCCGGCCTTCTCCGGGCGGAACAGCGTGGGCATCCGGTTGAACACCTCGTCGAGGACCTTGCCGCGCAGGTCGCTCTGCATCACCTCGGCGATCTTGGAGTCCGGGGTGGACTTCACCAGTTTGGCGAACTCCTTGGCGTCGATGGATGCGAAGGTGGCCGGGTCGAAATCAGACATCGTGTGCCCTCCAGTACGGGACGTCGGACCTAGCCTAGTCTAGGGTTACGCGCCAGTAGCTTCATTGGCGCTGGCCGCGCCACCCCGCTGCCAGCCGCAGCGCGGCACCGACCAGGACGGCCAGCAGCCCGGCGGCGACCACCGGGCCGAGCGGCCGACCGGTCACCGGCAGCCCGTTGCCGGCACCGTCGCCCGGCGGCGAATCAGCACCCGGCGGCGGGGTGTCCGCGCCCGGTGGTTCAGTCACCGGCGGACCTTCGCCGACGTACCGGAACTCCATCGCGTTGGAGCTGCCCGCCGGAGTGCTGACGGTGATCGTCGTCGTTCCGGCGTCGCAGGCCGGGGTCGGGAACGTCAGCACGTTGGACGCACCGCCGACCGTCACCGAATCCGGACCGATCGACCGCCCACAGATCGTCACCCGGGTCTGACCGGGGACGAAGTTCGCGCCGCTGACCGTCGCCGTCGTACCGCCGACGGCAGAGCCCTCGCCCGGGTTCACCGAGTCGATCCGGGGCGTACCGGTCGGCTCCGGTGCCGCGTACCGGAACCCGTCGGGGACGACCAGGTCCGGTCCGGGCATGACCAGGGTCAGGTCGACCACTCCGGGTGCCCCAGGTGGCACGGTGACGTGGATCCCGCTGGCCTGCCAGCGCAGCGCCAACCTGGTGCCCGGCACGTCGCCGAAGCGGATCTCCGTGGTGGCGGACAGGCCCTCCCCGTCGATCAGGATTCGGGTGCCACCGCCGGGCGGTGCCACCGCCGGTTCGACGCTGGTCACCTGCGCGACGGCGTACTCGTAGTCGCTGACGTACCGGGTGCCGGCCGGAAACTCGAGCACCACGGCGGCCGGGCCCGGCGCGTGCGGTGGCGTCCGTACCTCGACGACGTCAGGTCCGACGACGAGGTCCGTCCCGGCCACGCCGTCGAACGTGACGCGCCGTACCGCCTCCAGCCCGACCCCGGTGATGCGGACGCTGGCACCGCCGGTCGGCGGCCCGTCGGGCGGAGAGACCGGGGAGAAGTACGAGTCACTGCCGTCGACCAGGTACGTGTAGGCAGCCTGGGACGAGCCGCCGAGCGAGTAGATCCCGAGCACCGCCGGACCTGGCCGGCCTTCCGGTACGGTGCCCTGCAGGGTGGTGCCGTCCCGGCTGACGGTCAGGTCGGTGACCAGTTGCCCGTTGAACCGGACCCAGGTGTAGCCGAAGGTGAAGTTGTCGCCGGTCACCGTGAACCGGTGGCCGCCCGACTGCGGCCCCGCGGCCGGCTCGACGGTGGTGATCTCCGGCGGGACGGGGGTGGTCGGCATGGGAGGACGCTCGCAGGTCGCCGTGGCGAGGGTCACCGTACCGGCCGCGACGGTGACCGGGCCGCCGGCCGCGTCGCCGGTGATCTCGAAGGCGGCGGTGACCGCGGTCGCCGCCGCGTACGGATCGTCGAACCGCCCGAGGCGCTCGGTCCGGGTGACGGTGGCGGTCAGCCGTGCCCCGGTCAGCCCGGTCACCGGGACCGGTCGGCCCGCCACCACCGGTGTTCCGTCGCGGGGCAGGGTGGCCGGCGTGCTGAACAGGGTCAACCCGTCGAGCGTCGTGTCGGCGTACCGGGCGCCGGGTCCGCAGATCACCGATGCCTCGACGGCGGCCGCCGCCAGCGCCGGTACGCCGAGAATCCTGACGGCGACGTCGTCGACGGCGCTGGACGCGGTCACGTAGTAGGGCCGTCGGGCGACCGTGACCTCGTCGACGGTGCCGGCGGCGATGACGCCGACGGCGCCGGGCAGGGCGATGTCGACGGCGGTCTCGCTGTCGGTCCCGAGGGTCGGCGGGGCGGTGGTGCTGCCGACGACCGCATCCGCCGCGAGGACGGTGGTGCCGAGTACGTCGGCGGCGAGGTCGACCGCGAGGCCGACGGCGTGTCCGTCGCCGGGCGCGGCGTCGACCGGCCCGGCAATCACCACAGTGGATAGCAGGCCGCCCACAGCGGCCATGGTCAGCAGGGATTTCTTGCGATATCTCGGGGTACCCACGGTTCCTCGTCTCGAAGCGGGGCGGAAGGGTCCGACCCGACAAGCTGAACGAGGATAAATACGGACAGTTACGGAATTGGTGGCGAATAACTCAAAGTGCCGGCAAGGTGCTGCCCCGCGACACTGTGGAACAGGAAGAACACCGCCGCCGCAAAACCGATGAACGCCCCGCCGAGGACCGCGTACCACGGACCGAGCCGGACCCCGGCGACGTCGGCACGGTCCGGATCCGCCGGGTCGTAGACCACGTCCAGCTCGGCCCCGGCAACGAACGACCGTCGGCTCGGCCGACTGCCGGTCGTCACGGCGTCCTCGCCGGTCAACGTCCGGAACCGCACCACCGGTCGGAACACCGTCCGCCCGGTTGCCCGCCGCTCCACCCGGCTCTGTGTCACCCGGCCGGTCACCCGCAGACCGAGCGCGGCCACCGCCCGTTCCCGTCGCCAGCGCAGCAGCCCGTACCCCACTGCGGTCACTCCCACCAGCGCCGGCACGACCGCGACCACATAGACCCCAGCCCCCATCTGGATCATGAAAGTCAAGGTAGCGGACCTGGCCGTGATCGGCACGGACCCGCCGACCGTGGCCCACCCACCCGTCCGGCCCGGCCCGGCGGCCGTGACAGACTGCGGTACGTGACCTCGCGCCCGCAGATCCCCAACGTGCTCGCCACCCGGTACGCCTCCGCGGACCTGGCCGCCCTCTGGTCGCCGGAGGAGAAGATCCGGCTGGAGCGGCGACTCTGGCTCGCCGTCCTGCGGGCTCAGCGTGATCTCGGCATCGCCGTGCCGGACGGCGTCGTCGAGGCGTACGAGCGGGTCCTCGACCGGGTCGACCTGGCCGCCATCGCCGCCCGCGAGCGGGTCACCCGCCACGACGTGAAGGCCCGGATCGAGGAGTTCAGCGCGCTCGCCGGCCACGAGCACATCCACAAGGGGATGACCTCCCGGGACCTCACCGAGAACGTCGAACAGCTGCAGATCCGGGCCTCGCTGGAACTGATCCGCGACCGGGTGGTCGCCACCCTGGCCCGGCTGGCCCGACTCGCCGTCGAGCACACCGACCTGGTCGTCGCCGGGCGCTCGCACAACGTCGCCGCCCAGGCCACCACGCTGGGCAAGCGGTTCGCGTCGGCGGCCGAGGAGCTGCTGATCGCGTACGAACGGTTGACCGACCTGATCGACCGTTACCCGCTGCGCGGCATCAAGGGCCCGGTCGGCACCGCCGCCGACCAGCTCGACCTGTTCGACGGCGACGCCGCCAAGGTGGCCGAGTTGGAGCGCCGGGTCGCCGCGCATCTCGGTTTCCGGCGGGTGCTGACCAGCGTCGGGCAGGTCTACCCGCGCTCCCTGGACCTGGACGTGCTCTCTTCGCTGGCCCAGGTCGCCGCCGCGCCGTCGTCGCTGGCCACCACGATCCGGCTGATGGTCGGCCAGGAGCTGGTCACCGAGGGCTTCCGGCCCGGTCAGGTCGGTTCCAGCGCCATGCCGCACAAGATGAACACCCGGTCCAGTGAACGGGTCAACGGGCTCGCCGTCGTCATCCGGGGCTATCTGTCCATGGTCGGTGAGCTGGCTGGTGACCAGTGGAACGAGGGTGACGTCTCCTGTTCGGTGGTGCGCCGGGTGGCCCTGCCGGACGCCTTCTTCGCCGCCGACGGGCTGTTCCAGACGTTCCTCACCGTCCTCGACGAGTTCGGCGCCTACCCGGCGGTCGTTTCCCGCGAACTCGACCGCTACCTGCCGTTTCTGGCGACCACCCGGATCCTGGTCGCGGCGGTACGGTCCGGGGTCGGCCGGGAGGTCGCCCATGAGGTGATCAAGGAGCACGCGGTCGGGGTGGCGTTGGCCATGCGGGAGAAGGGCGTGGCCGACAACGACCTGTTCGACCGGCTGGCCGCCGACGAACGACTCGGCCTGAGCCGGGACGAGATCGCCGCCGTGGTCGCCGACCGGGCCGGCTTCGTCGGCGCGGCGGGGGCACAGGTGCAGGCGGTGGCCGACCGGGTGGCCGAGGTGGTCGCCGCGCATCCGCACGCCGCCGACTACCAGCCCGCGCCGATCCTCTGACCGCCCATTTCCCCGACGATCTTGCGGTTATCGCGAAGATTTGTCCGTTATGTGCCTCGATAACTGCAAGATCGTCGGGATCTTGAGGCCCGGGTGGGGGAGGCGGGGGCGGGGGCCGCTACTTGTTGCCGGCTGAGCCGCCGGTCTCGTTGCCGGCGCTGCTGTCGGCATGGCTGGCGACGATCTTGGACTGGCTCGAGTCGTCGCCGGCGTCGGGCCGGATCTGCAGCACCACCGCCGCGGTACCGTAGGCGCACAGTTCCATATGGGTGCTGCCGATCTGTCGGGTGTCGAATCGCATCCCGATGACCGCGTTGGCGCCCTTCTTCTTGGCCGCCTCACCCAGTTTGCCGATGATCTCGGTACGCCACTTGGTGAGGTTCGCCGGGCCCTCAGGGTCGGATTTGCCGCCGCGCAGCGCCTTGACGCCTTCCTTGAACGGGTTGATGGAGCGGACCACCGAGGTGACCACCTCGCCCAGGACGCATCTGATCTCGTAGCCGGGAAGGTCATTCGTCGTCACGACCAGCACGACGACGATGCTATGAGCCTCCGTGTCGGCCTCACCTGGGCTTTGCTCCGGCTTGCGGATGACGCGAAACGGCGCGGCGCGGACTCCGTGGCCAAACACGGAGTCCGCGCCGATTGCTGCCCGGACTGCGGGAAAGTACGCGTCAGACGCCTGCCACCGACTGGATCCAGGCCCGGTTGTACGCCA
This sequence comes from Solwaraspora sp. WMMD791, assembly GCF_029581195.1. Classification (NCBI taxonomy): domain Bacteria; kingdom Bacillati; phylum Actinomycetota; class Actinomycetes; order Micromonosporales; family Micromonosporaceae; genus Solwaraspora; species Solwaraspora sp. WMMD791. The sequence continues at coordinate 4,761,077 of NZ_CP120737.1, forward strand.
CGCTGCCGTAGTTCTGGATGTTGACGCCGTTGGCGGTGGAGGCGACGCCGACCTGCTGGCCGTTGTAGAACTGCGGGCCGCCCGAGTCACCCCGCCACGCGTTGCCGTTGATCCGCGTGCTGCGGATCGCCCGACCGCCGTACGCGTCGGTGACGTTGGTGCTGGTCACCTGGACCGAGGCCATCTTGAGCTGGGTCGAGGCGGAGCAGCCGCTGTAGCAGGTCATGCCCCAGCCGTAGATGGTGTTCGTCGAGCCGACCGGCGGGTAGCTGCTGGACAACGTCACGTAGGTGGTGCTGACCGAGCTGGAGAGGCGGAGCAGGGCCAGGTCGTAGCGGCCGTAGGTGGCGCTGACCGTACGGGTCACTCCGCCGGAGGAGCGGTAGACGCTGCCGACCCGCACCGACATCGACCCGCCGACGCAGTGCTCGGCGGTGAGCACCCAGTCGGGCGCGATGATCGTGCCGGAACAGGTGAACGAGCCGTTGCTGAACACCGCTGCGGCCCAGGGGGCCGACGACACGGTGCTGCCGCCGATGATCTCTTCCGGTGCGGCGGAGGCGGCGGTGGGTGCGGCGACCAGACTGATCAGGGTGGTGGCGACTGCTGCCACGGCCAGGCGGATACGCATGGGGTGAGCTCCTTCCCAGGGGCGACCGGCCGCGGGGGTTGCGGGCCGGGTGAGCCGCCGCCGCCGGACGGGGTATCCGGTCGGCGGAGTGTTACAGCGAACGTCCGATGGGGGTCGTCGGGCGTTTGACGATTGACGGTAGGTCCTGCCGAGGTCATCTACAAGAATCAAATCGAGGTCATACGATGCCGTGATGTCCGCGCCGGTCCGGCGCGGATCAGCGGTACGCGGCCCGCCGCCCGCCCGCGTCGACGGCCCGCCCCTGGCGTCGCCCCGGATCAGCTCGGGACCGGCCCGGCGAAAACTGTCCTCGTTATCGGTTCGTGGCTGATTTGTGGCCCGATCACCGATTCGGCGTGCCGACCGCCGGTGCGTCGCACCTGGCATCACCAGGTAGGCTGACCGGTGCGCGGCCCGTTCGTGGCCGGCACCCCAACGCGTACACGGTCAGGAGTGCCACGTGGCTCGCGTCGTCGTCGACGTCATGCTCAAGCCGGAAATTCTCGATCCCCAGGGCCAGGCGGTCGCCAACGCGCTGCCGAGGCTCGGTGTCAGCGACGTCTCGTCGGTGCGGATCGGCCGGCGGATCGAGATCGAGTTCGCGGGCGAACCCGACGTGGATCGGGCTCGCGAGATCGCGGACAAGCTGCTCGCCAATCCGGTCATCGAGGACTATGTGGTCCGCTTGGCCGAGCCGGCCGACAACCCGGGTGAGCAGTCATGACTGCCCGCATCGGGGTGGTCACCTTTCCCGGCTCGCTCGACGACGGTGACGCCGCCCGCGCGGTGCGTATCGCCGGTGGCGAACCGGTCCGGCTCTGGCACGGCGACGCAGACCTGCATGGTGTCTCGGCGGTCGTGCTGCCCGGTGGCTTCTCGTACGGCGACTACCTGCGCTGCGGTGCCATCGCCCGGTTTGCACCGGTGATGGAATCCATCGTCGCGGCCGCCGCCGACGGGCTGCCGGTGCTCGGCATCTGCAACGGCTTCCAGATCCTGTGTGAGGCGCACCTGCTGCCCGGAGCGCTCACCCGCAACCAGCACCTGCATTTCCGCAACCGGGACCAGTTGCTGCGGATCGAAACCGCCGGCACCGCATTCACCAACGCCTTCTCGCCCAAGCAGGAGGTGCTGATCCCGCTCAAGAGCGGGGAAGGCTGCTACGTCGCCGACGAGCGGACCCTGGACGAGCTGGAGAGCAGTGGCCGGATCGTGGCCCGCTACGTCGGTGGGAACCCCAACGGCTCGCTGCGCGACATCGCCGGCGTCACCAACGCCGCAGGTAACGTCGTCGGCCTGATGCCGCACCCCGAACACGCCGTCGAGGACCTGACCGGCCCGTCCCGGGACGGACTCGGCTTCTTCACCTCCATCCTCAAGCACCTCGTGGGAGTGCCGGCATGACCACGCAGTCGGAGGCGGCGGCCGCCGCCGGGCCGGCGCAGTCCGACGTCGCCGTCGCGGTGGACCCGTACGCGGGTGGGCCGGACACCGTGGCCCGCGCCACCGACACCCCCGGTGAGCTGCAGCCGTACACCGAGCTCGGGCTCCGCGACGACGAGTACGAGCGGATCCGCCAGATCCTCGGCCGCCGGCCCACCCAGTCCGAGCTCGCCATGTACTCGATCATGTGGAGCGAGCACTGCTCCTACAAGTCGAGCAAGGTGCACCTGCGGCAGTTCAGCGAGAAGGCGCCGCCCAGCGAGCTGATGCTCGCCGGTATCGGTGAGAACGCTGGCGTGATCCGGGTCTCCGACAGCCTCGCGGTCACCTTCAAGGTCGAGTCGCACAACCACCCCAGCTTCGTCGAGCCGTACCAGGGCGCGGCCACCGGCGTCGGCGGCATCGTCCGGGACATCCTGGCCATGGGTGCCCGACCCGTCGCGGTGATGGACCCGCTGCGGTTCGGCGCCGCCGACCACCCCGACACCGCCCGGGTGCTGCCCGGCGTCGTCGCCGGGGTCGGTGGCTACGGCAACTGCCTCGGCCTGCCCAACATCGGCGGCGAGGTCGTCTTCGACCCCTGCTACCAGGGCAACCCGCTGGTCAACGCGCTCTGCCTCGGCGTACTGCCGGTGGACCGGCTGCAGAACAAGGCCGCCGCCGGCGCGGGCAACGTCGTGGTGCTGATGGGCGCCAAGACCGGCCGGGACGGCATCGGCGGCGTGTCGGTGCTGGCCAGCGCCACCTTCGACGACGCCAGCCAGCAGCGTCGCCCGTCGGTGCAGGTCGGCGACCCGTTCATGGAGAAGCTGCTGATCGAGTCGTGTCTGGAGCTCTACGACGCCGGTCTGGTCGTCGGCATCCAGGACCTCGGCGGTGCCGGCCTGACCTGCGCGCTCACCGAGACCGCGGCGGCCGCCGGCACCGGCATGCGGGTCTGGCTGGAGCGGGTGCCGCTGCGCGAGCCGTCGATGGAGCCGCACGAGATCCTGGCCAGCGAGTCGCAGGAGCGGATGCTGCTGATCGTCGAGCCGACCAAGCTCGACGAGGTCCTCGCCATCGCCGACAAGTGGGGCGTCATCGCCACCGCGATCGGCGAGGTCACCCCACCCGAGCCGGATGGCGGTCCGGGCCGGCTGACGATCACCTGGCGCGACCACGTCGTGGTCGACGTACCGCCGGGCTCGCTCGCCGACGACGGGCCGGTCTACGCCCGGCCGATGCGCGAGCCGGCGGATCTGATCCTGCTGCAGGCCGACCGGGCGGAGACCCTGCCCCGCCCCGGTACGCCGGACGAGCTGCGGGAGACCCTGCTGCGGATGATCTCGTCGCCGAACCTGTGCGACCGCACCTGGGTGACCGAGCAGTACGACCGGTACGTCCTGGGCAACACCGTGCTCGCCCAGCCCGAGGACGCCGGGGTCATCCGGATCGACGACGCCACCGGCCTCGGCGTGGCCCTGTCGGTCGACGGCAACGGCCGGTACGCCCGGCTCGACCCGTACCACGGGGCCAAACTGGCGCTGGCCGAGTCGTACCGCAACGTGGCCGTGACCGGTGCCCGGCCGGTGGCGGTCACCAACTGCCTCAACTTCGGTTCGCCGGAGGACCCGACCGTCATGTGGCAGTTCGCCGAGGCGGTGCGCGGGCTCGCCGACGGCTGCGCCGAGCTGGGCATCCCGGTCACCGGCGGCAACGTCAGCTTCTACAACCAGACCGGTGCGGCCGCGATCCACCCGACCCCGGTGGTCGGTGTGCTCGGTGTGCTCGACGACGTGGCACAGCGGGTGCCGATGGGCTTCGTGCCGCCGTCGCACGCCGACGGCGACCTGATCATGCTGCTCGGTGAGACCAACCTGGAACTGTCCGGCTCGGAATGGGCCTGGGTGACCCACCAGCACCTCGGCGGTACGCCGCCGAAGGTCGACCTGGCCCGTGAGCAGGCGCTCGCCACGGTGCTCGCCGAGGCCGCCCGGGTCGGCCACATCACCTCGGCGCACGACCTCTCCGACGGTGGGCTGGCCCAGTCGCTGGTCGAGGCCTGCCTGCGCCGGGGCATCGGTGCCCGGATCGCGTTGCCGCCCGAGTTCGCCGACGGGTCGATGCCGTTCGTCTTCCTGTTCAGCGAATCGGCGGGGCGGGCCATGGTGGCGGTGCCGCGCGGCCACGAAAAGGCCTTCGCCGCACTCTGCGTCGAGCACGGCCTGCCGTGGACGATGATCGGGGTCACCGATCCGGGTGCCCGGCTGTTGGAGGTACGCGACCAGTTCACCGTCGGCCTGGACGAGCTGCGTGCCGCCTACACCGGCACGCTGCCGGCCCTGTTCAGCGGGGTCGGTCCCGGCAACAACGTGCCCGCCGACCCGCAGGATCCGGACGCGTCGAACCCGCTGGACGGTACGGCGGTCGCGGTGGACAGCCCGGTCGACACGACTGGTGCCGCTGCGGCGACCACCGAGGTCGACCCCGAGCCGGCCGAGGTCGCACCGGTCGACGCGGCAGTGGCGGACGATCCGGTTCCGGCGGACGCTACGGTGCCGGCGGACGACGCGGTCACCGAACCGGCGGCGACGACGGATTCCGCCGCTGACGCCGTCAGCGAGCCTGTTGCGGAGTCGGCCGATCCTGAGCCGACCAGCGTCGCCGTGGACGAGCCGGCGGAGCCGGCCGCAGACGAGCCGGCCGCAGACGAGCCCGCTGGCGACGAGCCGGTGGCCGGGCCGGCCGACGGCAAGTCGACTGACAAGAGCTGAGCGGTCAAACTCCTCATCCGCTAGCCCGCTGCGGCCGCCCTGCCCCCTGGCTGGGTGCGGCCGCAGTTCTGCGGCCGACATGCGAGCGGGCCGGGACCATCAGGTCCCGGCCCGCTCGCATGTCGGCACTCGCGTAGCGCGATCTGTGCCTGCCCGGCCGACCGGGCAGGCACAGGTTCAGTCGTCCAACCAGTCCAACGAGCGTCGCTCCCCGCCCCGCCCAGGAGGCGAGTCGCGCCGGGCAGCCGGGTCGACCGGCGGTTGACCACCGTACGGCTGCTGGTCGAACGGCTGCTGCCCGTACTGCTGGTCGTAGCCGCCGCGCTGCTCCGGAAGTCGCTGCTCGTCATGGCCGGCACCGCCTGGTGACCGGTAGCCGGCGCCCTGGTCGTAACCGCCCTGGTCGTAACCAGTGCCGGCCGGCGGACTGTAGCCACCCGCGCCGCCATAAGCCGCGCCGTAGCCCTGATCAGCGGCGGAACCGTACTCTCCGCCCCGGTCGCTGCCGTATCCGCTACCGGGGTAACCACCGCTGGGCTGCTGACCGCTGTCCGGATATCCGCCGCCGTAGCCGGCACTGCCGCCGTAACCGCCGGGTGTCGTGCCGTACGGCGGATCGGCATCCCGGTAGCCGGGCTGCGGCGGTTGCGGGCCACGCGGCGGCGGGGCGTCGCTGCGGGTCGATTCCGGGCTGCCGTAGCCAGCCGAGTCGTACGGCGAACCGGACCGACCGTAGTTGTCAGGCTCGTACCGCCCGGTCGGTTCGTCGTAGCGGTCACTGCCGTACCCGCTGCCCGCCGGTTCGGCCGATCCGTACCCGCCGGCCGGGTAGCCGGACGTGCCGGCGTCGGGCCCGTAGCCGTGGCCACCGCGGTAGCTGCCCGGGTCGTCGGCCGGCGGCCGACCGCTCGGAGCACCGTACTGGCCGGGCACCGTGGTATTGCCGTAGCTGTAGCTGCTGGGTGGCCCGGACGAGGGTGCTGCGCCGTAGCTGCCGGGTGGCCCGGACGAGGGTGCGGTGCCGTAGCTGCCGGGTGGCCCGGACGAGGGTGCGGTGCCGTAGCTGCCGGGTGCGGCGCTGCCGCCGTAGGCACCCGGGCGCGCCGATCCGGCGGCGCTGCCGCCGTAACCGCCGGCACCTGGTCCGTCCGACCCGGGAACCGCCCCGTACACGCTGGTGGCACCAGCGGCACCGGCCGCCCCGTACGTGGGTTGGGTCGGTGGTCCGCCCCAGCCCGGCCGCTGATCGCCGCCGTAGCGCGGATCCGGCCCAACGGGCGCGTTCGGCCCCGGGGGCGGCGGTGCGCCGTACGGGTCGGGGAACTCGTCCTTGATCGGAGCCATGTTGTGCAGCATCGTCGGCGCGTCCGACAGCGACGGCGGGCGGGTCACCATGGTGGCGTCGGTGAGCGGCCCGTCCGGCATGGGCGGCATGGCCACCCGGGTGGCGTCGTCGGAGTCGTGGTAGACACCCCTGCTGCCGGGCACCGAGGCACCGCCGCTGGCCGGGCCGTCGTCGGCCGGGTCGGGGTCGTCGGCGTCGTTGTCCTTGCGGCGGACCAGCAGCAGCACGATCGCGCCGACGCCGAGGGCCACCAGCAGGCCACCCATGAGGATGAGCAGCCAGGAGCCCATTCCGCCGCCGGAGCTCTCGTTGGCCAGGTTCTGCGTGTCGACAGGGGGCGCACTCGCCGCGTCGCCGGGGGTCGCGCTCGCTGTCGGCTCGGTCGTGGCCTCGGGGGTGGGTGTCGGTGACTCCGACGGGGTGGGCTCGACGTTGGACTTCAACGTGATCCGGTCGACGGTGATCGACTGACCTGCGGCGGCCGAGACGCGCTTGGCGTCGCTGATGTCGTAGCCGTCGGCGACGGCGCCGATCCGAAGGTCGCCGGGGGCGATCGGCCGGTCGTTGGTCGACGTGAACCGGTAGTTGCCGCTGGAGTTGGTGGTCGTTTCGAAGTTGTTGCCCTGTGAGTCGCTCATCGCGACCACGGCACCCTCGATGGGGTCACCGGTGGAGACGTCGGTGACCTTGCCGGCCACCTCCTTGACCCTTGGCGCCTCCTGCGGCCCACGCACGGAGACGTCCCGCTGGGCGGTGCCGTTCTCGCCACCCACCTCGGCGCGGATCTCCACCCGACCGTTGCGGTTCTGGTTGGTGCCCAGAGTGCCGGCGATCAACCGGACGCTGTAGCTCTTGGAACTGCCCGCCTCGATGGTGTCGGTGAAGTCGCACGAGCCTTCGCACCGCAGTTCACCGATGTTGGTGGTGACCCGGATGTTGAAGGATGTCTGGGCGTCGTCACCGGAGTTGGCGTTGTTCACCCTGAACTCGAGGGTTGCCTGGTCGCCGGAGTTGAGGGTGCCGCTGGACAGGCTGGTGATGGTCACCTGTGGGGCCGCCGCGAGGGCGGCCGGGACGGGGAGGCCGAATAGTGTGACGGCAGCCAGCGCTGCGACAACACCGGCCCGCGATAGCCAGGCTCGTCGGTGTGTTGTCACGTCCACCGCCTTCCGGTTCGATCCATCCCCCGCGCCGGGCTTCGGGCAGGGGTCACCCCGTGACGAGTACACCGTCGGCAACTATGCCTTGCCGGGACGGATCGGCGCGACCCAGGGGCGGGGAGAAGTAGAACCGGACCTAGTCGTATCGTCCCGATGTGTCCTCTCCGTACAGTAAGTCCGAGGCAGTGGTCACCGTGCGTGAGGCGCTGGCGGCCGGTGCCACGCCTGCGCGAACCCTGTTGCGCGACGCGGTCCGCCTGCTGCTCGGGGGTCTGGCCGAGCGGGCACCGGGCCGATCGGTGGAGGTGCGTGTCCCACCTTACGGTGCAATTCAGTGTGTAGCCGGTCCGCGACACACCCGTGGCACGCCGGCGAACGTCGTGGAGATCGATCCGGTGACCTGGATCCTGCTGGCGACGGGCGATCTCGACTGGGAAGCGGCAGTGACAAACGGGCGAGTAAGCGCAAGCGGCCCCAGATCCGATATTTCGGCCTACCTTCCCCTGTGAAGCGGTCCGTGCCAGAAGTCCGACTTCGCGATGAGCGACGAGCCGCCGGGTCGGGCCAATCGGAGCACTCTGGGTCAACTGGAACCTCGCGTACACTGATCCGCGACGGAGTCGGTGACACCCGCGCGCGAACGTGCAGATCAGGCGTTCAGTGCTACACCAGGACGAGGGAGCGGCAGGTGCCTCGAGGCGACGGCCGGTTGAGTCACGATCTTGATCCCCAACGACCCGGTCCACAGGACGCCTGCGGTGTGTTCGGTGTCTGGGCCCCGGGCGAGGAGGTCGCCAAACTCAGCTACTTCGGACTTTACGCACTGCAGCACCGTGGCCAGGAGGCCGCCGGGATCGCGGTCAGCGACGGCTCGGGAGTGGTGGTCTACAAGGACCTGGGCCTGGTGGCGCAGGTCTTCGACGAGCCGACCCTGGCCAGTCTGCGCGGGCACCTGGCGATCGGGCACGCGCGCTACTCCACCACCGGTGGCTCCACCTGGGAGAACGCCCAGCCGACGATCAAGGCGACCAGCGCCGGCACGACCATCGCACTGGCCCACAACGGCAACCTGGTCAACACCGCCGAGTTGGCCCGCGAGGTGGTCGAGCGGGGGATGCCGACCGACGGCGCGACCTCCGACACCGCGCTGGTGACGACCCTGCTGGCCAGCCGACCGGACCTGTCGGTCGAGGCCGCGGCGCTCGAGGTGCTGCCGACTCTGCGGGGCGCGTTCAGCTTCGTCTTCATGGACGAGACCACCCTGTACGCGGCCCGCGACCCGCACGGCGTACGGCCTCTGGTGCTGGGCCGGCTGGAGCGGGGCTGGGTGGTGGCCAGCGAGACGGCCGCCCTGGACATCGTGGGCGCGACCGTGGTGCGTGAGGTCGAGCCGGGCGAGCTGATCGCCATCGACGAGCACGGGCTGCGGTCGGCCCGGTTCGCTCCGCCGGAGCCGAAGGGCTGCCTGTTCGAGTACGTCTACATCGCCCGCCCGGACACCACGATCGCCGGCCGCAACGTGCACGCGGCCCGGGTGCAGATCGGCCGTCGGCTGGCCCGCGAACACCCGGTCGAGGCCGACCTGGTCATCCCGGTACCGGAGTCGGGTACGCCGGCCGCCATCGGGTACGCCGAGGAGTCCGGGATCACCTACGGCGCCGGCCTGATGAAGAACTCGTACGTGGGTCGGACCTTCATCCAGCCGTCGCAGACCCTGCGCCAGCTCGGTATCCGACTCAAGCTGAACCCGCTGCGTGAGAACGTGCGCGGCAAGCGGCTGGTAGTGGTCGACGACTCGATCGTGCGGGGCAACACCCAGCGGGCGATCGTCCGGATGCTGCGCGAGGCCGGGGCGCTGGAGGTGCACGTACGCATCTCGTCACCGCCGGTGAGCTGGCCGTGCTTCTACGGCATCGACTTCGCCACCCGGGCCGAACTGCTGGCGAACGGACTGGATACGGAGGGTATCCGGCGGTCCATCGGTGCGGATACCCTGGGTTACGTCTCGCTGGCCGGTCTGATAGCGGCAACCGAGCAGCCGAAGACACGATTGTGTCGGGCGTGTTTCGATGGGGAGTATCCGATCGAGTTGCCGGCCGGCAACCTGATCGGCAAGCACGTGCTCGAAGGTGTGGACCGCCGGGTTGCTGGCGGGGTCGGCCAGCTGGGGGACACCACCGAGCAGGACTTTCAGGCCGGCGGCGACCGGACCGGCCCGGGTGTTCAACAGTTCGCTGTAAGCCCCGGCGGCGTTGACGCCCTGCACCGCCCGTAGCACCGGGTGGAGCGACCAGGTCGTTCCGCCCGGCAGCCCGAGTCGAGCGATCCTCGACCGCTACCCGACGCGGCTTTCGCCGCGAAAAGCCCAAAGGGGAGAACCGTGACGCACGTGACTGAGCGCGGCAGCGCGGATGCCGGCCCGACGGCTGACGACTCCGGCGCCCGGACGGCCAACCGGCAGCCGTGGTCGGCCAGCTCCGGCCGGGGCAGCCGCAAACGCACCGTGACGTACGCCGACGCCGGTGTGTCGATCCACGCCGGTGAGCGTGCGGTCGAGCTGCTCAAGTCGAAGGTGCGCAAGACCACCCGTCCCGAGGTCATGGGTGACATCGGTGGCTTCGCCGGGTTGTTCCGGCTCGACGTCCAGAAGTACCGCAACCCGATCCTGGCCTCGTCGACCGACGGGGTGGGCACCAAACTCGTCATCGCCCAGCAGATGGACATCCACGACACCGTCGGGATCGACCTGGTGGCGATGGTCGTCGACGACCTGGTCGCCTGTGGGGCGGAGCCGCTGTTCCTGCTCGACTACATCGCCTGCGGCGAGGTGGTGCCGGACAAGGTCGCCGAGATCGGTGCCGGCATTTCCGACGGCTGCCGCTACGCCGGCTGCGCGCTGCTCGGTGGCGAGACCGCCGAGCACCCCGGGGTGCTGCGCCCGGACGAGTACGACGTCTCGGCGACCGGCGTCGGCGTGGTCGAGGAGAGCGAGATTCTCGGCCGGGACCGGGTCGAGGTGGGCGACGTGGTGATCGCGATGCGTTCCTCGGGTCTGCACTCCAACGGCTACTCGCTGGTCCGGCACGTGCTGCTCGGCGCCGGTCGGATGCGGCTGGACACCGTCGTGGACGACTTCGGCGGGCAGCGCACCCTCGGCGAGGAGCTGCTGACCCCGACCAAGATCTACGCCCAGGACTGCCTCAAGCTCATCGAGGAGTGCGAGGTTCGGGCCCTGGCCCACGTCACCGGCGGCGGTATCCCCGGCAACCTGGTGCGGATCCTGCCCGACAACGTCGATGCCCTGGTCAACCGGGCGACCTGGAAGCCGCAGCCGATCTTCGACCTGGTGCAGGCCAAGGGGCGGATCGAGGACGGCGAGATGGAGTCGACCTTCAACATGGGTGTCGGCATGTTCGCGATCGTGTCGGCGCAGGACGCCGACCGGGCCCTGGCCTGCCTGACCGGTCGCGGTATCGAGGCGTGGCAGGTCGGCGACATCATCGAAGGCACCGGCGAGGTCCAGATGCTCGGCCATCACACCCGGGGCTGACCCGGACACGTGCTGCGCGCCACGGCGGTCGACCGGAACCAGTCGACCGCCGTCGATGCCGCTGGTCGATGCCGCTGGTCGACGCCGCCGTGCCCGCCGAGGCTTCACCTGCTCCTTCCGGACACCTAGCCTGAAACGACATCCGTGACAGGCAGGAGGAGGGGGATGACTCGGCAACAGAACGGACAGGACGGGGCCCGGCCAGGCCGGTCGGTTCCCGCCGGCATGCGCGGAGTCGCCACCGTCCCCGACTACGTCGTCATGCAGCCCACCACGCTGTGCAACCTCGACTGCAGCTACTGCTACCTGCCGCTGCGATCGGCCAACCGGCAGATGCCCCGTACGGTGGCCGCCGCCGTCGCCGAGACGGTCAACGGGTGGGCGGCGCAGCGCCGGTTCTCGGTGGTCTGGCACGGCGGCGAGCCGTTGGCGCTGGGCCGCGACGGGTTCGCGGCCCTGCTCGGCCCGTTCGACGCTGCGGTGGAGCAGCACGTGCAGACCAACGCGACGATGATCGACGACGCCTGGTGCGAGTTCTTCGCCGCCCACCAGATACGGGTGAGCGTCAGCGTCGACGGCCCTCGGGCGCGTAACGACGACCGGCGTGCCCGTGGCGGACGTCCGGCGTACGACCAGATCGTGCGGGGTGTCGACGCCCTCCGCCGGCACGGCATCGCCTTCTCGGCGCTCTGCGTGGTCAGCGACCCGCAGCCGGGCCTGGCCACCGAGCTGTACGAGTTCTTCCTGACGCTCGGCTGCGACGTGCTCGGTATCAACATCGAGGAGACCGAGGGCGTCAACGTGCGCCCCAACGGGTGGTCCGCCGACGCGGTCGCCGGCTTCTGGGCGGAGCTGGTCGGTGCCTGGCGGCGGGCACCCCGGATCCACCTGCGGGAGGTGGAATGGACCCTGCGCTACGTCGCCGCCGAGCTCGACGGCACCGCCGACGAGGTCCTGCCCCGGCGGCTGGACCCGATCCCGACGATCGCCTACGACGGGTCGGTGGTCCTGCTCTCACCGGAGCTGGCCGGCTTCACCGATTCCCGGTACGGCGACTTCACCAGCGGAAACGTGCTGACCACCGGGTTGGCCGAGATTCTGGCCGCAGCGGAGCAGACCGGCTGGATCACCGAGTTCGTCGCCGGTGTCGAGGCATGTCGTCAGGTGTGCCCGTACTTCCGGTTCTGCGGAGGTGGGCACGCTGCCAACCGTTACTTCGAACACGGGCGTTTTGATGGTACGGAGACCAACCACTGCCGTAACAGCAAGATCCATCTACTGGAGGGAGTGTTGGCCCATGCCCGAGAGCAGCAGTCGTCCACGTCCTGAGACGGCCGGCACGATGAGCCGGACCGGTGGGGCCGGTCAGGTGACCGACCGGGTGCACGCGGTCCGTGACGGACTGGCCGTCCTGCTCGAGGAGGCCCGTCGGGCCCGCGCCGGCCGGGCGGAGGCAGCCGGCGCCGACGGCGCGGTCTGCGCCTGGAACCACTTCGAGAACATCCCGACCTTCTACAACTGGAACAACCGCCCACGCTGACCGGCACACCAGGCCGTCCCGGACCACTGCATGCCGGACCGGGGCATGCTGAACCGAAGCCGGGTCCGACCGCCAGCACGCCGGTGGACAGGACCGTGACGACGTCCGGTGGTGCGGCTCCCCTGGTAGGGGATCACGCACCACCGGGTCGCGGTGTTCCGACACGTCGGACGGCCGGACAGAAGCTGTCGCCGACATGAATCAGCACGCGGGCTGACCGCGTGCTCTGCTCCAGCCGGACCCTCAACGGGACGAGGAGGGTGTCCAGCTTCCCCGGCCGCCGTCGGCTGAGTCGTCCTCGTCATCGTCGTCGAGGTACGGGTCGTACTCGTCGTCGAATTCACGGTCCGACTTGCCGCTGCCGGCGAGCTCTCGCTGCAAGGCGGCGAGGTCGGTGTTCGGGGAGTGGTATTTCAACTCCCGGGCCACCTTTGTCTGCTTGGCCTTAGCACGGCCGCGCCCCATGGCTCGACCCCCTCGCACAGAATTCGGGGCAGCCCGAAGGCGGGCCCCGATGACGTCAGGCATCTCTCGTGGCTCTTACGGTACATGGGCAGACCCAGGTTCGGCACCTCGGGTTGCATCGGGTCGCCCCCGCGCGTCATCAAGGCGGGGTCAGGCACGGGCGACAGCGGGGTAAGGAGCCCGATCGGCCGTCGCCCGTGACCCGTTCGGGTGATCTCCGGCACGGTGCGTGTCCGCTGCCGGTGGGCCGGCAGCGGTAGGTCAGCGGAGGTGGATGCCGCGCAGCCGACCGACCTCCGCCATCCGCCGCTCGGCGAGCCGGTCCGCCGCGACCGCGGGTGGTACGCCGTCGGCGTCCGCCGTACGCAGGATCCGCAGCGTCGTCTGGTAGATCCGGGTGGCCCGGGCCTTGGCCCGGTCGAAGTCGAAGCCGTACCGGCCGCTGGCGGAGAGCGCCGACGCCCCGGTGACCTCGTCGGCGACCTGGATGACGCCGCCGGCGTTGACCACGTAGTCGGGCGCGTAGAGAATGCCCCGCTCGGCGAGCTGCTTTTCGACACCGGGGTGGGCCAGCTGGTTGTTGGCCGCGCCGACCACCACCGTCGCGCGCAGCGCGGCCACGGTGTCGTCGTCGAGTGCGCCACCCAGCGCACAGGGTGCGTACACGTCGATGTCGCCGCGGATCAGCGTGTCGGTGTCGGCGACCAGGTCCACCTGCGGGTACGTCGCGCGGGCCCAGTCCGTCGCCCGTTCGTCCACGTCGGTGGCGACCACGGAGGCACCCTCGTCGATCAGGTGGCCGGTCAGGTACCGGCCGACCTTGCCCAGGCCGGCGATGCCGATACGGCGGCCGGCGAGGCTGGGTGAACCCCAACGGTGCTCGGCTGCGGCCCGCATGGCCTGGAAGACCCCCCAGGCGGTGAGGATCGACGAGTCGCCGGCCCCGCCGGACTCCCGGCTGCGCCCGGTGGCGAACCGCGTCTCCCTGGCCACCACGTCCATGTCCGGTACGTAGGTGCCGACGTCGCAGGCGGTGTAGTACCGGCCGCCGAGCGACTCGACGAACCGGCCGTACGCCCGCAGCAACGCCTCGGTCTTGAGCTGGTCCGGATCCCCCCAGATGACCGCCTTGCCGCCGCCGAGGTCGAGCCCGGCCATGGCGTTCTTGTAGGCCATCCCCCGGGACAGCTCCAGCACGTCGTGCAGGGCGTCGGCTTCCGAGGCGTACGGGTAGAACCGGGTGCCGCCGAGGGCCGGCCCGAGCGCGGTCGAGTAGATGGCGATGATGGCTCGCAGCCCGGTCGGCTGGTCCTGACAGAAGACGACCTGTTCGTGCCCGGTGCCGGGCTCGGCGGTGGTGGCGAAGACGCCCATCGTGACTCCTGAGGCGGGTGGAGCACCGTCGTGGGGTGCTGTCCGGGGAGGCGGGCCGGTGGACCCGCTGGAAACGAGACTAGTATCGATTGGCGGCACCGCGGCGCATCCTGGTCACGCCGCTACTGGTCCCGAGCCGAGTGTCGAGTGCGTTTGCTCCCGGCAGGGGCGGTGCCGTGCGGTTTCGTGGGAGGATCGCGCCGTGCCGTCCCTCTTCGCTTCCTACGCTTCCTACCTCCGGGTGTACGAGCCGCTGGCCGCCTTCGACCGCGACCGGCAGGCCTACTGGCGTCGGTACGTCCGGGACGGGCGGGCGGTGGGCCCGCACGAAGGCCCCGGCCGGCAACGGACGGCGGTGATCGAGGCTCTCGGCGCGGGCTGGACCCGGCTGCCGGACCTGCCGGACGAGGCGTACGTCCTGGAGTCGGACGAGACGCTGCTGGTCTGTCCGTGGAATCTGCGGGTACGGGTGGCGGAGGCGGCGCTCAGCGCCCGGGACGGCGTACCGTCGGTGCTGGCCGACGCCTTCGTGCCGCCGGTGCTGGCCGGGCAGGCGCGCGCGGTGGTCGACGACTGGCGCAGCGGGGCGCGGGTGCTGGAGCACGGGGTGCCCCGGGTTCACGAGCAGGTGGCGACGTGGGGGGTGCCGCTGCGGTGGTTCGTCTTCGTGGATCTCGCCGAACGCGATCTGGTGGCCGCGCCACCCCGGCGGGCACTGCGGTACCGGACGGAGATCTCCAAGGCCCGGCGTCGCGCGTCGCGCGGGCTGTCGGTGTTGCGCAAGTCGGTCGGGGACGCGCCGATTACCGAGGCGGTCGAGGAGAGCGCCCGGTGGTTGGAGGAGTTTCATCCCCGGTCGGTGGTCGAGTTGGACTACGGCGGTCTCGTCCGGCTGCTGCCGGACGAGACGCTGGAGGCGGACGATTCGCCGGGACTGGTCGCAGCGGGACTGACCGCGTTGTCAAGAGGTGACGCCGAATCGGCGGGCGAAGCCTACGAGAAACTCGTCGCCAGGTGGCGCGCCGTTCAGTTACTGGAGCGGTGCAATTAGTGATTAATCCCGCGCCAAATGTGGGCATCCTTCGCGTACCACCCTGGCCAACGCTGGCCGCTTCCGAGGGGTATTCGTAATCAGGCCTTCACGACCGGTGATCAAGAGTCCGATTAAGATATGTTCTGGCGTAAAAAATGTATAAAAATCGGTCATTGCTCATCCGTCCATCCAAGGACGTTCGGCCGTTCGGCCCATGTCGGACATCGGGGACTAGCCGGACCATGGGAGACGCGTCGGCCGGCGGGACCCCGGCCGATGTCTATAGCACTGTGGAGGAGTGACTGATGGCATCGCGTACGCACGAACCAGAGCCGCTGCTCACGCCGGCCGAGGTGGCGTCGATGTTCCGAGTCGACCCGAAAACCGTCACCAGGTGGGCGAAGGCCGGCAAGCTCAGCGCCATCCGGACGCTGGGCGGCCACCGCCGCTACCGGGAGTCGGAGGTACGTGCCCTGTTGCAGGGCCAGATTCCCCAGCAACGTCAGGGCGACTGACCGGCCTCTCTCCAGATTGGCTGACATCGGCTAGTCGGGGGCGGTGTTTCCCGGATCCTCGGGAGCCCGCCCCTTCGTCGTTTCCGCAGGCCGGTCACCGGTCGGCCCGGCGGAGCAGACCACGGCAGCAGACCACGGCCCGGCGGAGCAGACCGCCGGGCCGTGGTCGTTGTCCGGTGCCGGACAGCTCAGCTCGTCGGCGGGTGCCCGCCGTCACCGTCGACGACATCGTCCGGCGTACCGTCCTCGTCCAGGTCGACCATGGTGATGTCCACCTTGCCGTCGCCGTCGGTGTCGAACTGGTACATGTCGGCCTTGCCGTCGCCGTCGGTGTCGACCACCCACACGTCGGTCTGCCCGTCATTGTTGGTGTCGGCCTTGAGCAGGTCGACCCGATCGTCGCCGCGGGTCTCCACGGTCTCCGGTGCCTCGGTCATCCCAGGTCCTCCATCGCTGCGTCACAAGTGCTGGCGGATGTGACAGTAGGGTGCCATCCGGCTGACCGCGACCCGGGCCGGGCTCATCTCGCCGCGTACGGGTTGACCGCCGGGTTCAGGTAACTCACGGTGTCCGGCACCCCGTCGTGATCGGTGTCGCGCAGCACCTGATCGGCCACCCCGTCGCCGGTCAGGTCGACCTGCACCTCGTCGGTCCGGCCGTCGAAGTCGGTGTCCCTGCTCCAGGTGTCGACCCGACCGTCGTGGTCGGTGTCGGCGGCCACCCGGTCGATCAGCCCGTCACCGTCGCTGTCGGTGGAGACCACGTCGATCCGGCCGTCGCCGTTGGTGTCCATGCTGATCTCGTCGGCGATGCCGTCGTCGTCGAAGTCCCGCAGCATCGTGTCCAGTCGACCGTCGCCGGAGTTGTCCAGCATCGTGACCTCGGCGATGCCGTCGCGGTCGGCGTCGTGCATCACGACGTCGGCCATGCCGTCACCGTCGCGGTCGATCAGCACGTCCGTGGAGCCGTCCATGTGGTGCTGGACGATGGTGTACGCGCCGTCACCGTACGTCTCGTAGCCGGCCTCGTCGTGCCCCGGATCGCCGCTGCTACCCAGTCCCTGTTCGGCCTCGGCCGACGCACTGAGGTCCGGGTCGACGTACTCGCTCATCCTGCCGCCTCTTTCGCAGATCATCCTGGCTGGTGACAGGACTCACCGTACGCAGCGGCGATGCTCGTGTGATCCCGAGAAAGTGCCACCCAGGCGGGACCGACGGACCTCAGGCGGCGACCGGCAGTCCGGCCGCGGCCAGCGCCTTGATCACTTCAGCGGACTCGCTGAACCCGATGATCAGGATCGCGTCGGCACCGAACGCCTTGATCTCCTGTGCCCCGTCCGCGAAGTCGACCGGCGGCGCGTCTGCCCCGTCCGGCGGCTCGTAGGTGAGCAGCTTGATCCGGTCCGCGCCGATGCCCGCCCGGTCCAGTTCGGCCCGGACGTTCTCCTGCAGGCCCTCGCCGTACGAGTCCTTGCGGGCGACCACCGCGACCCGCTGCGGGCCGTCGCGCATGATGACGTCCGCCAGCGCCCGACCCTGCAGCAGGTCCGACGGCGCGGTACGGAAGTACAGTCCACTGTCGTCGATCGTGCTCAGCCCGGCGTCGGTGTTGCAGGGCGAGAAGAGGATGATCCCGGCCCCGGTGACGTCCGGCAGTACTTCCCGGGAGATGCCGGAGGCGCCGGCACCGATGATCACGTGTACGCCTTCCTCGATGTGCCGCGCCACGGTCTGTCGCGCCACGTCGGGGTTGGTACCGTCGTCGCCTTCGAACCACTCGACCGGCTCGCCGAGCACCCCACCTGCGGCGTTGATCTCCCGGAGGGCGAGCTGGGTGCCGGCGTCCATCGGCGGGAACGCCAGGGCCAGGTCGCCGGTCAACGGCAGCAGTCCGCCCAGCTTGAGCGGAGCACCGGTGCGGCTGCCGTTGCTCGACGGCTGCACAGCCGGCGGTGCCACGGTGGTGGTGGTCGACTCGTCCCCGGCGCCGACGAACTCGGTCTTGCCGTCGTTGATCTGGCCGTTCTCGTCGAAGTGCAACGTGGCGTAGCTGGCCGTCGACGGCTCGCCGGCGTCGGTGAAGCCGCCCCGCTTCAGCGAGATGCCCCGGTACTCGATGTCGACGCCGTCCTCGACGAGCTCCAGGCACAGTGCCACGGTGTCGCACTGCTCGCCGCCGGTGGTCACCCCGTTGATCTGCGCGGCGATGGCCGCCGGGTCGGTGGTGCCGGCCAACTGCGTGGCGAGGGCACTGATCACCACCGCGTCGTAGGCCTCACCGGCGTACAGGAAGTCGTTGAGCTGGCCGTCGACGGTGCGCAACCGCTCGACGAAGTCGTCCGACAGCGGCGTCAGCGGGCTGGTGCCCTTCATCCCGGACAGCAGGCCGGCCTGATCCTCGAACTCGGCCGCGAAGGAGTTGATCATGTTTCCGTCGGTGCCGTACAGCCGGACGGGCTCGACAGCGACGTCGTCGGTCGTCGACGTGTCGCCGCAACCGGTGGCGGTGACCAACAGGGTCGCGCAGACGGCCAGGGCGGCGGTGCGGGAGCCGCGTGACACGGGCATGGGACGTCCTCCATCGGCCGAAGGTCCGCAGGGCACCTTAGCGTCTTACCGGCTCAAACGCGATGTCAGGCATGGTACGCGGGCCGCCGGGCGGCCAGTTGGGCGGCATTGCGACCGAGTGGGCGGTTCGGTGGTCACGCCTTGACCACGCGACATACCCTTCCGCTCATGACCGACCGACGCGACGGGGCCGACGAGGCGTTCACCGACGCCACCGAGATCCTGCGCTCCGCCCTGGCCGGCGACAGCGACGGCGTGGCCGGGGCCTTCGACGCCGTGGTGGACCGCAGCGGCGTGGCCGGCGCCTACGACGTGGCGTGGTGCCTGGCCGCGACGATGGTCGGCGACGACGTCCCGGTCGGCGGCTGGACCCTCGACTTTCCCGGCATCGACGAGGCACGCTACGACGCCCGCTGGGTGGCACGGTTCATCAGCGCCTACGCGAACTCGGACAGCTCGACCGGGGAGGCGTTGTTCGGCGCGGCCCTGGCCGACGGGCAGCTACCGGAGTGCCTGCTCACCCTGGCCGGCTCCGCGGTCGCCACACTGCGCCGCCGCCGCGCCGCCTGACCGGCCGGTCACCGGGCTGCCACCGCCGTCGGGCCGGTCACCGGGCTGCGACCGCCGTCGGGCCGGTCACTTGCTCCAGTCGTGTTTGGCGGCGCGGACCAGTTTGTCCTTGAGCTCTCTGGTGTGCCGGCGGGAGACCGGCAGCTCGGTGCCGTCGATCACCACGACGTAGCCGGAGTTCGCCAGCCGCAGCTCGGTGATCAGCCGCAACTGGACCAGGAACGACCGGTGGATCCGGACGAACCCGGCATCGGCCCACCGCTCGCCGAGCGTGGCCAACGGGACCCGGACCAGATGCGACCCTTCCGCGGTGTGCAACCGGGCGTAGTCGCCCTGCGCCTCGACCCAGCGGACCGCCGAGCGGGGCAGCATCCGGGTCGTACCGGCCAACTCGACCGGGATCGCCGGATCCTCCTCGTTGCGGGCCATCGCCGCCGGATGCGACGGCACCACCCGGGCGGTCAGCACCCGTCGGACCGACTCCGCCAGCCGTTCGGCCCGCACCGGCTTACGGACGTAGTCGGTGACGCCCAGGTCGAACGCGTCCACCGCGGCGTCGTCGTAGGCGGTGACGAAGACGATCGCCGGCGGCCGGGCGAACCGGCGCAGTACCCGGGCCAGCTCCATGCCGTCCAGACCAGGCATCCGGATGTCGAGGAAGACCGCGTCGACGTCGGTGTCGCGCAGCACCCGCAGCGCCTCGGTGGCATCGGACGCGGTGTGCAGCCGGGCCACCCGGGGGTCGGCCCGTAGCAGGTACGCCAGCTCGTCGAGGGCCGGTGGCTCGTCGTCGACGGCGAGCACCCGCAGGAACGGGGTCACGACACCACCTCCCATCGCCCGGCCGCGCCCGGCCGGGCGTCGGGGTGGAACTTCGGCACCCGCATGCTCACCTTCGTACCCGCTCCCACGGCTGTCTCCACCACCAGGCCGAACTGGTCGCCGAAGACCGACCGCAGCCGCTCGTCGACGTTCGACAGGCCGACGTGCTGGCCGGCGTCGTCGGCCGGGTCGCCACCTCGACGGACCTGATCCGCCCCGGTGCCGCCGGTGAACACCGCCGGGTCCATCCCCACGCCGTCGTCCTCCACGGTGATGTGGCATTCGGTGCCGGCGTCGCGCGCCTCGATGCTGACCGTGCCGAGGCCCGGTTTGCGGGACAAGCCGTGCCGGACCGCATTCTCCACCAGCGGCTGCAGACAGAGGAAGGGCAGATGCACGGGGAGCACCTCGGGGGCGATCTGCAGCCGCACCTGGAGCCGTTCGCCGAACCGGGCCCGCTCGATCGTCAGATAGCGGTCGATGGACCGCAGCTCCTCGGCGAGCGTGGTGAACTCGCCGTGGGCCCGGAACGAGTAGCGGGTGAACTCGGCGAACTCCAGGATCAGGTCCCGGGCCCGCTCCGGGTCGGTCCGTACGAACGAGGCGATCGCGGTGAGCGCGTTGTAGATGAAGTGCGGGCTGATCTGCGCCCGTAACGCGCGTACCTCGGCGCGGGCGAGCCGTTCCCGCGACGAGTCCAGCTCGGCCAGGGCCAGCTGGCTGCCGGCCCAGTGCGCGGTCTCTAGGGTGGCCTGGACCAGGCCGGGCGCCGGATCGTCGTCGACGACGGCGACCAGAGCCACGGCGGCGGCCCGGTCCGGCCCGGTCAGCGGCGCGACGACCGCGCCGCGGATCAGGCAGTCGGGGCGGTCGCAGGGCAGGTCCCGGGCGGTCAGGACGACCGACCGGCCGGTGTCCAGGGCCCGGCCGGTAGCGGCGACGAGCTGGTCGCCGTGGTGGCCGCCGCGCCCGTCGAAGGCGAGCACTTCGTCGCGGCCGGTGAGCGCGGCACCGGGGGCGCCGACCAGGGCGCGCAGATGCCGTACGGCCTTGGCGGCACCGGCGGCGTCCAGACCGTTGCGCAGCGGCTCGGCGGCCAGGCCGGCGGTGTGCAGAACCTCGTAGGTGGCCCGTTGGGTGGCGGTGGCGATGCCACGGCGGCCACGGAGCCGGACGACCGCGTACACCGCGGCGGTCAGGGCGGTCACCAGGGCCAGTACCGCCAGTGGTGCGGATAGGTTTGCGCCCACGGGTCAGATCCTGTCCGGTGCCGGCGGTGCTGCCAAGTTCGGCGCGATGGTCATTCGGTCAACGGTCGGCTACCGGCTGCCGGCGGACCGTGCGGCCGGCGGACCGTGCGGCCGGCGGACCGTCCGGCCGGCGGACCGGCCGGTGCCCCGCCGCCGGGTGGTACCGGCCGCCAAAGGGCGGTCAGTACGCGCCCTTGCGGGCCAGCACGACGCCGATGGTCCGCCACAGGATGCTCAGGTCGTAGGTGAGCGACCAGTTGTCGACGTAGTAGAGGTCGAGCCGGACCGCCTCGTCCCAGGACAGGTCGGAGCGCCCGGAGACCTGCCACAGACCGGTCATACCGGGGCGGACCAGCAGCCGGCGTCGGACGTCGCCGAGGAAGTCACCGTCGTCGGCGGGCAGCGGGCGCGGCCCGACCAGGGACATCTCACCCCGGAGTACGTTGATCAGCTGCGGCAGCTCGTCGATCGAGCTGGCGCGCAGGAACCGGCCGATCGGGAAGACCCGTGGATCGTTGCGGATCTTGAAGAGCATCCCGTCGGTCTCGTTCTGGTCCACCAGGGAGGCGAGCCGCTCCTCGGCGTCGACGTACATGGTCCGGAACTTCCAGACCTGGAACACCTTGCCCTCGTGGCCGACGCGCGACTGCCGGAAGAACACCGGCCCCTGGTCGGACATCCGGATGGCGATCGCCACCGCGACGAACAGCGGCGCCAACGCGATCAGCCCGAGCCCGGCGGCGACCCGGTCGAGCAGGTTCTTGGCCAGCCAACCCAGCCCGGAGAGCGTCGGCTCCTCGACGTGCAGCAGCGGCAGGCCCTCGATCGGGCGGATGTGCACCCGGGGCCCGGCGATGTCGGTCAGCTGCGGGGCGACGATCAGGTCGATGCCGCTGCCCTCCAGCTGCCAGGCCAGCCGGCGCAGCTCACCCGGCTCGGAGCTGGCCGAGCCGCAGACCGCGATGGTGTCGGCTCCGACCTCACGGACCAGGGCGAGCACGTTGCGTCCGGCGTACACCGGGACCGGGGTGTCGATGCCGCGGGCGGCGGCGTATCCGTCGGTGAGGTGGATGGCGACCGGGATCAGCCCGGCGGCCGGGCTGCGGGTGACCGCGGTGAAGACCTCCAGGGCCTCCGGCAGCGTACCGACCAGCACCATGCGGTGTGCGGCGTGGCCGACGCGGCGGCGCAGCACGTGCAGGGCGTACCGGGCGAGGAACCGGAACAGCAGGATCAGGGCGAGTGCGCCGATGAGCGCGGTGGCGACCGAGAGCCGGGACAGGTCGGTCTTGGTGGCGAAGGCGAGGAACGACACGCTCGCGGCGACCGTCACGCCGGCGCGCAGCACCCGCTTGAACTCGTCGGTGCCCAGGCCGAGGTAGCGCCGGTCGTACGCGCCGGTGCCCCAGAGCACCACCACCCAGCCGAGCGGCAGGAGCAGGTAGGTGACCGTGTGGAACCAGGTGGCGTCCTTGTCGGCGTCGGAGAAGCCGGAGGTGGCCTTCTCGAACAGGGAGATCGAGATGTAGCTGGCGAGCACCGCCGCGACGAAGTCGAGCAGGAGCAGGATCGCGGTGTACGGCCGGTGCCACCGCGACGCGCGTCGGCGTGCCCGGGCCCACGCCGACCGGGGTACGCCGTTGGTCGGCGGCGGCGCGGGCGGCTGGATCTCGAAGCTGTCGACGTGGCGCAACCTGTTGCTCCGGCTGGTATTGGTTACCGGGCGTTCGAGGCTTGTCGTCACCTCACCCACGTCCTCCCGCGTGACACGTGCCGCCCACTCTCCGTGAAGGCCTGGCTCGCCCACCAGCTCAGTCTCCCACGGCGCCCGTACACGGACGGTGACCCGAAAGACTTTACGCCCCTCGTCCGAAGGGTGGGTGCCGGTGGTCGGTGATGGTGCTGAAGCTTTGGGACCGGGCCACTATACCGATGGATCGTCACCACGGAAGTCTCCGTTGTGGTGCGCATCGCCGTAGCGGGGGATGATCACCGCTCAGACCCCGATTTCGTCACCTAACGCACAAGGCGGGACAACCGTCGGTCAGCAAGTGGGGTGCCGCCGGTCTGGCAGGTGGGGCAGTACTGCAGGCTCGAATCTGCAAAAGAGACTTCTCTGATTTTATCCCCGCATACCGGACATGGTAACCCGGTGCGACCGTGCACTGTCATTCCGGATCGCTTCTCGCCCTTCAACGTCGCCGCCCGCTGACCCACCGAGCGGTCCACCGCGTCGGTCAGCACCCGTCGGGTGGCGGCGTACAGCGCCGACATCTGATCGTCGGTGAGCCGGTGGGTCAGCGCGAACGGCGACAGCCGGGCGGAGTGCAGAATCTCGTCGGAGTACGCGTTGCCGACGCCGGCCACCACCTCCTGCGTGGTCAACACCCCTTTGACCTGCCCACGCCGGCCCCGCAGCCGCTGCCCGAAGGTGGCCGCGTCCACGGTGAGCACGTCCGGACCCAGTCTGGCCACCCCCGGCACCTGCGTCGGGTCGGTGACCAGGTACGTCGCCAACTTCTTCTGCGTACCGGCCTCGGTCAGGTCGAACCCGGAACCGTCGTCGAGTCGGACCCGGACCGCGATCGGCCCCTTGCCCGGCTTCAGCGGCGTCGCCGACGGGAAACTCTCCCGGTAGTGCAGCCAGCCGGCCCGCGCCAGATGCACCACCAGGTGCAGCTCACCGCCGAGCTCCACGTCCAGGAACTTGCCGTGCCGGCCGGCGCCGGTGATCTCCAGCCCGGCCAGCGCCGACAGCGGCGGATCGTAGGTCTTCAGGGCGCTGATCGCCGACACGTCGACACGCTCCACCTGGCGGCCCACCGCGCGCTGGCGCAGGTAGGCCGCGAGCGCCTGCACCTCCGGCAACTCGGGCACCCCTCAGACGGTAGCGTCTGACGACGTCGAGCAGGAGGGTTGACCCGGTGAGAGTCGTCGTGGCGCACAACCGATACCGGCAGGCCCAGCCCTCCGGGGAGAACGTCATCGTCGACAGCGAGATCGACCAGCTCGCCGCCGCCGGTGTCGAGGTGATCCCGTTCCTGCGCAGCTCCGACGACATTCCGGCGCTGCCGGCGACCGGCAAGGCGCTGCTGCCGATCTCGCCCAGCTACGCCCCGGCCGCCCAGCGGGACCTGGACCGGCTGCTCGCCACCCACCGGCCGGACGTGCTGCACCTGCACAACCCGTACCCGCTGATCTCGCCCTGGGCGATCCGCACGGCGCACCGGCACCGGGTGCCGGTGGTGCACACCGTGCACAACTACCGGCAGGTCTGCTCGGCCGGGCTGTACTTCCGTGACGGGCGGATCTGCACCGACTGCCAGGGCCGGGCGATCGGCCTGCCCGGCGTGGTGCACCGCTGCTACCGGGGCTCGCGGGCGCAGAGCGCGGTGATGGCCGCGACCCTGGCGCTGCACCGGCCCACCTGGCGCTCGGTCGACCGGTTCATCGCGCTCACCTCTGCGGTCGCCGCGCACCTGCGCGACTACGGCGTCCCCGACGAACGGATCGTGGTCAAGCCGAACGCGATTCCCGACCCCGGCCCACCCGCACCGCTCGGCGAGGGCTTCCTCTTCCTCGGCCGGCTCACCCCGGAGAAGGGCATCGGCCTGCTGCTCGACGCATGGCAGCGGCATCCGGAGGGGTCGCTCGGCACGCTGCGCGTCGGTGGCGACGGCGAACTGCGCGAGCTGGTCGAGGCCGCCGCCGCCGGCCGTGCCGACATCGACTTCCTCGGCCCGCTGGACAGGTCGGCGGTACGCGACGCGCTGCGCGCCACCGCCGTGGTGCTGGCCGTCTCCACCTGGCACGACGTTCTGCCGACCGTGGTGATCGAGGCGTTGGCCAGTGGCCGGCCGGTGCTCGGCACGGCCCTTGGCGGCATCCCGTACCTGGTGGGCGCCGACGCCGCAGACCCTGCCGCCACCGCTGCCGGCTGGGTGGTGCCGCCGGAGGCGGCCGCGTTGGCCGCGGCGCTGCCGGTCGCCCGCGACGGCGTTGCCGCCCTGACCGGCGTCGCCCGCGCCCGCTACGAGACCACCTTCCACCCCGACGTGGTCATGAAGCAGCACCTCGCCGTCTACGACGCGGTCAGCACCGGGACCAGAGGGACCGGCTGACCGTCGAGCCGTCAGCGGAGGGCGGAGCGGGCGGAGAAGGTGATGCTGGCGAGCAGGAAGCCCCCGTTGACCACGGTGAACGCGGCGATCACCCAGACCGCCAGCGCCGGTGCGGCGGTCAGCACCACTCCGGCGACGAAGATCACCGCACCGTAGTCGCGGATCAGCTTCACCAGCCGTACGGGTAGCGAGGTCGAGGTGACCATGCTGGCCGCGTTCGGGCCGGCCTGCATCACCGAGGTCACCAGGTTCACCATCCAGGTGCCGGCGAACGCCGCGACCAGCCACACCGGGGTCGCCGGGGACTGCGCCACCGCGACCGTCGACAGTGCGGTGACCAGCGCGATCTGGGCGGCCACGTCGCAGAGTACGTCGACCCGGGCACCGGCCCGGCTGGTCTGCCCGGTCACCCTGGCCAACTGACCGTCGGCACAGTCCAACGCGTACGCGATCTGCCAGCCGACCAGCGCGACCAGCCCGATCAGCCAGGCCGGCACGGACCCGGCGGCCACCGCGTCGGCGGACGTGATCACCGCGACCGACGCGGCCAGCCCGAGCAGCAGGTTCGCCACGGTCAGCACCGTCGGTGCCAGCCGCAGCCGGGCACCGGCGTACGCGAACACCGCGCCCAGCCGCTGGCTGACCGCCTCGCTGAACAGCCCACCCCCCCTGTTGGCCTGGTAGAAATCTGTCAGGAGCGGGACGGTAACGATCTGTTCACCTTGCGAAGCTGCTGAGGGCACCGAGGTATTCTGCCAGCCGCTCCTCGACGGCGGTCGCATCGAGGTGCAGGTGCTCCAGGATGGTGTACCGGTCCGGCCGGGTGTGCGGAGCGTGCCCGACGGCGGCGACGAAGTCGGCGTCGGACAGCCCCAGATCGGCCGGGCGCAGCGGTAGACCGTGCCGGCCCAGCGCCGCCGCCAGCTGGGCGAACCGCAGCCGGTCGCCCCGCAGGAACGTACAGAACAGCGCGCCGAGACCGACCTGCTCGCCGTGCGAGCCGGTGCCCGGGTACAGCAGATCGATGGCGTGCGAGATCTCGTGACAGCCGCCGCTGGCCGGCCGGCTCGACCCGCAGACCGCCATCGCGATGCCGCCCAGGATCAGCGCCTCGGCGAGGGTGGTCAGGAATGCGTCGTCGCCGAGGCCGCCCGGGTGGTTGAGCAGCGCCTCGGCACCGGTGCGGGCCAGCGTCACGGCGAGACCGTCGATCGGTTCGTCGCGGACGGCGTGCGCCAGCTCCCAGTCGGCGACCGCGCTGATGTTGCTCAACGCGTCGCCGATGCCGGCCCGGGTCTGCCGGTCCGGGCCGTCGGAGACGAAGTCCAGGTCGACGACGATCGCCAGCGGGATGTGTACGCCGTACGAGCCGCGCCCGCCGTCATGGTCCAGTGACGCCACCGGGGAGGCGATCCCGTCGTTGGCCAGGCTGGTCGCGACGCTCACCATCGGGATGGCGTACCGGGAGGCGGCGTACTTGGCGGTGTCGATGGTCTTGCCGCCGCCGATGCCGACCACCGCGTCGTAGGAGCGTTGCCGCAGCTTCTCGCCCAGCTCGTGGGCGGCCTGCAGGGTGCCGCCGGCGACGGTGAACACGTCGGCGCGGCCGAGACCGGGAGCGATCAGTTCGGCGATCCGTTCCCCCTGGCCAGGGCCGACGACCACGGCGACCTCGCCGCCGCCGGAGATCCGTCGGTCGGCCAGCAGCGCGCCCAGGCCGGCGACCGCACCCCGGCGTACGTCGATGGCCAGTGGGGTGTGGACGGTACGGGCTAGTAGCGGCATGCGATGTCCCGTGCCCTGGTCAGGTCGTCGTGGTTGTCCACCTCGACCCAGGCGACGTCGCCGATCGGGGCGCCGCGCACCTCGCCACCACGGTCGGCGTACTCCTGGTAGCCGTCCTCGTAGTAGAGGTTCGGATCCCGCCGCCAGGTCGCCTCCAACGCCTCGGCGAGCCCGGCGGCGGCCGAGGACTCGATCAGGGTGGCACCGATGTACTCGCCGTGGGCCTGCGCCGGGTCCATCAGCTTGGTGATCCGGGTCAGCTGCCCGGCGTCGTCGAAGACGACCTTCATCTCCTCGTCGGCGAGCTTCTTCACGTCGTCGACGGCGAGCAGGATGCTCGGCCCCCGCCCGGTCAGCAGGGTCTGCTCGACGCTGGCCGGGTGCACGGTGTCGCCGTTGACCAGCAGGGCACCGGCGGCGAAGTGGTCGCGGGCCAGCCACAGCGAGTACGCGTTGTTCCACTCCTCGGCCCGGTCGTTGTGCACCAGGGTCAGCGCTACGCCGTGGCGGGCCTGCAGGTCGGCCTGGCGGGCGCGGACGGCGTCGGCGGCGTAGCCGACCACCACGACCACGTCGGTGAGCCCGGCGGCGGCGAGGTTACGCAGCCCGATGTCCAGGATCGTGGTCTCCCCGTCGACCGGCACCAGTGCCTTCGGCAGGGTGTCGGTGTACGGGCGTAGTCGCCGGCCCGCTCCGGCGGCGAGCACGAGACCGATCATCAGGCGGTCCTCCTGGTAAGGGGTGGGGTGTGGGGTACCGGTGGAGGATAGCGGCTCAGCCGGGGAGCGCAGCGAGGTCGGCGAGCAGGGTCACCCGCTGGTCCGGGTCCAGTGCCTGGTAGGGCCCGGCCGCCCGCCGGTCGGTCTCCTGCTCGATGGCGAGCCGGGCGGGTCCGGGCGGCAGGTCGATGATGCTGCGGGAGGTGTGCCCGGCGGCTGTCCACGCGGCGGCGTGCGCGTCGGCCCGGTGGTAGCGCAGCGCGCAGAGCCGATTCAGCAGCAGCACCCCGGCCGGGGTCCCTTCCGGTTCGTACGGTGGGGCGACGGCACCGAAGGCGTCCTGGCCGTCGTTCGGGTCCTGACCGTCGGCCGTCGGTTGACCGTCGGCCGTCGGCCGAGCGTCGGTGGCCGGCTGGTGATCGGAGTCGGTGCCGGTCAGCGCGGCGGCCAGCAGCCGGCCGGTGAGGTCGACCAGCCGCGCCAGCCGGCTGGCGTGTTCGCTGCCCCAGATCGTCGCGGTCACCTCGGCGTGCAGCGCGTACAGGTCGGTCAGGTAGGCGCCGCCGCGTTCGGTGGCCCGAAGCGCGCCGTCCGGGTGGCGTACCACCATGCCGTAGGCGACCTGCTTGTCGAGGACCCGCTGGCAGCTCGCCGGGTCGTGGTAACGGGTGACGGCGGCGAAGCCGGCGGCGGCGACCAGTCCGCCGGGGGCGGCGAGTCGGGTACGCAGATCGATGAGGAACCCGACGGCGGCCGGTCCGCCGTACCGTTGCTGCAGTTCGGTGCCGGCGCTGGCGGCGGCGGTCATCGCCGCGCGGTAGACCCGGTCCACGGCGGGTGCGGTGAGCGCGGCGCACCGGTGGCCGGGCAGCCACAGTTGGTCGGCGCTGCTCACAGGCCCAGGGTGCGCAGGACGGCGAAGCCGTTGTCGGCTATCCGGCGGATCAGGCCGTCGTTGACGTCGGCCGACTCGTCGAGGACGTCGAGTTCGTCGGCGCGCAGCCAGCGGAACTCGGTGTGCTTGCCGGGCTCGAGGACGGGGTGGGCCAGGTCGCCGTCGACCCGTACCAGGTAGTCGACCTCGACCCGGGCGATGCCGTCGTCGCCGACGTAGCGGTACTCACCGACCTCGGCCAGGATCTGGGCGACCCGCCACCCGGTTTCTTCCTGTACCTCCCGGTGCAGGGTGTCGAGCAGGGTTTCGCCCGGTTCGACGTGGCCGCCGACGATGTCCCAGGTGTCGGGGAAGAGCCGCCGGTACGGCGACCGGCGCTGAAAGAAGATCCGGCCGTCGTCGTCGACGATCAGCGCTGCGGCGCACCGCAGCGGCTGGCCGGGTGCGTCCCGCTCAGGGGGTGGGGCGGACACGTCTGTGACAGTAGCGATCCGCCCCGGGGAAGAACCAGGACGAGCGGCGGACCGCCCGGCGCAGCGGACGGGTCAGGCTCTTGTGGACCGCCCGGATGCAGGTCACGATGTCCGTACCGTGCATTTTCGGGAGGTGATGCGTGATGCGCGTCGAAGATGTCATGTCCCGCCGGATCTTGATGGTTGGTCCCGATCACACGTTGCGGCAGGCCGCGCAGATGATGGCCGCCCGGCGGATCGGATCGGTGGTGGTGGCCGATCCCGATTCGCAGGGCATCGGCATCATGACCGAGCGCGACGTGCTGTACGCCGTCGGTGCCGGACTCGATCCCGACGTCGAACCCACCCGGGCCCACCTGACCTGGGACGTGGTCTACGCCGGGCCGGACACGACGCTGACCGAGGCGGCGCAGGCGATGGTCAGGGGCGGCTTCCGACATCTGGTGGTGCTCGACGACGGCGAGGTCGTCGGCGTGGTGTCGGTTCGGGACCTGCTCAAGGTCTGGACCGTCGACCGGACCGTCGACCGGACCGTCGCCGATCCCGGCGCTGCCCCGGGCGCTGCCCCGGTGGTGCCGGTGAGTGTCCTGCCACACCAGCCGGAGGCGATCGGCTGATCGCGTCGTACGCTGGCAGCCATGAGCGCCGAGCAGCTGATCTCCTTCGCCCGTGGGGCGCCCTCGCTGGACATCGTCGACATCGACGGGCTGAAGGCCGCCGCCGGGCGGGCCTTCGACGCCGATCCGGCCGGGGTGACCGCGTACGGTACCTCCGTCGGTTACCTTCCGCTGCGCCGCTGGATCGCCGACAAGCACGGGGTAGCGCCGGAGCAGGTGCTGGTCACCAACGGTTCCCTGCAGGCCGACGCGTTCCTCTTCGACCACCTGGTGCAGCCGGGCGACGCGGTGGTGGTCGAACGGCCGACCTACGACCGGACGCTGCTCAACCTGCGTCAGCTCGGTGCGCAGGTGCACCCGGTCACGATCGAGTCGGACGGGCTGGACACCGACGAGCTGCGCAAGCTGCTGGAGTCCGGGGTCCGGCCGAAGCTGGCGCACATCATTCCGAACTACCAGAACCCGGCCGGGGTGACCCTGTCGGCGGCGAAGCGACGGGCACTGCTGGAACTGGCGGTCGAGTTCGGCTTCACCATCTTCGAGGACGACCCGTACGCCGACATCCGGTTCCGGGGCGAGGCGCTGCCGTCGATGCTCTCGCTGGACACCGACGGTGTGGTGGTGCACGCCTCCAGTTTCACCAAGACCGTCTGCCCGGGGGTCCGGGTCGGCTACCTGGTCGGCGAGGCCGGGCTGATCAAGACGATCGCCGGGCGGGCCACCAACCTCTACATCTCGCCGGGCATGGTGGCGCAGGCGATCGTGCACCAGTTCTGCGTCTCCGGCGACCTGGACCGGTCGATCGCCACCGTGCGTACCGCGCTGTCCGAGCGGGCCCGGGTGCTGGGCGAGTCGCTGCGCAAGCACATCCCAGGGGTACGGTTCACCGAGCCGGACGGCGGCTACTTCCTGTGGGTCGAGTTGCCCGACGACGTGGCGGTCGACGCGTTGGTGCCGGCGGCGGCGCAGCGCGGCGTCGCTGTGGTCAAGGGCAGCGACTTCCTGCTGTCCGGCGGTGACCATGCGCTGCGCCTGGCCTACTCGGCGGTGACGGTCGACCAGATCGACGAAGGCGTCCGCCGGCTGGCCGAGGCGGTCGACGAGGTACGCGGGGCGTAGCTTCACGAGTTTTCGGATCACGCCCCCGGTGCCCGCGAAGGGCGCCGGGGGCGTGTCGTGTGGTGGTTTCCTGTTTCTCAGGACGGCTGCCGTGCGGGCACCGGGAGGGAGGCGGGCTGATGGCGGATTCCGCTGGCGGGCAGCCGCGATGGCCAGATGGCGGCAGCAGCCGGGCCCTGTCGCGGGCCTGGACGGCCCCGGTACGGGCGGTCAGCCGGATGCTGCACTCCACCGAGACCGGGCCGGAGCCGGAGCCGGAGCCGCTACCGGAGCGCAGCGGGATCGTCGACTGTGCGCTCTACATCGACGGGGTCCGCCAGCCCGGATCGTGGCAGCATCCCGAGGCGTTGGCGACCGCCCGGCAGGAGACCAACGCCTTCGTCTGGCTGGGGCTGCACGAGCCGAGCCTGGCGGAGATGGCCGGCATCGCCGACACGTACGGACTGCACGAGCTGGCGGTGGAGGACGCGGTCAAGGCCGAGCAGCGGCCGAAGCTGGAGCAGTTCGGCGAGGTCAACTTCCTGGTGCTGCGGACCGCCCGGTACGTCGACCACGAGAAACTGACCGGCGACTCGGAAGTGGTCGAGACCGGCCAGGTGATGCTCTTCATCGGGCGGGGGTTCGTGATCAGCGTGCGGCACGGCGACGCCTGCCGCCTGTCGCCGGTGCGGGCCGATCTGGAACGCAACCGGGAGCTGATGACGCAGGGGCCGTGGGCGGTGGCGTACGCGGTGACCGACCGGGTGGTGGACCTCTACCTGGAAGTGGTCGACCGGATCGAGACCGATCTGGAGACCGTCGAGGCGGACGTGTTCTCGCCGGAGGCCAGCGACAAGGTGCACGAGATCTACCAGTTGAAGCGCGAGCTGGTCGAGTTCAAGCGCACGGTGGCCCCGTTGCAGCGGCCGATGATGACCTTGACGGCCGAGATCAACGAGGAGGTGCCGGCGGAGGTCCGCCGCTACTTCCGCGACGTGCAGGACCATCTCAGCCGGGTCGTCGAGCAGATCAACGCGTACGACGACCTGCTGAACTCGATTCTGCAGGCCCGGTTGGCGCAGGTGACCGTGGCGCAGAACAACGACATGCGCAAGATCGCGGCCTGGGCCGGTATCGCGGCGGTGTGGACCGCACTGGCCGGGATCTACGGCATGAACTTCGAGTTCATGCCGGAGACGGACTGGAAGTTCGGCTACCCGATCGTGCTCGCGTTGATGCTGAGCATCTCCCTGGTGCTGTACCGGTCGTTCCGGCGTAACGGCTGGCTCTGACTCCGGTCAACGCCCGGCCGGCGCGGACTGCGACACGACGGCGGACTGCGACACGACCGCGGACTGCGACACGACCGCGGGCCGGCAGCGGACAGGTGGTCCGCGGCCGGCCCGCCGAGCGGTGCCGGTCTCGGGCAGCGCCGGTGGTCGACCCTCGGGCAGCGCCGGTGGTCGACCCTCAGTTGGCGCCGGTGGTCGACGACGGCGACGGGTTCGCCGTCGACGAGTTGGTGCCGGGCATCGGGCTGGGGACGGCCGAGGCGTCGGTGGCGTTGCTGGCGGCTCGCATCGAGTCCAGTGCCTGGCCCGGGTCGTACTCCTCCCACTGGGCGGCGCGTCGACGGCGTACCGCCATCGTGCCGAGCGCACCGGCGGCCGCCAGCAGGCCGACGATCATCGGCCACCGA
The DNA here is from genome assembly GCF_029581195.1 of Solwaraspora sp. WMMD791. Classification (NCBI taxonomy): domain Bacteria; kingdom Bacillati; phylum Actinomycetota; class Actinomycetes; order Micromonosporales; family Micromonosporaceae; genus Solwaraspora; species Solwaraspora sp. WMMD791. Next base: position 4,793,502 of record NZ_CP120737.1, read on the forward strand.
CGGCGGCCGGCGTCCTTGCCGCGACCGGGAGTGAAGCGCGAGTTCTTCGCGCGGGTCTTCATCGCCTTGGCCTTCACGGCCTTGGTGCGTCCGGTGGACTTGGCGGCCGCCATCGCCCGCATCCCGGATTTTCTCGCTGCCAACATGTTCGTCGCCTTAGCCTTCCTGGTCGCCCGGCCGGCCTGGCGGGCACCGTCTGCGGCGGCCACCGCCAGCGGCGCCAGCGTGGCCATGGTCCGGGTCATGCCCTGCGATGCCGAGTCGCGCATCCGGTCGGCGGTCGGCCCGACCGCTGTCCGGGCGGCGTGGATCCGTGGGCCGACGGTGGCGCCGACGCCCCCGGCCGCATGCGTCGCCGCCTGCATGAAATGATCAAGGCTCTCGCCGAGCTCCGCTCGGACGAGGTCCCGCCGCCTGGCCCGCCTGGAGATCCTCAACACCGCTGCCTACCTCCTGTGCTGTCGTTACGCCGTCATCCTCCACCTTCGGGTGCCTCCGTGTAGCCGGATCGGGCACATGGGAGGATTCGCATGGAACTGACCAACAACTGAGGAGTACCCGTGGCTGAGGCTGTCTACGCCACCTTGCACACCAATCACGGACCGATCCGGTTGGAGCTGTTCGCCAACCACGCACCGAAGACGGTCCGCAACTTCGTCGAACTCGCCGAGGGAACCCGTGAGTACACGGACCCGCGCACCGGTCAGCCGGGTAGCGGTCCGTACTACGACGGCACCATCTCGCACCGTGTGATCAGCGGGTTCATGGTCCAGATGGGCGACCCGACCGGCACCGGCCGGGGCGGCCCGGGCTACACGTTCGCCGACGAGTTCCACCCGGAGCTGCGGTTCGACCGGCCGTACCTGTTGGCGATGGCGAACGCCGGGCCGGGCACCAACGGTTCGCAGTTCTTCATCACCGTCAGCCCGACGCCGCACCTGAACAACCGGCACACCATCTTCGGTCAGGTCGCGGACCAGGACTCGGTGAAGGTCGTCGACTCGATCGCCACCACCGCCACGAACCCGGCGGACCGTCCGCTCAGCGACGTCGTGATCAACCGGGTGGAGATCGAACGGGTCGGCTGACCTGTCGAGACCGGGCCGACCGCCCGTCGCCGCCCGACCGTCCAGTTGATCATGGCGGCGGCGGGTCGGCGGCCCGGCAGGTAACCTTGGCGTTCATGGAGACGCACCGGGACTCCGACGGCCGACGTCGGCGCAGCGAGGTGGCGCGATGAGTGATCGCGATGAGTGATCCGGCCCCCACCGTGCCGGTCTGCTACCGGCACACCTCCCGGGAGACCTGGGTCCGGTGCTCCCGGTGCGAGCGGCCGATCTGCCCCGACTGCATGCAGGAAGCTGCGGTCGGGCACCAGTGCCCGGAGTGCGTAGCCGAAGGGCGGCGGACCCAGCGGTCGGCGCGTACCGCCTTCGGTGGCAGTGCCGCCGGCCAGCAGGGCATCGTCACCAAGGTCCTGATCGGCCTCAACGCACTCGCGGCGGTGATCGGTCTGGTGGTTTCCGGTGGCGGCTCGCTGCTGGGCGCGGGGCTGTTCTCCGCCGCCGGGTGGCTGCACGGCTTCGGTGGCGTGATCGGCCCGGACGTGACGGTCCGGGCCAACGGCACCGTCCTGGGCGGGGCCCTGCCGATGTACGGCGACGTCTTCGTCGGCATCGACAACGGCGGCGTCTACCGGCTGATCACCGCCATGTTCATCCACTACGGCCTGCTGCACCTGCTGTTCAACATGTGGGCGCTGTGGGTGCTCGGCCGCAATCTCGAGTCCGTGCTCGGGCCGGCCCGCTTCCTGGCGCTCTACCTGATCGCCGGGCTGGGCGGCAACGTGGCGGCGTACCTGATCTCGCCCAACTCGCTGTCGGCCGGCGCGTCGACCGCCGTCTTCGGCCTGTTCGCCGCCTTCTTCATCGTGCTGCGCCGGCTGAAGCGTGACACCTCTGCGGTCGTCGGCATCCTGGTGATCAACCTGATCCTCACCTTCACCGTGTCCAGCCTGTCGATCGCCGGGCACATCGGCGGGCTGATCACCGGGGCGCTGATCGGCACGATCCTGGCCTACGCACCACGGACCAACCGGACCGTGGTGCAGGCGGTCGGCTGCGGCGGGGTGCTGCTCTTCCTGATCCTGCTCACGGTGGCCCGGATAGCGCTCGCCCACGCGGGCTGATCACGGCTGGCGGCCGCCGTGGGCATGCCACCACGTCGTCAGGGTGGCCGCCACCTCGGCCGGGTCCGCGCCGAGGTCGGTGCCGCCGAGCAGGTGCAGCGAATCGCCGGCGTCGATCTCCAGCAGTTCGGTACGGACACCTCGGTGCCCGCGGCGGTCCACGGTGATCGACTCGACCCGCTGCCATTCGATGATGCGTCGACCGGCGAGCCCGGTGACCACCTCGACGCCCTGCGGGCCGGCGGTCAGCCGTACCGGCACCAGCAGGTCGCGCAGCGCCCAGCCGGTGAGCCCGGCGGCGGCCACCAGGCCGAGGGCCGACCGGATCGGGTCGCCATCGGCGAACAGCAGCCCGACCGTGGCGACCAGCGCCGCCGCGACGACCTTCGCGACCGGCACCTTCGCCGGGACCCGCCAACTCGTCGCCGGTGGCAGCGTCGTGTCCGGGTCGGGACGACCCGCCGGCCCGTCGTGGTCGGCGTGGTCGGTGGTGTCGTCGTCGCGCACCGGTCAAGGATGCCAGCGGTACGGGGCACGGCGTAGGATTGCCGCAACCAAGTTACCGGGGAGTAGGCATGAGGGACGCGGTCATCGTCGGGGCGGTCCGGACACCGGTCGGACGGCGCAAGGGTGCGCTGGCGTCGGTGCACCCGGTGGAGTTGTCCAGCCACGTGCTGCGCGCGCTCGTCGAGCGGACCGGCATCGACCCGGGCGACGTCGACGACGTCGTCTGGGGCTGCGTCTTCCAGGTCGGCGACCAGAGCTGGAACATCGCCCGCAGTGCCGTACTCGCTGCCGGCTGGCCGGAGTCGGTGCCCGCCACCACGGTGGACCGGCAGTGCGGTTCGAGTCAACAGGCCCTGCACTTCGCTGCGGCGGCGGTGATCTCCGGCCAGGCCGATCTGGTGGTGGCCGGCGGGGTCGAGTCGATGACCCGGGTCCCGATGGGTGCCAGCACCGGCACCGGACGACCCTTCGGCGACCAGGTGCGGGACCGCTACCGTGGCGTCGACGGCGTCACTGCCGACGAGCCGGTGCCGTTCAACCAGGGCGTCAGCGCCGAGCTGATCGCGGCCCGGTGGGGGCTGTCCCGTACCGCGCTGGACGAGTTCGCGTTGGCCAGCCATCAGCGGGCAGCGGCGGCGCAGGACGCTGGCGAGTTCGACGCGGAGATCGCCCCGGTGCCGGTGGCCGGCTCCGGCCCGGCACCGGGCGCACCTGGTGAGTCGCCGGCCGGCGACAAGGTCGGCGCCGACGAGGGCATCCGCCGCGACACTTCGCTCGCCAAGCTCGGCGAACTGGCGACCCCGTTCCGGGCCGACGGGGTGGTGACCGCCGGGTCGGCGTCGCAGATCTCCGACGGCGCGGCGGCGCTCGCGGTGACCACCTCGCAGTGGGCGCGGGAGCACGGCGTACGGCCGCTGGCCCGGGTGCACACGGCGGTGGTGGTCGGCGACGACCCGGTGATGATGCTGACCGCGCCGATCCCGGCTACCGAACGGGCGCTGCGTCGCAGCGGCCTGAGCCTGGCCGAGATCGGGGTGTACGAGGTCAACGAGGCGTTCGCGCCGGTGCCGTTGGCCTGGCTGGCCGAGACCGGGGCGGATCCGGCCCGGCTCAACCCGCGCGGTGGTGCGATCGCCCTCGGCCACCCGCTCGGCGCCAGTGGGGCCCGGATCATGACGACGATGCTGCACCACATGCGGTCGACCGGCGTGCGGTACGGCCTGCAGACGATGTGCGAGGGCGGCGGGATGGCCAACGCCACCATCGTGGAAATTCTGTAGCTGAAATTTCGCCATTACCCCGAGTCATGATGGGTTGACGTGTCGTTAACACGACATGGACGTCTTCTCCCGTACGTTCCTGCCCGCGGCGGCGGAGACCGCCGTGCCGATATCCACGACCAGCCGACACATGCCGGTGCTCCGGCGCTGTGTCTCCCCCAACGAACGCACCGTCCTCGTCGCCCGGTGCCAACGCCCCGACCAGCCGATGCAGGGTGACTACCTGCTCCTACTGACCCGACGCCGGCTGGTGGTCACCCAGGAGACGATCCTGTGGCGCCGCCTGCGGCTGCACCTCAACAGCGAGTTACGACACCTGGACCACGTCACCTGGACCACCGACCCGCGCGCCGGGATCGTCGAACTCGCGGTCACCGCCATCGACGGCATCCGGGAACGCTTCCTGATCAAGGTCCCCGACCCGGGCCGGGCCAGCCACATCGAAGCGCTGTTCAGCTACGCGTTCCTGGCCCGCCCGCTCGACGCCCGCAGCACCGCCGCCGCCTGACCCGCGCCAGTCTGCCGTCGGCAGACCCGCGCGCGTCTGCCGTCGTCAGACCCGCCTGTCGCCGCGCTGCCTGCCACCGCCCGACGCGCGTGTTCGGAGTGGTTCACGGCCCGGCGACCGGCGACTGGATCGAACCGGAGCAGGTCGAGCACTTCAGCCAGACCTCCCGGGTGCGTCCGCCGATCAGGGCAAAGGTGAAAGCTTTCCCTGCCCCGAGGCATTTCGGGCAGATCGGTGGCCGACGCCGCCTCGGTGCCGGCAGATCATCCTTGTCGCCCATGGGGCGACCCTACCGTCCGTCGTCACCGCCGGTGCACGTCGTCCGCCGTCGTGCCCGGCGGTGCAGGTCCCGTGCCGCTGCCCGGCGGTGCGGATCCCGTGCCGCGTGGTCGATCAGGAAGGGGGAGTGGCGACGCCGACATAGCCCTGGTAGCGCACCGCCCAACCGTCCGGCACCAACTCCGTACAGTCGTCGCGCTCACCGAGGCAGACGATGGCGTCGACCGACGCCGGATCAGCCGGCGGCCGGTTCGGCAGCACCGACTGCAGCGACACGATGTCGTGCTCAGGCAGCACCAGCCACAGTGGGTACTCCCAGGTGATGTTCTGCTGCACCACGCCGATCCGGTGGGCGTCGGCACGGCGTACCTCCTCGGCCGCCCACCGGAAGTCCGCCGCCCAGTGCGGCCGACGCAGGAACCGGGTGTCCCACGGGTCGGTGGTGAACACCGATCCGGCCCCGACGAGCCGACGCGGAAAGCCGTACGACACCGCCAGGACACCGGACAGCGCCGCCGTGGCCAGCACGGCCACGGCGGCGATCGCCGCCACCGACCGTCGCCCACCCGGACCGCCGTCGGCGCGGCGCCGGAACAGGGCATCCAACCAGAGCCCGACCAGCGGGACGGCCAGGATCAGGCAGAACAGCAACAAGCGGTTCCCCCACGGCTGCCACTTGATCATCGCGAAGTAGAGCAGCAGCGCCGCCGCGACCGCAGCGGCGTACGCCCGGACCGCGCCCGGTGCGGCCGGGGCCACCAGCCGGGGCCGGGCCAACGCGACCACCCCGGCGACCAGCGCCAGGCCACCGGCGAGCGGGAACGCGACCCGGTCCTCGTCCGGGTACCAGGCGGGCACCGGGAACTCGGTCCGGTGGAAGGTGATCTCCGGATCCTGCGGGTCCACCCCGATCGCCTCGGCGACCGCCACGATCGCCGCCGCGGTGCCGGCCCGCAGCGGCGCCAACGGCGTGTCCAACGCGGTGTGCCCCACCCGCAACCCGTTGACGAACACCGCCGCAGGGTCGTGCCGCTGCACGGGGCCGACTCGCGCAGCCGGGGCGGGCCGAGCGGGTGACCGAACTCGTCGGTGATCCGGGCAAGGAACGGACCGACGACGACCCCGGCGACCGCCAGAATCGCCAGCGACGCCGCCCCGGTCCGTAGCACCGCCCCGGGTCGCAGCACCGCGCCGGGTCGCAGCACCGCGCCGGGCCGGCGCAGCCAGCCGGCCAGTCGCAGCTGACCCAGCCCCCAGAGCACGAGCAGCGGGCCGGCACCCAGCAGACCGCTGGTCTTCGTCAACGCGGTCAACCCGGTCGCGGCGCCGAGCGCCAGGACCGTACCGATGCTTGCCCGGTGGCGTAGCCCGTCCAGCGCGAGCGTGGCGACGCAGCCCGTCCACGCCGCCGCCACCAGATCGGTCTGGGTGCTGGTGGCCTGCAGCACCACCATCGGGGTGGTCCCGGCGACGAAGGCGGCGATCAGCTGCGCCCGGCGGCCGCCGCCGAACTGGGCGACGATCCGGGTCACGATCAGTAGACAGCCGACCCCGGCCAACCACTGCACCAGGTTGTAGAGCGCGTCGCCGCCGGTCAGCAGCCGCAGGTGCAGCAGCAGATACTCGGCACCCGGCGGGATCGTCACCTGACGGTGGATCGCCGTCGCCCAGAGCTGCAGGTCACCCTGGGCCACCCAGTGCTCCACCTTCGGCAGGTGGTAGGTCTGCGAGTCGACATTGTTCGGCTCGGCGAGCAGCGCGACGAGCAGCTCGACACCGAGCATCCCGCCGACAGCGACGGCCAACAGCCGCTCGGCGCGGGTCGCCGTACCCCAGATCTGTCGCAGCCGGGCCCACCGACGGGCAGCGAGCGTACGGGGTGCCGGGCGGCCGTCCCGTCGCCACCGCAGCGCGGCGGCGACGCCGAGAACCACCAGCGCGGCCAGCCAGGTCAGCCCGATCACCGGTGCGGTCAGCCCGCCGACGGCGCCCCACAGCTCGACCGTGAGCACCGCGAACGTGCCGGTGACCAGCGCGGCCAGCACGATCGTCCGCCGCCCGGCCGCCGGCAGTCGGAAGTGGGAGTCGGACCCGGGACGCACCAGGTAGGCCGCGAGGACTGACAGCAGTGGCGGCGCTAACAGGGCGATCATCCAGCCGGCTGGCATGGCGGGAAGTAAACACCATCGGGCGTACGGAAGCCGTCCGCACCCGCGTCGGACACGCTTCGTACGGTGGGGTTGACCTTGAGTGCGCCCGGCTCCGGGAGGTGGACACACCAGGTGTCAGTGGGGCAGGTGATCCAGTGCCGACCGGGTTAGTCTAGGGCGACTGCCATCATTTGCGTTCGGAGACCATGGTGAAGCTCTCGATCCTCATGCCGGTCTACAACGAGGAAGAACGCGTCGGGAACGCCCTCAAGCAGGCGCTCGCCGTGGACTACCCGTGTGAGATCGAGCTTGTCGTCGTCGACGACGGCAGCCGGGACGGCACGGGCGAGATCCTGGGGCGGGTCGACGACGCCCGGCTGCGGGTGATCACCCACCCGCGCAACGCCGGCAAGGGTGCGGCGATCCGTACGGCGGTCGAGGCGGCCGAGGGCGACTACATGGTGATCCTCGACGCGGATCTGGAGTACGACCCGCAGGACATTCCGAAGCTGCTGGAGCCGGTGCTCGATGGGCGGGCCACCGTGGTCTACGGCAATCGCACGTTCGGCAGCCACAGCGCCTACAGCTTCTGGTACGTGATGGGCAACAAGGCGGTCACCACGGCGGCCAACGTGCTGTTCAACTCTTACATCGGTGACCTGGAGACCTGTTTCAAGCTGCTGCCGCTGTCGCTGTACCGCTCGTTGGACGTCAAGTCGCGCGGGTTCGGCATGGAGGCCGAGGTGACCGGCAAGCTGCTGCGCCAGCGGATCCGCCCGTACGAGGTGCCGATTTCCTACCGGGCGCGTGGCCGCGAGGAAGGCAAGAAGATCACCTGGAAGGACGGGGTGGAGGCCCTGTGGATTCTGGGCCGGGAGCGCGCCCGTCGCCAAGGAGGACGCTCCACCACCGCCTCCTCCTGACCCCCGCACTCCCTGACGCCCCCCGCTCTCCTCGACGACCCGCTCTCCCCGACGATCTTGCAGTTATCGCGAAGATTTGTCCGGATTGTCGGTCGATAACTGCAAGATCGCCGCGATCATGAGGTCGTGATCATGGGCGGAATGGGTTCATGGGGCGATGAAGCGGATGATCGAGTGGCGTAGGCCGGCCGGGTCCAGCCCGTGCCAGCGGTCATGGTCTGCTGGGCTGCCGTACCGGTGCAGGTCCCGCCGGCCGACCCCCAACGCCAGCAGCCGGTACGGCCGGTCCGCCAGCGCCTCGCCGACCAGGTGGCTGGAGGTGCCGGCCAGGTACGGTTCGACCAGCACCACCACCGGTGCCGCCTGGTCGACCAGCATCCGCAGGCCGGTGGCGTCCCACGGTCGCGGGGTGTTGGTGTACGCCACCGTCACGTCCTGCCCGTCGACCGCCGCCAGCACCGGGTCCAGCATCGGGCCGACGGCGACGACGACCGGGGCTCCCCCGCTGCCCCGACGCACCGTCACCAGTCGGCCCGACACCGCGTCGCCGTGCAGGCCACGGTTGGCCCGCGTACCGAGCCGCAGGTAGACCGGGTCGTCGTGGGCGGCGGCGGCACGCAGCAGCGGCCCGACCTCGTCGGCGTGCCCCGGCACGTGCACCGTCCACTGTCCTGCCGTGTCGAGCAGGGTGACGTCGCCGGGGGACATGTGGGTCCGCCCCTCCGCCGACGCGTCGTACGAGCCGGCGATGCTGACCAGCACGGCACCGACGCCCTGGTGGTCGAGGTCGAGCTTGATCTGCTCGTACGCCCGGTCGACCAGGAACGGGGCGTAGGAATGGGCGATCGGCCGCAGCCCGGTCAGGGCCAGCCCACCGGCTACCCCGATCATCAGCTGCTCCCGGATGCCGACGTTGAGCACCCGGTCCGGGTGCCGGCGGGCGGCCGGGGCGAAGGCGTCGGCCGAGATGTCGGCCAACACGACGGCGGTACGCGGGTCGTCGTCGAGCAGTCCGGTGGCGGCCCTGGTGAACGCCTCACGCATGTCCGTCCTCCTCCTCGTCCGAGCCGCTGCTGGACGACCCCGAGCCGCTGCTGGACGACTTGGGGGCAGGGGCGGCGTACTTGGCCGGGACCCGGGCGACGACCAGATGCGGCCGTACGCCGTCGTGGCCCGTCAGTGCGGCGGTCAGCGCGTCGTGGTCGTGCCCGTCGACGACCGACGCCGACCAGCCGTTGACGGTGAACCGGCTGGCCAGGCCCCCAGGCCAGCCGTGGGTGGCCGAATCGTTGTCGACGACGACCACGGTCAGGTCGGCGAGCTGCCGGCTGCCGGCGTACGCGATCGCCTCGTGGTTGGACCCTTCGTCGAGTTCGGCGTCGCCGACCAGGACGTACACCCGGGCCCCGCCGGCCCGCGCGGAGCCGGCGGCCGGGCCCTGGGCGCAGCTGCGGGTCAGGCCCTGGGCGCGCAGGCCGAGCAGCATGCCGACGCCGAGCCCGAGGCCGTGCCCGAGCGACCCGGAGCCGATCTCCACGCCGGGCACCAGCAGCCGGTCCGGGTGGTGCCCGAGCGGGCTGTCCGGCCCGGCCAGGTCGTCGAGCCAGGTGTGCGGCAGGAAACCCTTCGCGGCGAGTACGGCGTAGTAGGCGGCCGGCCCGTGTCCTTTGGACAGTAGGAACCGGTCCCGGTCGACGGCGTCGACCGTCTGTGGGTCGACCCGCAGGATCCGGTCGTAGAGGACCCAGAGGACGTCCAGTGTCGAGTAAGCGCTCGGCTCGTGCTTCTCGTCGCCGGTGATCCGACGCAACAGCGGTGCGAGCGCCGCGTACCCGGGGTCCGCCGGTGGGTCCGTGACGGCGGCCGGGCTGGCTACGAACGTGGTCATGCCACTACTCTGCAACTTCAAGCGGACTTGAACTCAAGGGCTGTGTGATGCAGAAGGCATTGACGATCGGTGAGCTGGCCGCCCGGTCCGGGGTGGCACCCTCGGCGCTGCGCTACTACGAGCAGTTCGGGCTGATCCGGGCCGACCGGACCGGCGGCAACCAACGCCGGTACGAGCGCAGCGAACTGCGCCGGGTCGCGTTCATCCGGACTGCCCAGCAGATCGGCGTACCGCTGGAGGAGATCCGGGCCGCCCTCGACGACCTGCCGGCGTCGCGTACCCCCACCAAGGCCGACTGGGCGCGGCTGTCCCGACGCTGGCGGGCCCGGCTGGACGACCGCATCGCGTTGCTGACCCGGCTGCGCGACGACCTGACCAACTGCATCGGCTGCGGCTGCCTGTCGCTGCAGTCCTGCACGCTGAACAACCCCGCCGACCGGCTCGCCGCCGCCGGCCCCGGCCCCCGTCTGCTGCTCGACGGCGGGAGTTAATCCTCGCCGGTGACCAGCAGGACCTTGCCCAGGTGGTCGCTGCCCTCGACGACGCGGTGCGCCTGCGCGGCCTGCGCCAGCGGCAGCCGCCGGTCGATCACCGGCCGGATCGCCCCGGAGGCCACCAGCGGCCACACCTGGTCGTGCACCCGACGGACGATCTCCGCCTTCTCGGCCAGCGGCCGGGACCGCAGCGCGGTCGTGAAGATCGTCGCGCGTTTGGCCAGCATTGCCCCGAGGTTCACCTCGGCCTTGCGGCCACCCTGCAGGCCGATGATCGCCAACCGGCCGCCGACCGCCAAGGTGTCGATGTTGCGCTCCAGGTAGGCGGCGCCGATGATGTCCAGGATCACGTCCACCCCGCCGTCGCCGTCGCCGGTCAACTCCCGGGCCCGGGTGACGAAATCCTCCGTCGTGTAGTCGATCGTGTGGTGGGCGCCCAACGCCCGCAGCTGCTCGTGTTTGCCGGCCCGCGCCGTGGTCAGCACGGTCGCGCCGAGCGCCGCGCCCAGCTGGATCGCGAACGTACCGATGCCGCTGCCACCGCCGTGCACCAGCAGCGACTCACCGGCCCGCAGACCGGCGAGCTTGACCACGTTCGACCAGACCGTGCAGGCCACCTCGGGCAGCGCGGCCGCGTCGACCAGGCTCAACCCGGCCGGCACCGGCAGCAGCTGACCGGCCGGCACGGCGACCCGTTCGGCGTACCCGCCGCCGGCCAGCAGCGCGCAGACCTGGTCGCCGACCCGGTGGTGGGAGACCTCCGCGCCGACCGCGCTGATCACCCCCGAGCATTCCAACCCGAGGTACGGCGACGCGCCCGGCGGCGGTGGGTAGTGTCCCTGTCGTTGCAGCAGGTCGGCCCGGTTGACCGCGGTCGCCGCCACGTCGACGATCACCTCGTTCGGGCACGGGGTCGGGTCGGGCACCTCGGCCCACGTCAGGGCCTCTGGCCCGCCGGGCTGCGGCACGGTGATCGCATGCATGGCAACAGTCTTACCCGTCGGGCCGGTTGCCAGGCGGCTACCGCCGCGTTAACCATGGGGCCGGGCACCGGTTCCGGGCCCGTGGCACACTAGGGCACAGCGGCGCGGCAGCCACCGTCTCCGGCTCGCCTCGCACCGGGAGGGCTCGCCTAGTGGCCGATGGCGCTGGTCTTGAAAACCGGTAAGGCAGCAATGTCTTCGTGGGTTCGAATCCCACGCCCTCCGCTCACCTAGCCAGCAAAAAACGCCCCCTGACCAGCGCGAATGCCAGTCGGGGGGCGTGTTCATGAATGCTGAACCGGTCTCACTTCGCCCCACCCCGGTGCCGCCGGGTCTCGCTGGCCGTGTCGGCTACGTGTTGGCGTCATCCGGCGCGTCGGCCTGGTCCTCGGTGCTCAACGCCCCCTCGATCCGCTTCCGGGCAGCCTCGTCCTGCCCGTCGATGCACGAGGCGTAAACCTTCAACAGCACGTGCACGCTGTGTCCGGCCGTTGGGCTAACTGGGTTGCTGGCACCCCAGCATTGAGCCAGAGCGACACAGCAGCGTGCCGCAGTTCATACGGTCGGTGCGCCAGCGGTGAACGCTGCTGTGCTGGTGTCAGCGCTACCTCACGCGCCTGCCGCAGGCGTGCAGATAGGTGCTCAGGTGGACTTCAGCGATACTCAACCCTTGACGGTAACGGGATAGCTGCCTTGATCGATGATCCGGCGCGGAGCAATGAGGGTCAGTTTGCGTTACTGCAAGGGCTGCGTCGGTTGAGCGAGATTGGTGGCGGGACGAATGGAAATACCGGACATTGAGTGGGAGTTGAACTAGTTATGGCGGATACCTGGTACACCGAGAACCCTCAAATCGATGTGGTGGGCACGCGGGGGGTTGGCTCCTCGGCCACTTCTTGCAGGAATCGGACGGCGGTGTTCGTGCTACCGAAGCGCTCGAAGTCAAGTGGGGAATCCATCCCGAGGGGGAACGGCGTGCCGAGTGGGTTTCCGGTGACGGGCGGACCACTCTGCTCGTTCTAGTGCAGGGTCGATTCCGGCTAGACTTGTCGGTCGGAAGTGTCGTGCTAGAACGCCAAGGGCGACTATGTCGTGTGGGGGCCGGGTATCGATCACTCATGGCAGGCGGAACGAGGTTCCGTAGTTCTGACTGTCCGCTGGCCGTCTATTTCGATGTGATTTGATGCTTGCGGCCAGGGTCGTATAGGCCGCCGCTGCGAGTCATTGTTGCGGCGGCCCGCTGTCTTCGAGTCTCTATCGATGGGCGGCTACGAGATCGCGCAGTTCCTCTACTGCAAGCCAAGGCTTGGAGTGATGGATCATCCGATGACAGTTCGAGCAAATCAAGGCAAGATCACTGAGCCGGGTTACGGTCCGTCCGGTGACATGGAGCGGGGTTCGATGGTGGCACTCGATGTAATCAGCTCCCCGGTCGCCGTAGGTGCGTCCGAAGTTGAAACCGCAGGCCTCGCATTCAATCGGAATCCCCCGACGCCTTGCGTCGGCAATCTTTCTGCTCCGAAGCCTTGGATCGCGTTCGCGGCGTAGGTGCTTCTTATACAGCACGCCCCCTTCCTCTGCGCCTGTATCGTCCAAGGTGGCGTCGGAGAGATTCGAGGTGTTGCTATCCCAACTGCTTAAGGTGTCTCGTATCGCGAGTGCCATTGCGTGCATCTCGGCAGGCTTTTGAAGGAAGTCAAGCAAGACTTCGCGATCCAGCCGGTTGCCATTGGTGGGCGTGCCAGCGTAGTCGGGATGCTGCGTCACAATGTCTGAAGTCTTGCGCTCAACTCCTGCTGGGTTGCGGAAGTCAGCCCGCCGTCCCTGCAGCGGGTGAATCGCCGAGGTCTGAAGGAGTCGCGACAACTCGATTGCGCGCGCATCCTCCTGTGCAATGGTTCGCCAGGCGTTGGCCTCCACGAGTGCGCATGCAAGGATAACTTCATCCCGCGTCCACGCCGGGTTCCGGATGAACCGCACAGTGAAGCCAAGTCGACGTAGGGTCTCGCCCACGCTCTTGTCCCCGCCCGTCAAATCATCGGAGCGCCAGGGCCGGTCCCCGCTGATGCCATGAGCCGCGCCGACGATGGCCTTGGAGTCGTAGAGCTTCCCGCCGTGCTCTAGGTAGTAAGCCTGGGCCTTGCCGAAGCCGTGGAGTTGAAGGAACTCATCCTGGCCGAGGCGGTCGTACTCAGCCAGTGCGGCGAGTACGGCGGAGCGGGTCACGTCTGCAAGCGTCACAGCCTGACGGTACGACGTCGATGCGACAGTTGCCGGTAGCAGATCCGGGAGACGTCCTCTGGCAACCGTCCGTTGCGGCGGGCGGCCGGGTACTACGCCGACGGTCGGCGCTTGCCACTGCCGGTGCCGTCTCGTGTCGTATCGGTGTGTCGCCGTGTCAACGCTGACTGCTGTTCGTGCTGGTCAGAGCCTCGGTCATGGTGGTCTTGGAAACCGGTAAGGCAGCAATGTCTTCGTCGGTTCGAATCCCACGCCCTCCGCTCCACAGGACGCACAGCGGCTTTCGACCGCGACGTACCGGTCAAGGGCCGCACATGCACCGCAGGGGAACTGGGCCGCCCCGGCGCAGGGGATGTCAGTCAGTCGTACACGTGTGGGAAGACTTCATTTCTGCTTGCCGTGTGGATCCAGTTGAGGTGGGCGATCGTCATGAACGCGATGCCCATCCACTGGTAGTCCCGCTGGTGGTTGCTGTTCGAGTAGACGCCGACGACCCGGTTCCGGTAGATCAACCCGGCTCCCGAGTCACCGTAGCTGGGGAACCCACTGCCCTTGTAGACCAGATGGTAGGTGTAATGGGACTGGTTGTCCCTATAGATCCGTACGCCGCAGATCTTCAGGACGGGTGAAACCTGAGGCGGGCCGTCACCGGGGTGGTTTGTTTGCCCCCAGCCGCTGATCGACACTTCCTGGTTGACAGGTGCCGACCCGTACCCGAGCTTGATGACCTGATCCGCCCTTGCCGGCTGAGCAAGCTCGATGAGCATGAGGTCGTAGCCTTCACCACGGCGCTGCATGGAGTTGACCGCGCTGCGGTGCCCTGCTCCGAACCTGCGGTCGCCGAGGTAGACCCCGATGCCGTACGTCGGTATGCCGAGGGGGACGCAGTGGCTGCTGGTGAGCACCCACCGTACGTGCACGAGGCTGCCGGAGCAGCTGAAGTTGCCGTTGACCCAGATCTGGACCTGCCCCCTCAGGTAGCCGGCGTTGCTGCCGCCGATGATCGCCTGGGCGGCTGTCGTCTCGACGAGCATCCCGGTGGCGGCCAGGGTCAGGGCCATGGCCGACGCGGCCAGTCTGCGTAGGACTTTCATAGTGCTCCGTTTCGGTCGAGCGTCGATAGGTGCTTCTCGATCCTGCGGGACGGGTCGGGGTCGGCCAATCCAGCCTGCTGCTCCGTCGTGGTAGCGCAGGCGGTATGGCGATGCTCCAGAGTGGGGGATTGACCCGTGGGTCAGCCGATTCGGGCATCAGCGGCGGCAGCTGGTGCCGACCTGGCTAAGGTCGGCAGATATGAGTCGGCGGGACTGGAGTGCCTGGCACGAGGCGTACGCGGATCCAGACTCCGCGCTGTCCCGGCGGTTGGTGGTGGTGCAGGCCCGGATCCGGGAGACGCTGGACGCGGCCCCGCCGGGCCCGGTCCGAGTGGTGAGCATGTGCGCCGGCGAGGGTCGGGACGTGCTCGGCGTACTGGATGGGCATCCGCGCCGGACGGACGTGCGCGGCCGGCTCGTCGAGCTGGACCCGCAGCTTGCCGACCGGGCCCGCCGCCGGGCTGCCGCGATCGGCGTCGACCTTGAGGTGGTCACCGGGGACGCGGCCCGATCCGCCCACTACGCGGGTGCCGTACCCGCCGATCTGGTCCTGCTCTGCGGGGTGTTCGGCAACATCGCCGACGTCGATGTCGCCCGGGTGGTCGCGGCCGCGCCGCAGCTGACCGCTGCCGGCGGCACGGTGGTCTGGACCCGGCACCGTCGCGAGCCGGACCTGGTGCCGCGCATCCTGGAGTGGTTCGCCGCCGCCGGCTTCGTCCAGGTCTGGCTTTCCGACAAATCCGAGGGGTACGGGGTCGGCGTGCACCGCTTCGCCGGGGTGCCTGCGGCGTTGCGTCTGCGCCTCGACGGGACGCTGTTCCGCTTCGTCGGCCGGGACTAGTCCACGGCGAGGTTGCGGGTGACGTGGCAGGCGATCTCGCGAAGTACGTCGATCTGGTGGTCGGTGAGGCCGTCGATGACGTACCGGCGGACGGCGGCGACGTGGCCGGGGGCGGCGGCGACGACCAGGTCCCAGCCGGCATCGGTCAGGACGGCGGTGGTGTAGCGGGGGTTGTCGGCGTCGGGTTCGCGGCGCAGCAGACCGCGTCGCTCGAGGCGGGTGACGACGTTCGACAGCCGCGACAGCGAGCTGGAGAGGTGACCGGCGAGGTCGCTGAGGCGCATGGTACGGCCGGGCGTCATGGACAGGACGCTGAGCGCGAAGTAGTCGAACAGCGTCAGGTTGTTGTCCCGCAGCAGCTGGGCGTCGAGCGCGCTGGGCAGATTGAACATGAGCTTGGCCAGGGCCAACCACGCTTCGCGTTCGCGGTCGGTCAGCCATCGGGGTTCGTCCGGCACGTGGCAAGCGTACGTCTGCCGCTTCACCGTTGAAGTGACCGATCTCTCAAAAGGTTCAAGCTTGAACCGGCAGCGTCTACCGTTGGGCTTCAAGCTTGAACCTACGAAAACCTGGAGTAGTGGTGACCCTGTTCCGGCTGGACGCCAGCATCCGTACGCACGGCTCCGCGAGCCGCGAGATCGCCGACATCGTCGAGCAGGAGTGGCGCACCGCCCACCCCGGCGACCCGGTGGTGACCCGCCACGTCGGCGTCGACACCCTGCCGTCCACCGTCTGGGCAGCTGCGGTGACCGCCGGCATGACCCCGGCCGAGGAGCGGACCGCCGAGCAGCGCGACGCCGTCGCCCTCGCCGCGACACTCGTGGACGAACTGATCGCCGCCGACGCGATCCTGCTCGCCGTACCGCTCTACAACTACGGCGTCTCCCAGCACTTCAAGACGTACCTGGATGTCGTCCTGGCCGATCCACGGGCGACCGGAGTCCCGTTCCTCGCCGGAAAGCCGGTCGTGCTCGCCACCGTCCGGGGCGGCGCGTACGGCACCGGCACCCCGCGTGAGGGTTGGGACCACTCCACCCCGTACCTGCGGCGGATCATCGCCGACTGCTGGGGCGCCGACCTCACCGTGGTCGAACGCGAGTTCACCCTCGTCGGGGTCAACCCCGCGCTGGACTCCTTCACCGACGTGGCCGCGCAGCTGCACTCCGGCGCGCTGCAGGCCGCCCGGGACGCCGGCCGCGCCCTCGGCGCGTTGCCCGTCCCGGCCTGATCGGGCCCGCCTGCGGCCGAGATCGACGGTCGAGGGTTCGGACGTAATGATTCCTGGCGAATCCGGCTCATCGATGTAGGGAACTGCGGCAGCCTCGTTGTAGCGTGACCTGGCAGCAGGACAAAGCCGTGATCTGCCGGAGCCGGTGAGTGGTGACATGCCTCTATTGGAGCTGCGCGATGTCAGCAAGTCGTACACGTCGGCAGCCGAGGAGGTCCGAGCCGTCCGAGGTGTGAGCCTGGCGGCAACCGCCGGCGAGTTCATCTGCATCCACGGCCCCAGCGGCTCTGGAAAGTCCACGCTTCTCAATCTGATCGTCGGCCTGGATCTCGCCGATGAAGGCGAGATCCAGGTTGACGGCGTCGACGTCGGACGGATGGATGAGGCCGCGCGGGCGAATCTCCGACTGCGTACCGTGGGGGTGGTTTTTCAGGACCACGCCCTTGTCGAGGAGTTCACGGCGGCCGAGAACGTCGCCCTCCCGCTGGAGGCCAGTGGAACGGCCACGGCCGACGCTCTGGCGCAGGCCGATCGCCTGTTGACGCGAGTTGGCCTGGCGGATCTCGGCAGACGTTGGCCGGGGCAGCTCAGCGGCGGGCAACGACAGCGGGTCGGGATCGCCCGCGCGCTCGCTGGCGGCCGACGCATCCTCGTGGCGGACGAGCCAACCGGCTCGCTGGACAGCAGGGCGTCAAGTGACCTGTTCGAGCTGATCAGCGAGCTCTGCTCGGCCGGCGCGTTGGCTGTCGTCAGTTCGCATGATCCGCTCTGTCGCAGATACGCCGACGCCGTTTACGAGATGGTGGACGGGTCGCTGCGTGGTGCGCCGTGAGTGGCCGGTTGGCTGGACCCGGACGACTTGTCGTCACCTTCGCGCGCAGGTTCGCGCGATCCGGGCGGATGCGGGTCAGCGCCGTCCCGGTGTTCGTAGCCGCAGTGCTGGTGACCGGCCTGTACGTCGCGCTGGTCGGTCAGTCGGTGAGCGCGGAGCAGGTCGCTCAACGGGACATGGGCCGTTACGGTGCCTATGCGGGATTCGGCGTAGTCGACCTGCCGCCGGGTAGCAGGATCCGGGATTCGCTGAGCGCTGCACTGCCTGATGGGCAGGGCGGGCAGTCCAACGTCGCTCTGGTCTGCACCGACCTGGCAATTCCGGCGCTGGCCCATGGTTCGATCAGATTCGTCGAGATGGACTGGGCGCAGGACCCGTTCCCGGGGAACTACCGTACGCTCTCCGGGCGTTGGCCGAAGCGGGCGAACGAGATTGTCGTCGTCAACCCCGATACGGCGACAGGTTCGATACCGGAGCACCTCAGCCTGTACGGCGGTCGCGTCGAATTCACCGTTGTCGGCAGCGTCGACGACCTCTTCTCGGGGAACATGGAGGTCTTTGCCGGACCCGGCACCTGGGCTGCCATGGACCCTGAGCTTGCTGCGGTCAACTCACTGCTGCGCGCCCAGCCAGTCGTCTACTGGGACGGTGCCGAGGTGCCCGCGACGGTGGCTGCCATCGCACAGACACTACGGGGAGCATCGGGCGACACCGCAGCGGCGGATCTCGCCGACCAGGTGGAACGGACGTACGTCAGCCGTGAAGCAATCGTGTCCCAGGCACGTCCTACCTGGATCGACCGGTCACCGGCCGGCTACACGATTCCGTCGTTGGCACTGCCACTACTGGCGACGCTGGCCGCGTTCGCCCTGACCAGGCGGCAGATCGTGCTGTCCGTGCGCAGGATGACCTCGGTCGGTGTCGCTCACCGGATCGCGGTCGGTGGTGCCAGCCTGGCGCAGAGCCTGTGGTGTCTGGCCGCAATGGTCATCGGACATGTGGTCGGGTTGGCGCTTGGCGTACTGGCTGCCCGGCTCCTGGCCCGGACACTCGGACAACCAGTTGGACCGGTGCCCTACACCATCGGACCGCTCGCCCAGGGCATCGCTGTGGTCCTCCTCGGCTGCGTTGCCGGCACCCTGCTGTTCGGGCAGGCCAGGGCCAACCGGGTCGACACGGCAGGGGTGCCCGGCCGCGCCCTCGGGCAGCAGCCGCGAACGCCACGGGACGGTCTGCTGCGCAATGCTCGACACCTGCTGGCGGCGCTTGCGGTCGGGGTGGCGCTGGTGCGCCTTCCCGGCCTCGATTCGCCGGCGAAAGCGATGCACGTCGCCGGGCTGCTGGCGGCCGCGGTGCTGCTGATGCTGCCGGATCTGATCCCCGCCGTCTTCCGCCGGCTGCCCGAGGCGAACCTGCGTGCGCGGCTCAGCAAGCGGCAGCTCCTGACGGACACCCGTCGGGCAACCGCCTTCATCGCGGCCATCGCGGTGCTGCTGGGGTTGTCGACCGGGTTCGTGTCGCTCCTGGACACGATGATCCGTACCGCCGGTGCGCAGGTGTATCCGGATGTGTTGCCCGGCCAGGTGAAGATCGCCGACATCGCCACGGATGTGCAACCGGCACCGCAGGTCGCGTTGGACGCGGCACGGACCGTGCCGGCGTTGCGGGATCAGACACCGGTGTCCGTCCACTACCTCACCGACGCCGATGCCGTAGGGGAGACCCACGTCGTCGCGGACGATGCCTGGGGTCTGTTGCTGGCCGTGGACTCGGTCGCCGCCGCAGACCGGCTCCTCGGGACGAGACTCGCTGAGCAGCGACGCGCGCTACTGGCACGTGGAGGAGTCCTGTTCTGGGATGCCCGTACCCCGATCGGTGATGCCGTGGATCTTCGCCTTGCCGCAGCCGAGGGCGTCGGCGCGGTGCTGGCCACGATCCCCGCAGCGGCGTTCGAGGTCGAGCCGGCGGGGTGGAACGTCGGCACCACGGGCCTCGTGCTGACGGATACCGCCCGGGAGCATGACCTGCCTGTCACCGCAGGCGCGGTGATCTACACCGGCGTCAGCCAGGCGGACGCCGAGGCGGCGCAGGCTGCGGTGAACGCTGCCGGCCTGGACCCACGCATCGCAAAGATCTACCGTACGCCGCCCACGCCCATCCCACCGGTGGCGCTCAACATCACCGCCGTCGGCGTGGTGATCCTGGCGCTGGCCCTGACTCTGACGACGACGCAGACGCAGATTCGCATCCTGCGGCAGCACCTCGGGCACCTTGTCGCGCTCGGAGTGCCGCCCCGCTGGGCGAGGGCGGTCCTGGTCCGTCAACACGTGGTGCTGACCGTCGTGGCGACCGGGGTCGGGCTGCTCATCGGGTTCCCGGCCGTGCTGCTGGCAGCTTGGCGGATTCCCGGCTTCGTCCTCAGCATTCCGTGGGGCCAACTGGCGGTTCTGACCGCCGCCGTCTACTCCTCGATCGCCGTCGCGACGCTGCTGGCGACTCGCCGACTCACCGCGAAGGACCGCCTGGCAGCGTGACGGCCCAGCTCACGGGCTCGGTACTACCAGTTGTGCTGCCGGGTAGCATCAACGGCATGAAGAAGCTGTCGATCTCCGTACCGCAGGACGTCGCGGACACGTTGGCCGAGCAGCCGAACGCGTCCGCCTACGTCACCGAGGCGGTGCGGGGGCGGATGCGCCTGGATGCCCTCCGGGCCGAGCTGGCTGAGTCCGGCATCGAAGTCACCGAGGCCGGGCTGGCGGCTGCGCGAGCTCGCCGCGCCACCGTCGACATGCAGTGGCCGGCCGAGCGGTACGACGTGGTCCGGGACCGGGTGCGCCAACACCTGCGTGACGAAGAGTCCCCGGCCGGGCAGGCACCGGCCGCGTGACCGGCGACGACGAACGACCGGTCCGTTTGGTGCTGGACCGGTCGGCGCTGCTCGCCTACGTGTCCGGGTCGGTGCACGTCGCGGAGCCGATCTACGAGGTCACCCAGGACCGGGTGCGGTTCGGTGTCACCGCCGTCAGTGTGGCCGAGACCCTGGCGATGGTGGGCGACAGCAAGGACCGCCAGTTGCTGCACCGGCTGTTGAATCTGGCCGCCTGCGCTGTCCTGGACACCACGGGCTGGACCTGGCAGGAGCTGTCCTACTGGCGGGGCGTCACCGGGCGGGTGGACCTTGCCTCCACCGTCATGGCCTGCCTGGAGCACCGGGCTCCGATCCTGACCGGCGAGTCGCGGTACGGCGACGACCTGCCGGTGACCTATCTCCCGGAGTGAGCCGTCCCCGCCATCGACCGGACGTCTCGGTCGGGGCCAGAGCGGCGGTACGCGGTCGACTGCTCGAATCTCCGCCTTCATTTGTCAGGCGTGGCGTCGTCTGTCGACGCTGTGAGCCATTCCAGACACGCAGCTGATCCTGCCACGATCGCGGTGGCGATGATCTGCGGCTTCTGCCAGGGATGGTTCCTGAGCGTCCGCCAGAGTTGTGCGTACGAGCGCCGAGCGAAGTCGTACGTCGCGTACCAGTTGCCGTCCGAACGAGCAGAGAAGCCGTACGCCTGATGCGTTCACCGCGCGTCGTCGGTGGGTGACCATCTAGTCAGGACAGCGCAAGCCCGCCGGCAAGCGAGAGGGCGATGGTCGTCGAGATACTTCGTGAACGGTGATGCCCGTCAGTCTTCTTGCTGGGTCGGGCGGTGGGTGCGGATCCACTCGGCGACCTCGTCGCGGTCCCAGATCCGTACCCGACCGGAGGCGACGAGCGCGAATGGTGCCGGGAAGCTCGACCGGTTGGTGATCTCGGTGGCGCGGGTGCGGGACACACCACCGAGCATTTCGGCGACATCGGATAGCGCGACGAGTCTCACGAGCTGAACGTAGGCACCGGTTACCCGTGAACGTTGACACTTGCAAGGTTGCCTGTGGACGGTCATGGATGCTGTTCGGACGAGACACTCAGCGGTGTGACGCCGATTGGCATGGTCGAGTGCGTGGTGCCGTAAACGATCTTGAAAAGGAGTGAGTGGTGATCGTCGAATTCGTTCGTGAGCTGGTGGTGCGGTGGCGGGAGTGGCGCGACGGGCGGTCTGCGGCGTCGAAGCGGCTGGCCCGGCTCGACCAGGAACGGGCGGCGGCCCGGCAACGGCGGTTGGACGGCAACCGGGGGCACCGGTGGTCGTCGGAGCCGACGATGCTCACTCCGACCCTGCGTCCGCTGATGACCTACGGCCAGATGGTCGGCTACCGCGTACCAGCGGGTTTGTGATCTTGGTCGACGACGACGACGGCGAGGGCGAGTCGGAGCCGAGCACCGACGACGACGCCGACCTCACCCGCGAGTGCGTGACCGACGAAGCGGCCGACATGGTGCTCACGTTGCGGTGGAGCTTCGAAGACTTGAAGGCCGAGCACGGTGAGGTCGGTGCCCGGCGGATTCTCGCCGAGATCCTGGCCCGCTGGGAGGCCAACGGCGGCGAGCCGGTGGCGCTCGACGACTGATGGCACGTGACCACGGGGATTCGTCTTCCTTCAGGAAGGAGTACGTCGATGTGGAGTATCGGAGCGCTGATCGGGACGACGCTGCTCGGTTACTGCGCCGGGCTGTGGTCGTTCAAGGTGAAGTCCAGGTGGTGCCCGGTGTGTGGCCGGACCACGCTGCCGCTCGACCACCGGGGGTGTTGATGACCGGCATGTGTGACGACCGCTGGGTCGGCCCGATCCGCGACGACGACGTCGTGACGATCAGGTTCACCTGGGCCGAGCTGGTGGCCGAGCACAGTACGGCCGGCGCGGTGGCGATCCTGGCCGACAAGGCCGGCCAGTGGCGGCGCGAGCCGGGGCCGGCTGCGACGACCGAAATATCCGTGAGGGGGGATTGCGAAGATGCGTGAACTGGTGAGGCAGTTGCGACGGCCGGCCGGCGACCGAAGCTACCAGTGGCCAGCCAAAGCATGCCGATCACCTGGTGATCAGGGTACCGCCTGAAGTACTGCCGGCTGAAATGACCCTGACGCCGTATCCGGCTGTCCTGTGCGCCGTCAGCGACGTCGCTTGCGCTTCCATTCCCGGCACGAGTCGGGTGGATTAGTTCGGCGACGTGGGCGGGTCTACCTGCACGTCCTCCTCCTTCGATAGCGATCCGAAAGGCGTAAGAAAGTCTTACGGAGGAGATATGATGTCCTGTGCGCAGGCGTCGCCGTCTGCTTGGTTGCATTCAATTTGAGATTCATCGAAGACTACGCCGGACCAGTATACGGGCGCGGTGCTGCGGATCTCACCGTCGGGGGTACGAATGACTGGGAAGTCTGACTCGTAGTGGCTGCCGTCAGCCCTGACTCCGGCGACCCGAAGCACCAGGGTTTCTGAAGTGTGACTGGTCTTCGGGTAACGTCGAGTGCCGACCACACGTGGGGGATCGGCACCAGCTTCCCAGCCTTTCGACTCCGTGTAGTCGAGCAAGGACCTGCAAGTCGCGGACGTGGCGGCGACAGTCTGACACAAGCCGGTTGAGTTGCCGGCCTGCGCCAGTACCGCAGCTCGTGAAAGTAGATCCTCTGCCTGGGTGCGTTCAATGTGCCGGCTCGGCTCGTCCAGAGCCCAGTCCATGACCGTGACAGCCGTGGCGATGAAGATCCCCAGCAGCCCGACGGCAGCAGCTGATAGCGCCCCAGGCTTGGCAATCCCTCTCCTGCTGAACATCATCACTCGATTCTAGCCGCAAGGGTCAAGAATTCCGCCAATAGGGTTGCATTCCGAGGTTACGAATCCCCATCGGAGATGAAGCTGTGGGGCGGCGAAGGCCGGATCATGCCCGATTGCGATGAGCAATGCGACTTCACGCACTTCGTTGTTGTATGCGTCGCCGTTCCAGGTCGTACGGAAGTCGGCGCCTGCTTCCCCCTTTTCCGGGTTGAGCTCCTCGCATGTATGCACGGTGTGTTCAGCGCCAAAGCCTGCGTAGCTGACTGCCAAGGTGTAGTCGCTGCAGTTGCCAAGATTGATTGTTGACCTCGGGCTCCAATCGTTCCACACCCACGCCGGCGATGTGTTGGGGGCCTGCTCGGTGTCAACATAGCAGGAGGTGAGCTCGCGGTATCTGTCTATATCTGTTATGCCGCACGATGCATACATCTTGTACGCATAATTTCGGCGGGTCTCGCCCGCATAGGTCATCAATCCCCATTGGCTACACATGTCCATCCATGCCCAGAAATTTTCCAGCCTTGCCCAGCAGGTCGGCTGACGCCAGTCTGTCTGCGAATCTGCCATCGATCCACCCGACGCGGGTGCGGGAGGGGTGTCTGCGGTCGTTGACATCAGGAATTTAGTATCCCCGTTGTTGTCTTGGGTCTCCTGTGCCTGCAGACGTGCATCCTTAGGTCTGATTACCGTTATTCCTTCGATGGTGGCGACTTCGTAATCGGCTGGACTGACAGTTATTCCCCAGCGTCCTTCGATGCGGCTTACGAACTCTTGGACTTTGTCGTTGTGCAAATTTGGGCTAGGTGTATCGGCGTGGGCGGGTTTCCCGACTAGAGAAACTGAGAAGCACATGACGAAGGCGGTTGACGATGCGGCGATGCGTCGGAAAATTCCATGTTCGATGCCTTGGCGGTGCTCCATCTTGTGATCCCTGCTGTCGGAGCGATGTGGAGTTCCTAGTTTCACACATCAATGTAGGTGCGTCAATGTTTGTGTAGGAAGTTGCCATTTACCCTTGTGGGCCGTGTGCCAGTGCTGCTTGTGGCGCCAGGCCGGCGCCGGTGGTCCGCCGGTCCGGTCGGCCGCGGCCGACCGGCTGCTGCCGGTGTCAGCTGGTCCGAGCTGGACTGATTAGTTTGGTAGCCGACACAGGATGATCGTCAGACGTTTGCCGACGTAGATGCCACTAAGTGTCACTCATTGGCCACCGCACAGCATCGATGTTGGCCGGGAAACTTCGGCGGTGATCAATGCGCCGCATAACCCGTAGCCGCAGAACCCGTACTCGAACAGTCCGTATCCGCACCCTGCCCCCGGCCCGGCCGCCGCCGGTCCCGGCCTGCGCCCCGGCCAGACCGGCCCTGGCCTGAGCCCCGGCCGGAAGGTCGCCGGGATCCTCGGCGGCGTACTGCTGACGTTCGTCCTGTTCTGCTGCGGTGGGCTCGCAGTGATCGGCGCGTTCGCCCCCGAGCAGTCGGACACCGACACGGTCGACGCTGCCGGGCTGACCGGGCGTACCGGCAACGGGTCCGGATCGTCCGGCTCCGTCGCCGGGGTACCGGGAGCCAGCTCGCCCAGCGCCAGCGCCTCGCCGACGCCGAGCGCGTCGCCGAGCGTCGCACCGACGCCCAGCGCCTCGGCGTCACCCACGCCGCCGCCGGCACCACCACGCCCGAAGGTGGAGACCAGGACGGTCACCGAGACCGAGCAGATCCCGTTCCAGGAGAAGCGGGTCGACGACCCGAGCCTGGCCAAAGGCACCACCAAGGTCAAGACCAACGGGGTCGCCGGGGTGCGGACGCTGACCTACGAGGTGACCCTGACCGACGGCGTGCAGACCGGCAAACGGCTGATCAGCGAGCAGGTGACCAAGCAGCCGGTCACCAAGGTCGTGCTGGTCGGCACGAAGGTCACCCAGCAGTGCCACAGCAGCTACACGGGCGCGTGTGTGCCGATCGCCAGCGACGTCGACTGCGCCGGCGGCAGCGGCAACGGTCCGGCGTACGTCAGCGGGCCGGTGCGGGTCGTCGGACCGGACGTCTACGACCTGGACCGCGACGGCGACGGCGTCGCCTGCGAGTAGCGACCGGGTCCGCCGGGTCGGAGGGTCCGACGGCCCGGCGGGTCCGCCGACCCGGCCGGGTCGGACGGTGGTCAGGCGGAGCGGTTGTAGACCGTGATCGTCAGGTTGATCCAGCTGAAGACGGTGTATCCGATCCGGACGTCTTCGCGGTTGAACCGCACCGAGGCGAAACGGTCCTCGTTGGTGATCGCGCAGGCGTACCGGGTTTCGGGCAGGTCCTCGTTGAGCGTCAGCTCGTAGTGCGCCGTCGCCTGCTGGCAAAGCTCCGGGCCGTCACCTGTGGCTTCCCTCAGCTCGGCATTGTTTATCGGCTGCAGGCCGATGACGCTGAACCGAAGATCGGCCCGGCCCGTCTCGTCGTAGCCCGTGACGTCCCAGTCCGGAGCAAGTGAGTCGAGGTCGATCTCCGATGTCGCGGAGAGCGGGATGACAGTTTCAGCCCGGTGCACCGTCACCGACGTGTCGCCCGGCGCGGGAGCCTGGCCGCCAGCGGTTCGCGACGGACCCGATGAACCCGAGGAACCCGAGGAACCCGAGGAACCCGAGGAACTGCTCACGGTCGGGTTCGGGGCCGGCGCGCTGGCCTCCGGTGCCGCGACCGGCCGCAACGACCACCCGAGGCTGCCCGCACCGATCAGCGCCAGCGCCAGCGCGCTGTGGAAGCCGAGGAGACGGTTGTCGGCCGTACGCCATCTGAAGGCGAGCGCGACCCCGCCGACGAGCAGGCTGCCCGCGATGAGCCGCAGCCCAGCCGTGGGATGCTCGGTGAAGAAGGACGCGACACCGGCGATCGACCCGGCCAAAGCCGCTGCCTGAACGAGGCGCTCGACCCAGTTGATCTTTTGCCGGGGCGTGGGCGGATCGGTACGCGGCGACGGTGGATCCACGGTGGCCGACACAGCCCCAGCGTATCAATTTCGGCAGATCGGCTTGTCCGGATAGACGACAGGTTTGTCGTAGAGGAGCTTGCTGTCGCCGACGCCACCCTCCTTGGGGACCGGCTTGGCGTTGAACAATTGCAGGAATGTGTTGATCACCGTGACCAGGCCGGCCGGGATGGTGAAGCCGACGCCGTACGACGCCCAGAGGCCGAGCTGGGCGCTGCGGCACACCACGATCGGCGCGCCGAGCGCGGAGCCGATGGTCATTCCGAGGGTGAGGGTCAGCTGGAAGTAGAGCCCGGCGATGAAGCCGAGCGCGCCGAGCCCGACGTGGAACTTGGCGTGGTAGTCGAGCCAGACGCCGTTGACGCCGACCGAGATGCCGGTGATCGAGTCGATCAGGCTCTGGTCGACGCTGATCGAGGTTGGCGCGCGGACCCCGAAGGAGCCGTTGGCGTAGCCGAAGGACATCGACTGGTTCAGCGACCATTCGCCGACGGCGGAGATGTTGCCGTCCTTGGCACCGAACGCCGTGTGCACCCCGATGACCTGGGTCACCGTGGCCGCGAACGGTACGCCGAGCACCTCGCCGATCGGGACGCTGAAGTCGACCGGGATCGGGATGCGTGGGTCGATGTTCTGACCGGTCGACGTCGTCGCGTTGATCTCGACCCGCAGCGCCGCCGCCCCGTTGATCTCGAACTCGGCCCGGATCACCTGGGCGCCCCGGATCTCCAGGTGGAAGGCGGCGGTCGGGGCGGTCATCTTGAGCAGGACCAGACCCACCAGCCGGACGCCGGTCGAGCCGTAGGTGAATTCCGCGCCGACGCCGTTGGCGCAGCAGATCGGCTTCGGAGTCAGCTGAGGACGCTGGTTGGCCGCCGGCACCACCAGCCCGCCGCCGGTCCCGCCGCTGTCGCCGCCGGTCCCGCCGGTCTCCGCCCAACTGGCCGCCGCGTCCGGGTACGCGACCGCAGCCGACAGCGGGACCGGCTCCGCGCTGGTGAAGGTGCCGTCGCGGATCACGTCGGTGATGTCCACCGGGCCGATCGCGACCGCCAGGTCCTCCCCTTCGGGCCGTACGTCGATCACCCGGCCGACGGCCCGGCCGGTGAGGAACATGACCTTGCCTGGGGTCAGTTGGTCGGCGTTCGCCGCCGCCGGGTCTATCCGCCAGGTGAAGGTGTCGGCGGCGACTGAGCGGATGGAGTCCGCCCCGCCGCCGACGATCACCACGTCCGGCTGGTAGGTGACGTCGGGGTGCGGCGTCG
The DNA here is from genome assembly GCF_029581195.1 of Solwaraspora sp. WMMD791. Taxonomy (NCBI): domain Bacteria; kingdom Bacillati; phylum Actinomycetota; class Actinomycetes; order Micromonosporales; family Micromonosporaceae; genus Solwaraspora; species Solwaraspora sp. WMMD791. The sequence goes on from NZ_CP120737.1 coordinate 4,820,876, forward strand.
GCGCGGCACCGTACCGCTGTTGCGCCTGCGCGCTCACCGGCGGCCCGGTCGGTGCCGCCGGGTCGCCGGCCGCACCGCCGGCCGGATCGGTGGCCGGGCCGCCGCGCGCGCAGCCGGTGACGGTGAGCAGGGCGACGGTGGTGACGGCGAGCAGCCGCCGGTGGTCGTCGACGCGGATCCGCATGGCCGGCACCACTTTCTGCGATGAACGGCAGGTCAGAGTCGACCGGCGATGAGCCGGGCGGCGTCCTCCAGCCGTTGGCGGTTCTCGGCGGGGTCGTTGAGCAGCACCAGCCGCAGGCACACCCACTGGCCGGACTTCTGCAGGTAGGCGGCGTCGTCCTCGGCGTACGCCTCGTCGCCGATGCCGGACAGCTCGCGGAACTCGTGCCCCAGCTCGCGGTTGATGTCGAGGATCTTCTTCGCTCCCGGGCCGACGAAGATCTCGACCTGGGCGAGCGGGCCGGAGGTCGGCCCGGTGAAGGTGCAGGTCGCCTTGACCGGTAGCGGGTCGTTGAGGGCGGTGCCCGCCAACTGTTCCGCCTCCTGCTTGGTCAGCAGCGCACAGGGGTCGACATCGGCCGATGCGCCGGCGGTCGCGCCGTCGTCGCCGGACCCGTCGGTATCCTGGCCGGACCCGTCGGTGTCCTGGCCGGATCCGTCGGTGGATTGGCCCGATTCGCCGGCGGCCTGGCCGGTCGGCGCGGTGGCCCGGCTGCGGATCAGCCCGATCAGGTCGACCACGGTGTCCCGGTCGAGGTCGCGGGCGGTGATCTGGATTTCGCTGGCCCGGTCCGCGACGGCGAACTCGGCGATGCCACCGGCGGCGAACCGGATGCCGTCCGGGCCGGGTTCGGTCTCGCCGTACGGCGATTCGGGCAGTTGGCCGTCGACGGCGGTGCCCCAGTCGCCGATGCTCACGGTGACCGAGTGGTAGGTGTCCGGGTTCTCCCAGGTGCAGGCGCTGCCGGCGGGGCCGCCGGACGGTACGCCGCCGTCGTGGTCGCCGATGAGCGGGGTGATCTCGTCGGTGGCCAGCAGCGTGCAGGCGTCGATCGGCGGTACGTCGTCGGGCTCCGCGCCGGCTGCCGGCGGTTGCCCGTCGGCGGGCGGCGTCGCCGGGTCGGTGCCGCCGCAGGCGGCGGTCGCGGGGATCAGCAGTACGGCCGCGATCGCCAGCGGCCAGCGGTGTCGCCGGGCTGACCGGCGGTGTCGCCGGGTGTGCCGGCGTGCGGTGACGGGCGGGTCGGTGTCCATCGTGGTGCCTCCGGCAGCGGCGGGTTCAGGTCGGGTCGGGCGTCGGCGTCGTCCTGCGACGGGACGGCGGTGCCCGCAGTGGCGGGTGGCGCGGCGGTGTCGCTGGTCTAGCATCATATTCATTAGACGCCAGTATTGTCGAGAGACGTCGTCTAGTGAATCCGTTGGTAGTATCTGCTGGCTATGGCTGAGGCGAAGGAGAGCAGGCCCGCCCGCCGCTACCGGTCGGCGGTGCGCGAGGAGAGCGCCCGGCGTACCCGTCGGGCGGTCGTCGCGGCGGCCCGTGACCTCTTCACCGAGCGCGGCTACGCGGCGACCTCGCTGGCGGACGTGGCCGCCGTGGCCGGCGTCGCCCGGCCGACCGTCTTCGCCGCGTTCGGCTCCAAACCGGCGCTGCTGCGGCAGGTCCTCGACGAGGCGCTCGCCGGTGACGACGAGCCCGTCGCCGTGGCGGACCGCCCCTGGTACCGGCCGGTCCGGGTGGCGACGACCCAGCCGGCGGTGCTCGACGCGTACGCGGAGGTGTGCCGGCTGATCGGCGGCCGCGCGGCCCGGATGTTCGAGACGGTGCGCCGCGCCACCGACGACGCTCCCGAAGCGGGCGAGGTGTGGGAGACGTTGCTGCGCAACCGCCGCATCGGTGCCGGTACGGTCGCCGTCCGGCTGGCCGAGCTGGGGCCGTTACGCGACGGTGTCGACGTGCAGCGGGCCACCGACGTCGTCTGGCACTTCAACGACCCGGCCCACTACGACAGCCTGGTGCTGCACTGCGGCTGGGACGAGCAGGTGTTCCGGGACTGGCTGGCCAGCCAGCTCAAGCACGCACTGCTGCCCGGCCACTGACTAGGCGCTGAGGTAGAGCCAGTAGGCGAGCGAGATCAGCGCCATGACCGCGACGAAGGCCAGTGGTACGGCCAGCACGGCGGTCAGTACGGGGAACCGCCGGTGCAGCGGGTCGCGCTGCTCCCACCGCCAGCGGAATCGACGCAGCGCGGCGACCCCGGGCAGGCGCGTCACGCCAGCGCCGACCCGGTCACGCCAGGTCACGGCGCGTGGCGGCGGATTGCGCATCCAGTCCGGCAGGTCGACGTTCACCGGGCGATTGTCCGGCAGGTCGCCGGCCGGCCGCATCCGGATTTCCACCGGCTCTCCGGGGTGCTCAGCCGAGGCCATCGTGGCCGCCACGTCGTTCGTCGGCGTCGGCGATCCCGTGCCGGACGGCGAGCCGGATGATCCAGTAGAGCACCAGTGCACCGAGGCCGTACCCGACAAGGGTCAGGATCAAAAAGAAGAGACCCTGGCCGAGAAAGAATTCCATGCCGGCATGGTGACACCCGGGTTCAAATCACATTGATCTTGCTGATCGTTCCAGCGCGCGTGGCCGGAGATGAATGGTCCGGCCGGTGAACCACTTCCGGTCGACTCTTGACGAACTCTCATCGAGTTCTCGTCCAGTGTCCATCTGCTTCGGTTGAGATCAGCTGGTGGAGATCGCGGTTGAGCAGGGGCGTTGTTGTGAGTTACTTCACGTTCTGACCGATCGGTCAGGCATTCCGGGGTGGCTCCGGCATCCTTGGTCGCGGCGGGTAAGCGTAGGGAAGGAGGTAGGCCAGGTGACGCAGGCCAGCCGCAGCGGCACAGGGCGGGCCGAGCTGCGTGAGCAGATCCTCGCCGTGGCGGCCCAGCGGTTCGCCGTGGTCGGCTTCCGGGGCACCTCGCTGCAGGACATCGCCGCCGAGGTCGGCTGCGCCAAGGCCTCGCTGCTCTACCACTTCGACAGCAAGGACGCGATCCTCGCCGCCCTGATGAAACCGGCCGTCGACAGCCTGGCCGACCTCGACCGGCGACTGGCCGACCTCGACGACGAGGCCGCCCACCGTACGGCGATCGACGGTTTCATCGAACTCTGCCTGCGCTTCCGGCGACAGATCGCGGTGCTCTACGCCGAGATCCCGCAACTGCTGCACCAGCCGGCCTTCTGCGACCTGGAGCAGATGATCGGCCGGCTGCACTGCGCGTTGGCCGGCGACCGCGACGACCCTGCGGAGATGTTCGCGGCCCTGGTCGTCCTGGCCGGGGCCTCCGCCGCCAGCGCCGAGCATCTCGACCTCACCGACGACGAACTCCGCCCGATGCTGACCCAGGTCATCGCCCGGACCCTCGGCGACCCGCCGCGCGCCTGGGACTGACCAGCACCACACATACCAATCCGCCACGCCCGACACCTCAGAGGATGCCGCATGGCCACCCTGCTCTACCGGCTCGGCCGGACCGCCTTCCGCAGACGCCACCTGGTCGTCGCCATCTGGCTGATCGCCCTGGTGGCGCTCGGCGCGGCCGCGCTCGCCTTCCGTGGGCCGACCGCCAGCAACTTCAGCATCCCCGGCACCGAGTCGCAGGCGGCGCTGGACCAGCTGCAGGAGCAGTTCCCGGAAGCCAGCGGCGCCGGTGGGACGATCATCGTCGTCGCCCCCGAAGGCCAGCAGTTGACCACCGGCGACGGCCAGTCGGCCGTACTGTCCGTCGTGGTCGAGGCCAACGAACTGCCCGGGGTGGTCGGCGCCCTCGACCCGTTCCAGACCGGCACGGTCTCCCCGGACGGGCGGTACGCGCTGATCAACGTGCAGTTCGCCGACCCGGTCGACGAGGTCACCACCGAGCAGCGGGACGCGTACGAGGCCGTCGGCGCCACGGCCCGCGACGCCGGATACCAGGTCGCCACCGGTGGTGAGGTGCTCAACACCGAGCCGCACGTCGGATCGCAGGAAGCGATCGGTGTGGCGATCGCCCTGGTGGTCCTGATCGTCACCTTCGGATCGCTGGTCGCCGCCGGGATGACCATGCTGAACGCCCTGATCGGCGTCGGCGCGGGAATGGCCGGACTCTTCGCCCTGAGCGGCGTCGTCAGCCTCACCTCCACCGCCCCGGTGCTGGCCCTGATGCTCGGCCTCGCCGTCGGCATCGACTACTCGCTGTTCATCACCTCCCGGCACCGGCAGAACATGCTCGACGGGCTGGAACCGGAGGAGGCCGCGGCGCGGGCGGTCGGCACCGCCGGGTCGGCGGTCGTCTTCGCCGGGGCCACCGTCGTCATCGCCCTCGCCGGCCTCGCCGTCGTCGGCATCCCGTTCCTCACCGTGATGGGTCTGGCCGCCGCCGGTACGGTCAGCGTTGCCGTTCTGGTCGCCATCACTCTGCAGCCCGCGCTGCTCGGCTACGCCGGCCGCCGGGTCCTGCCCCGCCGGGTCCGGGCCGCCCAGCCGACCGAGCAGACCGGGAACACCGAGAACACCGAGACGTTCGGGTTCCGCTGGGCGCGGCTGATCATCAAGCTGCGGATCCCGGTGATCCTGCTCGGGGTGGCCGGGCTCGGCGCCCTGGCCATCCCCGCCGCCGACATGCGGATCGCGCTGCCGGACGCCAGCACCGCCCCGGTCGGCAGCACCGAGCGCACCGCCTCCGACCTGATCTCCGAAGGGTTCGGGCCGGGCTTCAACGGCCGGCTGCTGATGGTGGTCTCCGGTGACTCGGCCGAGTCCACCACCGCCACCGCCGGCCAGGTCGCGGCCACCGTGCAGGGGCTGGACGGCGTCGTGGCCGTCACCCCGCCGCAGCCCAGCCAGGACGGGCAGACCGTGATCCTGGCGGTCATCCCGGCCACCGGCCCCACCGACGTCGAAACCGAGGAGCTCGTCGAGCGGATCCGCGAGGAGATCGCCGTACTCGGATTGTCGCCCGACGACGACGGCGCGGTCCAGGTGGCCCTGACCGGCGCGACCGCCGTCGGCATCGACGTGTCCGACAAGCTCTCCGATGCGATGCCGGTCTACCTGCTGCTCGTCGTCGGCCTGTCGATCCTGCTGCTGATGCTGGTGTTCCGGTCGATCCTGGTGCCGGTGAAGGCCGCCGCCGGGTTCCTGCTGACCGTCGGCGCCAGCTTCGGGATCACGGTCGCCGTGTTCCAGTGGGGCTGGCTGTCCGGGCTGGTCGGCCTGGACACCGCCGGGCCGCTGGTCAGCTTCCTGCCCATCCTGCTGATCGGCATCCTGTTCGGCCTCGCCATGGACTACGAGGTGTTCCTGGTCTCCCGGATGCGGGAGGACTTCGTGCACGGCGACACCGCGACCCAGGCCACCATCAACGGGATGGGCCACGGGGCCCGGGTGGTCACCGCCGCCGCGCTGATCATGACGGCGGTGTTCGGCGGGTTCGTCCTGCTCGACGACCCGGTGATCAAGTCGATGGGCTTCGCACTGGCGATCGGCGTACTGATCGACGCGTTCGTCGTACGGATGACGATCGTGCCGGCGGTGATGTCGCTGCTCGGCAACGCCGCCTGGCGACTGCCCCGCCCGCTGGCCCGGATCCTGCCGAACGTCGACATCGAGGGCGAGCAGCTGCGGGTCCGGCTCGCCGCCGAGCGGGAGGCCCAGCTGGTCTCCACCGGCACCGACCGGGCCTGACCGACGGGCTCACCACACCGACCGGCCGGCACCGGCGTGCGCGCGTCGCGCGCCGGTGCCGGTGCGTCCACGTGCGCCGGTGCCGGTGCCGGTGTGCCGACTGCAGACCGGCACCGGGTGCGGCAGGATGCCAGGCATGAACCTGGCAGACCGACCCATCGCGCCCAGCCCGTACGACCTGCTTCCGCCGGTCGACTCGTTCACGCTGACCAGCACGGACGTCCTCGACGGCGACGTGCTGCCCGACGCGCACATCTTCACCGGCGCCGGCGGGGAGAACCTGTCCCCGCAGCTGTCCTGGTCGGGGTTCCCGGCCGGGACGAAGGGATTCGTCGTCACCTGCTTCGACCCGGACGCCCCGACCGGGTGCGGATTCTGGCACTGGCTGCTGGTCAACCTGCCGGTGTCGGTGACCGACCTGGCGCGGGGCGCGGGCAGTGCTCCCGAGGCGGCGGCTCCGGGGGCGTTCAGTGTGCGTAACGACTTCGGCAACGCCCGCTACGACGGGTCCGCGCCGCCGGCCGGGGACCGGCCGCACCGCTACATCTTCGCCGTACACGCCCTCGACGTGCAGCGGCTCGACCTTGGGCCGGAGGCGACCCCGGCGTACGTCGGGTTCAACCTGACGTTCCACACCCTGGCCCGGGCGACGCTGACCGCGACCTACCAGAAGCTGGGCTGACCCATCCCGGCGATCTTGCACTTATCGATGGACAAATAGGGCAAATCCGCTCGATAACTGCAAGATCGTCGAGGGGGGACCGTGGTGCCCGGGGTGGTCAGGGGCGGATGCAGCAGCCGGGGCAGATCTTCGGGTCCGGCAGGGTGAACGCCAGACAGCAGGTCCGGCGCTGTACGGTCAGCGCGCCGTCCGCCCCGGGTACCAACTCGATCAGGTCGCCGACGTCGAGCGCGTCGAGCAGTGTGCCGATCGTCGCGGCCGACGACCCCGGCAGGGCGTCCGCCGCCTGCAGCACCGCGTAGGCGACGCCGGAGGAGAGCGAGCCGAGCAGGGTACGCGGGCCGAGCTTGACCCGGGAGTGGATCCGGTCGAGCAGTGGGCTCATGTGCTGGTCGAGCAGGGACGTCCGCAGCACCCGGAGCAGTTCGGCCTCGTCGGCCACCACCAGCACCTCGGGCAGGCCGGCGGCTGCGATCGGGTCGTGCGGCAGCACCGCGACCGGGATGCCGGGGCGCAGGCCGACGTCGACCAACGGGCCGTCGTCGTCCATCCGCAGCAGTACGTCGTCGGCCCGCATCAGCGGCACCCGTCGGGCCGACGCCCAGCCGAGCGCGACCGGCAGGGCCACCCAGTAGCTGTACGCCTTCCAGGCCAGGGCGGCGGCGGCGTGCCGTTTCGCCTGCCAGCGGCTGGCCGCCGAGTCGAGCATCCGGGGCAGCTGGTCGCCGTCGATCAGCGCGGTGGCCGGAAACCAGCCGGTGGCGTCGTGGACCAGCAGGCCGGCGTGCAGGCCCGGCAGGTCGTCGGTGCCGAACGCGGCACGCAGGGTGGCGCTGATCGGGGCCAGTGGGGCGGCGGCCCGAGCGCGGGGGTCGATGACGGCAGTCACTGGTGGTGACCGCCGTTCGCGGAACCGGTGGCCGCGAGGGAGCCGATGCTCCCGTGCTGAGCTGGGCGGTCGTTGCCCTGCCTCATCGCTGTCACCTCTCGCACCTTCCGCGTGCTGCCGACGTCTCACCCTAGCTTCCTAAGGCTAGCCTAACCAGACTTTGGCGAAACTGCCGCATGAAGAAATAACATCGTGTAACGGAGAGTGTTTGTTGCGCTCCGGTGTGGTGCGGGTCGGTGGGTAGCGTCCATCGCAAGGCAACTGTGGGTTACCCCGCTGGCGACATCTCGTCCATAGGATGACGTACGGCTCTGTTGGCATTGCTGAGCGTGGCGGACGTCGAGTTGTCAAGGATTCTGTCGGTAACGCGCCAATGTCGACCGGGCGTACGAGTCGGAAAGCAGACTGAAGATCCGGCCTGAGGGGACGCCTTGCGATGACCAGCTCGCCCATCGACCGCGCCGCGGACACCTTCGCGGCCGAACTCGCCCAGTGGCGCATCGACCGGGCGATGACCAAGAAGCAGCTGGCCGCGCGGATGGGCTTCGACCCTTCCTACATCAGCCACGTCGAAGGCCGCCGGCACCGCCCCACCGAGGACTTCGCCCGCCGCGCCGAAGCCGTGCTCGGCGCCGGCGGCGCGATCTGGCAGCGCTACCAGGAGTACGACGAACTGCGGCACAGCCGGGCCACCACCACCCCGCTGCGCGACCCACCCGTACCGGAGCAGTGGATGCCGCCCGGCACCGGACTCATCGTCGAACAGGAGGTCGCCACCCTCAGCTACCAGGACGGCTACTACCACTGCACGATCCGCCGCGCGCTCTACAACGCCGGCACCGAGCCGGTGACCCGCTACCTCGCCCGGATCGCCGTCGACCGGTACCCCGACGACCCGGACCGATCCAACCGCCACCACCGCGACCACCCGCTGACCTTCGCCGAACTGGACCTGCACGCCTACTGCGGCCCACCCGGACACCGCGAACCGATGCAGTGGCGCAAGAAGCACGACCGGGACGCGTTCAAGGAGGTCTGGCTGCTGTTCGAGAACCCCGACGGGCGGTACCCGCTCTACCCAGGCCAGCGCACGACCATCGAGTACGCCTACCGGGTCGGGCAGGAGAAATGGGGGCAGTGGTTCCAGCGCGCCGTCCGGCTGCCGACCCGGCAGCTCACCGTACGGCTGGAGTTCCCGGCGGCGTTCGAGCCGCAGGTGTGGGGGGTCGAGACGTCGTTGTCGGCCGAGGACGCGCCGCTGCGTACCCCGCTGCGCCGCCAGCAGGTCGACGGCCGGACCGTGTGGGAATGGTCGACCGACGCCCCGTTGCTCAACGCCCGCTACCGGCTGGAGTGGCGGTTCCGCTCCGGCCAGCCGGGTGGCCCCGCGCCGGACGGTGCCGACGGTACGCCGGACCGGCCCGACACCCGGGCCAGTGAGCGGATGCGGGCCATCGGCATCGTGCAGCGTGGCGCCGAGATGCTGCGGCAACCGGCCCAGCCGTTCGAGCTGCCGGCCGACGAGACCGTGGCCCTGGACACCGTGGACCGGCTGCGGGCGATGCTGGCGCGACTCGACGAGCTGCACCCGTTCAGCAAGGGTGTCGGGCTGGCCGCACCCCAGATCGGGCTGCCCTGGGCCGCTGCGGTCGTTCGGTCCGCCGACGCCGGTGCCGAGCCACTGGTGCTGCTCAACCCCCGGGTCGTCGACGCCTCCGCCGACACCGACGACCGGTACGAAGGCTGTCTGTCCTTCTTCGACGTCCGAGGGCTGGTCCCGCGCCCGCTGCGCCTCGACGTCGAACACGCCCGGTTCGACGGCAGTCGGGTGATCACCTCGTTCGACCGGGCGATGGCCCGGCTGGTCGCCCACGAGATCGACCACCTGGAGGGGCGGCTGTACGTGGACCGGATGCCGCCCGGATCGACCCTGGTCCCGGTCGAGCAGTACCGCGACAGCGGCCGCCCCTGGACCTACTGACGCCGATCCACCGCCGGCCTCACACCTCTCCGAAGCTGTCGTAGCGGATGTGCGCGGCCGGCACCTCCAGCTCGGCCAGGGTCCGCAGACTGGCCCGGACCATGCCGGACGGGCCGGCCACGAAGAAGTCGTGCTCGTGCCACGGGCCGTAGCGGGCCAGCACGTCGGGCACCGTACCGTGCTCGCCGGTCCAGCCCGGGTCGTCGGTGCAGCACGGCACCAGGTTCAGCCACGGGTACGCGGCGGCGAGCCGCTGCAGCTCCGGCAGGTCGTACAGGTCGTCACGGGTACGGGCGCCGAAGTAGACGTGCACCCACCGGCTGCGGTTGAACCGGGTCAGCTCGTCGACCAGCGCCTTGATCGGTGCCAGCCCCACCCCGCCGGCCAGGCAGACGATGTCGCGGGGCGAGTCGCGGTCCAGCAGCATCGTGCCCATCGGGGCGGCGACCCGCAGCAGGTCGCCGGGGCGGACCCGGCGGACCAGCGCGCTGGAGACCCAGCCGGCCCCGGCGGCCCGGACGTGGAGTTCCAGTACGTTGTCCGGCCGGGGCGCGTTGGCGATCGAGTAGCTGCGCCACAGCCGGGGCGCGTAGCGCGGCGCCTCCACGCTGACGTACTGCCCGGCCTGGTGGACCAGCGGATGCTGCAGCGGCCGGCAGGTCAGTACGGCGACGTCGGTGCCCCGGCGTTCGTGGCTGAGCACCTCGGCGTGCCAGAAGGCCGGGCCGGTGTCGCTCTCGGCACCGATGATCAGGTTGGTGGTGAGCAGTTGCAGGGCCTCGCTCCAGGCCTGGTCGTACTCGATGGTCCACCGTTCGTCGGCCACCGTCCGCAGCGCTTCGAGCAGGGCGGGGCCGAACACCGCGTACTGTGCAGGTTGCACATGGAACTTGCGGTGCGCCCGGCCGAGGCCCTGCAGGTACTCGGCGAACTGCTCCGGGTCGTCGATCGAGCCGACCGCACTGACCAGCGCCTCCACCAGGCAGCGGCGCTGGGTGTCCATGTGTACCGGGAACAGCTGGCGCAGGCTCGGCTGGTCGAGGAACAGCCGGGCGTAGAAATAGCCGGCGACCTGGTCGCGCTCCTCCTCGACGAGGACCCAGCTCTCCTTCAGCAGTTGTGCGAGATTGCTCATCGGGCCCTTCCCCGTCACCGTGCCGCCACTGACCACGTATTCGCTCAGTCCCAGAGTGAACACTCTTCGTAGTGCTCCGTCGGACACGATGTGCGACTTTGCTCAGTCGTACCGGCTGCGGCACAGTGGTCCGGTGACGGTCGAACTCACCGGGCCACCACCGCCGGCCAGCAGCCGCGACGCCGACCCGGCCAGCCCGCTGCCACCCCGGATACTCCGCCACGAGGTGCTGCTGGTGCTGGGCGTCTCCCTCGGCCAGTCCGCCATCTACGCGCTGGTGACCATCACCGCCCGGCTCACCGCAGACCGGCCACTGGGCCAGCAGACCGCCACCATGAACGCCTCCCAGTCGGCCCGCCCCTGGCTGGACCTCACGTACCAACTGCTCGGGATCTTCTTCGCCCTGGTCCCGGTCGTACTGGCGGTCCACCTGCTCAACCGTGATCGCGCCGACGCCCGTGCCCGGCTCGGCCTCGACGCCCGGTCGCCGTGGCGCGACCTTGGCTGGGGCGCGACGCTGGCCGCCGCGATCGGGCTGCCCGGACTCGCGCTGTTCTGGGTGGCCGCGCTGCTCGGCCTCAACGCCAGCCTGGTCCCGGCCGCGCTACCGCAGCTGTGGTGGACGGTCCCGGTCCTGATCCTGGCGGCCGCGCAGAACGCCATCCTGGAGGAGGTCATCGTGGTCGGCTACCTGATGACCCGACTGCGTCAGCTCGGCTGGCGCATCGGCGCGGTCGTCGCCACCAGTTGCCTGCTGCGCGGCACCTACCACCTCTACCAGGGCCTCGGGGCGTTCGTCGGCAACGTGATCATGGGCGTGTTGCTGTCGTTGTTCTTCCTGCGTACCCGGCGGGTGATGCCGCTGATCATCGCGCACACCCTGCTGGACGTGTTCGCGTTCGTCGGCTACGCGCTGCTGCCACGGGAGTGGTTCAGCTGGCTGTGACCGGCCGTCGGTAGAGCGCCGTCGCCCGCGCGGCCAGCCGCTGCATCACCAGCGTGTCGCCGGTGCAGGCGACCAGCGCCCGCGCCCCCGGCAGCAGCCGGGCCGGTAGCCGCAGCAGGGCCCAGCCGCCGCCGGACAGGCCGCCAGCCAGCTCGGCGAGCCGCTGCGCGCCACCGGACCAACGCGCCACCGGGTCGCCGTCGTCGTCGGCGGCCGGTCGCTGCGCGGCGGCCAGCGCCGTCCGGGCCGCGTCGACATCGGGATGTACGCCGGTCAACACCAGCAACTCCGCCGCCCGCTGCCGGTCGGTCGGGTCGTGCCCGTACGCGGCCGACACGTGCAGGGTCAGCGCGGCCTGGGCCCAGCCGAGAGTCGCCAGCTCCATCGCCGGGCCGAGCAGCCCGGCGGCACCGGCCGCGACCGCACCGGCGCCGGCGTACCGGGTGAACCGGCGGGCCGCCAGCCGGGCGAGGGCGTCGTCGCCGGCCGCCGGGTAGTCGCTGCGCAGCCGCGCCACCCAGTCGCGCGCCGCCGGCCCGATCCGGTCGACCGCCGTCAGGGCCAACAACTCCGGGGCGTACGTCGGACGCGCCAGCACCTGCCAGCCGATCCCGTCCGGTACGCCGACCGGCGTCGGCGGTGCGGGCGGTGTCGCCGGCGGAGGTGGGGCCGGTACGGCGGCTGCCGCCTTCCTCGGGGCGGCCCGCTTCGCCGGTGCCTTGGCTGGTGCCGTGGTCGGTGCCTTCCTGACGGGTGCCGTCTTCTTCGCCGGCACCGCCTTTTTCGTCACCGGCTGCTGTTGCCGTCGTGCGCTGGCGGCCGGCGGCACCGGCTCCGGCGTCGGCGGCTGGAACAGCACCGGCGCGATGGCAGCCGGCGGAGCCTTCGGTTTCGCCGCCTTCGCCGCCTTCGCCGGGGCGGCCTTCTCCGCCGGGGCGGCCTTCGGTGGGGTGGCCTTGGGCGCGGCGGCCTTCGGGGTACGGCGGCGGCCCGGCTGCGCGGGGGGCGACGGCTCCTCCATGCTGAGTCAGCCTATCCCGAACCCGCCAGCACCACCCGTCACACGCGGTGCCGGGCCCGCGCGGCCCCGCGCCGGCCCCGCGTCTCGCCGGCGAACCGGCCCGCGCTGGCCGCGCGTTTCGCCGGCAGGTCGGCGGGTACCCCGGCGCGGTGGCCCGACCTGCCGCTGACCTCGCCGCGCTGGCGACGCCGCTGACCAGCGCCGACGACCTCGATCCGCTGATCGAGCGGGTCGGTGACGCCCGAGTGGTGATGCTCGGCGAGGCCAGCCACGGCACCCACGAGTTCTACGCCTGGCGGGCGGCCGTCACCCGTCGACTCGTCACCGAACGTGGCTTCCAGTTCGTCGCCGTCGAAGGCGACTGGCCCGACTGCGACCGGGTCGACCGCAGCGTACGGGGCCGGCTCGACGCCCCCCGCGACCCCCGCGACGCACTGATCAGCTTCGAACGGTGGCCGACCTGGATGTGGGCCAACGACGAGGTGGTCGACTTCTGCCGGTGGCTGCGTCGGCACAACGACTCGGTCGGCGAGGCCGCCCGGGTCGGCTTCCACGGCCTCGACGTCTACTCGTTGTGGGAGTCGCTGCGGGAGATCCTGGTCCACCTGCGTGAGCACCGGCCCGACCAGGTGCCGGCGGCGCTGGCCGCGTACCGCTGCTTCGAACCGTACGGCGAGGATCCGCAGGACTACGCCTCGGCCCTGCGGCTCGTCCCGGCCGGCTGCGAGGCGGAAGTGATCGACCTGCTGGTCCAGCTGCGGGCCGCGGCCGCCGCCGACGGCGCCGGCAGCTTCGGAGCCTGGCAGAACGCCGAGGTCGTGGCCGGTGCCGAACGCTACTACCGGGCGCTGCTGGCCGGCGGCCGACTCTCCTGGAACGTCCGGGACCGGCACATGGACGACACCCTCGACCGGCTGCTCGACCACTACGGGCCGACCTCGAAGGCCGTCGTCTGGGCGCACAACACCCATGTCGGCGACGCCCGCGCCACCGACATGGCCGACCTCGGCGAGGTCAACATCGGACAGTTGGCCCGCGAGCGGTACGGCCGGGACCAGGTCGTGCTGGTCGGCTTCGGCACCTACCAGGGCACCGTGGTGGCCGGGGACTCGTGGGGTGCGCCGATGCGGCTGATGCCCGTACCGCCGGCCCGGCCCGGGTCGCTCGAAGCGGAACTGTCCGCCGTCGCCCCGGCCGAGGCGTTGTTCGTCTTCCCGGCCGACGGCGGACCGGACCTGCTCACCGACGAGCGGGACCACCGGGCGATCGGGGTCGTCTACCGGCCGCACCGGGAACGGCACGGCAACTACGTGCCGACCGTCCTCGGTGACCGCTACGACGCGTTCTGCTGGTTCGACCGCAGCCGGGGGGTACGGCCGCTGCGTACCCCCCACGTCGACCTGCGGGAACCCGAGACCTTCCCGTCCGGGGTCTGAGCCGCGATCCGGCCGGGCCGGTTGGCGTGCGCCCTATTCGGTGCGCAGCCCGTCGGCGCGCATCAGCCGCCACAGCGCCGGCAGGCCGGCCACCGCGACCAGCAGCGTCGCGCCGACCCCGGCCGCGCTGACCCCGACCACGGTCCACCAGCTGATCAGCAGGTCGCGGCCGACCATGCCGAGCAGCACCGCGCCGAGCCCGACACCGGCGGTCACCGCCAGGACCAGACCCAGCAGTACGGGCACCAGGTGCTGCCACAGCACGGCCCAGCCGAGCGCCCGACGCGGCGTGCCGAACGCGTCCAGCATGGCCAGCAGCCGGCGCCGCTCCCGCAGCTGCTCCAGCGTGGTGACCAGCATGCTCGCGCCGATCAGCAGCAGGGTGACGACGATACCGATGGCCAGTCCCCGTCGGATGTCGCCGAACCGGCGTACCTCCGTCGTCGCCGACAGGGTGGAGAGCAGATCGGTCGGGTTGACCTCGGCGAGAATGTTGCGGACGTGCTCGACCGCGTCCGGCTGGCCGGGATCGAGCATCAGGTACGCCATCGTCGGCAGCGGGCCGGCCGCGTCGACGTCGACCGTGTCCGGGGTGGCGAAGACGCCGTGCCGCGCGATGCCGTACGGGTCGTCGCGTTGCTGCGCCGGCCGGGCGTCGGCCGGCACCGTCCACTCGTAGCCGCCGGGCTCGACCCGCACCCGGTCACCGGCCTGCACCCACGCCACGTCCTGCTGATCCTCCGGTGGTGTCACGACGAACACGGTGCCGTCGGCGCAGTCGCTCAGCGCGATCAGCTCGGCGAGCACCGCACAGTCGGCGATCACCAGCTCGGCCGAGGACGGCGCGTCGGCCGGGCCGCCGGTGACCAGGACGGAGCGGTAGCCGGCGGTCGAGGTGACCCCGGGCACCGCGTCCAGCCGGGCCAGCAGCGCGTCACCGGCCGACCGGTCCTGCTCGCCGAGGTACGCGAGGTGGCTGGCCCGGTCGGGATCGGCACCGGTGTCCTGGACGAAGTCGTCGTCGATGCCGGTGAACAGGGCCTGCAACGCGATGGTGCCGGCCACCGCGACCGCGACCCCGGAGACCAGCCGGGCGTTGCCGCCGCCGTCGACCTGCAGCCGGCGGATCGCCAACTGCCAGGGCACCGGGCCGCCGCGCAGCCGCCGTACGGCGGTCTCGACCAGCCACGGCAGCAGCGTCACCACCCCGATCAGCAGCAGCACCGCCCCGGCGGCCACCTGGTAGCGGGCCGCCGGATCGAAGGTGGTGATCCCGTCGCGCAGCAGCGGGTAGAGCAGCGCCAGCCCGGCCAGCGGTACGGCCAGCCGCCACCAGGCCCGTCGTCGGCGCGGCGTGCTCCGACGTACCACGCCGAGCGGTTCGACGACGACACCGCGCAGCGCGATCAGGCCGACCGCGACGGCGGCCAGCGGCGCGGCGACGACGACCAGCGCCACCAGTACGGCCGGTGGCCGCAGGTCGGCGGCGAAGACGCTGAGGTTCCACACCTGCAGCAGCGGGGCGATCTGCCTGCCGACGGCGAACAGCAGGGCACCGACGGCCAGACCGAGCACCGCGCCGGTGAGCGCCTCCCCGGCGGCGATCCGGGCGATCATCCGCCGGTCGGCACCGACCAGCCGCAGCGCGGCGAGCCGGCGGTCCCGGCTGGCACCGCCGAAGCGGACCGCCGCGCCGAGAAAGACCACGATCGGCAGCAGCAGGACGACGAAGATGACCACCAGCAGCAGGGTCAGGGTCGGCCCGAACTCCTCGCCGGGTGGTCCGCCACCGAACGACGCGACTCGAGGGTGCGACACCGGGTCGAGGGTGTCGACGCCCCGGTAGAAGGCCAGTTCGGCGGGGCCGGTCAGACCGGCCGGGCCGATCTCGCCGATGATCCGTTCACCGATGCGGGGGGCCAGCAGCGCGCCGTCCGGGCTGGCCAGCAGCTCGGCCAGCGCCGGTGAGACGACCGCCTCGCCGGGGCCGGGCAGCCGGGTCACTCCTGGCGGCAGCGGTGCCCGCTGGCCACCTGACCGCACCGCCATGCCCCAGATCGACCGGCCCTGGAAGGTCGTGTAGGCGTGCGTGATCAGCAGCGTGTCGTCGGCCAGTGCGGTCGATGCGCTGTCGTCGGTCGACGGGCCCGCGTCGTCGGCGGTCGGTGGTGCCTGCTGCCAGGTACGGTCGGCGCCGCGCTGCTCGCGGGCGTCCAACGCGGCCGGCACCGCGGCGGCGAGCAGCAGCATCGCCACCCCGATGCCGACGCCGACGGCGGTGAAGATCGTCCTGGTCCAGCCGTCCCGGCCGCCGCTGAAGGCCAGCCGGGCACCGAAGGCCAGGTCGTGCCCGAGCCGGCCGAGCCCACCGCCACCGTCACGCTGCCTGTCGTCGCGTGGCCGGTCGGCGTACTGCCCGGTGTCACGCGGCCCGGTCATCGGGCCAGCGCCAGGTCGCGGGTGCGGCCGTCGCGGACCACGACCTCCCGGTCGGCGTACGCGGCGACCCGTGGCTCGTGGGTCACCAGCACCACGGCCGTCGTGGCATCGCGGGCGGCGGCGGTCAGCAGCTGCATCACCCGCTCGCCGTTGAGCGAGTCGAGGGCACCGGTCGGCTCGTCGGCGAAGACCACCGACGGCTCGCCGACCAGCGCGCGGGCGATCGCCACCCGTTGGCCCTGCCCGCCGGACATCTCGCCGGGCCGCTTGTCGGCGACGTCGCCGACCTCCAGCCGGTCCAGCCAGTCGGCGGCCCGCCGCTGCGCGTCGCGGCGGCCGACCCGGTTGAGCCGCAGCGGCAGCGCGACGTTCTCCACCGCCGTCAGCTCCGGCACCAGCTGCCCGAACTGGAAGATGAACCCGAAGTCGGTACGGCGCAGCGCGCTGCGCCGTACGTCGGACATGGCGGTCACGTCCTGGTCGCGGTAGCCGACCCGCCCCGAGTCGGGTCGGCTGATCCCGGCCAGGCAGTGCAGCAGGGTCGACTTGCCGGATCCGGACGGACCCATGATCGCGACCACCTCGCCGGCGACGATCCGGATCGACGCCCCGGCCAGTGCCGGGGTCGCCCCGAACGACTTGTGCAGTTCCTCGGCGTACAGCAGGGGTGTCGTCACCGGTGCAGCTCCTTGGCGAGTTGGTCGAGCCGGGCGGCGGTCAGCTCCAGCCAGCGCAGGTCGGCTTCCAGGTGGAACAGGGCGTGATCGCAGATGAGCTGGTCGGCGAGGTCGCCGCCGGTCTTGCGGCGGGTCAGCTCGCGCATCAGCCGCAGGTGCTCGCCGCGCTGCACGTCCAGCAGGTCGGCGGCGGGCCGGCCGGTGAGCAGCGCCAGCACGACCTTGGTGTAGAGGGTGTTCTGCAGGTAGACGTCAGGTTTCTCGGGTTGGCGCAGCCACTGGGTGACGTCGGTGACACCGGCGTCGGTGATCGCGTACCGCTTGCGTTCCGGGCCGTCGCCGGGGACCACGCCGTCGACCTCGACGAGGCCGTCGCGCAGCAGCCGGGACAGGGTCGAGTAGACCTGGCCGAAGTGCAGCGGCTTGCCACGGGCGAACCGTTCGTCGTAGGCGCGCTTGAGGTCGTAGCCGTGCCGGGGGGCGGACTCCAGTAGCCCGAGGAAGGTCTGACCGAGGGACATGGTCGTCACTGTACCCCAGGTGTATACACCGGGTGTATACGGATTGCCGGGCCCGCTTGAGCAGTGAGTCGGTTGACACCAGCTATTCGCTCAGTGAATAGTTACCCGGGTGTCCACCGTCCACGTTCTCCTCGGGCTGCTGTCCCGTGGCCCCCGGCACGGCTACGAGCTCAAACGCGACCACGACCAGCGGCTGCCCCGCGCCAAACCCATCGCGTTCGGCCAGGTCTACGCCACCCTCGGCCGGATGCAACGCGACGGACTCGTCGAGGAGGCGCAGCGCGACCGCGCCGCCGGACCCGACCGCACCTCGTACGCCCTCACCGACACCGGCCGGACCGCCCTCGACACCTGGCTCGACGCCATCGAGGCACCCGCCCCGTACGTCACCAGCGCCCTGCTGGCCAAGGTCGTCGTCGCCCTGCTGATCGACGACCCCGAACGGGCCCGGCGCTACCTGGCCGCCCAACGCGCCGCGCACGCCGCCCGGATCCGGGAACTCACCCGCACCAAGACCACCCCCGACGCCACCCTCGGCGAGATCGTCGCCGCCGACTACGCCATCAACCATCTCGACGCCGACCTGCGCTGGCTCGACGCCACCGTCGGACGCGTCGCCGACCTGCACCGGGAGGTGCACCAGTGACAACCAGCGAAACGGTGCTCGCCGGCCGGGGAGTGGTCCGCTCGTACGGCGCCACCCCGGCGCTGCGCGGAGTCACCCTCGACGTCGCCGAAGGCGAGATCGTCGCCGTCACCGGACCGAGCGGCTGCGGCAAGTCCACCCTGCTGCACTGCCTCGCCGGCATCCTGCGCCCCGACGCCGGCGAGGTGCTCTACCGCGACCAGCGAATCGACCTGCTCTCCGAATCGGCCCGCGCCGTGCTGCGGCGTACCGAATTCGGGGTGCTGTTCCAGTTCGGCCAGCTCGTCCCGGAACTGACCGCCGCGGAGAACGTCGCCCTGCCCCTGCTACTCGCCGGCACGGGGCGGCGAGCAGCACGGACAGCGGCGCTCACCTGGCTGGACCGGCTCGGCGTCGCCGACCGGGCCGACACCGTACCCGGCGAGATGTCCGGCGGCGAGCAGCAACGCTGCGCCATGGCCCGCGCGATGATCAGCGAGCCACGGGTGCTCTTCGCCGACGAACCCACCGGGGCGCTGGACAGCCTCGCCGGTGAACAGGTCCTCGGCCAGCTGGTCCGGATCGCCCGCGATCAGCGGACCGCCGTCGTGCTGGTCACCCACTCTCCGCGCGTCGCCGGGTACGCCGACCGGGAGATCCTGCTGCGCGACGGCGAGGTGGACCCGGCCGGGCTCGGCCAGGTCGTCACCCAGGCGGCCGGGTCGTGATCCGCCCGACCACCCTGCTGCGGCTCGGCCTCGCCGGCACCCGCACCGACACCGTACGGATCGTCCTCACCGCCGCCGCGTCGTCCCTGGCCACCCTCACCTTCCTGGCCGCGGCGACGGTCATCGCCGTACCCACGGTCTCCGACGACCGCTCGAACCGGTCCCCGCAGTACGGCCCGGCGCTGCTCGCCGAAGCCGGCCTGCGGCCCGGCGTCGCCATCACCCTGTTCCTGTTGGCGATCCCGGTGCTCGCCCTCGCCGGACAGTGCGCCCGACTCGGCGCCCCGGCCCGCAACCGCCGGCTCGCCGCGATCCGGCTGGCCGGCGGCACCCCCGGCCAGGTCCGGGCGCTGGCCGCCACCGAAACCGGACTGGCCAGTACGCTCGGCGCCGGTGTCGGACTGGCCGGCTACCTGGTCGGCCGGTGGCTGCTGCACCGCCCCGACGCCAACGGTCTGCTGCCGCTGCCCACCGACGTCCTGCCCCCGGCCTGGGCCCTGCTGCTCATCGTTGCCGGCATCCCGCTGCTGGCCACCGGTGTCGCCGCCGTGCTGCTGCGCGGCGTCGTCGTCTCGCCGTTCGGCGTCCGCCGCAGCGGCCGGGTCGGCCGCCCCGGCTGGTGGCCCGGCATCCTGATCCTCGGCGGGTTGGCCATCGCCTTCGTGTTCCGGCCGCTGCTCGACTGGACCGTCGGCCAGGGAATGCCGTTGTGGACGGTGGCGCTGCTCGGCTTCGTCGGCGCGCTCGCCGTCGCGATCGGCGTCGCCACCGGCACCGGCTGGATCTCCCACGTCAGCGGGCAACTGCTGCACCGGGTGGCCCGCCGCCCCGCGACCCTGCTCGCCGCCCGACGGCTGACCGCCGACCCGTGGCACGGTGCCCGGACCTTCGCCGCGTTGCTGGTCTGCGTGCTGTTCGGGGCCGGCACCGCCGGCTACCGCGCCTACATGGCGACCGAGTTCAGCAGCTGGGAAGGGGTCGAGCGGCTGCTCGCCGAGCAGAGCGGGCAGCCCTACCACCCGAGCGACAACAGCTTCTACTTCAACGCGGTCACCCTGGTGAACATCGCGGTCCTCGTCGGCCTGACGATCGCCGCCGCCGGTCTGGCGGTCGCGGTCGCCGAGAGCGTCGTCGAACGCCGCCGCGCCAACGCCGCACTCGTCGCCACCGGCGTGCCGCGAGGCGTCCTCGCCCGCTCCGTCCTGGTGCAGACCCTCACGCCGCTGCTGCCCGCGACCCTGGTGGCGCTGGCCGCCGGGACCATGCTGGTCCGGGCGCTCGGCACCGAGGTCTCCTCCGGCTCCCGGACGACCGGCTACTGCGAACCAGCCGACGCCTGCCGAACCCCTGAGGACTGGGAGCGGTACGCCCGCTTCATCGAACACCCCGGGGTCACCCTCGCGGTGCCGGTGCCCCTGGACGACCTGGCCCTGCTCGGGGCCGGGGCGGTGCTGGCCGCCCTGGCCACGGTCGGCATCGGTCTGCTGTTCCTGCGCGGCGCCACCGACGTGACGGAACTACGCGCCAGCTGACCGGCGGTCACACCGTGGCCCGGCCCGGGGCCGGCGCGTCAGGCCCGGCCCGGGGCCGGCGCGTCAGGCCCGGCGCGTCCGGGCCGTGTCCGCTGTCAGGGCCGGCCGACAGGGCCGAGCAGCGCCGACTCCATCGACGTCGGATGCAGCATCACCCACTGCAGCCGGCCCTGGCCGACCAGCCCGACCATCTCCGGGTGGATTCGCGACAGCCAGCTCTGCGCCCCGGTGAACCCCAACGTCGACGCGGCGAGCCCCGCCTCGGCCTCGGTCAACCGCTGGAACACCACCAGGTCGCTGCGGACCAACGGATCCAGATCCCAACTGCCCAGATCGCTGCGGACCACCAGCGTCGCCCGCCAGGGGGCACCGACGTCCGGCAGCGCGCCCACCGACGGACCGACGTCGACCACCAGCAACTGCGGATGCGCCGGCGACGGCGGATCCGGCGGCCGGGTGCCCGGCGGCAGGAACGACACCGACTCCCGTCCCAGCCCGCACTGGTGCGCGAACCCGTGCCAGTCCGGCTCCCGGGCCGACGCCACGAACAGGTGCGCGCCGAGTGCCAACGCCCGCAACGCCAGCAACTGCGCGCACCGCAGCCCGCCGACCAGCAGCAGCCGGGTCGGTTCGGGACGGAACAGCCGTACCGACACCGGCTCACCCTGCCGGTTGCGCCCGACGACCAGGCCGTCCCCGCCGGCCCGGAGCCGTACGTCACCCAGCGCCTCCGGCCCGGCGATGTGCAGCCCGGCCGGCGGATCCATCGACAAGGGACCGGTCACGGCAGGAAACCCCCGAGTGGCAACGTGGCGGCCAGACCCTGGGCGTGCTCGCCGTCGATCCGTTCGGTGAGCCCACCACGTTCGCGTACCGCCTCGGTCAGCGCCTGGTCGCCGGCGGCCAGCGTCGCGGTGTCGGTGGCGGTCAACCGGACCGCCGCCGACACGATCACCTCCTGACCGCCGACCTGCGTCGGATGCGGTGGCTCGCGGGTCACCGCCACCGACACCACCGTGTCGACCATCGGCAACTGCCGCAGTACGTCGTCGAGCTGCCACGGCAGCTCCGGCCAGCGCAGCAGCCGGCGGCAGACCTGCGGCACCTGGCCGCTCCACCAGGCGTGCCAGGTCTCCTGTGCGGTCACCCGGTCACTGGCGGTGCCGTACACGTTGCCGGCGTCCAACCGACCCGGCAGCGCGGCAAGGTAGCCGATCGCGGTCAGCAGGTCGTCGCGGCCCAACAGCCGGGCCGGCATCCGCTCCTGCTTCAACTGGCGCTGCACCCGACGCAGTGCCGACACCAGCACCGGCGTCAGCACCGTGTCGGTGTAGCTGTCCGGGGTCCGCATCGCCTGGATCACCAGCCAGGCCCGGCGGTGCGCCGGCACGTCGCCGCCGGTCAACTCCCGGTACGAACGTTCCACCAGACCCCGGCCGGCGCGCGGCGCGGCCGCCACCTGGACCAGCAGCTGCACCGCCACCGGCGGAGCCGCCGGATCGGCCGCCGGCAGCAGCGCCGCCGGCGACGGCAGGCTCAGCGCCGACCCGACGAAGAGCGAACCGTCGGCCGGGTCCAGCTCCAGCACGCCGCACAACCCACCACTGTGGCTGATCGTCGCGGCCGTCCGCCCGGCCACCTCGACGGCGCCGACCGTGGCCGGGTCGGCCACGAAGCGCAGCAGGTCCAGTGCCCGATTGCCGCCCCCGGCGGGCAGCCGCCGGGACCGCAACCGGAACCTCAGCCACACCACCAGCCACTGGTACAGCCAGCGGCCCCGGACCCGGACGACGGTCGGCGCCACCAGCGGCACCAGGATCGCCGCGGCCAGCAGCGCCGTCATCGGCCCCCGCTGGTACGCGGCGAGCAGCGCGGTCAGCGCCAACTGCCAGTAGACGAGCTGCCCCAACGCGAACGGCCCCGTACCGGGCCGGATCCGACGTGGCCGGATGCGGCCGACCGGCGCGGCGGCAGCCGAGGACCCGGCGGCGGCCTCGCCGAGCACCGGCACCCGCGCCGCGCCGGCGGCCCGGGTCCGGCCCACGGCCGCCGCCTGCGGTGCCGGTGGGGTGACACCGGCCCGCGCGGCGACGGCCGCCGCACCCTGGCCGGCGACGGCCGCCGCACCCTGGCCGGCTGCGGCCGCGACCTGGCCAGCGGCGGTGCCGACCTGGCTGGCAGCGGCGTTGCGCTGACCGGCCCCGCCGAGCCGTGGCGGCGGCACCGACGACGGTGCCGCCGCCGACTCCGCATCGGCGGGCGTGGGAGCCGGGCGCTGCTGCGGTGCCCACTGCTGCCCGGGTACGGCGGTGGCACCCCGGTACGGGTCCGGCGATGCCGGCGGCTCAGCGGTCATCGCTCATCGGCCGGTCGCCGCCCGTACGTCGGCCTCGGTCACCGTACGCAGATCGTCCAGGCTCGGCCGCTGACCGGACTGCCGCAACCGTTGCGCCTGCGCCTTGCGTACCCCCTCGAAAAGCTTGCGGGCCTCGCGGGCGTTGCCGAAGTTCTCGTCCCGGCGCACCGCCGAGAAGTGCGCCAGCAGCACCTGCGGGACCGTGTCGGCCAGCAGGTACTCGTCGGCGGCCGCCATCCGTTCGACGATCACCACCAGCTGCTGCGGCGAATAGTTGCCGAACTCGATGGTCTTGGCGAACCGGGACGCCAGACCGGGGTTGGCGTCGAGGAACTGGACCATCTCGACGGTGTAGCCGGCCGCGATCACCGCGATCTCGTCCCGATGGTCCTCCATCAGCTTCACCAGGGTGTCGATCGCCTCCTGGCCGAAATCGCCGCCGCTGCCGAACGACCGGGACAGCGTGTACGCCTCGTCGATGAACAGCACCCCGCCCCGGGCCTGCTCGAAGACGGCGGCGGTCTTCTCGGCGGTGTGCCCGAGGTACTGCCCGACCAGGTCCCGCCGGGACACCTCCTTGAACGGGCCACCCGGCAGCACCGCCAACGCGGCCAGCAACTCGCCGTAGATCCGGGCGACCGTCGTCTTACCGGTGCCCGGCGCACCGGCGAAGATCAGGTGGTGGCTGACCGCGCTGACCGGCAGCCCGGCCCCGCGCCGCCACTCGTTGACCTGGATTTCGTCGATCAGGGACCGGACCTCGTCCTTGACCGACTCCAACCCGACCATCGCGTCCAACTCGGCCAGCAACTCATCGGCGCGGGCAGTGTCCTGCCCACCGCTGTGCTGCGCGGCGGCCGCCCCGAACACGGCCCGGCGGCTCGCCGTACCGGTGACGATCGTCGGATCCGCGCCGTCGGCCACCTCGAACGCCGGCGTCGCGGTGTTCTCGGTGCTGCACTCCTCGACGCTTCCGCCGCAGCCCCGGCCGAACGACACCGCCGGCCCACCGGTGTCCCGGATCCGGCAGCGGCGCAACGTCGGCGCGCTCTGGTGGGCGACCGCCACCCCGGCCCCGCCGGTACCGGAGATCTCGCAGGTCTCCAACGTGGGCCGGCCGTGCTGGTAGACGTACACGCCACGGTTGCCGCAGCCGCTGATGGTGGACGCCCGGATCGTCGGGGCCGCACCGATGCGCACGATCACCCCGTCCTCGGCGAGATCGGTGAACTCGCAACCGTCCACGGTGCCGTCGGCGTCCTCGACGACCAGGCCGTACCGGGCACCGGAGACCGTGCACCGGGTGAGGGCGAAACGGGAGCGGCCACCGATCGTCACACCCGCGCCGAACCCGGCGTGCAGCCGACACCCCGACATCGTCAACTCGGCCCGGTCCACCGCGACCGCCGGCGCGTCACCGGCCCGCAGCACCAGGTCACGCAACTCCACCGCACCGCCGTTCGCGGACACCGTCGGGTACGTACCGCTGGACGCGTCGACCGTGACCGATCCCGGGCCCTGCGCGGCGACCACGGCGATCCGGCGGTCGTTGACGAACAGCGCTTCGTAGTAGGTGCCCGGGGCCACCGACACCACTGTGTCGTCGGTCGCCGCCGCGAGAGCGTCGCCGATCGACGGATATGCGCCGGGCCGGTCCGGACAGACAGTCAGGGTGCGGGTCATCGCTCCGGGCTTCATACATGGCGGGACAGGGGATCCCGACGATATCTCAGCCGTCCCACCCCAGGCGTCCGGTGCACACGGCGGCGGTTGTCTACCCTCAACCGTGACGCCGTTCCGCTCCGGGAAGGAGAGCCGTGGCGCAGGTCCGCATGCTGCCGCTGGCCGCGGCCGCCCTGCTGGTCGACGGTCAGGTCCACACCCACACGTCGGTACGGGGCGACGTCGCCCCGCAGCTGCATCCGCTGATCCGGCGGCTGCTGCAGGAGGTGCCGGTGGCGCAGCGGGAACGCTTCGCCGGCTGGTGCGCCGAACCGGTCCTGCTCTCCGACCGACTCCACGCCGTCGCGCAGCGTACCGGCCAGGCCGAGCTGTCGCCGGCCGCCGCCCGGGCCGCCCTGTGGGGGGCCCGGCTGCGGCTCACCCTGGTCCGGGAGCCCGACGACCCGGCCCACGGCACCGCCGTCGCCCCCTGCCGCACCTGCCAGTATCTGCTCGACTGGGGCGGCGTGGAGGTGCTGCGGTGAGGACCGCCGACGAGTTCCCGCCCGATTTTCCGCCGGAGGTGCTGGCCGTCCTGACCCGGGCCGGCTGGCAGCCGGGCCACCGGGACACCGGGCGCGGCCGGGACTGGGCACTGCGGGTCGCCGGCCACGTCGGCCGCGACGGCCGGCAACACGCCGTCGTCGGTCCGGCGATCGAGGCGTACGCCGACTTCGGCGGCCTGCACGTGGTGCCGGACGGCCCCGGCACGGCCGTAGCCCCCAGCACCCTGCACCTGGACCCGATGCGGGCCGTGCACACCGTGGCGACCCTCGCCACCTTCGGCGACGTACTCGGGGTGCCGGTCAGCCCGCTCGGGGTGGAAGGCGACGGCCGGGGGATCCTCGCCGTCGACGCCCGGCGGCGGGTGTTCGTGCTCGACCACGGCGGCGACTGGTACCTGGGCGCGTCCGTGCCGCAGGCGATCACCGCCCTCGTCCTCGGGCTGGCACCGCAGCGGGTCGCCGAGGACGGTACCTGGTGACCGGGCCGCTGCTGCTGCCGGTCTCCGACGACACCGCCGCCGGGCGGGCACCGTTCGCCTGGCCCACCGTCGACCACGACGGTACGCCGCACGTGCTGGCCTTCACCTCGCCGCAGGCCATCGCCGACGCCCTGCCGGGCCAGTCCGTCCAGTACGTCACAGTGGAGTTCGCCGAGGTGGCGGCCAACCTGCCCGACGGCTGGTGCCTTGCGGTCGACCCCGGGTCGCCGACCGCCGTGCTGCTGCCCGCCAGCGAACTGCGCCACCAGCCGACGCAGGACGGCACCGTCGACGTGGCGCAGGCGCTGCGGGACGCCGTCGCCGCCGAGGACCCGGACGCGCTGATGGCCGCGCTGCTGCGGGCCGAGTTCACCGTACCGCTGGCCCCGCAGGCTGCCGGGATGCCGCAGGCCGCCGGGGCGCGCGACGGTGCCGCAGCGCCGGGGTTGGCCGATCCGGATTTCCCCTGGTGGTGCCTGCCGGACGTCGACGGAAACCCGTCGGTGCCGGTCTTCACCTCGCCGGCGCTGCTGCGCCAGGCCCTCGACGACCAGCCGGCGACAGTGGTCGCCAGCAGCGTGCAACTCTTCGCGCACTGGCCCGACCCGAGCTGGCACCTCGCCGTCGATCCGGGCACCCCGTTCGCGGTGAGCCTGCCCGGAACGGCGGTACGGGAAGTCAGCGGCTGGCTCGACGAGGTACGCCGTACCGTCACCGACGTGGCCGCCGGGTCACCCGTCGCCGCCGGCCCCGCCGACCCGGGCTCCGACCAGCCTGGCCTTGACGAGCCGGACCCGGACCTGCCGGTACGGATGCAGGTGGTCGTCCCGCACCGCTACCTGCAGGCGTACGTGTCGGACGACTACGACCGGGTGGCCGGCGTCGTCCACCGCTGGCACGGCCCCGGCCGGGACACCCCCCGACGGCTGTACGCCCGCCTCGCCCTGCTCGGCCCGGAGTCGCCGTTCACCGTCGACGACGAATGGGTGCCGGTGCTGCGCTGGACGCCCGGCCCGGACACGCCGCCGAGCTGGCTCGACGGCGGACCGCAGCATCGGTCGCTGGTGGTGCCGGACGGGGCGCAGCTGCGGGTGCTGCACCACGACGGCGGCGACGAACTCCTGGCCAGCTTCGACCGGGCGGCCCGCCGCTGGCAGCCAACGGACCAGCTGGCGGACTAGCCAACGGAACAGCCGGCGGTTATGGACGGTGCCCCACCCAGCGGCGGGCCGGCGGGGTCTCCAACAGGATCAGGGCCAGCCCGGCCAACCCGCCGACGATCATCGGCGCCACCATGGTCCGGTTGTAGTCGATCCGGCCGAGCAGCAGCAGTACGCCCGGAACGACCAGGACCAGCCCGACGGTGACCCCGGCCGGCAGCTGCAGCATGTTCGGGCCACCGGTCCAGACGACCCGCATCCCGCCCAGGGTCATCAGGAGCAGCAGGAGGCAGATCCCGAAGATCCCTGCTGCGATGATCCACATGAGGAACGCCGCGAGTCCCTCGGCGCCGAACCCGACCCGCAGGATCGCGACCCCGGCGACCAGCCAGAGGACCGCGGTCGGGATCGCCAACAGCACGGCGGCGACGACGACCGCCGGCCGCCGGGGTGCGGCGGCAGCGGGGGCCGAGGCCGGCTCGGGCACCATCGGAGTACGTCCTTTCCGTCGCCGGTCGACGGCGGTGTGCGCAGGTCAGCGGGGCGGCGGCCGCCAGACCGTATCGTCCTCGCCGGTCGGCGGCGTCTCCGGTGCCGGCCCCGCCCCTGGTGCGGTCACCGGCTCCGGCGCGGTCACCGGCGCCGGCAGCGGTACGCCGGTCTCCGGTGCACCGGGCGGGCCGTCCCGGGCCGCCGTACGCCGGGACCGCCGCCGCAGCCAGCGGATCAGCAGGACGACGCCGGTGATCAGCGTGCCGAGGATAGTGAAGAAGATCAGCATGCCGATCGCCTCGTCCATGCCGAACGAGTAGCCCGGCTCAGGCGGCAGGTAGGCGATCGGGTCCGGTGACGCGGTCGGCGACGGCCGCGGGCTGGCCCGGTCGTCCGGCTCTGTGGTGAGCGCGGCGTGGATGTCGAGGATGCCCCAGCCGAAGTCGAGGTCCTTGCCGGGCGGGCCGGCGTCGTACGCGGTGCCGACCAGGCGTTGGAAGAGTCTTCCCTGGTCCTCGTCCGGGAACCTGGACTTCAGCAGCGCGAACGCTCCCGACACCAACGCGGTGGCAGCACTGGCGCCGTCCTGTGTGTAGTACCCTCCACCAACCTCAGCCCGGACGATGTCCTCCCCGGGGGCGGCGATGGTGGTCTCCTCCGCCCGGATCGACTCCGGGCTCAGCCCTCGGTCGCGTCCGCTACTCGTCACCGCGATGGTCCACTCGCTGCGGGCCGGTTCGCCGATGAAGATGTCGCGGCGGTTGCCGATGCCGGCGACCACGATGACGCCGCGCTGGTAGGCGTCCTTGACAGCCTCCTCCAGCGCCGGATCCGAGGAGCCGGTGAGTGAGACGTTGATGATGTCGGCACCGCTGTTGACCGCCCAGTTGATCCCGAGTGCGATCGAGCGGGGCGGGATGACGTCGGTGGTCGGGCTGGTGATCGCGACCGGCAGGATCCGCGCCTTCGGCGCGACCCCGAGCACGCCGTCGCGCCCACCCGGCCCGTGCCCGTGACCGGCGATCAGCGAGGCCATGCCGGTGCCGTGGTTGCGCCGGTCGATATGGCCCTTGCCGTCGCCGTCATACAGATCCGCGCCGGGCAGGACGTTGTCCCGCAGATCCGGGTGGCTGGCGTCGACGCCGGTGTCGACGACGGCGACGGTGACCCCCTCGCCCTGGGTGATCTGGTGCACCTCGGCGAGCCGCATCGCCTCGACGTGCCAGGACCGGTCGCGGATGTCGTCGGCCCGCGCCGGGCAGGCGGGCAGCCCGGTCGCGCCGAGCGCACCGACCATCGTGGCGGCCACCAGGGCCGTCAGACGCCGGGCGGCACCCATGGGTGGTGCACTCCTCTCCGTCGAGCGGTCGCGACGCGACCCGACACCGTGACCGGATGATACCGCTCCAGGGCCTTTGCCCGACGATGCCCGGCTGTCGGTTGTCGTCACTGCCGGCCCAGGGTCCGGCCCTGCTCCTGCGGTGGCCGCTCGGTCGGGGCGTCGATGGTGCCGGTACCGGCCCGCTCGGTCTCCCACAACTCGTCGTCGCCGTCACCGTGGGCCCAGGTCTGCGGCTCCTCGGAGGTGCGGCCGCTGCGGGCGCGACCACCGCCCACCGCCGGGCCGGCACCACGCTGACCGCCGAGCACCGGACCGGGTGCCTTGGGGCCGCCGGTGCGGCTGGCCGGTGCCGCGCGGCCGGACAGTCGCGGGGCGGTCGGTGCCGACTTGCCGGCGGCTCCGGGCGCGGGCGGCGAGGGCAGCCGGGGTGCGCCAGCCGTCGAACCACCAGCCGGTCGGGGGCGTTGCCCGCCGAGGCTGGGTGGCGGAGTGGCCGGTCGGCCGGCACCCGCGCCGGTCGGCTTGGCCGGTCGGCCGGCTGTGCTGCCCGGCAGTTGCGGTGCCGTCGGCGGGGTGCCGCGACCGGTCGGCCGGCTGGCCGGGGGTGCCGGCCGCCCCCCGGCGCCCGGGCCGGTGCTGCCCGGCAGCGTCGGGCGGTTCGGGGCCGGCCCGCGCGACGCCGGATTGCCCGGCGGTGGTCCACCCGCGCCGGGCAGGGTCGGCCGAGGCGGTCCGGGTGGCCGACCGGTGTTCGGGCGGTTGGTGCCGGCAGGCGGTGGCGCCGGCCGGTTGACCCCGGGTGTACCGGGTCGCGGGCCGGGCGGTGTCACGCCGGGCGGCACCACGGCAGGAGGTGGACTCGGGGCCGGACCGGCGCCGGGTGGCGTGACGGTGGGCACCGGGGGAGGGGCGGTCGGTGGGGCGACCGTGCCGCCGGCCAGGTTCAGCCCGTCCGGCACCACCGGCGGCGGGGCGGACGGCGGTGCCCCGGGGCCCGTGTCGAGGCCGGCCGGCGGGGCGCCGGGCCGGATCAGGTCGGGTCGCGTTGGCGGCGCACCCGGTGCCCCACCGGGCGGAACACCCGGCGGCAGCCCGGGGCCACCGGTCGGCGTCGTCAGCGTTGGGTCGACCACTGCCGCGTCGGTCGGGCCCTTGAAGGCGGTGCCCCGGGTGATGTGGCTCAGGTACACGTCGATGTACATGTCGGCTAGCGGCTTGATGATGTCCCGGGCACGCTCGTAGTAGTCGTCCATCACGTCTTTGCGGGTCCGACCGGTGGTCCCGGGGATCCAGTCGTAGGTGTCGGACCACTGCAGACCCTTGTCCGGGTCGGCCGCCTCCACGGTGTACTGCTCCCAGAGGCTGCGGAACTCCCGCTGGGTGGACTCGATCTTCGTGGCCAACTGCTCCAACCCACGACGGTTGCTGTCGGCCGCCTCCTTCCACTCGTCGAGCGAGTAGAGGGTGGCACCGACCCGTTGCATGAAGTACTCACCGGCCGGGGACTGCCACCGGTCGGCCAGCGAGGTCGCGTACCGCTGCAGGTTGTTGCGGGTGCTGTCGAGCAGCACGCTGATCCGGTGCCACATCTCGGCGACGGCGACCACCCGCTCGTCGCTCTCGTTCTGGATCCAACCCCACATCGTCTCGATGGTGGTCGTTTCCTTGTCCCAGACAGTGGGTTCGTAACGCTGGTTCGGATCCGACGCGTCGTAGGTGACGTAGTCGTTCCCGCTGGACGGGTACGGCACCGACATCGGCCGCCAACCAAAGTAGTCCCCGGACATCCTCGCTCCTTGAGGCCGCTATCCGTGCCGATCAGTGGTCCGCCGGCGGACTCTTGAGGTCATCGTGGTGCATGTCTTCGTCGTCGGCTTCGATGTCGTACGCCCCGTCGCCGTCGCCGACGGTCTCCGCGTCGTACAGGGAAAGGCCCGGTTCGGCCGTCTGCGGGGCGTACGCGGACGGCTCCGGCTCCGGCTCGCCGACTGCCAGGCTGGGGTCCTCGATACCGCTGCCCGGCTCCTGCCAGAGACCGCTGAGAGTGTCCTGTCCGTCCACCGCTATGAAAGCGTTGAAAATGGCTTTCTGGTCGGCCTCGGCGAGGGCGTCGCCGTCGAGATATTCGGCAGAGATCGACTTTGCCGCCGTGGCCAACGAAGCGAGGCCTTTCGCCACCTCGCCGAGCAGCAGCGTGGCCGCTCGGCGGTTCTCGTCATGGCGGCCCTGGAAGAACCGGCCCTCGGACAGGCCGGAGCCGCCGAACGGCACCGGGATGGCGAGCATGTGGTTGATGCCGCCTTCCAGGCTCGGCTGGAAGTTGAGCCGCAACTCGTCCATTACGCACTGGGCGAAGTCGTCGAGCTGCTCGATGTCGACGTTGATCGTTTCGTTGACCAACCAGCTGTCGTCCGCCATGCTCTCCTCCCCCGGGTGCCGTACACGCATCGGCAACGACAAAACTATCGCGTTGCCGCAACCGGTGTGAACCGTCCGTCACGTTGTGGACGGTAGGTGTAGCAACTGGACGAGCCGGGTGCCTTCCCGTCTGGTGACCAGCCAGCCCCGGCCCGGGGGCAGCGGGCCCGGCCGGACGTTGCCGAGCAGCACCCCCTCGTCGCGGTTGCCGGACATGACCAGCCCCGGGGTGCCGAGTTCCCGCAGCCGCATCAGGACCGGTTCGTAGAGGGCCCGGCTCGCGCCGCCGCTGCGTCGGGCGATCACCAGGTGCAGTCCGATGTCGCGGGCCTGGGGCAGGAACTCCAGCAGCGGCAGCAGCGGGTTGCTGCCGCCGCCGGCGACCAGGTCGTAGTCGTCGACCAGCAGGTACAGGTCGGGGCCGCGCCACCAGCTGCGGGCCCGTAGCTGCTCGGGGGTGACGTCCGCCGGGGGCAGCCGGTCGCGCATCACGTTGACCACTTCGGTCATCATGCCCTCGGTGACCTGCGCCGAGGTGCCGTACCCGATCTGGTGTTCCTTGCTGATGTCGCCGAGCAGGCTGCGCCGGTAGTCGACGACGATGAGCCGGGCCTGGGTCAGGTCGTTGCGGTCGGTGACGCCCCGGGCGAACGCCCGCAGGAAGCTGCTCTTGCCGGACTCGCCGTCGCCGAAGACGATGAAGTGCGGGTCGGTGCCGAGGTCGAGGTGCACCGGCTGCAGGTCGGCCTCGGCGATGGCGATCGGCACCCCGGGCCGTCCGGTGTCGGGCACGCTGTCGTACGGCACCTCGGCCGGCAGTAGCCGCACCGGTGGCGCGCCCGGCCCCTGCCAGGCGGCCGCGATGTCGGCGACGAACCGGCGGGCGCCGTCGGTGAGGGTCTCGCTGTCGGCGTCGCCGTCGGCGCGGGGCAGCGCGGCGAGGAACTGCATGCCGTCGGGGGTGATGCCCCGGCCGGGGGCCTTGTCCGGCACGTTCATCGCGGCCCGCCGGTCCAGGTGGGAGTCGCTGGCGTCGGCGAGGCGCAGCTCCAGCCGGGTGCCGAAGACGTCCCGTACGGCGGGCCGCAGGTCCATCCACCGGCTCGCGGTGATCACCAGGTGTACGCCGAACGACAGCCCCCGGTTGGCGATGTCGGTGATCGCCGGTTCCAGGTCCTCGAATTCGCCCCGTACGGCGGCCCACCCGTCGATGACCAGGAACACGTCACCGAACGGGTCGTCGGTGTGCCCGCCGTGGCGGCGTTCCCGCCGGTAGGTGGCCATCGAGTCGATGCGGCGTTCGGCGAAGCGGCGTTCCCGCTGGGCCATCAGCAGCCGCAGTTCGGCGATGGTCCGGCGGACCTGGCCGGCGTCGAGCCGGGTGGCGACGCCGCCGACGTGCGGCAGGTCGCGCAGTGCGGTGAGTGCCCCGCTGCCCAGGTCGAGGCAGTAGATCTGCACCTCGCGCGGGGTGTGGGTGAGGGCGAGGGCGGACACGACGGTCCGCAGCAGGGTGCTCTTGCCGCTCTGCGGGCCGCCGACGATGACGGTGTGTCCGGCGGATCCGGCCAGTTCCAGCCAGAGGACGTCACGGCGCTGTTCGAACGGTCTGTCGATGACGCCGACGGCGGCCCGTAGTTCGCCCTGCAGGGCGGGGCTGGCGGCGGTGAGGCCGCGTTCCGGGTCGGCGGCCAGCGGGGAGAGCAGCTGGTCGAGGGTCATCGGGTCGCCGAGCGGTGGCAGCCACACCTGGTGGGCAGGTTTGCCGCGGCCGGCGAGTCGGCCGACCAGGATGTCGAGCAGGCTTTCGCCGGTGGCGTCGGTCGGTTCGGGTTCGGGTGCGCGGGCGGCGGTGGGCAGCCGGGGGGCGACGTACTGGGTGGTGTATTCCTGGACGCGGTCGTCGCCGTCGCCGGCGGCGACCGCTTCGGCGGTCTTGCTGCGGTACGTGCCGGAGACGTACGCGGCCCGGAAACGCACCAGCGGCTCGGTGCCGAAGCGCAGGTAGCCGTGGCCGGGGGAGCGGGGCAGTTCGTAGGCGTCGGTGGCGCCCAGCACGACCCGGCTCTCCATCGCGGAGAAGGTCCGTAGGCCGATCCGGTACGACAGGTGGGTGTCCAGGCCGCGGAGCCGGCCCTCCTCCAGGCGCTGCGAGGCGAGCAGCAGGTGCACGCTCAACGACCGGCCGACTCGTCCGATCTGGACGAACATGTCGATGAAGTCGGGTTTGGCGGTCAGCAGCTCGGAGAACTCGTCACAGATGATCAGCAGCGCCGGCATCGGGTCCAGCGGGGCGCCGGCCGCCCGAGCCTTCTCGTAGTCGCGCTGCGAGGCGTAGTTGCCGGCCGAGCGGAGCAGCTCCTGGCGGCGGACCAGCTCGCCGTTGATGGCGTCGGTCATCCGGTCGACCAGCGGCAGCTCGTCGGAGAGGTTCGTGATCACCGCGCTGGTGTGCGGCAGTTTGTCCAGCCGGGTGAACGTCGCACCACCCTTGAAGTCGATCAGCACGAAGTTCAACGTCTCCGACGAGTGCGTGGCGGCCAGGGCCAGCACCAGCGTCCGCAGCAGCTCGGACTTGCCGGAACCGGTCGCGCCGATCAGCAGGCCGTGCGGGCCCATCCCGTCCTGCGCGGACTCCTTCAGGTCCAGCTCGACCGGCGTACCGTCCGGGGTCAGCCCGAGCGGCACCCGCAGCCGGTCCCGGTTGGGCCGGGGCGTCCAGGCCCGGTCCACGTCGAACTCGTACGGATCCCCCAGGTCCAGCAGGTCGGCCAGGTCCTGCTCCTGGTGCAGCGGCTGTTCGCCCCGGGACGCGGCGGACAGCCGCAGCGGCGCCAGCTGCATCGCCAGCGCCTCGGCCTCGGCGACGGCGCAGCTGTCGGCGGTGCCGATCGCCACCCGCCCGTCCAGGGTCACGCTGGTCATCGCCCCGTCGGCGGCCAGCTCCAGCAGCAGCCGCGCCCGGTCCAGTACGCGCGGCGGCGGCTCGGACAGGTCGAGGATCGTCACCCCTTCGACCCCGCCCTCGGTCATCAGATGGTCGGATCCGGCCGGGTCACCACCGTCGATCACCACCAGCAGGTGCGGACCGGGTGCGGCCGTACCGGCACCGGAGACGTTGAACCGGGGCCGGTTGGCCAGCACGTCGTCGAGCATCGCCTCCAGCCCGGTCACCGTCGGTGACACCAGCCGCAGTGCCCCCATCGCGTCGGTACGGGTCGGGTGCAGCGCGTGCGGCAGCCACTTGGTCCACTCCCACTGGTCCCGCCGGGCCGGCGCCGCGCAGACCGCCACCAGCACGTCGTCCGGGGCGTGGAAGGCGGCGGCCTGGCAGATCACCGCCCGTACCAGGCCCCGGGCGGCGTCGGCGTCGCCGCGCAGGTGCACTCGGGCGAAGCCGCGCAACGCCATGTCGACCGGCAGGTCCGGCACCGAGGCGTAGGTGGTGAGGAAGCGGCGCAACGCCAGCGCGCACATCGGCTCCAGCTTCTCCAGCGCCGTCGGCGGCGGCGGGACCAGCGGGGTCGCCAGCTCCTGCGGCCCCAGACCCACCCGTACGGTGGCGAAGTCGGCGTCCCCACGACGGCGCTCCCACAGCCGGGGACCGACCGGCACCGACCACAGCGCCTGCGGGTCGGGGTGCCGGTAGAACGCTGCCTCCCGCTGCTGGCGGACGGTGCGCAGCACCCGGCGGCGCTGCCGCGACAGGTGCGCCATGTACTCGCGGCGGCGCTGCGCCATCTCCTGCTTGCTCGGCCCGCCGGCCTGGCCGGTCAGTTGGGAGGCGAGCATGCCGAGTGCGGAGAGTCCGAACAGGCCACCGGCGACGTAGCTCAGGGTCGAACCGCCCCGACCGGCGTACATCAGCGCCATCGCCACCGAGCCGGCCAGCATCGGCAGCAGCATCATCAGCTGCCCCCAGGACCGGCCGGTCGGGGCCGGCAGTTCCGGTGGCGCGTCGAGCAGCACCTCCCCGGACGGGTACTCCGGCTCCGGCTGGCGCGTCGGACGCCGAATCACGACCGTACCCACGGATCGACCCTCCCCGTCGTCGTCACACCCGGCTGCCGTCGCACTACCGGCACCGATGGCACCGGCACATGGTAGGTAGCCTTCTCGAGTCAGGACAGCCCGCGGCATCGACGAGGAGTCAGCAGTGGTCACCCAGGCCGGAACCGGACTCGCCCGGATCGCCGTCGTGGCACCGACCCGACGGATCGATCTGGCCCTGCCCGAGCACCTGCCGCTGGTCGGTCTGCTGCCGGCGGTGCTGCGCCACGCCGAGGAGGACCCCTCCGACGGTACGGCCGACGGCGGCTGGGCGCTGCGCCGCACCGACGGCTCCACTCTCGACCTGACCCGTACCCTCGCCGCCCAGCAGGTCCGCGACGGCGAGACCCTGCACCTGCTGCCCCGCCGGACCGACTGGCCGGAGCTGGCCTACGACGACCTGATGGAGGCGGTCGCGGCCGGTGCCCGCCGCCGGGGCCGGCCGTGGACCCCGGCGGCGACCCGGGCGACCGGGCTGCTGGTCACCGCCGTACTGCTGCTGCTCGCCCTGGTCGCGGTGGTGACCGCCGGCGAGGTCGGGCTGCTCGTCGGGCTGGCCCTGCTCGGTACGGCCGCCGTCCTGGTCGCCGTCGGCACGGTGCTGTCCCGGGCGATGGCCGATTCGCTGGCCGGTGCGGCCCTGACCGCGTTGGCGCTGCCGTACGCCTTCCTCGGCGGCGCGGTGGCGCTGGCCGACGGTGCCCGGATCACCGCGCTGGGGGCACCGCACGTGCTGGCCGGCGCGGCGGCGCTGGCGTTGACCGGCCTGCTCGGCATGCTCGCCGTCGGCGACGCCGGCCGGGTCTTCGTGGCGGCCATGTTCACCGGCGTCGGCGGGGTGCTCGGCGCGGCGCTGGCGGTCGGCCCGCTGGACGCGCCGAAAGCGGCGGCCGTCGTGGTCAGCCTGGTCACGTTGCTGCTGCCGGCGATGCCGCTGATCTCGGTACGGGCCGGCAAGCTGCCGATGCCGTCGTTGCCGCGTACCCCGGAGGACCTGGTCCGTGACGATCCGCAGCCGGACCGGGCGCAGATCTACCAGGCGACGGCGCGCGCCGACGAGGTGCTGACCGGGTTGATGTTCGGTGCGGCGGCGACCGCCACCGCCGCCCTGGCGGTACTCACCGTCGCGGCGTCGGTCGGCGCGTTGCTGCTGGTCGCGGTGGTGTCCGCGGGTTTCCTGCTGCGGGCCCGGCTGGTGCCGACCGTTCGGCACCGGGTGCCGCTGCTGGTCGGCGGGCTGGCCGGGGTCGCCCTGCTGGTGCTGGTCGGCGCTGCCGACGTACCGACCGGGGTACGGGTCGCACTGCTGCCGGTGGTGCTGCTGGTGGTGGCCCTGGTGGTGGCAGCCGGGATGGTCTACAGTCGGCGGCCGCCGGCGCCCCGGCTGGCCCGCCTCGGTGACGGGCTCGATGTGGTGCTGCAGCTGGCGGTGGTGCCGGTGGCCTGCGCCGTGCTCGGCCTCTACGGGTTCATGCGGGCGATCAACGGCTGACCTGTCGCTGCCGTCCCTGGCCGACGGCTGACCGTCAGTCCTGCGACGACAGCTGGTCGGGCCGCAGCGGCGGGAACGGCCCACCCCGGATCAGCCGGGTCAACGCCGCGTCGACACTGCCGGCGACGAACTGGTAGCCGGCCCAGTGCAGCAGGAACACCCGGCCGGCGGCGTCGACGACCAGCTCGGACGGGCCGTCGGAGTTGCCGCCGAGCGGGAACACCGGGTGGTCGTACTCGTCGACGAAGACCCGGGCCTCCTCGGTGACCAGGCCGCTGCGGACCGGGTGCAGGAACGTCGGGAAGCCGGCGTCGGCCGTACCGTCGCTGCCGAACTGCGGCAGCGTCAGGCCGCCGAACTCGACAAGCGCCGCCCGCGCGGCCGGGCTCATCACCAGGCCGTCGAGCTCACCGGCCCACCGGCTCGCCCACTGGTCGACCATCGCGGTGACGTCGCGGCCGGCGAACCAGCCGGCGGCGGTCAGCACGTGGCGGACGTCCGGCGGGAACCGGTGGTCGGCGGAGCGTTCGGCGGCGTACCGGGCGGCGACGACCGCCACCGGAAGCGGCGGCCACTGGCTGACCACGCCTGACTGCCGGTCGACGACGATGCGCGCCGCCCCACTGGTCGCCGGCGGCGCGGGCGGCCCCACCGGTTCGGCGGGAACCTGGCTGCCGGTGTCCCCGGTGGGGACCAGCCAGGCAACGTACCCGTGGTCGAACTCGTACAGGCCGATCTCCGCCGCCGGGTCCGCGCCGTGCGTCGTCGCCCAGTCGCGGGCCAGCGCGAGCGCCTCGTCGCGTCCGATCACCGATGCGTCCCTCCGCCGCCGGGGTCGGACCCCGGGGTACGTCGTCGTAGCCGGAGCCTATGGTAGGCAGCACGCTGCGTGGTGGGGATACGCGGCACCGGCGGTCGGGAGGTGGCCAGGGATGCCGTCGCGGCGCGACCAGGTCCAGTCGTACCAGTTCTTCGTCCAGCGGATGACGTCCGCGCTGGTCGCCCGGGATCCGGACCCGGTCGCGGCACCGTTCGGCCGGCTCGGCGCGGCGGGCCTGGGTGGGATCATGGTCGCCGTGCTCTGCCTCGGCGCGGTCGGCATCTTCGGCTTCGTCGTCCCCGGTGGAGCGACCGGCTGGCAGGACGGCGACTCGGTGATCCTGGAGAAGGAGACCGGGACCCGGTACCTGTACCGCGACGGCCACCTGCACCCGGTGGTGAACTACGCGTCGGCGCTGCTGGCGTTGGAGAGCTTCGCGCCGCTGACCCGGGTCTCCCGCAACTCGCTGGACGTGGCACCGCGCGGGGCCCGGATCGGCATCCCGGACGCCCCCGACGCCCTGCCCGGGGCGGACCGGCTGCTCACCGACGGCTGGACGTTGTGTTCCCAGGTGGTGCGGGACCAGGCCGGCGAGGCGACCACCCGTACGGTGCTGACGGTCGGCCGGGCACCGGTCGGCGGCCGGTCCGCCGGTGACGGGGCGCTGCTGGTCCGTGACGCCGACAGTGGCCGGCTGCACCTGATCTGGCGCGACCAGCGGCACGAACTGGTCGACCCGGAGATCGTCCTGGAAGGGCTGACCCTGCGGTCGGAGCCGATCGTGCTGGTCGGCGGCGCGTGGCTGAACGCGTTGCCGGCCGGGGAGCCGATCGGCAGCCGGTCGGTGGCCGGCCGGGGCGAGCCGTCGGCGGCCCTGCCGGACGCGGTCACCGGCGAGATCTACGCGGTGCAGAATCAGGCCGGCGACCGGCAGTACTACCTGGCCGAACGGGCCCGGCTGCTGCCGTTGACCGAGTTGCAGGCAGAGGTGCTGCTGGCTGATCCGGGGACGCGGGAGGCGTACGACGGGGAGCAGCCGGTCGTACGGACCGCCGCCGCGGCGACGGTGGTCGCCGCGCCCCGGGCCGAGCGTCCGGCGCAGACCACCGCCCCCGCGCCGGAACGCCGGCCGGAGATCGTCCGGCTCACCGACGGCCGGCAGAGCGTCTGCGCCGGGTACGCCCCGGACCGCCACGAGCCGCAGGTGCTGCTCGACGCGCAGGTCGAGTCGGTGGAGCAGTCGCTGGTCACGCCGGCGCGGACCGCCGACGGGGTGCCGCTGGCCGACGTGGTGGTGATCGCGCCGGGGCACGGCGCCCTGGTGGAGGCGCTGCCCAGCCCGGACGCCCCCGCCGGGACCCTGACCCTGGTCACCGACCTCGGCATCCGGTACCCGCTGGCGGACCGCGCGGTGGCCGCGATGCTCGGCTATCCGCAGGCGACGCCGGTACGGCTGCCGACCAGCCTGGTGGTGCGGCTGCCGGCCGGGCCGACCCTGGACCCGGTCGCGGCGAAACAGCCAGTCTGAGCCACTACAGTGGATCTTCGCTCCCGGTACGGTGAGTGTCGGACGGGCGGCAACGGTCTGGCGCCACTGGACATCAGCAACTACCGTTTCCATTGACAGATGGTGCGTCGGCGCACCATGCGGCACCGCCCCTTCGAATTCGGGGCATCGCACCAGAGGACGGGGTGAAACTCCACCATGAGCGGGATGAACACCAATACCGGTCTGATGGTTCAGACCGAGAAGGACGTCGACGGCGTCGCGGACCGGCTGACCTCGAACCTGAATCGGCTGATGGATCAGCTCATGCCCCTCTACGACCAGTGGAAGGGGATCGGTGCCGGCTCGTTCCAGCAGGTGCGCCAATCGTTCGACGAGGACATGGCGCGGCTGAACGTCGCGCTGCGGTCGATCGCCGAAGCCGTCGGCTCGGCCGGTAAGGACTACGAAGTCAGCGACGAGGAGATCAAGTCCGAGATGGATTCGGCCGGCGCTTCCGCCGGCCAGATCACCGCCGCGCTGAAGCTCTGACCGGGGGGAATCGAGATGGACATTCGCTACGACTTCGCCGCGTTGAACGGTGCCGCCGACAACTGCGGCTCGGCGGCCAAGAACATGATGGCCGAGCTCGACGGGCTCAAGACCGGCATCCAGCCGCTGGTGGCGACCTGGGAAGGCTCCGCGCAGACGGCGTACCTGGCCCGGCAGGCCGAGTGGGAGTCGGCGGCCACCGACCTCAACGACCTGCTCACCCGGATCGAGAAGGCGTTGCGCGAGGCGGCTGTCCGGATGCAGGCCCGCGAGGCGGCCAACCGCGCCAAGTTCGAGTGACCCGGACGGTGACCGGGGCCGGACCCCCTGCGCGGTCCAGCCCCGGTCACCGGCCTGACCTGGCCCCACCCGGCCCCGGTCACCGGAGCCGGGTGCCCGGCACCACGAAGAACGTCTCCTGCGGATCCGCCCCTGGGTCCCCGGCCGCCCCAACGGAGCCACCAGCGCCGCCGGCGACGGGCGCCCCGCCCGGCGGTACGTCGACCCACCGGGTCGGCCGCCAACGTCGACGCCGCCCGTACGGCAGTGCGCTGACCGCCACGACGACCCCCGCCGCGATCATCGCCACAGCGGCGGCCACCACCACCGCGACCAGCCCGAGCGACCGCCACCGCTGCGCCCGGGCCACCGCCGCCGGATCCTCGGTGACCGCCGGCAACGCCGGCACGGCCAGCGGCTCGGCCGCACTGAGCTGCTCGGTCACCGCCCGGTACGGGTTGACCACCCCGTGGCCGTAGCCGTCAGCGCGGCTACCGGCCGCCGGGTCGGCGGTGGCGATGAGCCGGCGGGTCACCTCCGCCGCCGACAACTGCGGCTCGGCGGCGCGCAGCAGCGCCGCCGCCGCGCTCACCATCGGGGTGGCGTAGCTGGTGCCGCTGAGCACCTCGTGCCCGGAGACCCGGCTCGCCGCGACGACCGCCCCACCCGGTGCCACCAGGTCGACGTACCCGCCGACCTGCGAGTCCGGCAGCCGTACGCCGTTTTCGTCGATCGCCCCGACGCCGATCACCCCGTCGAAACCCGCCGGGTACGGCGTCGGATCGGGCACCTCGCCGCGCTGATGGTTGTTGCCGGCCGCAGCGACCAGGACGACGTCGGCCCGGCGGGCCCGGTCCACCGCCGCACGTACCGCCTCGTCGGCCCGGTACATCGTCAACGACATGTTGATCACGTCGGCGCCGGCCGCCACCGCCACGTCGATCGCCTCGGCGAGCCGGGCACCGGGCGAGCCGGTGCCACCCTCGGCGGCCTGCACCCGCTCGGTGACCCGTACCGGCACGATCGTCACCCCGGGTGCCAGCCCGTGGAAGCCGACCCCGTCGCGGCGGGTGGCCGCGATCAGGCTGGCCACGGCGGTGCCGTGCGAGGCGCAGTCCACGGTGCCGCTGTCCTCGACGTCGAGCAGGTCGGTGCCGTCGGCCACCCGGCCGGCCAGCTGCGGATGGTCGTCGTCCACCCCGGAGTCGATCACCGCTACCCGGACGCCGGACCCGTCGGTGACCGGCCAGATCCGGTCCGGCGCGAGCCACCGCTGATGCCACGACAGCTGCGGGATCACCGGACCGGGCTGGGCCGGGTTACGGCAGCTGCCGGGTGCGGCGGCGGCCGGTGCCCCCGGCGCGGCCGTCGTGACGAGCACGGTGACGACCGTGGCCAACAGCCCGGCCCAGGACGCGGTGCCGGCCCAGGACGCGGTGCCGGCCGAGGAGCCTACGCGGGGTGGTCCGCTGATCCGGGTCCGGGTCAACGCCGGTGAGCGCATCCGTCGACCTCCTGACGAGCCGGTGGGTGCGGGCATCGTACCGAGCTGGCCAGGCCGAGCGGGCTCGTGCGGCTGGCACACATTCAGTATCGTCAGGACGATGCCGTGCCCGGGCGGTACGGGGTCGTGCCCGGTGACGCGGCGACGGGGAGGACACCATGGACCTGCAGGGGCTGCGTGCCCGCGCGGACGAGCTCATGGCACAGTTCGACCGGATGCGCGCGGGCGTCGGCGACGTACAGCAGCAGTTGCGTGCCGTGTCGGCGACGGTGACCTCCGACGACGGTCTCGTCACGGTGACCGTCGGCCCGCGCGGCCAGGTGACCAAAGTGGAACTGGATCCGCGCATCTACCGGCGGCCGAACGCCGCGCAGCTGGCCGCCACCATCACCGACACCATCCGGACCGCCGCCGACCAGGCGATGGCTGAGGTGGAGCGGATCTGCCGGCCGCTGGTGCCGGACGCCCAGTTCCAGGCGCACATGGACGCCGACCTCGACGGCATCTTCCGCCAGCTCGACGCCGACCTGCCCGGAGGTGACCGCAGGTGACCGACCCACAACAGACCTTCGTCGACCCGGATCTGGTGCGACCGGCCGGGGCCGTGCTCGGTGGTGCCGTGGAGCGGCTCTCCGGCGAGTGGACCCGGCTGACCGCCACCATCCGTGGCCTCAACGCCGCTCGGCCCTGGGGCGACGACGAAGCCGGACGGGCCTTCAACGAGCACTACCTCGACGGCGGTGACGAGGCCCCGGCCGCGGTCACCCTCGACGCCGGCGACGAGCTGATCGCCGCGATCGACGACGTCGGCGTGCGGATCGTCTCCTCCGTCGACGGCACCGTCGACGACGACGACGCGGTCTCCACCAGCTTCGGCGGCAAGTGACCCGGCAGCTGTCGGAAGGCCCACGTCGTGTCGATCATGAACCCGAGGGAGGGGCTCGGCGAGTACGCGTGGGTCTGGGACGCGATCTGCTGGGTGAGCGCCGGTGAGGCCTGGCCCACCGGCGACGAGGTCGAGATGCGCGAGCTCGCCGATGCCTGGCGGCAGCTTGCCGAGGCAATCGGCGAGGCCCTCGCCGAGGCCGACCCGGCGGCGCTGCGGGTCATCGAAGGCTGGGGTGGCGACGCCGGCGCCGAATTCGCCACCTTCTGGCAGCAGGTCGGCGTCGGACCCAACACCGGACTGCCGGTGCTGCAGAAGGCCGCCGCCGCCTTCGCCAGCGGCTGCGACAACGCCGCCAACGAGATCGAGTACGCCAAACTGACCATCCTGATCGCCGTCGCCATCACGGTGATCGCGGTCTTCGTGGCGCTGCTGATGGCCTGGCTCGGTGGCGTTTCCGCCGGCGCCATCCCCGGCATCCTCGCCGCCGGCCGGCAGGCCGTCACCGTCGCCTTCCGGCGGCTGCTCGCCCAGCTCGGCCGGCAGATGCTGACCCAGGCCGGGATGCGGGCCGCGTTGCAGAGTTCGGCACGGCTCGCCACCACCGGGGTGAGCCGGATCGGCGCCCGCCGGCTCGGCACCCAACTGGGCATCGAACTCGCCGAGGAGATCGGCGAGGAACTGATCATCGACGTCGGTGCCCAGGCGTACCAGATGGCCCGGGGCAACCGCCGCGAGTGGGAAGGCAACCGGACGCTGACCGCCGCCGTCGGCGGAGCCTTCGGCGGGGCGCTCGGCTTCGGCGGCAACCGGCTGCTGCGCAACACCATCGCCCCGCGCGTACCGGTGTCGTTCCGGCCACCGGCGCTGAACTTCGGGACCTCCCGGGCCGCCCGGTGGAGCGCCGGCACCCTCCGCTGGGGTGGCCGCTCGGTCGCCGCCGGCCTGCAGAACGCGGTGATCTCACCGGCGGCCAGCGTCGCCGCGAACCTCGCCGTCAACCAGCAGTGGACCAGCCCCGGCTGGCAGGGTGTCCTCGGCGGCTTCACCAGCGGTGCGGGCCGGGGCGGTGCCACCATGGCGGCGTCGTCGGCCGGTGCCGCCGCCGCTGGCTTCGCCAACCGGCTGGGCGGCGTCGCGCCACCCAGCGGCGCCATCGACCTGGCGACCGGGATGCCGCTGACGACCGTCGGTGCCGGCGGGATCGACCTGGGTACGCTCGGCAGCAGCAGCACAGTGGACGGCAGTGCCGGCACCGCCGGCACCGGCGGCGCCGGCGGCGCGGGTGGCGCGGGTGGCGCGGGTGGTGGAGCCGGCAGTACGGCGGGTGTCGGTGTCGCCGATGGTGCCGGCCCGCCCGCGTCGACGAGTGCCGCTCCATCGGGCGCCGATCCATCGGGCGCCGCGCCACCGGCGACTGTGCCGGAGGCCGGTGCCGGCTCCATCTCGTTGGCGCCCACGACCGTGGACGTGACCGCTCCGGACGTCGTTGCCTCGAACCTGGCCGCCACCGAGGTCGAACAGCCCGCTCGGCCCGACACCGTGACACCGACGGCAACCTCCGGTGACGGACCGCCGGCCCAGGTCGGGGCCGGGCCGCCGGGGTCTGCGGCTGCCCCATCCACGCCGGCTGCCCCATCCACGCCGGCTGCCCCATCCGCGCCGGGGGCTGCGTCCGCGCCGGGGGCTGTGGCACCGAGCGGTGGTACGGCTGCAGCGGGTGCGCCGCCGACCAGCGCCACCTCAGCGGCGTCGACCCCAGCGACGTCCACCCCAGCGACGTCGACCCCAGCGACGTCCACCGCCACGCCGGCCGCATCCGCGTCCACCGCCGCCACCACTGCCCCGGGCACCTCGACCGCCGGTGCGAACACGTCGACCAGCCCGGCCACGTCGGCCAGTCCAGGCACCTCCGCCAGTCCGAACACGGCCGCCGCCAGTGCGAACACGTCGACCGGGACCGCGACGACACCGGCCCGGCCACCTGTGTCGACCATCGGGCCCTCCGCGGGCTCGGTCACCTTCAGCCCGCCGGTCGCCGCGCCGGCACCCGTACCGGCACCGGCCGTGGGGACCCCGGCGACCGGGGCCACCCCGGTCGGCCAGACGCCACCCGTACTGCCGCCGATCGGCCCGCCGGCACCCGTACCGCCGCCGGCCGCGACCGCTGGCGACCCGGACCGGGCGGCGCAGCCGGCGTCCCGCGGACCCGCCCCCGGACCGGCCGTCGACCCGCAGACGCTGCAGCGGTCGACCGGCCCCACCGGCAGCGGTACGCACAGTTGGCAGCTGGCACCGGTCCAGTTCGACGGCGACCCCACCAGCCCCGACGCCGACCAGGCACTCATCGAGGCATCCCGGGCGCTGGTCGACTCCGTCCAGGACGCGGTGACCCGACGGCAGCAGCAGATCACCCCCGGCGAGCAGATCTCGATGGCCAAACGGCCGGGTGTGGTCGGGGCGCTGCTGACCCGCAACGGGCAGCTCACCACCCACACCAGCATGACCGCCGACCAGAGCACCGACCCGGCCGCCGAACCGACCCCGCATCCACTGGTCCAGACCGTGCTGGACCAGGTCGCCCGGCAGGTCGACCGGCCCGGCAGCGGGCACGGCAAATGCGCCGAGGTCGCCCTGGTCTCCGACGTGGTGTACCAGCTGGAACGGCAGTGGAACGACGCCGGCCGACCCGGCGACTTCGACACGTACGCCCGATCGGAGCTGGCCGGGGC
This sequence comes from Solwaraspora sp. WMMD791, assembly GCF_029581195.1. Taxonomy (NCBI): domain Bacteria; kingdom Bacillati; phylum Actinomycetota; class Actinomycetes; order Micromonosporales; family Micromonosporaceae; genus Solwaraspora; species Solwaraspora sp. WMMD791. The sequence continues at coordinate 4,865,484 of NZ_CP120737.1, forward strand.
GCGGATCGTCACCCACCAGTTCCGCCGCGCCCAGGACATCGACGTGGTATACGAACGCGGCGACTACCGACCACCGTGCCGGTCGTGCGGGCCGCTGCTGGACAACCTCGGTATCACCCCGGTGGTCGACACCGAACGGCTGCCCGGCCCGGGCGTACCGCCCGACTCCGGCGCGTTGGGTGACGGGCGGGCGCTGCCGGAGACCAGACCGACCGGCGACGGACTTCCGCTGGTGCCACCGGACCCTGCCGACCAGCAGGCGCTGGCCGACGCCGTACCGGTCGGGTCGGACGGCCGACCGGCCCGGCACCCCGACCCGCGCGACGGCCGCTGGCCGGAACTGGTCAACGACGGCGGTCCGGCGAACCCCGGCCGCAGCACGAACTGCGCCGACGTCGGACTCTCCGTCCTCGCCACCTGGTACGGCGACCCGCAGGTCGCGGCCGCCACCGAACCGGGGCTGACCGCCGAACCGGACAGCACCCGGCGGCAGGAACAGTGGCTGGGCGCGCCCTTCGCACCGGCCGGGCGCGGGACCGCCGGGCTGGACGCGGTCGCCGACCAGCTGCGCCGCGCCGGCCCCGGCTCCGCCGCCCTGATCATCACCAGCTGGACCGCGGCGGCCGGCGGCGGCGCGCACACCTGGAACGCCGTCAACCACGACGGGCAGATCATCTGGATCGACGCGCAGAGTCGGACCGTTTCCGACACCGCACCGATCTACGGCAGCGAGGTCAACGGGGTCTGGTCGATCACCCTCGACGCCGACGGCAACCCGGTGCCCGCCGACGGCCCGCAGACCAGCACGAACGCGTCGACGACCGCGTCGACGATCGCGTCGACCACCGGGACGGTCAGCGACTCTGCGTACCTGGACGCGTTGACCGAGCCTGACCGGGACACCCTGCGTGGTGAACTGGCCGCCGCCCAGGTCGACGCCGACGCGATCCTGGCCGAGCTGCAGACCATCGGTGACCGGCTCAACGCCGACCTCGGCCTGGCCGGCACCGACACGCTCACCCCGCTGGGCAGCGAGTACCGGGTCAAGGGCGCCGAGTCGCTGGCCCGCAGGTTCAGCACCGACTTCGAGCCGAAGGGCTACACCCTCCCGGAGGCACTGGCCGAGATCAACGACGTGGTCCGGTTCTCCGTACGGGCACCGGAGACCGACGCGTACGGGCCGGCGGTGGCCGGGGTGCTCGACGCGCTGACCGCCAGCGGCCACCAGGTGACCGACGTCAAGAGCTTCTGGCACCCCGGGAACCGGTTCTTCGGGCTGAACTGCACCCTCGTCTCGCCGACCGGGCGCACGTACGAGGTGCAGTTCCCGACCGCCACGAGCTGGGCGATCGGCAAGCAGACGCACGGCCCGTACGAGGTGATGCGCGACCCGGCGCGGACCCCGGCCGACCGGATGCACGCCTTCCTCGACATCCTCGCCGTGAACAGGGCGCACGACATCGCCGACCGGATGCCCGGCGGCATGCCGGTGCTGACCGAGCGGTACGGCCCGCCGAAGGACACCAGCTTCGCCAAGTGGATCGGCAAACAGGACCAGGCCGGCCTGCGGCAGGACTACGCCGACTGGCTGGCCGCCGACCCGAGTCGCAGCTTCCGGCAGGAGTTGGCTGCGCGAGGATTGGACCCGTCCGACCTGCCCGGATTCGATCCCGACGCGATAGGAAGCACCGATGCCGACCCTGACCTTCCGCTACCACCTGCTGTATCGGACGGACGACCAGACCCAGCCGCCGGTCAACGTGATAGCGGTGGCGGCCGGCCCCGGGCCGACCCAGGCGGTGATCTGGGACCGTCCGACGTCGAGGTGGGGCTTCCGACCGGACGTGGCGGCGTCGATCCTGTACGCCAACCCGGAGCGCCACAGCGTACGGGCAGTGGACCGGTCGACGGCGGAGTCGGTGACCCGTCACTTCACGACGGTCCCGTTGCCGAGCGAGCCGGAGTTGACCCGGATCTGCCAGGAGGCCAGCCGGACCTGACCACGGGTCGGGACGACGGCGGGGAGGCTGCTGCTGATGGAGTTCCAGTACTACCTGCTGTACCACCCGACGCGGCGGTCGGACCATCCGGCGAACGTGATCGCGTTGGCCAACGATCAAGGTCCCACCAGAGCGGTGATCTGGGACCGTCCGACGGCCAGGTGGACCTGCCAGCCGGACGTCGCGACAGCAGTGCTGTTCGTGAACCAGGAACGCAACAACTTCCGAGGGGTGGACCGGGAGACGGCGGAGTCGGCGACGCATCACTTCACGACGGTCCCGTTGCCGAGCGAGCCGGAGTTGACCCGCATCTGCCAGGAGACGGGCGAGGCCTAAGCGCGGAACGGTCCGCATCGCTGGACCGTGATGCACCGTATTTCGACGAGTTGTCGGACCGGGAGCGAAAGATTGTTATCGACGCCGTTCATGCGGCGCGGATAGATGCTGATGTAATCATTGGAGACATTCGACAAGTAATCGACGAGATCAATTCAGGTCAGAATTTTCCTGGTAGCCTTCCCCTCACGCTTCTTGGGGTGGAGAATTGTGTCAAAGGGTCGAGCTCTTTGGCGCGGAAGTTCCTGGTCGACTTTGGTGCGTTCGGAATTGACTTGCCGTCGGCGCTTGGCGAGATCAACGACATCGTGAGATTCGCGGTTCGCTGTCCGGACGGTGATTCGTATGGAACTGCGGTGGAGGGTGTGCTTGGCGGATTGGAGTCGCAGGGGCATCGGGTCGAGTCTGGTAAAGTTTTCTGGAGGTCTGGAAATAGGTACTACGGATGTAATGTTACCCTGACTTCCCCCGAGGGTCGAACTTATGAGCTGCAGTTTCCGACAAGTACAAGCTGGTCGGTTGGAAAGCAAACCCATGCTGCGTACGAGCTAGTAAGGGATGTCTCGGTCGAATTTCCACAGCGAGTGGGCGCCTTCCTGGAAATTCTGGCGTTGAACAGGGAAAGTGGTCTTGCGGGAAATCTGCCAGGGTCGCTTGATTCGCTTCTTGTTCGATTTGGTGAACCGAAATTCAATGGATTTGCGAAGTGGTTTTCAGCGGTTGAGTCGTCCGGACTGCTGCAGGCGGGGATTCGGCGGAAGTACCTCGGCTGGCTCGAAAGCAGCGGGCTAACCTTCTCGGATATTCTTGTGGCACATGGCCTAGGGCAAGAAGATGTCCCTGGTTTCGTGCTCGACCCTACGGCGGTGACTGATGGACGACCTGAGGTTCCAGTACTACCTGCTGTACCGGCCAGTGAATCCGACGGAGACCCCAGTGAACGTGCTGGCACTAGCCAGCGACCTAGGTCCGACCAAGGCGGTGATCTGGGACTACCGGAGCAACCGTTGGGGCTTCAGGCCCGACGTAGCGGTGTCGGTCCTGTACGCGAATCAGGAGCGCCACACGTTCCACGGCACCGATCGGGCGACGGCGGAGTCGGTGACGCATCACTTCACGGCGGTCCCGTTGCCGAGCGAGGCGGAGTTGACCCGGATCTGTCGGGAGGCCAGCGAGGCCTGACCTCGGGCAAGGACGACGGCGGGGAGGCTGCCACTGATGGAGTTTCACTACTACGTGCTGTCCCAGCAGATCGATCCGACGGACATCCCGGTGAACGTCATAGCACTGGCGAACTGCCCCGGTCCGACTCAGGCGGTGATCTGGGACCGTCGGGCAGACCGATGGAGCTCCCGCCCGGACGTCGCAGTGGCGATCCTGTACGCGAATCAGGAGCGTCACACGTTCCACCGGACCGATCGGGCGACGGCGGAGTCGGTGACGCGGCACTTCACGACGGTGCCGTTGCCGAGCGAAGCGGAGTTGACCCGGATCTGCCAGGAGGCCAGCCCGACCTGACTGGCACCCGGCCGGGGTCGGGTGAGAGCCGTGATGCGGTGTCGACGAGCCTCGCGTCGGCGGACGCCACAGGCCAATCGTCGACGTTGCCGGAGCAGGGAGGGGGAGTCGATGACCGAGGACGAGACCGTCGTGGACCTGACGGGCGTGGTGACCGCCCAGCCGAGCCTGCCGGCGACGGTGGTGGTCGAGGAGTACGTGGCGGAGCGTCGACAGGGGCGGATCTCGGGCCGGCAGGTGTGGCCGGAGACGGGCCCGTCAGCGGAGTAGGCGACCGGACCGTACCGCTGAAGGGCGGCGATGCGCCGCTGGCCGGCTCCCGTCCGGTGGGTCCGTTGAATCTGGCGCCGTTGGAGGATGCGGGTTTTCAGGCTGATCTTGAGGCGGTGTTGTGGTCGGGTGGTGGGTTCGTGGTGGGTGCGGATCCGTCGTCGCATCCGTTTGGTGGGTTGGTGAATGATGGTGGTCCGGGGCGGTCGGGTCGGGGCAACAATTGTATGGATTGTTCGTTGGCGGGGTTGTCGACGTTTCTTGGTCGGCCGATGGTGTCGCTGCCGCGCTGGCCCGACGTCCTGCCGGACGGCACTGTCGACCGGCAGACCGGCGAGGCGTCCGGTGTCGACCGGGCCGAGGAATGGTTGGGTGGGGAGTGGGTGGCGCCGCCGGCGGACATGCCGGGTGTGCCGCAGAAGCGGGCGGTGGCGGTTGCCCGGCAGTACGCGCAGTTGCAGGAGCGGGTGGCGGCGGCGGGGCCGGGTAGTGCCGCCCTGGTCGTCGCCGATTGGCTCAGTGCGGACGAGCGTACGGGGCAGGTGCAGGTCGACGCCGACGGCAACGCCCTGGCCGACGGCTCGCACGCGTTCCTGATCGTCTACCCGTACGGGGCCGATCGCCCGGTGTGGTGGGATCCGCAGGACGGCCAGACGTGGACGGTGCCGCCGGCGCATGTCGTCGCCGCCACTCACACGTTGTGGTCGATGGACGCGCCGGCTGCAGGTGGAGGGACCAACAGTGACTCGGGACGAAGCGCAGGAGCTGATCCAACGGCTGGTCGGGACGCCGAACCGGATGGCGCTGCACGAGTTCGAGTTCGGCTGGCTGGCGCAGGAGATCCTGAGTCCGCAGGAACGCGGTACGGGGATGCGGATCGGCCTGGGGAGCTACATCATCGACCGGGACGGGACGGTGACGGTGCACGGGAGTCTGCCCGTACCGGTGACGATCAGCCGGTACGCGGCGGAGCGTCGGCAGGGCCGGATCTCGGGTCGGCAGGTGTGGCCGGAGACGGACTCGCCGGAGTAACAGGCGGAGTTTCCGGAGTAACGGACGGAGTCTCCGGAGTAGCTGACGGACACGCCGATTCCGGACCGTTGTCGGGTGCGCGTCCGGTGGGTCCGTTGAATCTGGCGCCGTTGGAGGATGTGGGTTTTCAGGCGGATCTTGAGGCGGTGTTGTGGTCGGGTGGTGGGTTCGTGGTGGGTGCGGATCCGTCGTCGCATCCGTTCGGCGGTTTGGTGAATGATGGTGGTCCGGGGCGGTCGGGTCGGGGCAACAATTGTATGGATTGTTCGTTGGCGGGGTTGTCGACGTTTCTTGGTCGGCCGATGGTGTCGCTGCCGCGTTGGCCGGACCGGGCGGGCGACGGGACGATCGACCGGGTCACCGGTGAGGCCGACGGGATCAGCCGGGCCGAGCAGTGGTTGGGCGGGGAGTGGGTGGCGCCGCCGGCGGACATGCCGGGTGCGCCGCAGAAGCGGGCGGTGGCGGTTGCCCGGCAGTACGCGCAGTTGCAGGAGCGGGTGGCGGCGGCGGGGCCGGGCAGTGCCGCCCTGGTCGTCGCCGACTGGCTGAGTTTCGATCAGGACACCGGCCGGCTGCACCTGGACGCCGACGGGAACGTGCAGGCGGCGGGCTCGCACGCGTTCCTGATCGTCTACCCGTACGGGGCCGACGGGCCGGTGTGGTGGGATCCGCAGTACGGCGGAACCGCGACGCAGCCACCCGCCGAGTATCTGGCGGCGACGCACACGTTGTGGTCGATGGACGCGCCGACGGCACGGGGAGGGACCGGAAGTGACTCGGGACGACGCGCAGGAGCTGATCCAGCGGCTGGTCGGGACGCCGAACCGGATGGCGCTGCACGAGTTCGAGTTCGGCTGGGTGGCGCGGGAGATCCTCTCGGAGACGGAACGCACCCAGGGGATGGGGCTGGGCCAGGGGAACTGGGTGATCGACCACGACGGGACGGTGACGGCCCATCGGAGCATGCCGCCGTCGATCATCATGCAGGAGTACGCGGCGGCCCGCCGGGCGGGCCGGACGACCGGCCGCCAGGTGTGGCCGCTGACGGTCGCGCCGGAGCAGCAGAGCTAGCCACTGACGGTCGCGCCGGAGCAGCAGAGCCAGCCGCCGCGCCGGGCGGCCTGATCAGCTCCGCGCCGGACGGCCTGGTCAGCGCGGCCGCCGGGACGACCTTCGGGGGTGCGCTGTACGACGCCGACCCGGTCGCGGTCGGCGCGGCGGTACGCGACGCGCTCGACACCGGGCTACTGCCCGCCGGCGCGGTCGCCGACCCGGTCGCCGGCACGGTCACCCTCGACACCTCGGCCGGGCCGGTGACCGTCACCGTCACCGTGACATCCCTGCCGCCCGGTACGACGGTGGCACCCGTCGCCACCATCGCGACGCACGCCGACGGGGCGACCGTACGGGTGTCCGACCGGGCCTCCACCGACCATGTCCGGCGGGCGGTCGCCGCCGCACTGGCCGAAGTGGACGCCATCGCCCAGGAGCGGGCCGACGGGCTGCGTACCGATGCGACGACGGCGCTCGCCGAAGGGTCCCGGCCCGAGGGTGACGGGCAGCGGCACCTGACCGCGCGGGACATGGGGCGGCTGGCGGAGCTGCGTACCGTCGCCGACCAGTTGGCGCAGGCCGGCACCGGCCGGCACGCCGACCCGGCCCAGGTGGCCCAGTTGCATGCCGAAGCGGTCGGCCTGCTGATCAGCAGCGGGCTGCTGGAGCCGTACCCGGGGCACCGGGTGCACAGCCTGGTGCCGAACGTACCGGTGGTCGGGCTGGCCGCCACGGATGCCCGGTTCGCTGCCGTCCGTACCCAGTTGGGGCCGGCCTTCGCGGACCTCGCCGGGCTGCTCACGGTCGCCCGCGACCGACCCGGCCTGGCCGACGAGATCCGGGTCGTCCAGGCCGACGTACGGGCGGCGGCCCGCCAGTGGGCCGCGCAGGCGACCGCCGCCCGCGACCAGGCGGACCTGGCGTTGACCGACCGGGTCGACGCCGCGCTCGACGCCGACCCGCAGCACGTCTTCGACCGGCTGGTCATCGGCGGCGGCTGGGCGGCCACGGCCGACTTCGCCACCCTCGACGCGCCGCCGGACACCGGCGACGGTCTGCCGCCGGTGCTGGCGGTGTCGCAGGGCCACGACCCGTGGGCGGACCGACAGCAGCTGCTGATGGGGCAGGTCCCCACCGAGTTGGAGATCCCCGGGCTGCCGTTCCAGCCGGCGGACTTCGCCGACGAAGGCACCCAGTTCGCCCGCTCCAGTGACTTCGCGGCGGCGGTCGGCGCGGCCCGCGCGTACACCGGGATGCCCAGCTACCAGGGCACCGCGACCGCGATCCTGCCCCGCCCGACCGGTGCCGACGCTGCGGCCGGTTGGCCGGCGGGCGCGAACTACCGGGTGACGATCGGCGAGCGCGGTTTCTACGCCGCCACCGTGGACATCGCCGCCGGTCCGGGCCCGGCGCGGGTGCCGGCCGCGCCGGTGTCGACAACCGGCCGGTACGTCGACCCGGCGACCGGCTACCAGGTCGACCGGTCCGGTCCGGTGCCGGTGTTCCGGGACCCGACCGGGGTGGCCGTCGACCCGACGACGCTGCCCGCGCAGGTACGCACGGTGCTCGGCGGCACCGACACCGTCCGCGCCGACCTGCCGCTGCTGGCTGACACCGCCGGCCGACTCACCGATCCGCTGCTGGTCGATCCGGCCAGCGGGTACGCCGTCGACGCCGGGACCGGCCAGGTGTACGCGCGGGACGGCTCCCCGGTCGACCCGGCGGCGCTGCCGGCTGGTGCCGCGCAGCGGCTCGGCTTCGACGCTGACGGCCGGTTCACCGACCCTCGGCCAGCGCGTCCCCGGGTCGACTTCGGTGGGCAGAACCTGGCCGACGCGTACCAGCCGGGTGACCGGGTGCTGGTGTTCGGCGCGGGTGCCTCCGGGGCCTGGGACATCGAGCAGGCCGCCGCGTCACCGGTGGCCACCATCGACTGGTCGGCCCGCGCGGTCGGGCTGCCGCCGGCGGACCGCACCGGGGATCCGGCCCGGGATGCCGAGCTGCAGTTTCAGCGCAGCTTCTCCGGCGGCTACAACCGCCGTAACACGCTGCCCGACGTCGGCGCGTACGACGTGGCTGCCACCGACAGCCGGATCAGCCAGTCGCTGCGCGAGATCGTCTCCGCCCGGCACACAGTGGACGGTACGTTCCTGGTCGAGTTCACCGACGGCACCCGCCACGAGTACGACCGGGTGGTCCTCTCCATCGGCCAGGCTCCTGAATATCCAGGGGGAGTCGCCGCCCTCGCCGGCACACTGGAGTTGCGCCCGCTGCCTGGGCCAGCGACGACCCGAGAGGGTAAGCCGGACATCCTTGGACTTTCCGACGACTCCGGCCGACTCCGGGTCCTCGGTGCCGCCGCCGTGGCCCGCCCGCTCATGCCGAGACTGGGCAGGTTCCGGAAATCGGTGGAAGTCGAGGTGGCGAAACTGTCGGCGGCGCTGCCGGACGATTCACGCAACATCCCGCCGAGCATTCGATTTCATGCCCAACGCATCGCCGAGGCCAACCGGAACTCGCCACCAATCCGGTCACACCTCGCCGAAGTCGACGTACCCACCCCGCCAGGCGATGTCGGGATCGAGCCAGGGCAGCGGCCCGTGCTCGGCGGCGATCCGTTCGGCGATCGGCGGAATGAAGACGTCGATCGGGTCCTGCCCGCCGACGGCGTCGAAGCCCTCACCGTAGGGGACCAGCTCGGCGTGGTTCCGCGCGAAGTAGACGAACCGCAGGTCGGGCAGGACCCGGGGAGCGAGTTCGGCGAACAGTTCGGCACCCGCCTGGGTGATGCCGCAGTTGACCAGCCCCAGCCAGCGGAGCCGCCGCAGGTGCGGCGAGGCCAGCAGAACGCGCAGCCCGTCGTTTCCGATCGGGTTGTTGTTCAGTCCGAGGCTGGTGAGGCGGGCCAGCAGCGGGCTCGCGGCGATCGGACCGATCAGGTCCGGGCCGACGTCGGTGAGCCAGACATGGCGGACCGGAACCCGGCGGTAGATGTCCGCGCCCCGGTCGAGGAAGTCGGCCCCCGGCAGCTCGATGAATTCGGCGAATCCGCGCCGGACGAGCCAATCGGTGACCAGGCCGGCGACGGGCGCGCCGAGTCGGGGAGTCAGCCGGTGGCTGAGTACGGCGGCCCGATCGGACAATTCAGGATCGACCGGGGTGCCGGCGATGACGGCCAGATCGCAGGCGATCTCGGCGCGGATCAGCTCGGCGTGGTCGGGGTCGGTGGGTTCGATGGCGTCGGCGTAGCGCAGCCGCAGGTCCATGTCGTCGGGGTCGGCGAGGATGGCGGCGTACAGGGTGTCGCTGACGGCGGGCCGGGCGTCGCTGGCGTCGGACATGACCGCAGCGTATCGACGCCACCCACGACAGCCGATGCGCGGCTGACCCGGATTCGGGAGCTGGCGGCCCACTACACCGCCGCCGACCCGCCGACCCGGCTGGCGCTGCGCGCCGAGATCGGCGTACTCGTCGACCAGCTCGGCCTGACCGGCGGCACCCCGCAGGCGTACGCGCGGTGGGCGCAGCTGCCGCCGGACCTGGCGAACCTGCTGCTGCGGCTCACCTCACCGGCGCTCGCCCCGGAGACCGTACTGGCGGTGCTCGGCGCGGACCCGGCGACGCTGACCGAGCCGCAACGTGCCCAGCAGCGCGACTACCGGGCCCGGCTGGTCCACAACGGGTACGTGCCGTTCGCGCCGCAGCTCACCGAGCAGCTGCACCGGCTCGTCGTCGACGCCGAGCACGGTCAGCAGAGCCTGCCGACGTTGCCGGCCTCCGCCGGCCAGGTGATCGGGTTGCGCCCGGATCAGATCGCGCAGCTGCGGGCCGTCGATCCGGCGCTGGCCGCGCGGATCGCCCGCGACGGCGTGTACGTCGACCTGACCGGCCGGGTCGACATCAGCCCGTACGTGTTGGCGAACGCGCCGCAGGTCGACGTGGGCGGCGTACACCCTGGGTTTGACCTGGCGACGGACGCCGGCCGGCGGGCGCTGCTGGCCGAGGACACCCGCCGGGCGTACGCGACGATCACCGCGACGTACGGGCAGAACCCGGAGGTCGTCCGGCTGCTCGGCAGCCACCGCTTCCACTACCTGGGGCAGAGCCGCACGATGGTGCTGGTCTCGGATGCGCTGACCCGGTCGATCCTCAACCTGGCGCCGAGCGACCCGGTCGGGCCAGCGTCCGCGTCGGCTGAAGCTGCGCCCGAGGCAGCACCGCTCGCCGCCGGTCCGACCGAGATCCACGTGTACGCCGACCACCCCACCCTGCCGGAGCCGGATCCCGGGGAGGTGGCACCGGAGTACGGCCGCCCGGTGGATCCGCGCTCCGGTGCACCGGCACCCCTGTGGAACGGGCCGCCCCGGCGGGAGCACGTCGCGCAGGGAGCGCTCGGCGACTGCGGCATGTTGGCGTCGATCGGTGCGATCGCCGGGCACAGCCCGCAGACGATCGGGCACCTGTTCCAGCCCAACCCGGACGGCACCGTCGATGTCGTGCTGCACGAGAGCAGCCTCCCCGGTGACCGGACCGCTCCGACCGGGCGACGGTTGCGGATCACTGTGACCCCGGACGTTCCGGTGCACGCCATCATGCCGGGTCAGGCCGCCTACGCTGACCAGTCGCAGGTGGGGGCGGCGTGGGCGAGCATCCTGGAGAAGGCGCTCGCGGCGGTCGACCGGACCTGGACCGCGTCCCGGCAGGTCCACTGGCAACAGCAGTGGCAGGGTTGGCAGGGTCGGACCGATCCGCATCGGGCGGCACCGCTGGGCTACGCCCGGATGAACCCCGGCAGCACCCCGGACCTGTGGGCGGAGCTGCTGACCCAGCTCACCGGCGAGCCGGCCCGCACCGGGCGGTTCCCCATCGCGCCGGGCAGCGAGCCTGCCGCCGAGGCGACGTTGGCCCGGCTGCTGGCCCAGGGGAAACCGGTGATCGCCAGCACCAAGCCGCCGGACCGCTACCTGCATCTGCCGAACGGAACACCGCCGTACGGGCTGTATGCCGGACACGCGTACGAGGTGGTGGCGGCACAGGGCGGGCACGTCTGGCTGCGCAACCCGTGGAACCATGGCCATCCGCAGCCGATCCCGGTGCGGGCGTTCCTCGACCTGATGAGCAGGGACTACGCCCACCTGGATCGTGCACCGGTGGTGCCGCCGCCCCCGCCGGTGCCGCCCGTGGCGGAGCAGGCGAGCGGGCCAGGTGAGTCGATGGCGCAAGCCCGGGTCGGCGGGTCGGCCGGTGTGGCTTCCACCGCGCTGACCGCTGCGGGGCCGGGCCGTACGGTGGTCGACCGGGGCGGCGCGTACTTCATCTACTACGTGGACCGGGGCCCGGCCGGTGAGCTGGTCCAGTTGGTGGCCGTCGAGGTGGGACCGGACGGGCAGCAGCGGTCGACAGGGTGGAGCGCTGGTCGGGTCGGTGTGGCGGCACCGCCGACAGCCGGTGCGGTGGCCCCGCTGGCAGCCGGTGCCGAACGCCTGCCGGTGAGCCGGGCGGAGGCTGAGCAGGTGGCGCGCAGCGAGTGGGGCTTCGAGTTGCCGGACGAGCCGACGCTGCATGAGATGCTCGGTGGCTGAACTCTCGACGGAAAGGGACAGGATGGTGCCGTCGCACCCCGATGTGCTGGTGATCCGGAACAACACACAGCTGAACATGGGTACGTTCAGCCTCGGTGCCGGTGGGGCGAACCCGCGTCGGCCGGTGACCGCGCAGATTGTGGTGGCCTACCCCGGGTCCGCCGATTCGACGACGCATCTGCTGCGGCTGGGTGAGACCTTCCCGATCGGTGCCGATTACTGGTACTTCGCCGGGGCGCATTTCGAGAACGCCGGCCGGTGGCGGGTGACGGTGCGACGGCTGGGGCCGGGTGAGGTGCCGCCGGTGGTGGACGAGTCGACGGCGGTGACGGGGTGGCGGCCGGCGCAGCTGCAGCCGTTCGGCCAGCTGGACGAGGCGCGGTTGCAGGCGTTGGAGCAGGCGTTGGGTCGCGAGTTGACGGGCGACTACCGCGACTGGCTGGCCGAGACGAACGGGGTGCAGCCGATGGAGCCGCAGTGGGTGCCGGGTGCGCCGTTCACGCTGTTTCCGGGGCGGCCGTTGTTGGGCGTCCATCCGGAGTATCCGGCGTACGACCTGCTGACCGCGGAGCGGGAGTGGCGGGTCGGGAAGCTGTCGACGGACTTCCTGGTGATCGCCGTACCGATGGAGGGTCTGCTGCTGCTGCGGTTGACGGACCCGCATCCGGGGACGGTCGGCTTCCTGCCGAACGATCTGCTGGCCGGCCCCGGTACGCCGGAGGTGGTCGCCTGGCGGGAGCGGCAGGTGGTCACCACCGGCCTGGGTTGGTCGTTCGGCGACTTCCTCGGCCGACTCACCCCACTCGACGCGCCGACCGCCTGACGCCGATTCACCGGCTGCCGGTGGGGGCGGAGCCGATCACCAGGAAGGTGTTCTCGGGCCACGGGTAGGAGTCGGTGTCACCGGGTTCGGCCGGTCGGAGGAAGACGATCCGCACGAGGCGGGGCCACCAGCGGGTCGGCTCCGACCAGGTGCACTGGACCTGCCGTTCGCCGGTGTCGGCGCAGTCGCCGACCTGTTCCCACCCGTCGAGTTGGCCGGCGACGTCGGATCGGACCTGGTCCCAGGTGGTGGCGGCCGGCATGGCGTAGGTCGCCACCTGCGGTGCGCCGCGTTCGCTGCGCAGGTCGGTGGCGACTTCAGCGGTACGGTTGTCGACGACCGCCTCGTACTCGCCTTCGGGCAGCGCCGTCGACGCCCCGGCCGGTGCCGCGACGGGGACCGGCTCGCCGGCGGTCGTCCAGCGCACACCGGCCACCGCTGCCGCACCGAGCACGAGGACCGCCCCGGTAACCGCAAGAATGACTCGCACAGCCGGAGTCTAGGAACACCGGTCCAGCCGGCACGGCACCCTGCACAGCCGGTCGGTCAGTCGACCGGCCGACCTGCCGGTTGCCCGCTGGTCGTTGCCCGCTGGCTGGTCACGCCGGGCTGTAGGGCAGCACCCGGTAGCCGACGGACTGGCCGTACGTCATCAGTGGGCGCAGGGTTGGGACCAGCTCGGTCGGCTCGGACGCCCAGTGGCGTCCCCGGTTGCGTTCCATCCGGCGCTGCCGGATCGCCGCCTGCTCGCGCCGCAGGTGTGCAAGTCGTCGGGATGCCGTGGAGCGACCGGAGTGCCAGTCCAGCCAGCGCAGCCACCAGTCGCGAATCATTTCGGTGATCATTTCTTCTCCTTGATCAATTGTCAGGGTGTCGTCGCCGGGACAAGCGGTAGAGCCCGCGACGCTGCACGAATATCTCCCGACGTTCGGCGGCGTTGCCGTAGCCGTCGATGACGTAACCGGTGATCCAGATCCAGCCGTCGTACGTCCACTTCCGGTCGACCGAGATCACCCGCATCCGGAAGCCCCGGCCGTCGGCGAACTGCACGCTCGCCTCGCGGCCGATCAGCAGGACGTCTCCCGGTTTCGGCTCGGGTGTGGCGACCAGGCGGCTATCCGCCACGCCGGTGCAGTGGCCACGTCGGACGGCCGCACACCGGGCACCACCTGGACTTGACCTTGAACGACCACAGCCCGGCACAGAAGCCGAGCAGCGCCGCCCCGACAACCGCCCCGAATCCCAGCATCGGTATCCCTTCCGGCGGCACCGTGGCCGCCATCGCGATCATGAAAACTCCGTCACTCGCGTCGATGGGACCCCGGAGAGCAATCCAGCCGGGGGAACTCTCCGGGGTCAATTTCCACCCTGGACTCTCCGGCCCGACAAGAGCAAGATGCCAACAGGGCAACGGAAAGCCGCCGGCAGTGGTCCGGCAGCCAGTGGACAAAGTCGAGTGATTTGGGGGACGTGAAGACCTATGTCTGCGAGCGAGTATCTGGTAATAGAGCTACGCCGCATCCGGGAGTCGCTGGGGCTCACCCAGGAGTCGTGGGCGGAGCGCGTCCACTTCTCGGCAAAGCACGTGGGCTCCATCGAGCGCGGTGAGCGGCCGGCGTTGCCGGACTATCTGGCCTCGGTCGACAAGGCGTTCGGCACCGCGTTGATGAAGTTCTACCGGGAGTTCGTCGTCGGCGAGCGCACGCCGGTCTGGTTCCGGCCGTTCAGCGACCACGAGGGCGGTGCGACGCTGATCCGGGCGTTCCAGCCGCTGCTGATCCCCGGCCTGTTGCAGACCGAGGCGTACGCCGATGCGGTGCTGACGGCCTACCGGGTGCCCGAGGAGGCGGCGGCGATCGCGTTGACCACCCGGATGGGTCGGCAGGCCATCCTGCGGCGGGAGAAGCCCTGCCAGCTTGCCGCCGTCATCGACGAGAGCGTGCTGACCCGGCGGGCCGGCAGCCCCGAGATCATGCGGGAGCAGTTGACCGCACTGGTCGAGGCCTGCCAGCGGCCGAACATCCAGGTGCAGGTGGTGCCGTCGGAGGTGGGCGTCTACCCGGGGATGGACGGCGCGTTCGTGCTGGCCAGCGTCGATGGCCGCACGGTCGGCTTCCTGGACAGCCATCTGGACGGCCGGGTGGTGGAGGCCCCGGACGATACGGCGGCCTTGGAGGGGACCTGGGAGACAATCCGGGGGTACGCTCTGCCACATCACCAGAGCCTTGACCTGATCACGAGGACGGCTGAGAAATGGACCTGAGCACCGCCCCTAGTTGGCGCACTAGCACCTACTCCGAAGCCGGCTCCTGCGTCGAGGTGGCCGACAACCTGCCCGGCCGGGTCCTGGTCCGGGACACCAAGGACCGCAGCGGCCCGATGCTGACCTTCGGCCCGGCCGCCTGGCGCTCCTTCGTCGAGCTGGCCAAGCAGCACTGACGGCCTGACGCCTACCCCGGCGCGACAGCCGGTGAGCGCCGACCCTGCTTCGGTAGGGTCGGCGCTCCCGCATCGCTCGCTGGGCGCAGCGAGGCTTCCGGGCGCGAGTTTCAATTTTGAATCGCGGTTGACGCAGCAGCTTCCTCGGGAGCTGCCCTTGAATGAGTGCCTTGGCCTGGCAGTTGGTCGAGAACATCCTGCGGCGCTGGCTCGGTGGGTGGGACTGCGGGGAGGCGTGCAGCGGTGGCGTCCGGTAGTAGGTTCGGCGGGTGACGCCCGACGAGACCGCTCCTGAGCCGCTTACGGCAGCGCAGCGCTTGGCGGCTGCCCTGAGTCAGGCGCCGCCGCTTCCGCTGAGCGCGGATGAGTTTGCGGAGTTGGAAGCGGCGCAGGACCGCGCGGACGCCGACGCTGAGCTGATCTGGGGCGTACGGGGGTAGGCAGCGGCCTGAGGCTGCGCCCACCACAGGTCTTCGACGGCTCGGCACCGATTGAGGCAAGGGCGACCGGAGTCGCGCGTCGAGTGGAGGGCTCAGGTACCTAATCCTGCAATGGTGAGGTGTCTGAGCCCTCCACTCGATGTCGTTCGGCACCATCACGGGCGCCTCATGGCTGGCCGTTTCTGTGGTTCCCTGCTCCTATGCCTTCGTCTGCCAGCAGGTTGCGCGCCGCCGACCAGATCGCCTACCTCGACCAGGCGGCCTCCAGCGATCCGGGGCGTCGGTACAAGCAGCAACTGTTGACGGCGTTGGACCTGCGACCAGGACACACCGTGCTGGACGTCGGCTGTGGACCAGGCACTGACCTGCCCGCGATGGCTGTCGCCGTGGGCGGCGACGGAGCCGTCCTCGGCATCGACCACGACCCCGAGATGGTGCAGCAGGCCCGGCACCGGACGGCAGCGTACCCGCAGGTGTCCGTCCGGTCCGGTGACGCCCATGCCCTGCCGTTTGACGACGCCAGCGTCGACCGTGCCCGTACCGATCGGGTGCTGCAACACCTGGCCGACCCTGGTCAGGCGGTGGCCGAGCTTCGACGGGTCGTCCGCCCCGGCGGGCTGGTCGCGTTGGCCGACCCGGACTGGGACACCCTTGCCATCGACGCCGTCGACACCGCGACGAGCCGGGCGTACACCCGCTTCATCGTCAGTGACGTGGTGCGCAACGCCGACGTTGGCCGGCGACTCGGCCGGCTCCTGGCTGACGCTGGTTTCGAGGTCGTCGCTGTGGACGCGACCGTCGCGATGTTCCGCGACTACCGCGAAGCGGAGGCCGTACTGCGGATGCCGGCAGTGGCCCGACATGCCTGGCAGTCCGGAGTGCTCGACGAGGCCAGCGCGCGGTCCTGGCTCGCCAGCCTGACCGACGGCCCGTTCCTGGCCGTCGTCATGTTCTTCACCGCCATCGGCCGCGTCCCATAACCGAGGGCCAGCGCCCGTGCAAGCGGAGCACGAGAGGATCGGTTGCGGAGGGCCTGCGGTTTTTATCCTTTCTTGCGCCGCCTCACGCTTGAAAGTTCAGTCGGTGCGACTATCAGATGAGGTATCCAGCCAGTGACAAGACTATGGTGAGCTCGCCAGATGCCAGTGCTAGGTATCCAGCATCTCTGGCTCTCTCCTTGCTCTTCATGTCATATGGCTTTAATAAGAGCTTGTTGTAGACGGAAATGTCCCCTGCTGTCGTTCGCGAACGAACCACAGTAACGAGTCCAGCCACGGCGACAGCAAGGCCGCCGGCGGCGACTCCTGGCAAGGGTGTCAGGGAGTCTCCCCACTGCAGAATTAGGAGCGATGCCGACACCATGGCGAAGGTCGAAGCTGCCCCGATTCCAGTCCTGATCTCGCTCGGGCGAACAAAGAGTGGGGGGTGATCGCGAATGTATTCATCATCATCATCCTTGAAGTTGAGTGAATCTCGATTGCGCCAGAATGCCGTCTCCTCTGGTTGCGCGTTGAGTCGCCCGTCCTTCTTGTCGCGGTTCATGTAGGACAAAACCGTGAAAATCGCACTCACGACACTTGCGATCATCGCAATGAATGCGACAGTGTTGCTATCCAACACGCCTCCTTTGGACCGCTGTCCAGGCTGGATTCTACCCTGGCTACGAAAGGCGCGTCGGCGGTGCTAAACCCGTCAGTCGATCCGCTCCACCTCAGCTGAAATCCAACTCGGCGGGTCAGTGCTTTGCGGCTTGGCCGTTAGGTGCCCACTCGTCGGCGAAGGTTTCCATCTGGCGGATCACCAGGTCGACGGCGGCCCGCTCGTGGTCCGGCGGGTAGTCGTAGCGGGCCAGTAGACGGCGGATGTGGGTCCGCAGCTTGGCGCGCACCGGCTCGCGGGAGAACCAGTCCACGGTGATCGACGACTGGATCGATTTGACCAGCTCCCGGGCGATGTCGGCGAGGGTGCCGACCCCCATCAGCTCGGTAGCTGCTTCGTTCTGCGCGACGGCGTCGTAGAAGGCCAGCTCGGCGTGGTTGAGCGGCGGGTCGA
This sequence comes from Solwaraspora sp. WMMD791, assembly GCF_029581195.1. Classification (NCBI taxonomy): domain Bacteria; kingdom Bacillati; phylum Actinomycetota; class Actinomycetes; order Micromonosporales; family Micromonosporaceae; genus Solwaraspora; species Solwaraspora sp. WMMD791. Next base: position 4,883,029 of record NZ_CP120737.1, read on the forward strand.
ACCGCTGGCCGCGCCGGGCGTCCGCAGACACCTCTTTGGCCAGCTCGACCAGCTCGACGATCAGCTGCGCGCTGGTCAGCTGCTGCCGCATGTAGCGGCCCATCAGGTCTTCGAGGAGGGCGGAGAAGCGCTCCTGGCGTACCACGTTGTGTTTGGTGACCTCGCGCATCTTCTGCTCGATCAGCCGGCGCAGCGCGGACACCGCCAGGTGTGGGGTTTCCGAGTCTTGCAGGCGCTGCAGCGCGACCCCGTTGAGGTCGGTGATGTCGAGCCGGCCGAGCCCGGCCTCCTCGTAGATGTCGGTGATGTCGGCGGCGTCGACCACTTGGGCGGCGAGATGGGCGAGGTAGCGCTCCACCTCGGCCGTATTGGGCAGCCCTTTGGCTTCCCGGTCGGCGGCCTCCTCCTTGACGATCCAGACCCGGACGTCCCGGAAGAACGTGATGTCGCGGCGCAGCCGTTGGATGTCGCCGGCCCGCTCGACGAAGTCACGGCTGGTGGCGCAGAGCGCGTAGAAGCGCTCCAGCCGGCCAGCCGAGTCACGGAACCGCTGGTGCAGCGGCTTGGTGCCGGGCTCGACGGTGTTGCCCGGGGTACGCGGGTCGCGCAGGTAGTTGGCGACCTTGCGTACTGCCCGCACCCAGCGGGTCCGGTCCTGACCGTTGGCGAGGATCTCCCGCCACTTCACTGGGGCCGGGGCAAGCATCGCTTCGATGACGGCGATCTCGTTGTGCACCTCGCCGATGGCCCGATCGATCTCCCGGCCGAGGGTCTGGTCCTCCTGGTCGCGCCGGCTGTACTCGGTGAGCGCCTTCCGCAGGTTCTCGGTCAGCGGGGCGTAGCCGACCAGCAGACCGTCCTGCTTGCCCCGGAAGCGGCGGTTGACCCGGGCCAGGGCCTGCATCAGGTTGGCGCCCCGCATCGGCCGGTCCATGTAGATCGTGTGGATCGGCGGCGCGTCGTAGCCGGTGAGCAGCATCGAATGCACGATGAGCAGCTCCAGCTCGTCGTCCGGGTCCTTCGCCCGAGCCTGTACGGTCTTGAGCTGCGACGGGCGCAGGTGATGGGGGCGCAGCAGCTCGTCGTCGGTGGGCACCCCATGGAAGACGATCTTCATCTTGCCCTTGTCGACGGCCGGGTCCGCCCAGTCGGGCCGCAGCTTGGCGATGGCGTCGAAGATGCGGACGCAGATCTCCCGGGTCGCGCCGACCAGCATCGCCTTGCCCGGCCCGCCGAGTTGCGGCTCCATCAACGTGCGCCGCTCATCCCAGTGCTCGACCAGGTCCTTCGCCAGGGTTTCGACCCGGTCAGGGGCACCGTAGATCGTGTTCAGGGTCGCCACCTTGGCTTCGGCTTTGCGCCGCTCCCCGTCGTCCAGGCTGGCGGTGAGCTGCTCCACCTCATCGTCGATGGTGTCGGGGTCGATGTCCGGTGGCAGCGACACCGGGATGATCCGCGGCTCGTGGTAGACCCGCACGGTCGCCTCGTCGTCGACGGCCCGCTTCAGGTCGTACACGTCGATGTAGTCGCCGAAGATGGCGCGGGTGTTGACCTCGGCGGTGGAGATCGGGGTGCCGGTGAAGGCGATGAACGTCGCGTGCGGCAGCGCGTCGCGCAGGTGCCGGGCGTAGCCGTCGAGGGTGTCGTAGTGGCTGCGGTGCGCCTCGTCGACGATCACCAGGATGTTGCGGCGCTCGGACAGGAGCGGATGCGACCTCCCGGCCTGCCGGTCCGCGATCGAGGCAGTGAGCATGGACCGCTACCGGACCGAACAGCACCGGCTCGGTACGCCGTACCAGACAATCCAGCAGGCGCTCGGCGATGCCCACGGCGTGAAGGAGGTGCTCAGCCTCGGACTCTTCAACGGCATCGTGCCCCGACCGGAGCTGTTCACACGCCTCGACCGGGACTACGGCCGGGACGCGTCCCGGACGGTCCAGGCGGTTGCCCGCGCGGTCCACGGATACCCGAGCGGCATGCCGACCCGGCAGATGCTCAGGAACACCACGGCACTGGTGGAGGGGCTGCGATGAACCAGTCCGTCCACCTCGCCACCGCTGACCGGATGCTGACCACTGTGGTCCGGGGCACCCGAGGTGCCTGGCCGCGGGCATGTGCCTGGCTGCTACGGCACGAGCTCGAAGCAGCCATGGACCGCTACTGGGCCCGGGTCTGTCCGACGATCGGCCAGACCCGGGTGCAGCGGCCGAAGCTGCTCCTGCTCGCCCACTACGCCGGGCCACAGCTGGCGGGCCGGGCCAGCTACCTGTGGTGGGCCCTGTCCCGAGCCGGACACCACCACCACTACGAACTCGGCGTCACCGCTGCCGAGCTGACGCGGTTTCGCACCGAACTCCTCGAAATCGTCGGGCTCCTAGACCACGCGGAGCCATCGCAACACGGACAGCGCAAGTAGGCCAGTGCTCCCGCATCGGCGTCAGTCCAACTGGGTCACGACGTTGCCGTCGGCGTCGTGACCGACGACGGCGGTGATGTCGGAGAGGTTCATCCCGTCGCGCTTATCCCCGTTTCGAGGAAGCCAGACCGCGTAAGCGCCGACCTGGCGATTTCGGGTGGCGGGGAGCCGGTGGACGGCGGCCGTAGCGGTCTGGCCGAACATGGTCACGGATACGCTGGTCACGGCACCGCGTACGGGCCCGACCAGGATGATCTCCCGCTGCTGCGGGTCCAGCGGGGCGACGTACGGCATCGGCTTGGTGGGCAGCAGTGGTGGACCCACAGTGTCCAGAGCCTCCGGTGCCGGATCACAGAAGACGAACTCGTTCTCCTTGCCCTCCCTGCGCTTACCGTCGACGCGGGCGACGCGCACGCAGAACGCGTCCTCGGCGAGCCAGGCGGCGGTCTCCCAACCCGGTACGCGGGCATCCAACACCACGGGCTGTCCGACGGTCGGGGTGGGCGGGGGCGCCTCAGGGGCAGGAGTAGCGTCAGCGCAGCCTTGCACAGCGAGTAGCCCGGCTACGACGGTCAGGATGATGCGGGCGCGCATGCTGACAGTATTGCGCATGTCTGAGAGATCTCCGGCTTGATGTCCCCGTGGCGGCCGATGACCGCCACGGGGAAGAGGTGGGCGATCAGCAGAAGCAGGCGTATGTCCAGCCGATCCGATAGTTCATGTACACGATGGGTGTGCTCCACGGGAGTCGGACAGTGCTGGCGCCCGACGCGCTGCGGCTGTCGTTCTGGCCACCTGTGCTTGCGCCATGCCACTCCACCTTATGGAGTGTTTGGTTCCACGTCACATCCCAGCCGTCGTCGCAGAGCGGCACCTGGTATGAGAGCGAGATGATATGGGACAGGCCGATGGCGAAGCTGGCACAGTTGTTCCCGGATTGGTTGGCCGACGGCGATGCCTCGACGATTTCTGCGCCGCTACCCGACCAGGTGACCTGGCTGTACCCTTTTTGGAGTTCCTTACCACCGCCAAGTACACCGGTGCCCCAGCCGTGCGCCGAACCGGAGCCTGCACCGTACCAGGCATTGAGATCCGACGCGTCCACGTCGTACAGCTTGTAGCAGCCGGACCATTCAAAGTCGGGGTCAGGGTAGGAGGTCTCGCTGTAGACGCAACCGGAACTCACGATCGGCGGTTCGTTCATCGCGATGGAGCTGTCGTCCCAGTGCGCCTGCCGCCGCGCTTCGGTCGGGCTGAAGCCGGCGGCAATCGCGTCAGCATAGACGCTGCGGCCGGCAGCTGAGTAGGCGGCGGCGTCTGCAGTCGATGATCTGCCAAGGCCATGCGGGTCGATAACCTGCACGGCACGGTCATAGACGCGCCGGCCGTCGGCCGTGGTGATCGAGGCCCCAGGGCCATCGAAGATCACCTTCGCGCCAGCGGACGATACGACAGTGATGCCCTCCGTGTAGCGCAGGCGAACGGCCGAGCCGTCGTACAACGGCTCAGCGGAGATCAGGATCGGGCTCCAGATCTTCTCTCCGACGGCAGGTACAGCCTGTGCTGTTCCCGTCAGCAGCATCGGAGCCGCCAAGACGACTGCAGCGACGGCGACGGCCTCGCGTTGCATCCTCATCGACAGGTTCCTCCCCTGTAGTGCCTTGAGGTGTTGCTGAGTACACGTGGCCGAAGGCGATGCATGCTGCATAGGGCGGAGGTCGATTCTGCAGATGGTGACGCAGCGTCTCGAGGGCTCGCACCGTCTGGCTGGTGACGGTTCCCGGCGCGCACCCCAACGCTCGCGCAGTCTGTTCTACGCTCAGGTCGCGAAAGAAGCGCAGCGTCACGACGGTGCGCTGACGGGAGCCCAGGCGTCGTAACGCGGGCAGCAGTATCGAGCGGTCGTCAACTGAGGTGTGTGAATCCATGGCCTGGACGGCGTCCGCCGCCACAGATATCGGTACCTCGCGCTGCCAGCGCGACCGACGACGTTCGGTCAGGAAACTACGGACCATGGTGCGCCGGGCGTACGCCCCGAGCTCTGCGCGCCGATCCAGTCGGTCCCAGCGTTGGTACACGTTCCAGAGCGCCACTTGGACGAGATCGTCGGCTTCGTGCCAGTCGCCGCAGATGTCGTAGGCCTCCCGGCGCAGCCAGCGCCGTATCACCCGGACGAATGCCTCAAACTCCACCACGCTCGCATCACTCGTCATCAGCGATCCCCCGTTCCCGTTGCCATGATCATTTCGGGTGCAGCATCAGGAGGTCATCAAGGCGTGTATGCCTGTAGATCAAAATTACCCAGGCAAGGCCAAGTGTACATCAACCAACATAAATGTTGCATCACGCGATCTCGTCGGTTCGGGGGTGCTGTTGCGGCTGGCCTGGAAAGTCGATCGTGTACGCGGACTCAAACTGGTGATCTTCCTGCCCTAGCCTGTGCCGACGTCGGCACAGGTCGGTCCGATCATCGACGACCTGGCGATTCGAAGACTTCGGCGTGCTGATCAGGAGCTATGCGTGCCGGACTTCGGCTGCGCAGCAACCGTGCTGGCCTCGCAGGGACAGAGCCGGGGTCGGTTTCGGCCGGCCGGATCGCGAGTTGAGGTGTGAGGAAGGAGTGCGTAGGTCCTGGTCACTCGTTCTCGCGGCGCGCTGGACGTGGGTGGAGTGGATGTCGGGCCAGCATGCGTAGCTGTTACGACCCACTGGCGGTCCTACCGGCCGCCACCGCGCAGTTCCTCGACAGCCTCGTTCAGCCGGCGGGCGTTGGCGGGGCTGGCCACTCGATCGGGCCAGTTCACTGCGGCGGCCAGTTCCTGTTTGCCGGCCTCGACGGCCTGTTCGCCCCCGGCTCGCTCGACATGGGCCGCGCGGATGTCGCGCCAGCGTCGGTAATTGATCATTGAGCCTTTTCCAAGCTGATCTTGCAGGTCAGGGCAGGCGCAGCAAGCCAGGAGAGCGCTGAGGGCGAGGCTCCAGGTAAGACAGCAGTCGACCAAGATCCGATGCCCCGACCGGGAGCCTCGCCCGTGCTGTCTTACCCCTCCACGATCCCGCTGTCCAGCCGCACCCTCAACCACCTCACCGACCTCATCCGAGCCCACCGCAACCAGCATCGATCCCGATGGCGGCGCCTCGACCCCGGCCGCCAGGCACTACTCGCCCTGGCCCACCTACACAACGGCGACACCTACACCCGGCTCGCCGCCGGGTTCGCCGTCGGCGTCGCCACCGCCTGGCGGTACGTGCAGGAAGCGATCGCCCTGCTCGCCGCGGTCGCCGAGGACCTGGCCACGGCGATGCGCCGCATCCGACACCTGGCGTACACGATCCTCGACGGCACGCTGATCCCGATCGACCGCGTGGCGGACCAGAAGCCGTACTACTCCGGCAAACACCGGCGCCACGGCGTGAACGTGCAGGTCATCGCCGACCCCGCCGGCCGGCTCGTCTGGGCCTCCCGGACACTGCCGGGCTCGGCGCACGACCTCACCGCCGCCCGTGTCCACGGCATCACCCACGCGCTGACCAGCGCCCAGGTGATGACCTTCGCCGACAAGGGCTACCAGGGCGCCCGAGGCACCGTCCGCACCCCGTTCAAGCGCCACCGCTCCCGGCCGAAGCTGTCACGCCGCCAGAAGACGATCAACCGGGCACACGCGAAGATCCGAGCACACGGCGAACGGGCCATCGCCACGCTCAAGACCTGGAAGATCCTGACCAAGCTGCGCTGCAGCCCACACCGCGCCACCGCGATCGTGCAGGCCATCCTCGTCCTGCACCACGTCGAAGCCAACCGCTACACAGGATGAAAATGGCTCATTGCTACCCCTGGCTGGCGTCGTTGCCCGGTAGGAGGGCGGTGTAGGTGTCGCGGAGGGCGGTGAGGCGGTCGCGGCGGAACCGGCCCGGTTCGCGGCGTCGCATCCGCTGCCCGACCTCGCTGGTGACGGTGTCGGGCGGCACCTCGTCGGCGTCGGCCGGGATGAACTTGAGCACCTCGTCGAGCGCGGCGACGGCCCGGGACAGGGCGGCCGCCGCACGCCGCCGCAACGGGTCGGCAGCATCCGGATCAACAGAGTCGACAACAGCAGCGTCCGCAGCGGCGAAGTCGGCGGGGACCAGGTCGGCGTACTGGTCGGCGACGGCGAGCCACTCGCCAGGGTCGATGAGTCGCGACGGCTCCGGACCGCCGTACGCGAAAGCGGCGCCGGCGGCCGGGCGCAGCGGCTCGGCGGGCAGCCGGAACAGGAACTCCCGGGCGGTGCCGCAGCCGGCGCAGTTGCCCTGGTAGCGGGTGGCGAGGTCGCCGTCGGCGAGCGCGACCACCTCGACCTGGGGGGTGAAGCGCGCCTCGCCGCAGTCGCACGGGTGCAGGTCGAGGTAGAGGCGCGCTTCGGCGCTGCTGCGTGCCGCCGGCAGGACGGCGCTCACAACACACCGCCGACCGTCGCCGGCACCCCGGCGACCGCCGCCGGGACTGCGGGCAGCGCTGCCGGCACCCCGCCGAGCACGGCTGGCTTTCCGGCGACCGGTGCCGGGTCGGCGACTGGGGTGAGCCGTGGCTGACCTGGGCGGACGTGGTACCGCAGCCAGTTTGCCAGCAGCCGCCGGGACGTGGCGACGATCTGCGCCTCACGCGCGTACAGGGTGGCGGTGAAGGCGTCGAGATCGGCGTCGTCCGGGCCGATCCAGCCTTCGCGGACCAGGGCGCCGCGCCGGCTGCGGGCCAGCGCCGCGACGATGGTCGCGGTGATCTCGGGGTGGGCCTGGATCGTCCGTACGGTCGGACCGATGGCCAGCGCCTCGTTGCGGTAGAGCCGGCTGTACGCCAACTCGACGACCGCCCCTTCGGCGGCGCGCGCCGGCACCTGGTCGACCACGTCGACGTGCGAGGTGAACAGGTCGAACTCGTCGGGCAGACCGGTGAACAGCGGGTCGAGCCGGCCGGCCGGGGTGAGCCGTACCGTGTCGACGCCGAACCGGCGGCCGTGCCCGCCGATCGTCGCCCGGCCGCCGATCGACTCGGCGCGGGCCTGGTGTGACCAGCAGATGTGCAGCTCCGGTACGCCGGCCGCAGCGGCGGCGCGGAAGAACTCCTTGGTCCGGGTGATCCACGGCAGGTGTTCGTACGCGGAGTGCCCGGAGCCGCCGCCGATGACCGCGTCGGCCTCGATGGTGTCGGGCAGGGGTTGCCCGTCGGCGACGTCGATGGTGACGATCTGGCTCGGGTCCAGCCCGGTCGCCTCGGCGATCCACTGCGGATAGCTGGTGAGGCCGATCGCGGTCAGCAGGGCGCGTTCCTGCGTGTTGACGAAGAGCAGGCGGATCCGGTCCCGGAGCCGGTGGGAGGTGCGCACGTGGTGGGGCACCTGCCGGAGACTACCGGCTGGGTGATGATCGTCGGCCGATCGGCGGCAGGAAAGCGCTTACTCGACCCTGTCGGGTAACGGCACATTCACTGATACTGGTCGACGTGGTGATCGAACTGCCGACCGTGGACCGGCGTACGGTGTCGTTCGCCGCACCGGACCCGCCGCGTACCGCCCCGATCACCTGGGGCCAGCGGGCACTGTGGATGGCGATCCGGCGGCACGGTGCCGGCCAGGTCATGTTCGCGCTGAAACGGTGGGTCGCCGTACCGCGCCGGGCGCAGGCCGACCCCGACCGGGTGTACGCCGCGATCGCCGCCCTCATGGCCCGGCACGCCTCGCTGCGGACCAGGTTGGCGTTGACCGGCGACGAACCCCGCCAACTGGTCGCGGACGCGGGGGAGCTGCCGGTCCTGCTGGTCCCGACCACACCGGGTGACGGGGTCGGCAGCGGGCCGGGTGACGGGGCCGGCGACCCGGCGGCGGCCGCGCGGCGGGTCGCCGACGAGCTGGCGTCGGTGCCGTTCGCGCACGCTGACGACTGGCCGCAGCGGGTCGCCGTGGTGACCCGCGACGGGGTACCGCAGCAGGTCGTGGTGGTGTTCAGCCACACCACGGTCGACTTCCGCGCCGCCGAGCTGGTGCTGCGGGACCTGCGGCTGCTGCTCGCCCGGGGCCGCATCGACGGCGCGCCCGGCCTGCAGCCGGCCGACAGCGCGCCCGGTCTGCAGTCGGCCGACATCGCCGACCTGGAGCGGCAGGACCGGCTGCGGCGGCGGTCGGCGCGGGCGGCGGCGTACTGGGTCGACGTCACCCGCCGGTTGTCCCGCGACACCCGGCTGCCGGCGCGCGAGCCGCTGTCGCCCCGGTTCCGGCGCGGGGTGCTGGTCTCGGCGGCGGCCGACACGGCGGTGCGGCTGCTCGCCGTACGGCTGCGCACGACGACCTCGACGGTGCTGCTCGCCGCCGTCGCCCGGGTGGTCGGGGACTGGTCCGGTAACGACCTGGTCGGCATGCACACGATGGTCAACAACCGGGTGCCCGACGGCTATCCGATGGCGATCGCCAAGCTCAACCAGCTGGCGCTGGTGCCGGTCGACCTGACCGGGGCACCGACGGTGGCGCAGCTGGTGCCCCGGGTGTGGCGGGCGGCGCTGGACGGCTACCGGCACGGCTACTACGACCCGCAGACCCTCAGCGACGCCTTCACCGCGGCCGGGCTGCCGTACGCGACCGGGGTGAACCCGCACTGCTATCTCAACGACATCCGGCTGTCGGCCGACGACGACCTGTTCGGGCGGGACGTCACCGAATCGGCGGTTCGTGCCGGGATGGCCGCGACGACCTATGCGCCGACCGACGGGTTCGCGCGGTTCACCTGGCGTACCCGGGTCGAGATCCTCGACCGGCCGGGCGCGCTGGGGCTGGCGCTGACCGCCGATACCACCTACTTCGCGCTCGACGACATCGAGCGGTTCCTGCGGGCGCTGGAGGCCCACCTGGTGGACGCGGCGTTCGCCGGCCCGCCGGTGAGCGGGCCTCGACTCGCGGAATAGTTGACGCAGCAACTATGTTTGGTCGGGTAGTCCGAGGGAACCCCAACCGGCCCTCGCCGCGAGGAGGAGCAGACCATGCAGTTCGGCGTCTTCACCGTCGGTGACGTCACCGTCGACCCGACCAACGGCCGGGAGCCGACCGAGCGTGAGCGGATCAAGGCCATGGTCGCCATCGCGCTCAAGGCCGAAGAGGTCGGCCTCGACGTCTTCGCCACCGGCGAACACCACAACCCGCCCTTCGTCCCGTCGTCGCCGACCACCATGCTCGGCTACATCGCGGCGAAGACCGAGCGGCTGCTGCTGTCCACCGCGACCACGCTGATCACCACCAACGACCCGGTGAAGATCGCCGAGGACTACGCGATGCTGCAGCACCTCGCCGACGGCCGGGTCGACCTGATGATGGGGCGCGGCAACACCGGACCCGTCTACCCGTGGTTCGGCCAGGACATCCGCAACGGTATCCCGCTGACCATCGAGAACTACGACCTGCTGCGCCGGCTGTGGCGCGAGGACGTCGTCAACTGGCAGGGCAAGTTCCGTACCCCGCTGCAGAGCTTCACCTCGACGCCGCGTCCGCTCGACGACGTACCGCCGTTCGTCTGGCACGGCTCGATCCGCAGCCCGGAGATCGCCGAACAGGCCGCCTACTACGGTGACGGCTTCTTCGCCAACCACATCTTCTGGCCCAAGGAGCACACCCAGCGGATGGTCGGCCTCTACCGCGAACGGTTCGCCCACTACGGCCACGGCACCGCCGACCAGGCGATCGTCGGCCTCGGCGGGCAGGTGTTCATGCGCCGCAACTCGCAGGACGCGGTGCGCGAGTTCCGGCCGTACTTCGACAACGCCCCGGTGTACGGGCACGGTCCGTCGTTGGAGGACTTCAGCTCGCAGACGCCGCTCACGGTCGGCAGCCCACAGCAGGTCATCGACCGTACGCTGTCCTTCCGCGAGTACGTCGGCGACTACCAGCGGCAGCTGTTCCTGATCGACCACGCCGGCCTGCCGCTCAAGACCGTCCTGGAGCAGCTCGACATGCTCGGCGAGGAGGTCGTGCCGGTGCTGCGCCGCGAGTTCGCCATCGGCCGGCCGGCGCACGTACCGGACGCCCCCACCCACGCCTCGCTCGTCGCCGCCGCCCGGCAGGCAGCCGAGGCACCGGCCGGTGCCACGGCCGACCACGCCGACAACGCTGCGACCCCGGCGGCGGTGTGACGATGCCGGGCCGACGCCGCCTGGCGGTAGTCACCGCCGGCGTGAGCCAGCCGTCGACCAGTCGGCTGCTCGCCGACCAGCTCGCCGCGGCCGCCCGCGCCGAGCTGGTCGGCCTCGGCACCGAGGTCGAGACCACCGTCGTCGAGGTACGCGACCACGCCCACGAGGTCGTCGACAACACACTCACCGGCTTCCCCGCCCCGGCACTCAAGCAGGCGCTGGACGCGGTGACGGCGGCGGACGGGCTGATCGCGGTCAGCCCGGTCTTCAACGCCTCGTACAGCGGACTGTTCAAGGCCTTCTTCGACGTACTGCCGGAGGGCGCCTTGACCGACAAGCCGGTGCTGATCGGAGCCACCGGCGGCACCGCCCGGCACTCGCTCGCCGCCGACCACGCGTTCCGGCCGATGTTCGCCTACCTGCGTGCCGTGGTCGTGCCGACAGCGGTGTTCGCCGCCCCGGAGGACTGGGCCGGTGCAGCTGACAGCGGGCGCGGCGGCGACGACAGGGGCGGGGGTGCCGGTGGGGCGCTGCGTCGGCGGATCGTCCGGGCCGGGCAGGAGCTGGCCCGCGAGGTGCACCGGCGGGAGCCGGCGCAGGTGGCGGACCCGTTCGCCCTGACCACCGACTTCGCACAACTGCGGACCAATTCGAAACTCACCTGAATACCGGGTTACCAAAGGCTTGCCGAGTGTAAATGGGGCAGCGCGACTATGTGCACTGTCGCTATAGTCGCGACTTCCCCCGCACTCAGGAGCAGCATGAAGCTGAATACTGCAAGCTGGGCCCGGATCGGCGCCAGCGCGGTCATCGCCGGCGCCACCGTCGTCGCGGTCGCCGCGCCGGCAGCCGCCCAGGAGCCGAAGCCGGACCTGTCCGCCTCGTTCGACCGGTACCCTGCCGTCGAGGTGGACAACTCCGACCTCTACCTCGGGACCTACGTCAACAACTACGGCGAGGCCACCGCGAGCGACGTCACGATCGTCATCGACGCCACCGGGGTCGACGACCGTGTGGAGCTCGCGTCGGCCGACCAACCCGGCTGCGAGCTCACCGGCCGGACCGTGACCTGCCTGTACGGCTTCCTCCCCGCCGGTGTCGGCGACTACTTCCACCCGGTGATTCTGACCAGCCGGTCCGGCGCGGCACCCGGTGACGCCGGCACGCTGCGCGTGACGATCAGTTCCGCTGAGGAGGACGCCAACCCGGGCGACAACTCCGAGTCGGTCCCGGTGACCGTGCTGGCCTCCGGCCCTGACCTGGTGGCCGTGGCCGACGACCTCAACACGGCGGCGGATCCGGTCGGGCCGGGCGACACCGCCCCGCTCTACGCCGCCGTGGCCAACGAGGGCGACAGCACCGCCGACAGCTGGACGATCGGGCTGAACCTGCCGACCGGTATCGGCTTCGTCGACCAGTACGACGACTGCGAGTACACCTCCTACTGGCCGAACGACCCGAAGCTCGACGGGTACGCGTACGGCCCGAGCCGGGTCACCTGCGCGCTGACCCTGCCGCTGGCCCCGGGCGACGTGCTGTTCTTCGTCGACGAGCAGGGCGAGTCCCTGTTCGACCTGTACTTCGGCAACAACCTGGCCGGCCCGGAGGAGACCAGCGGATCGTTCGAGACCTGGCTGGGCGCCGGCGACCCGTCGCAGGCACGGGCGTCGACGGCCGGCGGAAAGTCGATCAACGAGGCACTGGCGAAGGCACAGGAGTCGGCGGGTCGCGCCGCCGCGTCGCGCCTCGATGAGATCGACACCGACGACAACGTCGCGTGGTTCGCCGTGCACACGAAGCCGAACACGTTGGACGTCGAGGTGACGGCCCCACCGGTGACCGGGGAGCCGGGCGACACGGTGGACCTGACGTACACGGTGGTCAACAACGGTCCGTCCGACGGTGGCGGCCCGGGTGTGACGATCACCGCGCCGACCGGTACGGTCCTGCTGCCGGCCGACTGGTGCTACACCGAGGGTGAGCCGGGCACCCAACTTCCCGAGTCGCCCGCCCTGCGGTGCAACTTCGAGAGCATCTTCCCGGCCACCGCCTCCGGTGCCGGGCGGATCACCCACACCGTACGGCTGAAGATCCTCTCGACGCCCGGCGACGATGGCACGATCACCGCCGGCAGCGGGGGACCGTCGACCGAGTCCGACCCGTCGGACAACACGGTGCCGATCGTCTTCACCGCCCCTGGTGGCGGCCCCGGCGGCGGGGGTGGTGGTGGCGGGGACGACGAGCTGCCGATCACCGGCGCCTCGACCGGGACGATCGCCGCCGTCGGCGGCGCGGCGGTGCTGTTCGGCCTGCTGCTCGTCGCTGGTGCCCGCCGACGGGCAGCGGTGACCACGCGCTGACGGCGCCGACCACGTCCCGGCGGTGGCCGCCCTCCTGACGAGAGACGGCCGGCCCCGTACGGGAAGTGGAAGCCGGATGTCGCGCCAGAGCAGGATGCATCGACCGGCGTGACCCTCCACCATTGGTGGCATGTCAAACATTTTTCGGACACTGAGGATCGTGGCCACCAGCGCGACGCTGGTGGCCACGATCGCTGTCGTACCCGCATCCGCCGCAGCGCGGCCCGGCCCGTCGGCCGGTCCGTCCGTTGGTCCGTCGGCCGATGCCACCACCGGAGGGTCGCCGGCCGGCGGCCAGGGCGCTGACAGGCTCGACCGGGCCGAACTACGGGCCGCGCTCGCCGGCGTGCCCGAAGCCGGCGTGCCCGGCGTGCTGGCCGCTGTCCACGACGGCCGGCACGAGTGGCGTGACGCCGCCGGTCAGGCGTACCTGACGACGATCCGACCGATGCGGCCGCAGATGCGTCACCGCATCGGCAGCATCACCAAGACGTTCGTCGCCACCACGGTGCTGCAACTCGTCGACGAGGGCAGGCTCGGCCTCGACGACCCGATCGGGCAGTGGCTGCCCGAGATCGTGCCCGGTGAGCTCGGGGCCGCCGTCACCGTCCGGATGCTGCTCAACCACACCAGCGGCATCGGCAACTACACCAACGTGATGGTCGACTCGTACGCCGCCATCGACCGTCTGCAGGTGACGACCTACGAGCCGGCGGACCTCGTCGCGCTCGGGCTGGCCATGCCGCCGACCAACGCACCCGGTGCCGAGTACAGCTACTCCAACACCAACTACGTCCTGGCCGGACTGCTGATCGAGAAGGTCACCGGCAACGAACCGGCCGACGAGGTGCAGCGGCGGATCTTGCGACCACTGAAGCTCACCGGTACGTCCTTCCCGGGCACCGAGCCGACCATCCGGGGGCCACACAGCGGCGGGTACTTCGCTCCGTTCGCCGCCCGTGACCTCAGCGAGTTCAACATGAGCTGGCTGTGGACGGCCGGCGAGATGATCTCCACGACGACCGACCTGAACACGTTCTTCCGGGCGCTGCTCGACGGTGACCTGCTGAGCCCGGCCACCCTCGACGAAATGCTCACCACGGTGCCGTACCTGCCGGAGCTTCCTGAACTCGGCGGATACGGGCTCGGCATCTACTCGCTGTCGACCCCGTGCGGCGAGTTCTGGGGTCACGACGGCGTGGTCATCGGCCACCTGGCGTACTCGATGCACCGCCGCGACGGCACCCGGCAGGTCTCCTCGGGGATCAATGTGAGTCACTACGGCATCGCCGGACTTCCCGATCCGCACCCGATCGACCTTGCCTGGCAGACGTTCCTGCTCACCGCGATGTGCCCGAGCGGTGACGTCGCCGGCCGCTCGACTGAGACGGTGCCGCAGCTGCCCAGCGTGACCCGGATGCCCGGCAACGACGCGGTGGTGCCGGTCGGATAGCCGTACGTCAGCAGAGGTCGTACTCAGCTGGGGCGGTGTTGAGCACCCAGGCGAGCGGCATGGTTGCCTTGGCCTGGTAGCGACCCCCGTCATTTCGGAACATCGTCACTGTCTGTCCCGGGTCCTGGCCGATCGTCCAGTACTGCGGGATGCCGGCACCGGCGTACTCGGCCGGCTTCGCGACGGTGTCCGTGGCCTCGGATCCGGGAGAAATGATCTCGACTACCAGCAGGACATCGTCGACTGACAGCCACACGCCGTCGGCCTGTGCCTTGCTCCAGACAACCAGGTCGGGAATGCGGCCACCGACGGTGCCAGCGCCCCCAGGTATGCGTAGGCCGACGGTCTGGGCAATGCGGTCGGCGTGAATGCCCGCGGCGAGTAGCCAGCCGGTGAGCCGAGTGGCGATGACCGCGTGCAGGTACCCGGCCGGTGGCATGACCGACAGCACTCCCTCGGGGCTGATCTCGTACCGATGGTGCTCGTCCTCGGCCATCATCGCGGTGAGGTCGTCGAGCGTGATTACCGAGGGCATGTGCCGGCCGACGGCTTCTGCGCTCATGTCGCCCATCGTAACGGACCACCCAGGCCCGGCGGCGGACATCGGGCGGGGACAGTGTCCCGGTGACGCCGGGACACTGTCCCTGTCCGCCGGGACGACCCACCCGACACCGTGTGCGCCACAGGGAGCGGGCCAGGCAACGGCCCGCCTGGCCGAAGGAGCATGTGGTGCGTACCAGACAGAGACCGCGCGGGCCCGGACGGCCCGGCGCCGGTCGGTGGGGGCGCGGCGTCGCCGCCGTCCTCGCCGGGCTGATGGTGGTGACGGCGCAACAGACACCGGTACGGGCGGCGGACCCGGTGGCATTCGACGAGAGCCAGGCACAGGCGGCACTGTTCGCCGCCGCCGTCGCGTTGACCGGCCCGGACACCGCCGGGCTGAAGAACGCCCTGGTCACCGCCGAGTTGCTGGACTGGCGGGCGGCCAACCCGGCCGCCAGCAGCGGCGACGTGGCCGCACACGCGGCGACCGTCCGGGCCCTGGCCGACCAGGCCGTACCGGACGGTCGGGGCGACCAGCAGACCCGGTTCGCGTTGGCCTCGGCGGTGCTGGCCAAGCTGGCCGCACCGGGCAGCCCGGCCACGATGGACGGCCCGGCGGTCCGGGCGTTCCTGACCAGCACCGTCGGCACCGAAGGCGCCAACGTGGTGCAGAACGCGCTGGACCTGATCCGGGGCGGCTACCAGGACGCCGCCTGGAACACCCAGGTCCGCGCCGTCGCCGGCACGACCTGGCGGACCCTGCACCAGCGGGCGGCCACCGACGACGCCCTGGCCGCCGGCTGGGACGCGGCGTTCGCCGCGCGCACCGGCACCGGGGTGCGGGCCGACGAGTCGACACTGCTGGCCGTCCAGGTGCACCCACCGAGGTCCGGCAACCCCGGCACACTCGGCCACTACGTACCGATGGCGGCGCTGCGGGCCGCGAGCGGTGCCGCCGACACGTACCAGGCGTTGGTCGAACAGCAGGCCACCCGGGCGCTGACGGTGCTGCACGCCGACGGCAACACCCGGATCACCGAGGTGGTCGCCTACTCCACCACGTACGTGCTCAACCAGGATCCGAAGCCGGACGCCGCCACCCGCGAGGCCGAACGGATCAAGACCGAGAGCAACAAGAAGATCTTCGAGGGTCTCGGTGAGACGGTCAACGTGCTGTCCACCCTGATGGGTTTCGTCGACCCGCGCTTCGGCAAGCAGCTGCAGACCATCGGCAAGGCGGTGGTCACCTCGGTCACCGCGATCAACTCGTACCTGACGACGGTGCTCGGGCAGGGGTTGACGGCGGCGGCGACCGCGATGGGCACCGCGGTGCTCACCGGCAACCTGCTCGGCGCGGCGATGAGCCTGGTCACCCTCTTCACCGGCGGCGGCCCCGACCCCAACGCCCTCATCCTCGGCGAGATCGCCAAGCTACGGCAGCAGATCAACCAGCTCGCGACGGGGATGACCCAGCGGTTCGACCGGATCGAGACCGCACTCAACACGATGTACACCGACCTGGTCGGCATGCTGACCGAGCTGACCCGCTCGGTCGCGGAGGTCCGCGCCCGGATCGGCCACATCGCCACTCAGCTGCAGGTCGTCGAACGCAAGGTCGACTCGCTGGCGCTGGCGGTCCACGTCGCCCTGCAGAACATCGCGAAGACCGAGCTGAACACGGTGATCACCACGTACGTGCACCACAAGGAGATCGCCGGGGTGCCGATCCCGGACTACGACACGATCTACTACCCGAAGGCCGAATCTCCGACGTTCCGGTTCGCCACCGTCGACGCCCTGGGCGAGGGGACGTACACCGCGCCGGCCGGCACCAGCCTGACCGACCCGATCCCGGTGCTCGACACCTACCTGCCCGAGGGAGCGATCAACTACCTGACCAGCTGGGCCGCCGACCAGCTCGACCAGAGCTGGCCCAACGAGCGGGTGGCCAACCCGGCGGCGTGGAGCACCGCCGCGCGGACCTACAACATCCTGCAACTGGAGAACCCGCAGTACGCCGCCCGGGTGCACAGTGCCCGCGCGGACGAGGTCGCCGAGACCGGGGAGGACATCAACGACCTGGTACGGCGGTTCAGCGCCCCCGGCGACGACGGTGCCACCAACGAGCTGTTCGACACACTGGTCCAGAACTACCGCGACGCCCTGACCGGCTGGGCCGAGCAGGTGAAGGAGATCGAGGCGGCGGTGAGGTGGAACGGCCACGACGTGCCGCTGCCGCAGTACGACCTGTGGGGCACCGCCGACCAGGCAGTCGCGGCCCGCATCCCGGAGGTGTCGACGATGTCGTCCTGCTCCGGCACCCAGGGCGCCAGGTCCGTACCGGCGACGCTGCTGCGGGCCACCCTGCCCAACGCGTACCACCTGGCCGACCACGGCCTGCCGACCGCGCAGCGGCCCCAGTTCCACACCTGCTACGAGGCGAAGTACGTCAACATCGTCGAGAACGAAGGCCCCCGGTTCCACACCACCAGTGGCGACCTGCAGGTCACCGTACGGTCGCGGGTCAAATGGCACGGCGGTGACTGGCAGGTGGCGCAGACCGCGACCCGGGTCTTCCCGGTCGGTGTCTACTGCTCGTGGGACGTGCGGTCCCCGGAGCCCAGCGGCTACTGCCGGGACGAGGTGTATTACCTCAACCAGCTGTGGAACGCCAGCTACCGGCCGGGCTTCGAGACGGCGCCGGTCGCTCCGGTCGCCGCCGCGACCGCCACCGCCCGCGCCAAGGCCGCCGCCATGCTCGCCGGCCGGCAGCGCTACTTCTACCGGGTGCTGGTCGACGGCAGCGGCGTCACCCCGCCGGCCGGCGGACACAGCTGGGACAACTCGCGGATCCTCTGGGAACGCGGCCGTGAGGTCACCACGGCCGTCCGGATGCTGCAGGCGTACTCGGAGCTGGGTTGGGCCACCGCGCTGGAGTCCGACGACGCGATGAACGGCATGCTGTTCGGCACCCGGGCGCTGCCCAGCGACTGGACCCGGCCCCGCACCGACACCAGCCAGGCACCCAACCAGCACTTCTCCAACGCCTTCCGGCACGCGCTGGGCAACTACGACGAGTGCGTGCAGGGACAGGTGTGGGACCCGTGCGCCGGAGACATGTCCGGGTTCGACCCACGCAAGGATCAGCCGCAGTACGGCAGCGCCTGCCCGCTGACCGAGACGCCCGAGCGGCCACGGGACGCGATCGCCGGCTGCCTGTTCAGTGTCGGCGGCATCCGGGTCGGGCTGCTCGCCGACCGGTACGCGTACTGGTCGGGCCGGATCGCCGCCGGCAGCCACGTCGAAGGCCTGCCGAAGGTACGGGCGTTGGTCGACCACACCCGGGCGGTCGACGCGAACCTGCACTGACGGTCTGACCGGCCGGGGTGGGTCGGGACGACCGGGGGGCGTCCCGACCCACCCCGGCCCAGCACAATCGACATACGATCTTGACGAGGAGCATCCGATGACTCTGGACAGTGGCGCCGGACCGGACGGCCGGATCCTGCTGATCGCCGCCGACGACACCTTCGCGCACACCTACGCCGACCTGGCGGAGCTGCTGGCGGAGCCGGCCGACGGCGACAAGTTCGGCGGCGCCGTCGAGTTCTTCGACACCACCGGCCGCCGACTCGCGCCGATCTTCGACGCGCAGTGGCAGCTGACCGGGCTGGCCCCGGCCGGCGGACCGGTCGACCCGGCCGCCGTGCAGCAGCGGCTGCAGGCCGTCCGCGACCACGTCGAAGGGTTCCTGCTGCGCCACCCGGAGGTGGCGGCCCAGGCCCGGCTCAGCGTCGCCGAGGCGGTGGCGACCCTGCCGCAGCTCGGTGCCAGCCTGACCGACGACATCGACCTGATGCCGTGGCATCAGCACGGCAACCGGGGCAACTTCCTGCACAACGCGATGCACGCCGCCGGATGGGCGACGCACTGACCGGCGACGGCGGCCCGGCCGACGGCGGTACCCCCGCGGTCCTGCGGCCGGCCGGCCGTCGCCCCGGCCGTCGCCGCTGGCTGACCGCCGGAGCGACGGCCGCCGTCGCGGTGCTCACCGTGGCCGGACTGCTGCTCCAGCGGGACGCGGCCCTGATCGGCCCCGGCGCGGTGACGGCCGCCGTCGCGGCGGCGTTCACCGCACTCGGCGCACTGGTGCTCGCCGGGGTCCCCGGCCACCCCGTCGGGCGGCTGATGCTCGCGGCCGGCGCGCTGGCCACCGTCGAACTGGTCGCGTTGAGCTGGTCGTCGTGGCTGCCGGCGGCCTGGACGGCACAGTGGCTGTGGTGGCCCCCGTACACCCTGGTCTTTCTCGCCCTGCTGCTGTTCCCCGACGGACGGCTGCCGGGCCGGCGGTGGTGGGTCGTCGCCGGCGTGCTGGCCGGCGGCGGCGCGATGGTCACCGTGGCGTTCGCGGTCGCCGCCATCGACGCACCGTTCGACCTCCTGCTGCGTGGCGAGACCGCCGCGACCGGCCGGTCGCAGCTGCTGGTACGGATGGCGCTGCTGGCGATCGCCGGGCAGTTGCTGGCGGTGACGGCGGTACTGGCCTCGCTGGCCGTGCGGTGGGGGCGGGCCGTCGGGGTGACCCGCCAGCAGCTGGCCTGCCTGCTGGTCGCCGGCGCGGTGTTCCTGCTCGGTCTGGTACTCGACGGGCTGAACCTGACCGGTGCCTGGGTGCTGATGGTCGTCGCCATCCCCGCCGGGCTGACCCTGGCGGTGTTGCGCTACCGGCTCTACCAGCTGGAACAGGTGATCAACCGGGCGCTGGTGTGGACGGTGATGAGCCTGCTGGTGATCGCCGGGTTCGTCGCCGTCGTCGCGCTGCTGCGCGACGTGCTGCTCGCCGGGGACACCTCGACGGCGTCGCTGGCCGCCACCGGGCTGATCGCGGTGACCTTCGAACCGCTGCGGCAACGGGTGCAGCGCGGGGTCAACCGGCTGCTGTACGGCGAGCGGGACGACCCGTACGGGGTGTTGACCCGGCTCGGCGAGCTGCTGGCCGACACCGTGCAGCCACACGCCGTACCGGCGTTGTTGACCGGTACCATCGCCCGCTCGCTGCAGGTGCCGTACGTCGCCGTCGAAGTCGACGAGCCGGCCGGCACCGACCTGACCGAGGCGGTGCACGGCCAGCCGACCGGGTCGGTCGAACGCTTCGACATGGTCAACCACGGCGAACGGGTGGGCCAGCTGGTGGTGGCGCACCGGCGTCCCGGTGACCGGTTCACCCCGGTGGAGCACCGGCTGCTGGGCGACGTGGCCCGGCACGCGGCAGTGGCGGTGGCGACCGCCGGGCTGATCCGCGACCTGCGGGACTCCCGCGAACGGCTGGTCCTGGCCCGCGAGGAGGAACGCCGCCGGCTGCGCCGGGACCTGCACGACGGTCTCGGTCCGACCTTCGCCGGCATGTCCATGCAGGTACGGGCGGCCAGCAGACTGGCGTCCGGTACGCCGCGCCTGGCGGCGATCCTCGACGGGCTCGCCGGTGACCTGCGGTCCGGTACGGCCGAGGTGCGCCGGCTGGTCGACCAGCTCCGACCGGCGGCGCTCGACCAGGGGCTGGCGTCGGCGCTGCGGGCCGAATGTCAGCGCTTCGACGGCCCGAACCTGCGGGTACGGCTGTGCGTCGACGACGAGCTGAGCCGGTTGCCGGCGGCAGTGGAGGTGGCGGCGTACCGGATCGTCACCGAGTCCCTGTCGAACGTGGCCCGGCACGCCGGCGCCGGCCGGTGCGAGGTCCGGGTCGGCCGCGACGGCGGCGTGTTGCGGGTCGAGGTCGTCGACGACGGAGTCGGCGCGGCCCGGCCCCGGGCCGGCGGGGTCGGGCTGGAGTCGATCCGGCAGCGGGCCGCCGAGCTGGGCGGCGGCTGCGAGATCGGCGACGGGCCAGCCGGCGGGACGGTGGTCCGGGTGACCCTGCCGGTGCCGCACGATATCTGATGGGATGCCACGTGGACGACGCTGTGCCGGACGGGCCGGACCTGGCCCGGGTGTTGATCGTGGACGACCATCCGGTGGTCCGCCGGGGGCTGCGGGCGATGCTCGACGGTGAGCCGTGGGTGGCGCAGGTGCTGGAAGCGGCGTCCTGCGCCGACGCGCTCGCCACGGTCGCCCACGAGCAGGTCACCGTGGTCGCGATGGACATCGCCCTGCCCGACGGTGACGGGGTGCAGGCCGCCGCGCGGATCCTGCGGCACCGACCAGGTACGGCGGTGCTGATGCTGACCATGGCCGACGACGACGCGCTGGTCGCCCGGGCGCTGCAGATCGGAGCCCGGGGTTACCTGCTCAAGGACACCGACCCGGACGTGGTGGTCGACGCGCTGCGTACCGTCGCCGCCGGTGGGCTGGTGCTCGGCCCGGGGGTCCGGCTGGCCGGCCTGGCCGACCCGGCAGGCCGGTCGGCGGCGTCGGCGACGCGGTTGCCGCCGCCGTTGGACCAGCTCACCGCGCGGGAACGGGAGATCCTGCGGCACATCGCCGCAGGTGAGGGCAACGCGCAGATCGCCCGTCGGTTCGGGGTCAGCGACAAGACGGTACGCAACCAGGTGTCGACTGTGTTCGCCAAGCTCGGGGTGAGCGACCGCGTGCAGGCGGCGCTGCTGGCCCGCGACGCCGGAATGGCACCGCCGGGCCGTCAGGATCAGTGACGCGGCAGGAGGGTCAGCACCTGGGTACGGTCGATCAACGAGTCCTCGGCGGCGCCGGTGGCGATCCGGTAGCTGACGACCGGGGCGAGCCGGTCGAGTCCACCGTGACCGCGGCCCGGATCACCCACCAGCACGTGCACGCCACGGTCGGCGAGCCGGTCGAGGAACGGCAGCACCCGGGTGGCGAGTTCGGCGTTGTACAGCGCGTCGCCGACCAGCACCAGGTCCACCTCGGTGACGGTGCCGTCGAGCAGATCGTCGACCGTGGTGGTGAGCACGACGTCGTTGACCACGGCGTTGAGCGCGATCGCGGTCGCGGCGTACGGGTCGATGTCGTTCGCGGTGACCGTCGCGGCACCGGCCATGGCCGCCGCGATGGCGACCAGACCGGACCCGGAGGCGAGATCGAGGACCCGCCGCCCGGCGGCCACCTCGCGGTGGTCGAGCAGGTAGCGGGCCAGTGCCTGGCCACCCGCCCAGGCCGAGGCCCAGTACGGCGGCGGTAGCCGGTGGCCGGCAGCGGCTTCCAGCCGGGCCCACAGCAGCGTCGGATCGTCGGCGAGGAAGAGCCGGATCTCGGCCGCGAGCGGCACACTGGTCAGCCGGAGCTGGTCCGCGCCGCCGGTGTCGGTGCCGGCGGCATCGTGGAAGAGTTGCCGTTGCAGGGGGTCAGGGGAAGGCCCGCCCTGGGACGACGACGCCGTCGACGGCCGCGTCCCAAGGGACGGGGACAACCTCAGATCACCCGGATGTTGGCCGCCTGCAGGCCCTTCTGCCCCTGCTCGACGTCGAACTCCACCCGCTGGTTCTCTTCGAGGGTGCGGAATCCGCTGGACGCGATAGCGGTGAAGTGGGCGAAGACGTCGGCCTCTCCGCTGTCCTGGGTGATGAAGCCGAAACCCTTGTCAGCGTTGAACCACTTCACGGTGCCGGTTGCCATGTCTGCTCCTTGCCGGTGACGGGTCCGCGACGTGCGGACCCCTGTTCTGCCGCACTCATCAATCTCCATCCGGAGAGAGCGGCAGGAACTGCCAAACGCCCGGCTGCTGCCACCTGCGGTCAGGCATGCGGCATGAGGAAATCAACTGCAACGCCGCAAACCTAGCATGTCGCGGAGTTCCGGGTGGGCCCAAGCCGGGGCGTCGGCGCGTTGCGTGCCGGACCCGCCCGGTGACCCCGCACCTGGCAGGTGCGGGGTCACCGGGGCCGTACCTGAGGTGAGCTGTGGCCGGTGTGGCGTCAGCCCACCCCGAGCAGGATGGCCGCCGCGCCGGCCGGCACCGGGTGGGCCTCGAGCAGGGCGACCAGCTCGACCCGGTGCTGCCCGCCGGTCGGCTGCCCGCCGGTCGCCTGGTCGCCGGTCGCCTGGTCGCCGGTCGACCCGTCACCGGTGGGCGGCGCGACCGCGCAGTCGAACAGGTCCGCCACCGCGACCGTTGCCAGCGGGAAACCGGCCAGCAGCTGCGGCACCGGTCCGGTCATCGCGTACCGGACGGGTTGCGCTTCGGCCGGACCCGGCGGCGGTGTCGCCGGGTCCGCCCACGGTGGCGTCCAGGCGTCCACCGCCGGCAGCGCCGCCGGGAACGTCCGACCAGCCTCGCGTACCAGCACCGGCAGCAACTCGCCGGCCTGCTCGCGCAGCGTGGTCAGCAACGTCGGCAACCACGGCAGCAGCACCCGGTCGGGCAGCTTCCCGAACGCCGTCGACAGCACCTCCACCACGAACGGCGCCAACGTCGGCACCGGCTCCAACGCCTGCACGAACCCGCTCAGGTAGTGCGGGAACGCGCCGACGGTCAGCGGACTGGCCAGCAGTTGCGTGCAGCGCTCCCGCAGCTGCGCCAACGGCAGCTGACCGAGCTGGGACTGCGCCGCCCAGAGCAACGCCACCTTCGCCGGGGCCTGCGGATGGGACTGGCGTACCGCCAGCTCCAGCTGGGCCCGGTCGCAGCCGAGCGCCATCGCCAGGCTCTCCATGCTCATCAGGAAGCCCAGCATCGCGGCCACCTGACGCAGCCCGGTCTCGTCGTCGACGAACGCCGTCGGCAGCAGGGTGCAGTAGTGGGCGTACCCGGTGGTGACGAACGCCTGACACCAGGCCGGCAACTCGGCCGTACCGCTGGTGCGGTAGTAGACCAGCAGCCGGCGGATCCGGTGCAGCACCTCCGGGGCGTCGTCGACGGTACGTTCGGCGGCGAGCAGCTGCACCGCGCGGGCCCCGAGCTCGTCGGTGAACCGCCGGTTGGTCAGGTACAGCAGGGAGTCCTCCACGGCGGCGAGGGCCTTCGCCGCCGTGGCCTGCGGATCCCAGGCGGCCTTGCGCAGCCGCTGCTCCAGCACCTGCTCGATGGTGACGCCCTCGTAGCCGAGCTCGATGATCGACCGCTGGTGGCGACCGATCGCGACGTCCCAGCTCTCCTGCACGGACCGTTCACCGAGTCGACGCTCGCCCATGATCGGGCGGACCGCCTCCGGTGGCAGCAGCCGGCGCAGCGTCCACAGCAGATCCGAGCAGGGTTGCAGCTGCGGCTCACCCTGCAGGTCCAGCAATGCCCGCTGGACCGTACGTTTCTGCAGATCGAGGCCGAGCGGCGCCAACCGGTCGTGCACGTCGCGGGCCAACGGTGGCAACGCGTCGTAGCCGACCCGGCCCAGCCGGTCGCCGCCGAACATGATCTCGCAGAGCCGGCGGACGTCACGCCGGCCCGGCACCACGTCCTTCTCGATGCAGGTGACGGCCGCGTCGGCGAAGTCGTACGGCGTCGGCCGGCGGCGGTTACGCATCTCGGCCAGCAACACCGACGTCTCGACCACGGCGATCGCGTCGGCCGTGCTGGCCAGGTAGCCGTTGCGCCGGGCCAGCCGGACGATGTCGACCGACCAGCCCAGCAGCTCGGCCTCGTCGAGCTCACCGGGGCGGGCCGGGGTGGCCAGGAAGCCGCTGAGCCGGTCACCGGCGGTCGCCGTACCGGTAGCGGTCGGCGCGGCGGCCTTCGGCTTGCGGGCCGCCCGCTTGCGGCCACCGGCCTGCCCGGCCAGCCGGTACGGGGTGACCCGGCCGGCGGTCAGCGCCTTCTGCCAGGTGGCGGCGGCGATCGACACCGCTCCACCGGCCAGCCCGAACTGTGCCTCGATCGCCGAATGGCTGGACGGGATCAGCCCGTACCGCCAGACGGTGGCGGTCCGCGCGGTGATCTCGAACGGGGCGTCGGAGTGGACGCCGAACTGCTCCACCCGGCTGGCGGCGTGGGCCGCGCCGCAGACGTACAGGCAGTCGGCCGGGTCGGCACCGGACGCGGCCAGGTGCTCGCGCATCCGGGTCCACATGAATCGTTCCCGGTCCTCGTCGCGGTCGGCGCGGGCGGCGTCGGTCGGCCGTAGCCGCCGGAACAGGCTACCGATCATGACCATGACCTGCCGGTACGTGTCATGGTCGGCGCCGATCAGCGGCTGTTCGACGTACTGGTCCCACCACTCCGACCAGTGCCGCACCTTGCCGTGGTGCAGCAGGTACGCCTCCAGCTCGGCGAATCCGGGCCGCAGGTCGCCGATCTCCAGCCCGACGGCGTCACCGTGCAGCGCCTTCTCGTCCGCCTGGGTCGGGTCACCCGCGTCGTCGGGGTCCGTCGTGGTGGCCGCCGGCGCGTCCTCGTCGGGCGGCGACTGCCACTGGAACACATGGTCGGCGGAGCGGTCGACCAGCAGCAGCTCCACCCCCGGCGTCTCCAGGGCGTACGCGATCGCCTGGTACTCGGCCGACGCCTCGGTGATCGGGGCGATCACACTCAGCGGGCCGGACCCGGCCGGGAAGCCGGCCAGGTCGCTGGCAAACGCCTGCAACGCCACCGGCAGTTCGCAGTTGCGCAGCTCGGTCAGCAGCGGCTGCAGGTCCTCGCAGAGCTCCAGGTAGATCACCTTGGGCTGTTTCTCGCGCAGCCGGCGGACCATCGCCAACGCCGAGGACGGCGAATGGTGACAGACCGGGAAGATCTCCAGCTCCTCGGCGAGCGCCCGGTCGACGTCGTCGACCATGCCGGCGAGGATGCCGGTCAGCGCGTCCGGGCTGTCGGCGAACGCCGTCGCGGCGTCCGCCAACTGCTCCCGCAACGCCCCGAACCGACCGTCCGACGACGCGCTCATGACAGGGTCGCGATGCTCTGGCGGCCGCCTTCGAGGAACGCCGGCCACTCGCCGCCGTCGGCCTTGCTGCGCGGCTCGATCACCCCGTGCCAGAACTTGTTCAGGATCGCCAGGTCCTCCGGGCTGCGCCGGGCCAGCGAGCCGACCATCGAGCTGGCCAGGGTCTCGGCGCGCAGGGTCCGGTCGCCGAAGAACTGGCTGTGCAGGATCGCGTCCTCCAGCACCCCGATCTGCTCGGCGGTGGACAGCGCCGACTCCAACTTCTCGTCGTCGCTGGTCGCCGACGCGGCGGCGGTACGCAGGTCGGCGAAGCTCTGCAGCAGCACGTCCAGCAGGGTCGGCGGCACCTCCAGGTCGATCTGGTGGCGGCGCAGCAGTTCGGTGGTCCGGAACCGGACGATCTCCGCCTCGCTGCGCTTGTTGGTCACCACCGGGATCCGGACGAAGTTGAACCGTCGCTTCAACGCCGACGACAGGTCGTTGACGCCCCGGTCGCGGCTGTTGGCGGTCGCGATGATCGAGAAGCCGGGCTGGGCGAAGACGATGTTGTCCGAGTCCAGCTCCGGGATGGAGACGTACTTCTCGGACAGGATCGAGATCAGCGCGTCCTGGACGTCGCTGGTGGAGCGGGTCAGCTCCTCGAACCGGCCGATCACGCCCTGCTCCATCGCCGTCATGATCGGCGACGGGATCATCGACTGCCGGGACTGGCCCTTGGCGATGACCATCGAGACGTTCCACGAGTACTTGATGTGGTCCTCGGTGGTGCCGGCGGTGCCCTGCACGACCAGGGTCGAGTTGCGGCTGATCGCGGCGGCCAGCAACTCGGCCAGCCAGCTCTTGCCGGTGCCCGGGTCGCCGATCAGCAGCAGGCCACGGTCGGAGGCGAGGGTGACGATGCTGCGTTCGACGAAGCTGCGGTCACCGAACCACTTCTGCGGGATCTGCCGGTCGAGGCCGTCGGCCGGCTCGGAGCCCAGGATGAAGGTGCGCACCATCTTCGGGCTGAGCCGCCAGCTGAACGGCTTCGGGCCGTCGTCGATCGACTCGAGCCAGTCGAGCTCCTCGGCGTACTTGATCTCGGCGGGGGCGCGCAGCATCTCTGCGGTCATGGTGCGGTTTCTCCTAGTCGAAGGTGCTCGTACGGCGAGCGGTGTTCGTACGGCGAGCGGTGTTCGTACGGCGAGCGGAAAGGGGGATCAGGTGAGGAAGTTCTTGAGCTCGACGACGAGCTTGCGGACGTGCCCGGACAGCACCGGGGTGCCCTGGTCCTTGAGCCGTTGGCGGAACCACGGGTTGACGCTCTGCTGGCCGCCGCTGGAGACCGAGCCGACCGGGATCAGCTTGGCGCCGCTGCGGTGCACCGACTGCAGCCCGTCGAAGACCTCCTGCGACTTCCACTCGTAGAAGTCGGAGATCCACACCAGCACGGTGTTGCGCGGGTCGACGATCTTGGGTCGGGCCAGCTCCAGTGCAGCCATGCCGTCGGTGCCGCCACCGAGCTGGGTACGCAGCAGCACCTCGAACGGGTCGTGCACCCACGGCGTCAGGTCCAGCGCCCGGGTGTCGTACGCGACCAGATGCACGTCCACCTTGGGCAGACCGGCGAAGATCGAGGCCAGGATGGTGCAGTTGACCATGGCGTCGACCATCGAGCCCGACTGGTCGACCACGACGATCATGCGGGCCGGAGTGGTCCGCTTCGCGGTCTGCTTGTAGAACAGCCGGTCGACGTAGAGCCGCTCGTCGCTCGGGCTCCAGTTCGGCAGGTTCTTCCAGATGGTGCGGTCCAGGTCCAGGTTGCGGAACACCCGCTTCGGCGGGATCGACCGGTCGATGGTGCCGACGCTGGTCTGCTGCACCTGGGTCTTGAGCACCTCGGCGACCTCGTCGACGAAGCGCCGGATCAGCGCCTTGGCGTTGGCCAACGCCACCCCGGACAGGTTCGACTTGTCCCGCAGCAGCTGCTCGATCAGCGACATGCTCGGGGTGAGCTGACGGGCCAGCGCCGGGTCGGCCAGCACCTCCCGCAGCCGCATCCGGCGGACCAGGTCGGCCTCGATGGTGCCGAGCAGCCCGTCGCGGCGGCCCGGCTGCACACCGCAGGCCTGCTGGTACCAGCCGGCGTCGGACTGCCAGCAGGCCAACTGGGTCGCGGAGACGTCGCCGCTGCCGGTGGCGAAGATGTTGAGCAGCAGCTTGGAGGCCAGCGCGGCCCGCCGTACCTCGTCGGCACCGACCTGGCCGGTGTCGGTGTCGGCGTCGGTGTCGGTGTCGGCAGTGTCGTCCTCGGCCGGCGGTGCGAGCAGTCCCGGAAGCTCCTCGGCCAGCTCCGGGAACCGCTGCACGACCGTGTCGATGGAGACCGACGGGTCGAGTACGGCGGCCGGCAACCCGATGTCGTCGACGATCGACACGCTGGCCCGCTCCAGAGCAGCCTGCTCCTGCCCGTCGAACAGCCGGGCCAGCAGCCGCCAGTAGAGCACCTGCCGGCGGTTCTCGTGATGGTTCCTGATGTCAGTGGTCATTTCCGCAGCAACCGTCCCGCCCGTTCGCGGAGCACGGCGATCGGGTCGCCGGAGCGGGCCACCGCCTTGGCCACCTTCGGGTCGGTCGGGCCCTGCGCCCAGTCGCCGGTGTGGACGGCGACCTTCTTGCGTTTCACCGTGGCCTGTACGCCGATCGGCTGCACCGACCAGCCGCCGCCGTCGAGGTCGCCGGCACCGGCTTCCCAGCGCAGCAGCCCGAGGCAGGCCGTCGAGGCGGCGACCAGGTCGACGGTGAGCGGGCCGCAGGCCGGCAGCCGGTCGGCGGCGACCGCGATCCGGGCCCCGTCGACGTCGAAGGTCAGGCCGCCGTCGGTGTCGACCGTGTAGCCCTCCAGCAGCACCGGCTCGGCGATCGTGGCCGGATGCCGGTCCAACGGCGGTACGGCCGGTGCCAGGGCCTCACCGAGCTGCACCCGGGCCACGGCGAACGGATCGGCCGGCTCGCCGGGCCGGGCCTGCTCGTCGCGCCACACGAGGTCACCGCTGGGGTGCAGGAGCAGGTCGGTGACGTCGAGGCTGAGCCGGCCGGCGAGCGCGGCCAGCAGCACCGGATGGTCGCTGAACAGCTGCCAGAGCACCGGGCCGACGATGGTGTCGACCTTGGCTGCCGAGACGGTGACCCGGACCAGCCGCGGCGACTCGCCGCCGGTCTCGAGCAGGGCGTGCACCTGGAGCGCCACGGCGGTGCCGTGCTCGTGTACGTCGACGCCGAGCGGCAGCAGCCGGCCGGAGACCGGCTCCGGTGCGGTCGGCGCATCCGGCGGGCTGGTCAGCAGCATGCTCCGGGTCCACAGGTCGGCCCACCGGCGCACCGGCAGCCGGTCCAGGGTGGCGACCGGGCTGGCGTAGGCCAGCTCGGCGGCGAACCCGTCGAGCAGCACCGCGCAGCGGCGCAGCGTCGGCTCGGCCAGCAGTGCGTGCAGCGCCTGCTGGCTGGTCGACACGATGTCGTGGTCGACGTTGCGCCAACCGGTGATGACGAGTTCGGCCAGCCAGGAGCGGGCGGCGAGCAGCCGGCCGTCGACCGCACCGGTGGCGGCGGTCGGCACCGGCCAGTCGGCCCGGGGCCGGCCGAGTGCGGCGTCGAGCTGGTCGCGCAGCGCGTCGTGGACGGCACCGACGATCGCCGTACGGGCACCGGCGAGCCGTAGCAACTGCTCGTCGCCGACGGAACCGGCCGCCACCTTGTCGACAGCTTCGGCGACGGCGGCACCGAGCGGCGTCGCGGCGAGGGCGCCGGCCACCTCGGTCAGCGCGGCTGTCTGCTCCGGGCCGAGCCGGCTCAGCCCGGCGACCAGGGCGCGGTCGAAGCCGTCGACGACGTCCCACGCCTGCGGCACCCCGGCCGGTACGCCGCCGGTCAGGTCGGCGAGCTGTGCGCCGCGCATCAGGCAGCCACCGCCCCGGCCGGGAACCAGTGCAGCTCGGGCAGCGGCTCGGCGCTGCCGGGCAGCTCCAGGTAGGACAGGTGGCGCAGGAACCGGCTGAACACGGCGGCCGCCGGTGACTCTGCGGCGGTCTTGACGTAGCGGTCCAGGCTCCAGACGATCTGGTGGCCCATCGTGACCTCGCCGTCGATCTCCATCCGGAGGAAGCGGAGTACGGGTTCGGCGCCGTACTGCACGATCGCCTCCTCGGCGAGCAGGACGATGTGGTTGCAGGCCGCGCCGTGCAGGCCGCCGCAGGGCCGGTTGTTGTTGGTGCTGCAGCTGAGCTCGTGCGTGCCGGCGGCGATCGACGACACGTAGACGCGCCCGATGTCCGATCCGCTGGACACGACGCCCTGCAGGCGACCGTCGGCCATCTCGACGAAGGGCACCTTCGTCAGTTTGCGGGGTCGTGTGGCGGGCACCACCCGCGCCGTGCTGCGCCGCTCGACCGCGGCGTCGTCCGCATCCACTGAGTTGCCCTCCAGGCATGTCGACCGCAGCGGTCACCCGCCGTCACCGGCGACGGCTCCGCTGCGGATCGGGTGATCCGTACGCGAGAAGTTGTATCGAACCGGTGCGACAAATCGAGGTGACCGGCGGCGACGGGGGCGGCGAAACTGGCGGCACAGCCAGTGCCCGCTATACTTCCCTGTCAGCATGTATTGAGGCCATGATAGGGAACAATGAGTAAGCAGTGGCTGTCCGTTGAGCAGGTCGCGGAGCGCCTTGACCTGCACGTGCGTACGGTGCGTGGTTACATCCGTGACGGACGGCTGCCGGCCGTACGGATCGGGAAGCAGTACCGGATCGCGGCGGCCGACCTGGATGCCTTCACCGGTCGATCACCGAATGTGACCGCTCCGGACCGCCCGGTTGTCGAGGTGTCGGCCGTCGTCGACCTCGACGGTGTCGACGCGGGCGACGCCGACCGGCTCGGCACCCTGCTTGTCGCCGGGGCGGAGAGCGGCAGCGGGGCGTCGGCCGAGCCGCCGCTGCGGCTGCAGACCGGGTACGACCCGGCGCGCGCCCGGCTGAAGATCGTCGTCTTCGGCGGCCCGGCTGACGTCGCGGCGATCCTGTCCACCATCGACCTGATGACGAGACCGGGCAGCGGCATGTTCCACTCGAGCACTGCTGAAGGGGCAGGGGAGGATGGCTGACGAGATCGTCGAGGTGGCCGGCGTACCGGTGCTGGTCTGCGCCGCCGACGGGCCGCCCATCGCCAGCGAGCAGGACGCCCTCGACGTCATCGGTGCGGCCTTCGCCGGTGCCGAGATCGTCGCCGTCCCGGTCGGGCGGCTGGACGAACGCTTCTTCGCCCTGCGCAGCGGGGTCGCCGGCGGCATCATGCAGAAGTTCGTCAACTACCGGCTGCGGCTGGTCGTGGTCGGCGACATCACGGAGCACACGGCCGGCAGTACGGCCCTGCGTGACCTGGTCGTCGAGTCGAACCGGGGCCGGCAGGTCTGGTTCGTCGACGACCTCGACGCCCTCGCCACCCGCCTCAGCTGAGCGGCCAGTTGCGCAGGGCGGCGTCGGCCATCGCCTGGAGTTCGTCGCGGCCGATCCCGCTCGCGGCCTGGACCGCGATACCGAACGCCAGGGTCGTGACGTAGCGGGCCAGTAGCCCAGCATCGGTCTCCGGAGGCAGTTCGCCTTCGTCGACTGCGCGCTGGAACCGTTCCCGGACGGCGGTGCAGCCGTTGTTGCGCCAGGCGGCGAGCAGGTCACGGGCTGGCTGCCCGGGGTCGCCGGTGGCCAGGGCACCCTGTACGCCCAGGCAGCCGTGGGGGTGGGCGGGGCGCGTGGTGGTGCGAACGGTGCCGGCCAGGATCGCGGTGGCGACGCCGAGCGCGGTTGGCTCCGCCAATGCCCGGGACAGGTAGCCGCCCGGCCCCTCGGTGTAGCGCTCCAGCGCCTTGCGGAACAGCTCCTCCTTGTTGCCGAAGGCCGCGTACAGGCTGGTGGTGGAGATGCCCATCGCCTTGGTCAGGGTGGCCAGGTTGGCCCCCTCGTAGCCGTGCTCCCAGAAGACCAGCACCGCGCGATCGAGTGCCGCGTCGGCGTCGAATCCCCGCGGCCGGCCGATCGGGCCGGTCTGTCGCTCCCCCACCCTCCCAGCCTACCGCTTTTGCAGCGATCGCTGCAGAAGTGCTAGCCTCCTGGTTCTGTAGCGATCGCTGCAGAAGTAGAAGGGGTTTCTCACGTGGGACTACTTGAAGGCAAGACCGCTCTGGTCACCGGCGGCAGCACCGGCATCGGCCTGGCCAGCGCCGTACGCTTTGCTGCTGAGGGCGCACACGTGTTCATCACCGGCCGGCGGAAGACCGAACTCGACGCGGCCGTCGAAGCGATCGGCCCGGCGATGAGCACCGCAGTGATCGGCGACATCGCGAACCTGGCCGACCTCGACCGGCTCTACGAGACGGTCCGTAGCCGGGGACGGGGCCTGGACGTACTGTTCGCCAACGCCTCCATCGCTGAAATCGTGCCGCTCGAGCAGATCACCGAGGAGCACTTCGACACCATCTTCGGCATCAACGTCCGGGGCACCCTGTTCACCGTGCAGAAGGCCCTGCCGTTGCTCAACGACGGCGCCTCGGTGATCTTGAACGGCTCTACCAACGTGGACGTCGGAGTGGAGGCGTTCGGTGTCTACGCGGCGTCCAAGGCGGCGACCCGATCGTTCGCCCGGACGTGGGCCAACGAGCTCAAGGGACGTGGTATCCGAGTCAATACGATCACGCCCGGCCCGACCGACACCCCAGGTCTTTCCGGGCTCGCCGCCGACCCTGAGCAGGCCGCCGGCTTCCGGCAACACCTGGCTGGTCAGGTGCCGCTGGGTCGGCTAGGGCGCCCGGAGGAGATCGCCGCTGCCGTAGCCTTCCTCGCCAGCGCCCAGAGCAGCTTCATCACTGGCTCCAGCCTCTACGTCGACGGCGGCCTCAACCAAGTCTGAGCAGCGCAGGCGCCTACCCGCGAAGTGCGCACGGAACTCCGGGGGGACGTGATCTGTAGGAGGACCACTTCCGCCGGAGTTCCGTGTCTCCACCCTGGCGACCCGGCTGAACGGGCGATTCCCATACTTTTCGGGCGGTCACCTCCGTGCATGTGTCATTGCCCGGAATGGCGCGATACTGCCGCGATGCTTGCCGACGCCGGGCCCGGCTCGTCGGCATCGACAGCGTCAACATCGATGACATGTACAGCGGCGGGCAGCGACCGGCCCACTCGATCCTGCTCGACGCGGGTGTGCCGATGCTCGAACACCTCACCGGCCTGACCGACCTCCCCAACACCGGGGCCCGCCTCCATGCGGCACCACCACGGGTACGCGGCTTCGGTACGTTCCCAGTGCGGGCCTACGCCGTCGTGCCGCAGTAATGGCGATGCCTGTCACCGACGCCGTTGGCTGGGTCGGCGCAGCCTGACTTCTGCTCGCCTACGCCCGACTTTCCAGCGGACGGCTCGCTGTGGGGATGCGGTACCACCTGCTCGATCTCGCGGGTGCCGGCGGGCTCGCAGTCAACGGCGCGTTTCACCAGGCATGGCCGTCGACCGCGCTCGACCTCATCTGGCTGGGCATCGGCCTCACCGCATTGCGTGGTGGCCTGCCTCGACGGGAGGCACTGCGCTCACCCGCAGGCCATCCGGATCTGCTCGGTGACGGCATCGACGACACGTGAAGTCTCCACACGTTCTGCACATGGGCACCACAGCACGTGCACCGCGGCGAGCGACGGTGAACGTGTTGGTGACCGACGCGAACGGAGGAGGAGTCATGAACAGGAAGACTCGGCTGGCGACAGCGCTGGTGGCCGGTGGCGTCCTGACCGTCGGAGCGGTGACGGTGACCGCGCCGGCGATTGCCGGCGCTGGACCGTTCGGCAGGCCGACAGCGAGCACATCGTGGTTCGGGACGGGCCAGGGAACGGCCGGCAACGGCATGGGGACCGCCGCCGGCAACGGCATGGGGTCGGCCCTGCGTGACGGCAGCTGCCTGTCGCCGTCGGCGAGCGTGCCGTCAGGCACGTTGAGTGAGCAGCAGAAGACCACCCTCGCCAGCATGGCGCAGGAGGAGAAGCTCGCCGGTGACCTGTACCGGGCGTTCGCCGACACGTACCCGGCGGTGGTCTTCGACCGCATCGCCGCCGCCGAGGACCAGCACCTCGAAGCGGTGCGTACCCTGCTGGCCCGCTACGGGATCGGTGACCCCACCGCGGACCGGCCGGCCGGCCAGTTCTCCGACCCGGCCGTGCAGGCGACCTACGACCGGCTGCTTGCCGAAGGCTCGGCCAGTCAGAGCGCGGCGTTCGGCGTCGGGCAGCAGGTCGAGCAGGCCGACATCGCCAGCCTGCAGCAGGCCCTCACCGGGCTCGACGCGGCTGACGTGGCCCAGGTGTACCGGCACCTGCTGGCCGCTTCGCAGCACCATTTGACCGCGTTCACCACCTGGGCGACCCGGTAGCTGCGCACGGGACCGGTCGGTGGGCCCGCGCCCGTACGGTGCGGGCCCACCGACCGTGGCTGCGGCCGGACCGGCGTCAGCCCAGGTGCCGTACGGCGTCAGCCCAGGTGCCGTA
Source organism: Solwaraspora sp. WMMD791 (assembly GCF_029581195.1). Classification (NCBI taxonomy): domain Bacteria; kingdom Bacillati; phylum Actinomycetota; class Actinomycetes; order Micromonosporales; family Micromonosporaceae; genus Solwaraspora; species Solwaraspora sp. WMMD791. Next base: position 4,917,299 of record NZ_CP120737.1, read on the forward strand.
CGGCGTCAGCCCAGGTGCCGTACGGCGTCAGCCGAGGTGCCGTACGGCGGGTGCCGACGGGCCGGCCGGCTCTGCCGCCCACCCGCCCGCCCACGATGGGATGAGACCATGGCCGGCACGGTGCTTGTCGTCGAGGACGATCGGGAGATCCGCGAGCTGTTGCGTCGCTACCTGGAGCGGGCCGGCTTGACGGTCCACACCACCCACTCCGGAGCCGAAGCCGTCCGCCTGCTCGACGAGGGCGGCATCGACCTCGTCGTACTCGATCTGGGACTGCCCGACATCGACGGCCTCGACGTGCTCGCGGCGGCCCGTGGCACCGGCGGTGTGCCGACCATCGTCCTGACCGCCCGCAACGCAGTGGAGGACCGGATCCGGGGGCTGCGGCACGGTGCCGACGACTACGTCACCAAGCCGTTCAGCCCCACGGAACTCGTCCTCCGGGTGCAGGCCGTCCTGCACCGCCTACGCGGTGGTGCCACCGAGCCGGGCCCGGCCTCCTACGGGCACGGCCGGCTCCGTATCGACGAGGCCCGGCACGAGGCATGGCTGGCCGGCCGGCTGCTGGAGCTGACCCCGACCGAATGGGGACTGTTGACCACCATGGCCGCCGCGCCCGGCCGGGTCTTCTCCCGTTACGAGCTGGTCAACCGGGTCCGGGGCTACGAGTTCGCTGGATACGAACGGACCATCGACTCGCATGTGAAGAATTTGCGCCGCAAGCTCGCCACCGACCCTGGCGAGGTCATCGCGACCGTGCTGGGCGTCGGATACCGGCTGGTCCTCGGCCGTGACCGGTGATCCGACCGCTGTCTTCGGCCCGCTCGGCCGGCGGTTGCTCGCCGCCTTCGCCACGGTGGCCCTCTCCTCGGTCCTCATCCTGACCATCGCGGCGCTCATCGGCACCGACCGTGGGCTGGCCACCGCCGAACGCGCCAACCGTGCGGCGGTCGCCGCGCGTACGGCGGACGCGGCCGCCGACGGCTACTCCGCCACCGGCGGCTGGGCCGGTGCCGATCTGACCGCCGCACAGGCCGTCGCCGAGGCGGCCGGTGCCCAGCTGGTGGTCCGGGACGCCACCGGCGCGATGGTGTGGCCCGGCCGGGCTCCCGTCGGCGCCGGCCCCGGGCGGGGTGCCCACGACACCACCAGCTTCGGGGCGACCGCCACCGTCCGGGTCGCCGGGCAGAACGTGGGGACCGTCGAGCTTCGCTTCGGCCATACATCTGTCGCTGGCGGACGCGCGGTCGCCTGGCAGTGGGTCGCCGTCGCTGCCGCTGCCGCGCTGCTGCTCGCCCTGGCCGTGAGCTGGTACGTCGCCCGCCGGCTCAGCGTGCCACTGGTCGCGGTCACCCGGGCCGCCCGTGCCTTCGCACGCGGCGACCGGGCCGTACGCGCCCGGCTGCGTGCACCCGGCGAGTTCGGCGAGCTCGCCAGCGCCGTCGACGCGATGGCCGATCAGGTGACGCAGGCGGAGCAGCTGCGCCGGCAACTGTCCGCCGACGTCGCCCATGAACTCCGTACCCCGTTGGCCTGCCTGCAGGCCGGCCTGGAGGAGCTCCGCGACGGCCTGGCCGAGCCGGACCCGGTCCGGTTGGCCAGCCTGCACGACCAGAGCCTGCGGCTGGGACGGGTGGTGGAAGATCTCGCCGAGCTGTCAGCGGCCGAGTCCGCGGCGCTGTCGTTGCGCCGCACCGAGGTCGATCTCGCCGACGTCGTCACCGCTGCGCTCACCGGCCAGGAGTCCCGGCTGCGCAGCGCCGGCCTGCACATCCACCGTGACATCGGCTCCCGGGTCGTGGTGGACGCCGATCCCGACCGGCTGCACCAGGCCGTGACCAATCTGCTGACCAACGCCGCCCGGTACTGCCGACCCGGCGACCACGTACACATCGGAGTGGACACCGTCGGCCAGCAGGCGCGGATCCGCGTCACCGACACCGGACCTGGCATCGATCCCGCTGACCTGCCGTACGTGTTCGACCGCTTCCGACGCGGCCGCAACAGCCGGTCTGCGGTCGGCGCCGGAATCGGCCTCGCGGTGGTCCGCGAACTCGTTGCGGCTCATGGCGGTACCGCTGACGTGGCGTCGCGATCCGGCCACGGCAGCACCTTCACCATCCGGCTTCCGCTGCGTAGCGCCGGCTCCAGCGGTTGACTGGTCCGCTCAGAGCACCGTCGCGCCAACCAGCTGCCCGATGGCGAAGGTGACGGCCATGGCCAGGGCACCGCCGGCCACGAGTCGGACGACCGCCCGACCCAGGCGGGCCGAGCCCAGCCGCGCGCTCACCGCACCCGTCGCCGCGAGCGTGAGCAGCACGACGACGAACGTCACGGGAACCCTCGCGTCGGGCGGCGGCAGCAGGATCGCGACGAGCGGCAGCAGCGACCCGAGGGTGAAGGCGATCGCCGAGGCGGCAGCCGCGTGCCAGGGGTTGGTCAACGACTCCGGGTCGATCCGCAACTCGACGTCGGCGTGCGCGGCGAAGGCGTCCTTCGCGGTCAGTTCCTCCGCCACCAGCCGTGCGGTCCCGGCGGTCAGGCCCTTCGCGACGTACAGCGTGGTCAGCTCGTCCAGCTCCTGCTCGGGGAAGCGTTCGAGCTCCATGCGCTCCTTCGCCAGCAGCGCCCGTTCGGAGTCACGTTGGCTGCTGACCGACACGTACTCGCCCAGGGCCATGGAGACGGCGCCCGCCGCCACCCCCGCGACCCCGGCGGTCAGGACCGGTCCGGTGGCGACCGTCGCGCCGGCCACGCCGACGACGAGACCCGCCGTCGACACGATGCCGTCGTTGGCACCCAGCACCCCGGCTCGCAACCAGTTCAACCGGGTGGAGATCCCGCCGGCGTGCGGCTCGTCCAGGTGGGTCACACCGGATCGACCGGCTCCCGTACCTTCGGCATTCATTCAGATCACCTGCCACCGCAACGGTACGGCGGGCGTCCCGCCACGGCAACGAAGCCAAGCCTGTGCTACCGCAGTGGTCCGACGGTGCAGTTGGTGTCTGCCGGTACAGCCGTGACCGGGCCGGCTAGCCGGCCCGGCGGATGTGGTGGTGCCGGGTTAGCTCGCGCAAGCATCGGGTACGCGCGCCGACATGCGGCGAATCTGGAGCGGGTTGCTGGCCGGTGCCGCCGGCACCAGCGCCCTCAACATGGTCACCTACCTCGACATGGCCGGGCGGGCCCGGCCGGCGAGCAGTACGCCGGAGCGCAGCGTCGGCCGGCTCGCCGAAACGTTGCACGTCGACCTCGGTGACGAGCAGACCGCCAGCAACCGGCGGGCCGGGCTGGGGCCGCTGCTCGGCTACGCGACCGGGCTCGGGGCCGCCGCGTTGTACGCGGTGGCCGGCCCCCGCCGGGCCCCGGTCTGGGCGGCCACCGGGCTGCTCGCGGCGTTGGCGATGGCTGGCTCGGACGCGCCGATGACCCTGCTCAAGGTGTCGGACCCGCGGCAGTGGAGCGCTGCCGACTGGGCGTCGGACATCGTGCCGCACCTGGCGTACGGCCTGGTCGCCGCCGCCGCACTGCACCGGCTGCAGCACCGCGACTGACTGCGCGACTGACGACGGACGCCGCGCCGGCGCACGGCGTACCGCCGGATTTTCAGAGCCAGTCGTGTTCGCGGGCGTAGCGGGCGGCGTCGTGCCGGGTCCGGGTCTGGGTCTTCTGCATCGCGTTGGACAGATAGTTTCGGACGGTGCCCTCGGCGAGGTGGAGCCGGACGGCGATGTCGGCCACCGAGTAGCCGTCGCCGGTCGCCCGCAGCACGTCGACCTCCCGATCGGTGAGTGGGCAGTCGTCGATGACGGCGAGCGCCGAGACGTCCGGGTCGACCCACCGCTTGCCCGCGTGCAACGTGGCGATGACCGAGGCGATGTGCGCTGGCTCCGCCGACTTGCTGACGAAGCCCTGGACGCCGAGCCGGAGCGCCTTCCGGAGCACACCTGGTCGGGCGTGCCGGGTCAGCATCAGGATGACCTGTTCGGGCCGGGTCTGCCGGATCTGGGCGACGGCGCCGAGCCCGTCCACGCCGGGCATCTCCAGGTCGATGACGAGGACGTCGGGCCGGTGCTGGAGGGTCGCGGCGACGGCCGACGCGCCGTCGGCGGCCTCGGCGAGCACGGTGATGTCGCCTTCGAGCGGCAGCAGCGCGGCCATCGCCTTGCGCAGCAGCGCCTCGTCGTCGGCGAGCACCACGGTGGTCGCTGGGGCGTCGGCCTGCGTCATCAGAGTCCTTCCGTGGATACTCCGGCCTGCAGGCCGGAGAGGAAACGGAACCCCTGCGGAGCAGGGCAGGGATAGCCGATCCGCCGCCAGGGCGGATCGGCGTCCGTCCACACGCCACCGCAAGGCTCACCGGTCGGATTGTTGGACTGTGGACTGTGTCCAGGACCGTGAAGCGGGCGTTCAGGTACCGCTTCCACCCGACCCCCGGGCAGGCGTGGACCCTGGGTCGGGAGCGGGTCACCTACCACGCCACGTCGGCGATGCTGACCGGGTGGAAGAAGACCGACGAGTTCGCGTTCCTCAACGACGTCTCCTGCGTCCCTCTGCAGCAGGCGCTGCGGCATCTGCAGGTCGCGTTCACCAACTTCTGGGCGAAACGGGCCCGGTATCCGTCGTTCAAGTCGAGGAAGCGGTCGCGGCGGTCGGCGGAGTACACCGCGAGCGCGTTCTGCTGGCGCGACGGCCGGCTGACCTTGGCGAAGATGTCTGATCCGTTGGACATCGTGTGGTCGCGGCCGTTGCCTGCTGGTGTGGCGCCGTCGACGGTGACGGTGTCGCAGGACGCGGCGGGCCGTTGGTTCGTGTCCCTGCTCTGCGACGACCGGATCGAGCAGGCCCCGGCCACCACTGCTGTGGTGGGGGTCGACGCCGGACTCGACAGCCTGTTCACCCTGTCGACCGGGGAGAAGGTCCCCAACCCGGGGCACGAACGCCGCGACCGGGCCGCCCTGGTCCGTGCCCAGGGGAACCTCGCCCGTAAGGCCCGAGGTTCGGCGAACCGGGCCAAGGCCCGACTGGCGGTGGCCCGGGTTCATGCCCGGATCGCCGACCGCCGCCGCGACCACCTGCACAAACTCACCACTCGGCTCGTTCGTGAAACCCAAACGATCGTGATCGAGGACCTGACCGTCCGCAACATGATGGCCAATCACAGTCTGGCCCGCGCCATCTCGGATGCGGGCTGGCGGCAGTTCCGCACCATGTTGGGGTACAAGGCGGACTGGTTCGGCCGGGACCTGGTGGTCGTGGACCGCTGGTTCCCGTCGACCCGGCTGTGCTCCGCCTGTGGTGCGCTGGCTGACCGGATGCCGTTGACGGTCCGGTCGTGGACCTGCCGGTGCGGGCGGACCCACGACCGGGACGTCAACGCGGCCCGCAACATCCTCGCGGAGGGGCTCTCCGTGATTGCCTGTGGAGGCGGTGTAAGACCTCACCGGGAGTCCTCCTCTCGGACGGGGCGGTCGTCGGTGAAACAGGAACCCCCTGGGGCGACCCAGGGAATCCCCGTCGGTTAGGGCGGGGAGGAAGTCAACGGTCCTCCACGGGTGCTCCGGCCGGCGCACCGGGGCCGGGGCGCGGAAAGGTGGCGGCAGTCGGGAAGGTCGCGGCGGTCAGGAAACGTCCGTCGGTCTGCTCCACGGTGAGCTCACCGGCGCTGCCGGCCACCCGTTCGCGCAGCGTGGCCAGGCCGTGCAGCTCGGGTAGCGGGCTGGACGGTGCGCCGTCGTTGACGACGGTGATGCCCGATCCGGTCAGGGTGATCTTCACCTGGGTGGCCTGCGCGTGTCGCAGGATGTTTGTCGTCGTCTCGCGCAGGACCTGGCCGAGCAGTTCGTCCGCGTGGGTGTCGACCTCGGCCTCGCGGTCGACGTGGACCCGGATGCCGGCGGCTTCGAAGAGGTTCTTGGCGTTCTCCAACTCGGCGGAGAGGTTGAGTCGCCGCTGCGCGTAGGCGAGTTCCTTGGTCTGTCTGATGGTGTCGCTGACCAGCGCGTAGATCTCCCGCAACTCGTTGTCGGCCCGGTCGGGGTCGCTGCGGACCAGTTTGCGGGCCAGCGCGATCTTCAGCTTCACCACGTGCAACGTGTGGCCCTGGATGTCGTGCAGGTCGCTGGCGAACCGGACCCGTTCCCGGATGACGGCCAACTCCGCCTCCCGTCTGCGGGACTCCTGCAACTCCTCGACGACGTCGTAGAACCGCTTGTTCGGAAACATCAGGCCGGTGATCACCGCGACGGCACCGGCGGGCAGGACGACGTACTGCAGGAGCACGTCGGAGACGCCCTCGGACGACACCAGCAGCCGCGTCGCGCCGACCGCCGCGACGTAGCCGACGAGACCGACGGCCGCCGCGGCCCGGTACCGCTTCAGATTGGGGACGACGAGGGAGCCGGCGAGGGCCAGGCCGTAGGACGCGCGCGGGCTGTCGATCATCAGTACGCCGAGCGGCCAGACGGCGGCGGTGACGATCAGACAGTACGGGGCGAACCGGGGCAGGTCGCGCGCCGTCCATCGCTCGAAGGCGACCAGCGCCGCGACCACGCCCGAGGCCAGGATGACCGCGTCCCACCAGGTGCGGGAGTCCGCCACCACCACGGCAGCCCCGCCGACGGTGAGCGGCGGGACCAACATGACGAGGTTGAGCTTGCGCAGCCGTCGTCGCGTGGGCTCGGTGTGCTCGGGCATCTCCTGAGTATTCGTCCGGATCCGGGCAGGCCACCAGTGACACTACGTCACGGGTTCACCAGCGGGAATGTCATCGTGAAGTGGTGACACGGCCGCACTGACCGGTGGGCGCGGTGAGGGCTGGAATTGACGGCATGTCCACCACACCAGTCATCGACGTCGAACGCCTCAACGTCTCCTACGGCGGTTTCCACGCCGTCAAGGACCTTTCCTTCCAGGTACGCCGAGGTGAGCTCTATGCCCTGCTCGGCACGAACGGGGCCGGCAAGACCTCGGCGCTGGAGACCATCGAGGGCCACCGTACGGCGACCTCGGGTGTCGTACGGGTCTTCGGGCGCAACCCCGGCGACCGCGCGGCCGTGCGACCCCGGACCGGCATCATGCTCCAGGAGAGCGGATTCTCCCCGGACCTCACCGTGCGGGAATCGGTCCGGCTGATCGGCAAGCTCAGCCAGCGGGTCGACCACGTCGACCGGGTGCTCGACCTGGTCGGCCTCACCGGCAAGGCCGGCACCCTGGTCGCCCAGCTCTCCGGCGGGGAGAAGCGGCGGTTGGATTTCGCCACCGCCGTGTACGGGGCACCAGAGTTGATCTTCTTGGACGAGCCGACCACCGGCCTGGACATCCAGTCCCGTGACGGCCTGTGGGAGGTCGTCGACAACCTGCGTGCGGACGGCTCGACGGTCGTGCTCACCACCCACTACCTGGAGGAGGCGCAGCAGCGCGCCGACCGGATCGGGCTGATGCACCAGGGGACCCTGCGCCGGGAGGGGACCGTCGCCGAGCTGACCCGGTCCCTGCCGGCCGTGATCAGCTTCTCCCTGCCGGCGTCCGTATCGAGTCCGGCGCTGCCGCTGCCGGCCGAGCCGGGCGACGGCGGCGCGGTACGCATCGAGACCCTCGACCTTCAGCGGGACCTGCACACCCTGCTGCGCTGGGCGCAGGACCACGACGTGGAGCTGCGTGGCCTCGAAGCCGGGCCGACCCGGCTCGACGACGTGTTCCGCGCCATCGGCACCGACTGACCCCCGCGTCTACTGACCCCGTACCGACCTTCTCCCGAACGGACCGTGTCGCCATGCTCTCCATCGCCGGCAGCGAACTCATCCAGATCTTCCGGAACCGGCTCGTGCTGGTCACGAGCTTCATCATGCCCGTCGTCGTCAGCGCCTTCTTCATCTACCAGCACGAATCGTTCGCGACCCTCGGCAGCCTCGGCTACATCGCCGGGGTGGTGGTGTTCACCGTGGGCGCGTTCGGGCTGTACGCCACCACGGTCACCACGCTGGCCTCCCGTCGGCAGAACCTCTTCCTCAAGCGGCTGCGCTCCACCACCGCCACCGACGCCACGATTCTCGCCGGCCTGCTCACCCCGGCGACCGTCATCGCCGGGGTCCAGGTGACGGCGATGCTGTCCGTACTGGGGGTGGTGTCCGACCGACCGGCGAACGTGCCGCTGCTGGCGGCGGCCGTCCTCGCGACGATGATCATGTTGATCGGTCTCGGCCTGGCCACCGCCGGGCTGACGAACTCCCCCGAACACGCCCAGGTGACCACGCTGCCGGTCAGTCTCGGCGTCATCGCCGTGACGAGCTGGGTCGGTATCAGCGGCACCGAGAATCTCACCCTGCTCAAGCGGATTCTGCCCGGCGGCGCGGCCACCGAACTCGTCGTCGACGCGTGGAACGGCGGCGTCGCCGTGACCGATTCGCTGGCCCTGCTCGCACCCACCCTGGGCTGGGTCGTCGTCGCCCTCGCCCTGGCCGCCCGACTCTTCCGCTGGGAACCGCGCCGCTGACGGCACCCGTCGCCGGTCGCGCCGTCGACGGCATCCGACGAGATCTCAGTACGTCAGCCCATGGCCGTAGCGGAACAACGGGTCCGGGTCGTCGAACGGCGTGTCCGGCTGCCCGACGAGCACCGCCTGCTGGCTGCGCGGCAGGTCGAACGGCAGCCGGCCGGCCGGCGGTGCCTGCCCGGCGAGCACGTCGACCAGGGCGGCGTCCTCGACACCGAAGCTGACCAGCAGGGCGGCGACCCGGTCGACGAGTGCGGTGAGCACCGCCGGCCGGTCCAGGTAGACGTCCACGACGGTCGGCACCCGTGCGGCGATCGCCAGCACCCGGTCCAGGGCACCCGGTGGATGTTCCAGCGGGCCGGCGTGGAAGTACGCCTCGATCTGGCCGGTCCGCCGCTCGAACGGCGCCGCCAGCCGCAGCACCGCCACGTCGGCCTGGCCCGGATCGGTCACCACCGTCCAGCGGGGTGACAGGGCGGCGCGCAGCGGGCCTTCGGCGTACACCCGCAGGCCGGCGGCGAGCGGCAGCCGGGCGCACCCGCCCGGCGCGGCGTTGCGCAGCAGCGTCACACAGGCCCGCTGGGCGGCCAGCCCGTCGGCCCGGGCCGCCGCGTTGCCGACCTCCTGCGCCGCCTGCTCCGGGTCGACGTACCGGTGGTCGAACAGCCCGAGCCGCACCTTGTCGGCCAGGATCCGGGCGGCCGAGGAGTCGATCCGGTCCTCGGTGACCTGGCCGGTACGGACCAGGTCGACCACCAGGTCCGGGCGGGCCTCGCCGCCGAACTGGTCGACCCCGGCGTGCAGCGCGGCGCGCAGCCGCTGCGCCGGGTCGAGATGCTCGACACCCCAGGCGCGGGCCGGCCGGTGTTCACCCCGGAAGCAGGCATCGGTCAGCACCCCCCAGTCGGCGCAGATCACCCCGTCGAAGCCGAGCTGGCGGCGCAGCAGACCGGTCACCACCTCGTGGTTGAAGGCGAACGCGACCGGCGGCAGTTCGGTGCCGACCGGCAGCCCGTAGCCGAGCATGACCTGCGCGGCACCGGCCCGGACGGCGGCCACGAACGGCGCCAGGTGGGCAGCGAGGCGGCCACCCGGGTAGGCCTGTTCGGCGCCGTACCGGAAGTGGGGGTCCTCGCCGGTGCGGACCGGGCCGCCGCCAGGGAAGTGCTTGACCAACGCGGCGACGCTGCCGGGTCCGAGCGTCGGGCCCTGCAACCCCTGCAGGTACGCCACCGTCAGCCTGCTGACCAGCTCCGGGTCCTCGCCGAAGGTGCCCAGCACCCGTGGCCAGCGCGGATCGGTCGCCACGTCGGCCTGCGGATGCAACGCGGCCCGGATGCCGACCGCCAGGTACTCCCGGCGGACCGTGTCGGCGTGTCGGCGGACCAGCTCGGGGTCGCCGATGGCGGCCAGGCCCGCCGGCTCCGGCCACGTGGAGAAGGCACCGGCCAGGGCAGCGGTGTTGGGGTTGGCCGACCGGGAGTGCCGGGGATCGGTGGAGACCGTCACCGGTACGCCGAGCCGGGTCGACGCCGCCAGGTCCTGCAGGTGGTTGTGCCACCGGGCGAGCTCCTCGGCCGACGCGGTGCCGACCAGGTTGACGTGGTTGATCCGGCGGCACAGCACCAGATCCTCGGCGGCGAGAAGCCCGGCGTCGGGGTCGGCGGCGGCGAGGGTGCCGCCCGACCCGATGCCGATCATCGGATGGAACAGCAGGCCCGCCTTCTCCGGCAGGCTCATCCGGGCCAGCAGGTCGTCCACCTGGGGTGCCGAACGGGTGATGGTGCTGGTGCGCAGGGTCACCGGGTCGACGCTAGTGCGCGCGGTGGCCGGGGGAGCGGTGGTTGCGCCACGACCGCCGGTTTGGGTCACCGACCGCAGGGAAACCGCGCCTCGGCCGGGTACCGACCACGCTCGCCGGCCGGGGAACCGGGCGGGGTGGGAGGCAGGGATGCCGCGACGACGGGTGCTGATCTTCAGCATTCCCAACGAGGGTCACCTGAACATCCTCAAGCGCCTGGTCCGGGACCACCGGACCGAGGAGACGTTCCGGATCGTGCTGGTCGACCGGCAGACCACGGTGCCCCGACTCGGTGACCTGGCCGGGTTGACCGTCGACCTACCGGGGTGCCGGGTCTTCCGCAACACTCCGGCCGACCAGGTGTTCGCCCGGGCGTACCGATTGTTCGACGAGTGCCTGGCGGCGGGCCGTGACTTCCGTCCGGACCTGGTGGTGTACGACTTCTGCGCGGTGGAGGGCCACCTGGTCGCCCGGCGGCTGGGGGTGCCGGCGTGGAGTTCGGTGCCGGGGCTGGTCGGGCCGATGACCGACACCGGCTACCTGCGGCGGGCGCTTGCCTCGCCAGCGAACGCGGCGGCGCTGTCCCGGCTGCGCCGGCGGTACGGCGTCGACGTCGACCCCGCTACGGTCGAGCTGGTCTCGAACAGCCTGCACCTACCCGGTACGCAGAACATCCTCTGGTCGTACCCGTCGGTCACGCCACGCGACTTCGGCCGTGGCCGGGCACCGGCCCGCTACCGGTTCGCCGGCTACCTCTCCGACGGCTGGCGTCGACCGGACCGGCCGGCCAACCGGCCGCTGATCTACCTGTCCTTCGGCACGGAGGTGCTGGACAACCTGTGGCACAGCGACCCGCCGCTGGTCGGCGCGCTGCGCCGGTGCCTGGCCGGCCTGGCCCGGCACTGGTCCACCGCCGACGTCCAGGTGGTGTTCCCGACCCGGGGCCGGCGGATCCTCGACCGGTACCCGGCCAACTGGACCGTGACACACGTCGTCGACCAGCAGCAGGTGCTGAGTCGGGCCGACGTGTTCGTCACCCACGGGGGCAGCAACAGTTTCCACGAGGCGATCCTGGCCCGGGTGCCGATGGTCGTGGTGCCGTTCTTCGGTGACCAGCCGCTGGTGGCCCGGCAGGTGCAGCGGCTCGGGATCGGCATCGACCTGGACGCGGGCGCGGACACCGACCGGGACGCGGCGCACCGGCTGCTCGACGCCGGCTGCGCCGACCGGATCGCCGGCGCCGTGACCCGGGTCCTCGGCGACCGGTCCTACCGCGACAACCTGGACCGGCTTTCCCTGGCCGGCGTACTACCGTCGCCGCTTCCGGTCTGACCGGCATCGTCGATGTCGGCCCGACCGGCATCGCCGTCACCGCTCTGACCGGCGGGTGCGGCACCGGCCTGTTCGACCTGGGAGATCGTCCACGCCGCGTTGATCAGACCGATGTGCGACAACCCTTGCGGGAAGTTGCCGATCAGGCTGTCGTCGCGGCGGTCGACCTCCTCGGCGAGCAGCCCCAGATCGTTGGCGCAACGGGTGGCCCGGTCGAACACCCGCCGGGCCCGGTCCGGCCGACCGGCCAGGGCGAGGGCCTCGGCCAGCCAGTACGAGCAGATCAGGAAGGCCCCCTCGTCATCGCCTCCGGTCCAGCGCTGCACCAGGCCGTCGTGGCCCAGCTCCCGTTCGATGACGTCGACGGTCGACACCACCCGCGGATCGCTGCCGGGCAGGAACCCGGTCATCGGCATGATCAGTACTCCGGCGTCCAGGTGCGGCGAACCGAACGCGCCGGTGAACGCCTGCCGGTCGGCGTCCCAGCCGTGGTCGAGGATCGCCGCCCGGACGTCCTCGCGGGCCCGCCGCCACCGGCTCACCTCGGCGTCCGCGCCGAGCAGCCCGGCCAGGCGCACCCCACGGTCCAGCGCCACCCAGCACATCAGCTTCGAGGTGACGTAGTGGCGGTCACCTTCCCGGCCCTCCCAGATCCCGGCGTCGGGCTCGGCCCAGCCGGTCGCCGCCCGGTCGGCGACGGTCCGCAGGAACCCGGCGGTGCCCGCCGACAGCCCGCCCAGATAGTCCCGCATGATCCACGCGCCGTGCAGCACCTCGCCGAGGACGTCGAGTTGCCGCTGCCGCCAGGCGTCGTTACCGACCCGCACCGGCCGGGAGCCCTGGTATCCGGCGAGGTGGTCCAGGGTGTGTTCGGTCAGGTCCCGCTCACCGCCGACCCCGAACATCACCGGTACGGGCTGACCGGCCGGCAGCCCGTGCCCGTCGGTCGGGACACCCGTGGACCCGGCCATCCAGTCGAAGAACCGTTGCGCCTCGTCGGGGCAGGCGGCCACCCACAGGGCCTGCATGGTGAAGGCACCGTCACGCAGCCACCCGTACCGGTAGTCCCAGTTGGCGCCGCCGCCGACCTCCTCCGGGAGCGACGTGGTGGCGGCGGCCACCACCGCCCCGGTCGGCTGGTACGTCAGCGCCTGCAGCACCAGCGCGCTGCGCCGTACCTGGTCGCGGTAGGGGCCCTGGTAGCTGTGGTGCAGGTCGTCCCAGGACTGCCAGCCGGCGACGGTGTCCGCGAGCGCCGCAGGCGCAAGCGGTACGGCCGGTGGGGCATCGGCCGGCGAGTGGGCCAGCGTGAAGTGGACGGTCTCGCCGGCGGTGAGCCGCAGCAGCGCGGTGGCACCGCCGGCGACGACGGTCAGCGGCGCGTCGCCGGTCAGGGTCAGCCGGTCGGCGCCGCCGGTCAGCTGGATCAGCCGCCCGTCGCCGGAGACCACCGGTGTGACCAGTCCGTACGACGGCCGGGCCGCAAGCTCGACCTGCACCGCCACCGTGCCGGTGAGGGCCTGCACCTGGCGCAGCAACTGGTGTGGCGCGGCCGTCCCGATGTGGTGACCGCGTTCGCCGCTGCCCAGGGCCAGGGCGTCGGTGACCCGGACGTCACCTGTCGGGGTGTGGAAGTCGGTCTGCAGCACCATCGTGCCGTCGAGGTAGCGCCGCGACGTCGCGTACGGGCCGACCGGGGCGATGCTCCAGTGCCCGGCCTGCGGGTCGAGCAGCCGGGCGAAGACGCTCGGTGCATCGAACCGGGTCGGGCACCACCAGTCGACCGACCCGGTCCGCGACACCAGGGCGGCGCCCTGGCAGTCACTCAGCAGCCCGTAGCCGGCGATGTCGGTCACCTCGTCGGCTACCCCGCCGGTGCGGGTTCATGCCGGCGGTGTCTGCCCGACCGTGGCACCCGGGAGCGGGCCGGTGGCACCGGGCTCCGCGCCGAGCTGGGTGACCCGACCCGAGTCCAGGAAGACCACGTAGTAGGCGAGGGTCCCGGCCGCGTCCGGGTCGTCCGCCGGCAGGTCGACACGTTCGTAGCCGAGCAGCCGACCGGTCGCGCTGTCGACGACGATCGTGTCGCGTGTCGGTGTGCCGTCCATCGTTCCGGTCGCGCTGATCGCCACCCCGGACCGGCCGGCCCGGTCCAGCACCGGCCCGTGGGTGTACAGCTCGGCGTCGGCGAGCACCGCCAACGCGGCAGCCCGGTGCGGCGCGGACAGGTCGTGGAACCGGTAGAGGCCGACCACGGAGCGCAGGACGGCCTGCGGACCTTCGTCCAGCGGCTGTTCCTCGGCGAGCTGGCCGGCCAGTACGGTCCGGTCGGCGGACGGGTCCGGCACGGCCACGCCGAGTGTGCCCGGCCGGTAGCGCACCAGCTCCGGCGGCGCCTGCGGGTCAGCCGGGTCGGTACGGGTCTCCTGTCCGGAGCGGTCGCCGGTCCACCACAGGCGTTGGTCGTAGGAGCCGGTGGTGAGTCCGGTGGCCGGGTCGTCGCCCCACCAGGTGCGCAGGTGGACGTAGGTGTACCGGCCGCTGGCCGTGAGGTCGGGCTGGCTGTCGACGTGCCGGGCGATCCCGGCGAGCTGGTGCCGGGCCGGCGTGACACCCCGTCCGGTGGTCAGCGGCAGCGGTGCGTCCCGGGTGCCGGTGGGGTCCGCTGCGGTGGAGCCGGGTTCAGGTGGGCCGCTGACGCCGTACGGCCGTAGGGCGCCGATGCCGCCGACCAGCAGCACCACGACCGCGGCGATGAAGACGGGCGGACCCCACCGTCGGAGCCGGTGCGGGCCTGACCGCAGCCGCGCAGGCCGGGACTCCCCCGGCGGGCCGGTCCAGCGGGTGCGCGGCCGGTCCGGCAGCAGCGGGCGCGGCCGGTCGGCCCAGGCGCCGTGCAGCAGGGTCGCCCAGCGTCGCGCGGGGCGCCGGTGGGCGGCCACGATCAGTCCGACGACGTCGATGTCGGGTGGTGGCGGAATCCTGCCCGACCTGGGCAGCAGGACCTTGCCGGCCAGCTGTACCAGCTCGTCGCGGCGGAAGTCTTCCTCGCTGGTCTGTCGATCCATCGGATCATCCCCTTCCGTGTGCCGGAGCCCGCCGCCGGGCCTGCCGGCGGATCACCTCGTCGCGCACTTTGTGCAGGGCACTGCGGGTGCGGTACAGCGACTGCCGGACCGCTGCCGGGCTCATCCTCAGCATCGCCGCGATGTCGGCGGTGCTGACGTCGCAGATCGTGAGCCGCAGACACTCACGGTCCTTCTCGCTCAGCCGCCGGCACACTCGGGACACGTCCTGGCGCAGCTCGCTGGCTCCCATGTCGCCGTCGTTGCTGACGACCAGGGACAACGCGACGAACTGCCAGGCGCTCCGGTCCTGCCGGCTCTTGGCGAGGTGGCGGGCGGCCAACCGGCAGGCGACCCGGTAGAGCCACGCCTTCGGGTGTCTGATCCGGTGTCCGGCCCGGCGGTACTGCCATGCCCTGATGAACGTCTCCTGCAGAAGATCCTCGGCGTCGCCGGTGTCGCCCAGCCGTTGAACCAGTACCGTCCACAGCAGAGATCCCTGCTCGCGTACCTGATCCGCGAGCCATGCGTCGATCTCTGCCGCATCCTCTGCGTCCACAACTCTCCTTGCTCCTCGTCCGGCGGAAGGTCGCGGCCGGGGGTGCCGTCGTCGACACCCGCCATATAAGAGGCGTCAGCGTGCCCGATCGTGATGAGGAAATCTCGTCGATCTTGGTGGAATCGTCCACCATGTGGACCATGAAACCCGTACGCATCTGAAATCGATCTTGGTTCTCGCAAACCTGCAGGTGATACCCGGAAAAGCGGATGCGATACAGTCTCATCTATTTACCAGCAACAATATGCGGATATTGATGGAACACTGGAGTGGTGGGCGATGACCTGCTGTCCTCGTCGTACCTGCTGATCGCCCTGAGCGCGGCGACAGTGTCCCGTCAGTCAGTCAGTCGGCCGGTCGGACCGGCCGACACCAACCGTGGAGATCGACATGGCGCTGCCCATCCGTAACCATCGTCCCGGCCGGTGGCTGCTTCCCGCCGCCCTGATCCTGACCCTGCTGGCCACCGGTGCCCCCGCCGTGGCGCGACCAGTGGCCGATCCCGACCCGGCCAACCCGACCATCGAGCAGCAGATCGCCGAATACCTCGCCGCACACCCCGGCGGTGTCCGGATCAACGAGACCGAGCTCGCCTACTCCGACGGTCGGTTCATCGTCAGCGTGGCCCGCCCGGCCGGCACCGCGCCCCTCGCCGGACCCGACTGCCCGAGCGGATGGTTCTGCTTCTACGACGGCACCAACTACGGCTACCCCCGAGGGCGGCTCAGCGACTGCGGCTGGCAGGACCTCGGCAACTGGGGATGGCGCAACCGCACCGAATCAGCGCACTACCATCTCGGCTACGGCAGCACCACGTTCCTCGACGAGACCGGTGCCACCGACAGCAAACTCTTCGTGATCAGCGCCGCGAACCGGGCCGTCGCCGACGTCAGCCCGCACCGCAACCGGGCCGACTACGTCTACCGCATCTGCAGCTGACCGAACCGCCCGGGCCTGTCCGTAACCGATCGAGCCCGCCGGTGTTCCGCAGCCGCCGATACGGTCAGTGATGTCTCTGCGAACATGATCCGTTGTTCTCCGTGTCCGAATAGGTAGGCGATAGCCCGTGTCCGGTGGGCGGTGAATCGTTCTAGGGTCGGTGGAGCCCATCGATCCCAAGCTGTCGTCGGGGGCGCGCCGGCGGCACCATCTCCAGAGGAATCCACGTGTCCCGTACGCTCGTCTCCCGCCTGACGAAATCAGCGCTGGCACTGGCCGTCGCGGCCGGTCTCGCCGCCACGATCGCCGGACCGGCCGCCGCCGTCGCCAACGGGGAGATCGTCCCCGAAGGCCAGTACCGGTTCTCGGTGAAGCTGACCATGACCGGTATCCCGACCGCCGACGGCGGCCGCCGCGACAGCGCCTGCTCCGGGGCGCTGATCGCCCCGCAGTGGGTGGTCACCGCCGGTCACTGCTTCCGGGACTACACCGGTACCCGCGTCGAGCGGCCGGTCGCCGACCTGACCACCGCGACCGTCGGGCGCGCCGATTTGTCCGGCGACAACGGTACGGTCCGCACCGTCGTCGCGGTCCGCCAGTCACCCACCAACGACCTGGCCCTGGCCAAACTGGACGCCCCGGTATGGCATATCGCACCGGTCGCGTTGAGCAAGCGGGCCCCGAAGGTCGGCGACCTGGTGCGACTGACCGGGTACGGGGCGGTCGAGTCGGTCGCGCCGACGCCCTCCACCGTGCTGCGTACCGGTCAGTTCCGGGTGACCACGATCGCCGAATCGACCATCGGGGTGACCGGCCACCAGCCGGCGGCGGACACCAGCGCCTGCCCGTACGACTCGGGCGCGCCGTACTTCCTCGAGCCGAAGTACGGCCCGCCGAAGCTGATCTCGATCGAGAGCTTCGGCCCAGGCTGCCCGCACTCGGACGTCGAGACGACCTCCCGGATCGACAACATCCTCGGCTGGATCTGGCAGGCCATGCGGAGCTGAGCGCGCCGGCCGACCACGCGGCGCCCCGCTGACCACGCGACGCCCCGCTGACCACGCGGCGCGCCGCGTGGTCAGCGTCCGGGCAGGGTGATGGTGACCCGGGTGCCGCCGCCGCTGAGGTCGAGCACGAGACGTCGGGCCATCCGGTTGATCAGATCGAGGCCGCGACCCCGTTCCGAGCCGTTGTACGAATGCCCCCGCCAGTGGCCGCGGTCGGTCACCTCGATCCGGACCTGGTGCCGGTCGAGCAGCATCACCTGCAGTGCGACCGGCCCGGTCGCCCGACCGTGGTAGGCGTGCTCCAACGAGTTGATCAACGCCTCGTTGCAGGTCGCCAGCAACGCATCCACCTGGTCGGGGGAGAGTTCGTTCCCGGCGGACCAGTCCCGCAGAGCCCGCCGGGCCGTCGACAGGTCGGCCGGAGAGGTCAGGGTCAGGCGCAGCACCGGTGCGTTCGCCGAGTCAGCCGGCAGGCCGCCCAGACGGACACAGGCCACCACGGTATCGTCGACGATCACCCGGTCGTCGGCCATCGCCTCGATCAGCCGGTCGCACCAGACCTGCGGCTCGGTGCCGGACAGACCGGCTGCGGCCCGCCGCAACCGGTCCAGTCCGGCGTCGATCACCTGATCGCGGCGCTCGACCAGACCGTCGGAGTACCAGACCAGCATCGCCGGCTCGGGCACCGTGAGCTGTGCCTGGGTGCGTGCCTGGGAAGTCAGCCGCAGCGGCAGGGAACGTGCCTCGGTCAGGTACCGGCCGACACCGTCGGCGACCAGCAGCGGCGGCAGATGCCCGGCGCAGGCGTAGGTGAGCAGCCGGTCGGTCGGGCTGTACTCGGCGTACCCGACGGTGGCGAAGTCGGCACCGTCGATCGTGTGGCAGGCGATGTCCAGCGCTTCGAGGACCTCGACCGGGGTGGCCCCGGTCTGCGCCACCGACCGCAGCGACTGCTGCAACCGCCCCATGGTGATCGCCGAGGCCAGACCGTGGCCGACGACGTCGCCGACCGCGATCCCCACCCGGTTGCCGGGCAGCTCGAACACGTCGTACCAGTCGCCACCGACGTCGCGGCCGCGTTCGGCGGGCCGGTAGCAGACCGCGGCGGTGACTCCCGGCAGGTCGGTGGAGATCTGCGGCAACAGGGCCCGCTGCAGCTGGTGTGCGGCCGCGTGCTCGGCCTCGTACAGCTCGGCCCGGTCGACCGCCTGGCCGGCGAGTTCGGCGAGGGTCTGGGCGATCGAGGCGATCTCCGGGGTGATCGCGTCGTCGCGGTGGAAGCTGAACGCCAACGCGCCCAGGCACCGATCACCGACCCGGACCGGCACCACCAGCAGGCTGCGGGTGCCGGTCTGCGCCTGAGTCTGGGCCACCGCCGGGTATCGGGCGGTGACGGCGGCGAGGTTCGGCAGCCGGATCGGCTGGCCGGTGCGGACGGCGTCGACGATGGGCAGCCGGCCGGCCTCGGTCAGCGGCAGCTCGGAGAAGCGGACGGCGAGCTGCTCCGGTACGGCGCTGGTCGTCCAGGTCCGCAGTTGCGCCCCGGCGGCGTCGACGATCGCCACCGCGCCGTGGTCGGCGACCAGACCGACGCCCCGGTCGACGAGGACCCTGATCATCTGGTCCGACGTGGCAGCGGTGGCCAGGCCGGCGGTGACGTCCTGCAGGGTCTGCAGGCGGCGGCGGGCCGCCACCTCACGTCGGGACTCGGCCTGGGCCCGGTCCCGTTCGGCGACGGCGATCGCCAGAGCCCAGGCGCCGAGGACCACCACGGCGAGGTAGACCTGGAGCGAGGCCGCCTCCAACCGCGGCTGGCCGGCCAGCACCGACCACGGTCCGTGGCCGGCGGCGCTGAGCAGATTGGCGGTGAACGCCATGACGAATCCGGCCGCGCCCACCGTCGCCACCCTGCCCCGGAAGCCGACCGCCAGCAGTACCGGCACCGGCAGGTAGGCCAGCGGCACCTCCCGGGGCCAGAAGCCGATCGTGGTCAGCGCACCGGTCGCGGCGAGCGTCGCCCCGCCGCGCGTCAACTGTCCGGCGTGCAGCCGGCCGCGCAGCGAGTCGAGTCCGACCAGCGCGGCGCCGAGGGTGAGCACGGCCAGGCCGTCGCCGGCCCAGAACTGGCCGAACGCCTCCCACCAGCTGGATCGCATGGCCAGCGCGCTGGTGCTGGCCCCGATCACGGCACCGACCAGCGGGCCGGCGCCGACCCCGCAGAGCAGGAACGCCAGCGCGTCACGGTAGCGGGTCAGGTCGATCCGCTGGGGGCGTAGCTGCCGGAGCAGGGTGGCACCGACCAGGGGCTCGGCCACGTTGGTGACCACGAAGCCAGCGGCGGTCAGCGGATCGAGCCCTTGCCACAGGTCGATACCGAGCTCGGTGACACCGGCCGCACCGAGGATCCACGGCCAGTGCCGCCGATGGGCCAGCACCAGCGCGCCGAGGGTCACCCCGGCTGGCGGGAAGAAGACCGCGCCGACGGCCGAGGCGTGGAAGAACAGCCAGGAGCAGCCGGAGCCGAGGGCGTACCCGACCGCGACGGTCGCAGCGATCAGGAGGGAGGTGCGCAGCCGCCGGCGGCGATCGGGGTGCCGGCCGGCCGGGGAGCCGGCGACTGGTGTCATGGACTCACCCTGCCACGTACGGTGGGCGGGCCCAAGTCGGCGCGTTCCTGGCTGCTCGGGGCGGCAGGCGTACACCCGGGATGGTTCACAGGTGGCGGCGGCGCCAGTCGGTCTCTTCGCTCTCCAACGCCTGCTGCTCGGCGAGCCGGGCCTCGCGCAACTGCTGCCGCTCGCCGCTGGCGTGCCGGTTCTCCAGCACCGTGGCGGTGACCGTGACCAGGCTGAGTACGGCGAGCGCCGCCAGCGGCGGGACGTGCTCGGCGACCGGCAGCAGGGCGCCGAGGAGCAGGACCGGTACGACGGAGACCGGCCGTACCGTGCGGATCGTGCGGGCCTGGAAGGCGAGCAGGGCGATCAGGTAGATCAGCACGCCGCCGTAGAGCACGCGCAGGTGGACCGGGTCGAGCACCGCGGTCTGCTCACCGCTGCTGGCGACACTGGAGAGGTGGGCGAGGACCTGCTTGACACCGAGGGAGAGCAGGATGATGCCGAGCACCATCGGGAAGTGCAGCAGGGTGTACGCGTCGCGGGCCAGCCGGATCCGGGCGGTGCCCTGGGTGCGGTGCAGGACCTGCTCGGCGGCGATCGACCGGGCGTCGAAGTAGGTCCACCACAGGGCGCAGATCAGCGCGATGCCGAGGACGACGGCGCTGATCAGCTGCAGGGTCAGCGGCGTACCGGCGGTCAGATCGGCACCGATGCCGATGGAGATGACCGTCTCGCCGAGGGCGATGAGGATGATCTGGGCGTGGCGTTCGGCCCAGTGCCCGGCTGAGACGATGGCGAGGGCGCTGGTGCGCAGGACGGCCAGGTAGGCGACGGCGATCGCGGCCACCCAGGCCCCGACGAAGACGGCCAGCCGGGCGTTGCCGTCGAGCCGCGGCGGCACGATCGCGCCGAGGACGAGCAGTACGGTACTGAGTGTCAGCGCCGGGGCGCTGCGCAGCCAGATCTGGCGCAGCCGGGGGTAGCCGCGGGCCGCGTACCGCAGGGCGAGGATCTCCAGCACCCAGATCAGGCAGAAGCAGGCCGGGAAGACGAACTCCCCAGGTAAGGACAGCGGGGCCCGGTCCGGGGCTGGCGGCGCGGACTCCTCGGTGCTCGTGTCGGGCAGGATCGTGACGGAGATGAAGATCGCGGTCATGATCGCGAAGCCGACGATCGGCATGACGCCCTGGTCGGCCCGCAGGTTGTTGCCGAGTACGGCGAACCGCGACCAGACCAGCCACAGAGCGGCGAGCAGCAGGGTTATCGCGATCAGGCTCGACCGGTCGAGATGGTCGACGGTCAGCGTGTTGAGGTGGATGAAGGCGAAGACGAACACCAGGTCGAAGAAGAGCTCCAGCCGGGTGACCTTGGCACCGGGTGCCGCCGACCGTACGCGTACCGCAGGGCCCGCACCGTCCACTTCTGGAGAATATGCGGGGATCAAGGTGGCTTGTCAGATTATCCGCCCTTTGGTGAAGCGGGTGATCTGCCCGGAGCACACCCTGGCCGGACCGGAGTGCGCCGTCCACGCATCCGGTCCGGCCAGGGCTGACTAGCGCGCGCCCTTTGGCCCGAGGCCGCGTTCGGTGCGCACCACGCCCTGTCGACCCCGCTCGTCCTGCAGGATCTCGTTGGCGCGTTCGTCCGCACCGCGGTCGTTGGCCTGCCCCGAGTCCTCGAGTTCCTTGCGGAGGCGGGCGCGCTGGATGTCGTACCCCTTGCTGCCGGGCCGCTTACCGGACATGGCTCCTCCTCGGTTGCTCCTGGATGCGGGCGTACCCACGATCCGGCGAGGTATCCGGGCCGCTGTACCGGCGCCGACCGGGTTATATCGTTCAGTATCTATCTAATGGGGTTCTGGTGCAACCGTTCGAGTCACCGGTGGAAACGTTTCGGGTGCCACCGGGTGGGCCGCCGGGACGGCAGCGAGGGTGCCGCCGGACCGTCAGGTGGCGCTGGCGACCGAGAGCGTGACGTCGATGTTGCCGCGGGTGGCGTTCGAGTACGGGCAGAGCTGGTGCGCGGTGTTCAGCAACTCCTCGGCGGTCGCCCGGTCGAGCGCCGGTAGCTCGACGGTGAGCGCGGCGGTGAGCCCGAACCGACCGTCGGCCAGCTGGCCGATGCCGATCTGCGCGGTCACCGTCGAACCGGTCACGTCGGCCTTCGACTGGCGGGCGGCGGCGCGCAACGCGGAGTGGAAGCACGCGGCGTAGCCGGCGGCGAACAACTGCTCGGGGTTGGTGGCACCACCGGCGCCGCCCAGTTCCTTGGGCATCACGACGTCCAGGTCGAGGATCCCGTCGGAGCTGCGGACATGACCGTTGCGGCCGTCGCCGGTGGCCAGCGCCTCGGCGGTGTAGAGCGGGTTCATCGGGATCGGGTTCCTTCCGTGGCATGGATGTGTTCGGTCAACCCGGTGAGGGTCTGTCGCAGCTCGACGAGCTGGTCGAGGGTGAGGCCGGTGGCCGTGGCGACCTGGAACGGCACGTGGGCGGCGCGTTCGCGCATCGCGTGACCGTCGGCGGTCAGGTGGATCCGGACCTGCCGCTCGTCCTGACTGGCCCGTTCCCGGCGGACCAGTCCGGTCGTCGCCATGCGTTTGAGCAGCGGTGACAGGGTGCCGGAATCGAGTCGCAGTGCTCTGCCCAGCTCGGTGACGGTGGGCGGCTGCGCGGGTCGCTCCCAGAGGGCGAGCAGCACCAGGTACTGCGGGTAGGTCAGGCCGAGTTCGTCGAGGATCCTGCGGTAGAGGTCGGTCATCGCGCGGGACGCGGTGTACAGCGCGAAACAGACCTGGTGCCGCAGCTCAAGACCGGTCTCCATGCCCCGAAAGATAGTGCACAATTAAGTTGTGCACAATCCATCGAGACGGTCGGTGGCGGGGCTCACCTCCTATACCGCATCGGGGTACGGGTATACGATCGACGATCGGACCACGAGTACCGAGGAGGCCGACATGGTCGTCAGCACCTACACCGTCCAGGGCATGACCTGTGGCCACTGCGTGACAGCGGTGACCAACGAGGTCGGTCAGGTCGCCGGAGTCACCGACGTCGCCGTCGACCTGGCCGCCGGCCAGCTCACCGTGACCAGTCAGGAACCGGTGGACGACCGGTCGGTGGCCGCAGCCGTCGAGGAGGCGGGCTACCAGGTCGTCGCTGGCTGAGGCCGGCTACCGGGTCGCCGCCGGCTGGCCACGTCCCGCTGCCGGCCGGTCGGTGACCCGGTCGGCCGGCAGCGGACGGTGCTCCACCCCGCCCGTCCGGAAGCGACGCAACCGCAGGCTGTTGGTCACCACGAAGACCGAGGACAACGCCATCGCGGCGCCGGCGATCATCGGGTTCAGCAGCCCGGCGGCGGCCAGCGGCAACGCGGCCACGTTGTACGCGAAGGCCCAGAACAGGTTCACCCGGATCGTCCGCAGGGTGCGCCGCGACAGCCGGACCGCGTCCACGGCGGCGGTCAGGTCGCCGCGTACCAGGGTGATGTCCGACGCCTCGATCGCGGCGTCGGTGCCGGTGCCCATGGCCAGGCCGAGGTCGGCCTGGGCGAGCGCCGCGGCGTCGTTGACCCCGTCACCGACCATCGCGACGACCTTGCCGTCGGCCTGCAACCGCCGTACCGCCGCCACCTTCTCCGCCGGCAGCACCTCGGCGACCACCCGGTCGATGCCGACCTGGTCGGCGATGGCCCGGGCCACGGTGGCGTTGTCGCCGGTGAGCAGGACCGGCTCGAGTCCGAGCTGGCGCAGCGCGGCGACCGCCTGCCGGCTGGTGGGCTTGACGACGTCCGCGACGGCCAGTACGCCGCGGGCCGCACCCGCCCAGCCGACCATGATCGCGGTCTGCCCGGTGGCCTCGGCGGCCGTCGCGGCGACGGTCAGCTCGGCCGGCACCCGCAGGCCCTCCGTGGCCAGCAGCGCGGGCCGGCCGACCAGCACGGTGTCGCCCTCGACGGTGCCCCGCACGCCCAGCCCGGGCAGGTTGGCGAAGTCCCGTACGTCCGGCAGGGGCCCGTGGTCGGCGGCGGACCGCGCCACCGCCCGGGCGACCGGGTGTTCCGAGGCCGCCTCGACGGCTCCGGCGCGCCGCAGCAGCGTCGCGTGGTCCTCGCCGGCCGCCGGATGTACGTCGACCAGCGTCATTCGGCCAGTGGTGACGGTGCCGGTCTTGTCCAGCAGGACGGTGTCCACCCGCCGGGTCGACTCGAGGGTCTCCGGCCCCTTGATCAGAATGCCGAGCTGGGCCCCGCGGCCGGTGCCGACCAGCAGCGCGGTCGGGGTGGCCAGGCCCAGGGCACACGGGCACGCGATGATCAGGACGGCCACGGCGGCGGTGAAGGCGACCGTCGGCCCGGCGCCGGTGCCCAGCCAGTAGCCGAGGGTGCCGGCCGCGAGCAGGATCACGACCGGTACGAAGACCCCGGAGATCCGGTCGGCGAGTCGTTGGACGGCGGCCTTGCCGGCCTGGGCCTGCTCCACCAGCCGGGCCATCTGGGCCAGTTGCGTGTCGGCGCCGATCCGGGTCGCGGTCACCACCAGCCGGCCGCCGACGTTCACGGTCGCGCCGACGACCGGGTCGCCGACGCCGACCTCGACCGGGACGGACTCGCCGGTGACCATGCTGACGTCGACGGCCGAGGAGCCGTCGGTGACCACCCCGTCGGTGGCGATCTTCTCGCCCGGCCGGACCACGAACTGGTCGCCGACGACGAGCTGGTCGATCGGGACGCGTACCTGCGCGCCGTCGCGCAGCACCGTGACGTCCCTTGCGCCGAGCTCCAGCAACGCCCGCAACGCGGCCCCGGCACGTCGCTTGGCCCGCGCCTCGACATAGCGCCCGATCAGCAGGAACGTGGTGACCCCGGCGGCCACCTCCAGGTAGATGCTGGCGGTGGCCATGCTGCGGTCCACCGCCAGGCTGAACGGATGACTCATCCCCGGCATGCCGGCGTCGCCGAGGAACAACGCCCAGAGCGACCAGCCGAACGCCGCGAGGGTGCCCATCGAGACCAGGGTGTCCATGGTCGCCGCGCCGTGCCGCAGATTGGTCCAGGCGGCCCGGTGGAACGGCAGACCGCCATACACCACGACCGGGGCGGCCAGTGCCAGCGACGCCCACTGCCAGTAGGTGAACTGCCAGGCCGGCACCATCGCCAGGACGACGACCGGCACGCTGAGCGCCAGCGAGACCCGGACCCGGGTCCGCAGCGGCCGCAACTCGGCGTCGACCGGGTTCGCGTCGACCGGCCGGTCGACGTCGTCGGACCGGTCCGCCGCCGGTCGACTGGGCGGCGGCGGTAGCTGCGCGGTGTAGCCAGTGCTCTCGATGGTGGCGATCAGTGCGTCGGCCGTCACCGCGGGATCGTCGATGGTGACGGTCGCCTTCTCGGTGGCGTAGTTGACGGTCGCGGTGACACCGGCCATCCGGTTGAGCTTCTTCTCGATCCGGGCCGCACAGGATGCGCAGGTCATGCCACCGATGGTCAGTTCGACGGGGGCGCTCACGGACGATCACCACCTTGTCGTGTTCGGGGTGCGTGTCCCGTTCGGCGCGCCGAGGGGCGGCGCGGAGATACCCTGGCGGGGTACGAAAACGAGGTTATCATACCCCCAGGGGGTAATCGCGGTGCGGCGGCGGTCGGCCGTCCACCCGCCGCTCGCGTCGTCGGTCCGGCGTCGTCAGCCGCGCTTCGTCAACCGCGCTTCATCAGCCGCGCTTCATCAGCCGGCCGACCGCAGCCATCATCTCGGCGGCCATCTCGTCGGCCCGGCCCGCGACCGACCCTTCATGCATGCAGTGCCGGGCGTGCCCGTCGAGCAGGCCCAGCGCGACCTTGTCCAGGGCGGCCTGGATCGCTGAGATCTGGGTCAACACGTCGATGCAGTAGCGGTCCTCGTCGACCATCCGCTCGATGCCGCGTACCTGCCCCTCGATCCGGCGCAGCCGGGCCTGCAACTGGTCCTTGGAAGCGGTGTAGCCGCGTACGGGTTGGCTGGTCATCCCTGCAGGTTAACAACCCCCCAGGGGTATCGGCGACTCCTCGCCTACCGGATCGGTCACAGGACGCCGTTGGCCCGGGCGGTCGCCTCGTTGCGCAGGTGCTCGTCGTAGGTCTCGGCGAACGCCGACCGGCCGTCCTTGTCGATCGCCACGAAGAAGAACCAGTCCCCGGCGGGCGGAGCCATGGCGCCGTTGAGAGCGAGCCGGCCGGGGTTGTTGATCGGGGTGGGGATCATCCCGCGCAGCTTGCGGCTGTACGGGTTGTCCACCCCCAGCAGTTCGTCCTGGGTCATCTCGGCGGAGGTCTTGGTGGGCTGGCCGGTCGCCTCCAGCCAGTAGTTGACGGTCACGTCCATCTCGAGGCAGCCGCACGGGAAGTCGCCGTACGCCCGGTTGTAGGCCACCCGGGCCACCTTGCCCAGGTCCTCCTCGGTCCCCGCCTCCGCCTGGGCCAGCGAGGCGACGATCAGCGCCTCGTACGGGGAGATGCCACCCCGTTCGGCGGTGACCCGCCCGGCGAAGTCCAGCTCCTCGGTGACGGCCAGGAAGCGGCGCACCATCGCCTGCAGGATCTGCGCTGCGGTCATCTCCGGCTCCAGCGCGTAGGTGTCCGGGTAGAGGAAGCCCTCGACCGATCGGACCGACTCCTTGCCGTCGGTGCGGGTGAACCACGACTCCGGTACGCCGAGCGCCACCGGATCCTCAGCCGCCTCCTGGAACTGGGCGACCGGTATACCGGTCGCCTGGGCCAGCAGGTCCAGCGTCTGCACGGTGCTGCGCCCCTCCGGCACGGTCACCTGGTTCGTGGCCTTGTTGGCCAGGTCGAGCAGCATCGCCAACGCCGCCTCGGCCTTCATCTCCCGGCGCACCGTGTACCGGCCCGGTTGGATGCCCTGGCTGCGCGGCTCGGCGGCGGCAGCGGCGACGAAGGCCCCGGTGCTGCGGACCACGCCGGCGGCGACCAGGGTCTCGGCGATGTCGGTTGCGGTCTGCCCGGCCTGGACCTCGATGGTCGTCTCGCCGGTGCCGGTGCCGCTGTAGTCCAGGGTGAACACGGCGCCGATCAGCCGGTCCGGGCCGTACAGGTAAGCGCCACCGCCCAACCCGGCGAGGGCGACGGCGACGACCACGCCGACGGCGACGGCCCAGCCGCGACCACCGGTGCTCCGCCGCCGGGCACCGCGCCGACGATTTCCGCCGTCGGATCGGGGCCGGCGCTCGCCGGCGGTGGCCCGACCGGCAGTGGCTCGCTGTCTGCGGTCCCCGGCGCGGGGCCGGCGGGCAGCGGCCCGTGGTCGCTCAAAGGAGAGATCCAGTTCGTCGGTCACCGTCGTCTGCCTCCGGGTACGGCCACCCTGCCGATGTGGCGTCAGCCTATTGCAGTGCCGGCCGCGCCGTACGGTGTGGTGGGTCGGTCGTCAGCCGGCCGGCGCGCCGGTCGACCCAGGGCCCACCTGTCATCGATGAATGACGATGAAGTGTCACCGGCTTGGTACGTTCTACCTGTGGATCATGTGCGGGTCGCGCTCTACCTTGATTTCGACAACGTGTTCATCGGCCTGTTCAAACTGGATCCGGCGGTGGCGATCCAGTTCGCCAGCAACCCGGGCGACTGGTTGGCCCGGCTGCTGTCGTTGCCCGCACCGGGCGGCT
The DNA here is from genome assembly GCF_029581195.1 of Solwaraspora sp. WMMD791. Classification (NCBI taxonomy): domain Bacteria; kingdom Bacillati; phylum Actinomycetota; class Actinomycetes; order Micromonosporales; family Micromonosporaceae; genus Solwaraspora; species Solwaraspora sp. WMMD791. Next base: position 4,944,766 of record NZ_CP120737.1, read on the forward strand.
CCCGGCGGTGGCTGATCCTGCGCTGCTACCTCAACCCGGCCGGTTGGGTGGCGCACCGAAACGCGGCAGGCGAGCAGGAACGGGTGTACTTCTCCCGGTTCCGGCCGTCGTTCGTCCGGGCCGGCTTCGACGTGATCGACTGCCCCCGGTACAACGCGACGAAGAACGGTGCCGACATCCGGATCGTCATCGACGCGATCGACGCCCTGACCGCAGACACCCCGTACGAGGAGTTCGTCATCGCCTCGGGCGACTCCGACATGACGCCGCTGCTGCAGCGGCTGCGCCGGTCCGACCGGCGGACCATGATCGTGTCCCCGGCCGACGCGGCCGACGCCTTCGTCTCGATCGCCGACCGAGTGCTCGACAGCGAGCAGCTGCTCGCCCTGGTCCAGGGCGAGCCGGTCACCCTCGACGGCGACATCCGCGAACCGGACGGCGACGACCGGGACGCGGACGCGGCCGACCCCGGTGCCGTCCCCCGCCGGGACACCGGCCCGAGCGCGGACGACGACGTCCGATCGGCGGCGTACGCCACGCTGCGGACGATCGTCACCACCGAGTACGACGCCACCGCGACCCCGATCAACATGGCGTCGCTCGCCCAGCGGCTACGCGGCGAGCTGGGTCAGGTGATCACCGAGAGCAACTGGTTCGGGTTCGGCAGCTTCGCCCGGGCGGTGGAGAGCCTGCGGCTGCCGAACCTGCGGATGTCGCAGCACCTGATCTGGGACGACGACCGGCACCAGGCACCGGAGCAGGGGACCGTCACCGGTCACGGGGGTGTCCTGCCCGAACCGGTGGAACGCCTGGCCGAGCTGCTCAACCTGCCCCGGATTCCGCAGGACTGGTGGCCGCCGATCTACCAGACACTGGCCGACTACGCCGCCTCGCACCAGTTCAACCTGACCCAGTGCACCAGCTGGTCCCGGGACCAGCTGCACGACCAGGGGGTCCCGGTCAGCCGGGGGGCCGTCGCGTTCGTCGTGCGCGGCACCTCGTACGGCGGCCGGCCGCTGCACGGGCAACCGCCGCCGTCGGCCGACCAGATCGGCGCGGCCTTCGTGGCCAACGTACTGAACCGGGCGGACGCCGCCGGGATCGCCTTCGACGAAGGGGAGAGCGGGCAGGTCCGCGACTGGCTGGGCGCCGCCCGCCCCGGCCCGGCCGACCCGGACTGAGGCTGCCGGCCGGTACGGCCCGCGCGGGCCGTACCGGCCAGCTCGCGAACCGGTACGTCGGGTCAGTCCCCGGCCGGGTCCTCGTTCCCCGACGAGGACTCGGCCGGCGCTGGCGCCTCGTCAGCGCCCGCAGCCTCGACCGGCTTCGGCGCCTCAACCGGCTTCGGGTTCACCCAGGAGAACTCGATCTCGATGGCGAACTCGTCCGGCCCTTCCTGCTCGATCTCCAGCTCGCAGCGGACCTGGTCCGCGACGCTGATGGTGCCGCCAGCGCCGTAGAAGACCTGACCGCTGGCGTCGAGCTGGCTCGCCAGCTGTCGCAACCAGGCGGCCAGGTCGGCCCGGGAAACGGTCCGGGCGTCCTCGTAGATGTCCATCCGGCCATCTTGTCATTCCACCCCGGACCGTCCGATGCCGACCTACGCCGTGGACGACCCCCCCGCCGTCCGACGCGGCACGCCGCCCGCACCGCTCCGGTTCACGTTTCCGCTGCTGGACGTCCGGGTAGACAGCGACGGACGGGGAGATCGGCGGCAGACGTCGTCGGTTCGGGACGAGGCAGCGGTGGGAAGCGGTCATGCGTACGCTGGGCGGCCGGTACCGGCTCGACATCCGCATCGGTGTGGGCGGGATGTCCGAGGTGTGGCACGCCCACGACGAGGTGCTGGACCGTCCGGTGGCGGTGAAACTGATCGCCCCGCACCTGGTCGACGACGTTCGGCTGGAACGGGTGCGCTGGGAGGCGCGGGCCGCCGCCCGGCTGGCCCACCCCAACGTCGCCAGCGTGCACGACTTCGGCGCTACGGTCACCGCCGACGGTCGGCCTGAGCCATACATCGTGATGGAGCTGGTGCGGGGCCGCACCCTGTCGGAACATCTCGCCGCCGGGCCGCTGGACTGGCGGATCGCGGTCCGGGTCTGCGCCGAGGTCAGCGCCGCGCTGGCCGCCGCCCACGCGCACGACATCGTTCACCGCGACATCAAACCGGCCAACGTGGTGCTCACCGCAGCCGGGGCGAAGGTCCTCGACTTCGGGATCGCGGCGGCGGTCGGTGGTGTCGACGCCGACCCGGACGGCAGCCTGCCGGGGACGCCGGCCTTCGTCGCGCCGGAGCGTTGGGACGGTGGGGTGGCCACCGCGGCGAGCGACAGCTACGCCACCGGGGTGCTGCTCTACCTCTGCCTGGCCGGTCGGTTGCCCTGGTCGATGGAGCCCGGCCGGCGGCGACCGCCCCGGCACGTCGCGCCGGAGCCGCTGCCGGCGATCGACGGGCTGCCGGTCGAGGTCGCGCAGGTGTGCCGACTGTCGTTGTCCCGGAATCCGGCGGCCCGGCCGAGCAGTGTGGCCGCCGCCCTGCTGCTGGCCGAATCGGTGGACGCTCAGGTCTACGTGCCGATCGCCGACCTGGCGGTGCCCCGACACCGGCCGGTTCCGGCCCAGCGCACTGGGGCGCGGCCGGCGGTGCCGCGCTGGGACGAGCGGGCCGCGCAGGCGCCGACCGACGTCGCCGACGGCGACGCGTGGGCGGTGTGACGCGTGGGCGGTGTGACACGGGCGGCGGGCCCGACTGTCAGTCGGGCCCGCCGCGCCGGTTGATCGCATCCGTTGACCCACGGTGATAGCGCGAACACGGATCCCGTTTCAGTAGCGCCGGGAAACGTCAGGGCATCCGGAGAATCAGTGGTGTCGTCAGCGTTGCAGGGTCAGGACACCCGGCCGGTACGGCAGCAGTCCGTAGTCGCCGCCGGAGTTGGGGGAGCGTCCCTGGTAGAGGAACTGGAGGTTGCAGGGGTCGATGGTCATGGTCTGGTCGGCGTTGGTGCGGATGAGTTCGCCGTGGCTGATGTCGTTGGTCCAGGTGGCGCCGCTGTTGGCCTTTCCGGCGAAGGGGTTGGATTCGGTGGTGGCGTTCGGGGTCCAGGTGCCGCCGAGGTTGGTGGCGGTGAAGGAGCGGAAGTAGCGGCCCTGGGAGCCGATGGCTTCGACGATCATGAGGTAGCGCTGTTGGCCCTGGAGTTTGTAGACCTGGACGCCTTCGAAGAGGTTGTTGGTGGTGTCGGTCATGATGGTGGTGTAGTTGGAGCCGAAGCTGCCGGGGAAGTTGCCGATGGGCATGCTGGCGCGGTAGATGCGGCCGTTGTCGCCGGCGAAGAAGAGGTACATGTTCTGGTCGTCGCCGATGAGTGCCTGGTCGATGGGTCCGGTGCCGGAGTTGGAGATGCTGCCGGTGAACAGGGTCTGGTGGGCCGACCAGCTGTTGACGTTCGTCGGGTCGGTCGACGTCCGGTAGGAGAAGGCGGGGCCGCCCCACTGGTAGGCCAGGACCCAGACGTTGCGGGGGGCGAAGTAGAACAGGCTGGGTGCGACGGCGGAGAACGGCATCCGGTTCTGGCTGGCCGAGCCCATCTGGTTCCAGTTCGAGAAGAGGCCGAAGTTCATCGAGCCCCACGAGGTGCCGAAGTCGTGGGTGGTGGCGTAGACGAGGTGCTGGCCGTTGTACGGGGCGTGGGTGAAGTCCTTGAGTGACACCCAACCCGAGGCGGGTTGCGCCAGCGCGCCGGTGGACGACCAGCGGTACGTCGACGGCAGGTTGCAGGTCGTCGGGGGCGGCGTGGTGGGTGGTGCGGTCGTCGGCGGTGCCGTGGTGGGCGGTGCGGTCGTCGGGGGCGCCGTGGTGGGCGGTGCCGTGGTCGGGGCAGTGCCGCCGGTGCAGGTGACGCCGTTGAGAGCGAAACTGGTCGGCACCGGGTTGCTGCCGTTCCAGGATCCGTTGAAGCCGAAGGCGGCCGTACCGTTGGTCGCGATCGAACCGTTGTAGCTGACGTTGCGTGCGGTGACCGCGGACCCGCTCTGGGTCAGGGTCGTGTTCCACGCCTGCGTCACCGTCTGGCCGGCACCGAACGACCACGTCAACGTCCAACTGGTCACTGGATCGCCCAGGTTCGTGATCGTCACGTTGGCGCCGAATCCGCCCGGCCACTGCGACGAAATGGCATAGTTCACCGAGCAGCCTGCCGCTGCGGCGCCGGCGGGCGCGGCCACGACGATGGCCGCCGACACCAGCAGCGCGGCACCGGCCGATGCCAGGCCGACATTGGTTGCTCTGGATCTGATCATCAATCATCCTCCGGACGCGGTGGCGACCGTTGCATTGGCGACGGCCGCTGTGAAGTGAGCGTTAACATTGGTATCGGGTATGTTACGGGAGCGCTCCCAGTGGCTCAAGACACAATCGGCGTACGTCGATCGAATCTGTCGTGGTGCACGGAGCTGGCACCTCGATCCGCCCGGCCGCACTCCGGCCGCGCTTCCGGATGAGCCCCGACCGGGTGACGTCGGCTGACTGACCGGGCGGCCGCGCCGAGGGCTGCACATACTGCCAGGTGCTGGCGACGACCCGGGGGTGACCAGATGTCGGTGGCGCAGGACTTCTTCGCTGCGGTCGACGCGGACCCTGCCCCCCGGGTGCCGCCCGGACTCAACGGCACGCTGCGGTTCGACGTCCGCGACGGTGCCGACACCGAACAGTGGCTGCTCCGGTTCCAGGACGGGCGGGTCGCCGCAGCGCCGTCGGCGGCGCCTGCCGACTGCGTGGTGGTCGTCGACCGCTACCTGTTCGACCGGATCCTGCAGGGGGCGGAGAGCATCGAACCGGCCTTCGTCCGGCATGCCTTCACCGTCGAAGGGCTGCTTCCGCTGCTGCTGTCGTTCCGGTGGCTGCTGCCTGACGCGGCCGGAGCGCGACGGCCCCGGGACCTGGCGTCGGGCTGGGCCAGAGCCCGATGAAACGCCTCGCCTACACCAGCATCTTCGACGGCAACCTGTTCATGCTCAGTGACGCCAACGGCGACATCCTGCCCTCGGCCGAGCTACCGACCGGGCTGTTCAACGACGACATGCGGTACCTGTCGCGGTGGAACCTCACCGTCGACGGTCAGCAGCTGCACGCGCTCTCCGTCGACGATCTGCAGTACTTCGAGTCCCGGTTCTTTCTCGTTCCGGGCGAGCCCACGCACTACGTCGACGCGAACCTCACCATCATCCGCCAGCGGTCGGTCAGCGGCGGGGTCTTCCTGGAGCACCTGACGGTGCTGAACCACCAGAACGTCCCGGTAGAGATCGCGATCCGCCTCGACATCGGCACCGACTTCGCGGACATCACCGAGCTCGGCGACGTCCGGAAGCTGGGCAAGATCCATACCGAGGTCGAGGACGGGACCCTCCGGCTGATCTACCGTCGGGAACGCATGCGCCGGGAGGCGGTCGTCTCCAGCAGCACGGCCGGCGTCGTGGACACGCACGGAATGACCTTCACCGTACGGATCGCGGCGCACGGTGCCTGGGAGACCACCGTCAAGGCGGTGTTCTGGACGAGAAGCACCGAGGGCCGGGACATCCGGGAAGCAGCGTCGGTCTACGACGCTCCCGGTGTGGTGGAACTGGGCCAGGTGCTCGACGAATGGCTGGCGTCCGCGCCCATCCTCACCTGTGACTCGGCGGCGCTGGCGCAGGCGTACCGGCGCAGTCTGATCGACCTGGAGGCGCTGCGGTTCATCGGCAACGCTCGCGGTGAACTGGTTCCGGCCGCCGGACTGCCCTGGCTGATGAACCTGTTCGGTCGGGACAGCATCATCACCTGCCTGCAGGCACTTCCGTTCACCCCGCAGATCGTCCCGGGCGTCCTGCACGCGCTCGCCGACCTGCAGGGGACCCGGTTCAACGACTTCGGCGAGGAGGAGCCGGGCAAGATCCTGCAGGAGTTCCGCTACAGCGAGCGGGCCGGCTTCGAGGACATCGCGGCCTGCCCGTACTACGGCGGAGCCGACACCACCCCGCTGTTCGTCGTGCTGCTCGACGAGTACCACCGGTGGACCGGCGACGACGAATCCGCCCGGGAGATGGAGTTCCATGCCCGGCGGGCACTCGACTGGATCGACGCATACGGCGACCTCATGGGCGACGGCTTCCTGTGGTACGCCCGGCGCAACGAACGACTGGGCCGGCCGAACCAGTGCTGGAAGGACTCGGCCGACGGCGTCTCCTACCGCGACGGCCGACTCCCGACCGGTCCCCGCGCGACCTGCGAACTGCAGGGCTACGCCTACGACGCCAAACGACGCGGGGCCCGGCTCGCCCGCGACGTGTGGGGCGACCCCGATCTGGCCGAGCGCCTGGAGCGGTCCGCCGACGCGCTGCGGCGGCGGTTCAACGACGAGTTCTGGATCGCCGAGCGGGGGTACTTCGCGCTCGGGATGGACGCCGACGGCGGACTGATCGACGCCTGCGCGTCGAACATGGGCCACCTGCTGTGGAGCGGGATCGTCGAGGAGGACAAGGCCGGCCAGGTGGTCGGCCACCTGATGGGGCCACGGCTCTTCTCCGGCTGGGGCATCCGCTCGCTGGCCGAGGGCGAGGGTCGGTACAGCCCGGTGGGATACCACAACGGGTCGGTGTGGCCGTTCGACAACTCGTTGATCGCGCTGGGCATGCGCCGGTACGGATTCGACGACGAGTCGGCCTGCCTGGCCGGTGCGATGATCGACGCCGCCAGCTTCTTCGAGGGCCGGCTGCCGGGTTCGTTCGCCGGCTACGACCGGAGCCTGACCAAGTATCCGGTGCAGTACCCCGCGGCGTGCAGTCCACAGTCGTGGTCGGCGGGTGCGGTGCTGATGCTGCTGCGTACCCTGCTCGGACTGCAACCGAAGGGCGACCGGCTGATCGTGCGTCCGCACCTGCCCGCCGGCATCGGTCGGATCGAGCTGCTGGACATCCCCGGCCGGTGGGGGCTGATCGACGCCTTCGGCCTCGGCCACGACGGCTGACCGGCGGGGTCCGGGGCGGTGCGGGCCCGCACCGCCCCGGACCCCGCGACTGTCAGGCCGGGCTGCCGGTGACCGTGGCGCCGGACTTCGTCAGCTGGTAGGCGATCTGCGTACCGCTCCAGAAATGGAAGGTGAGGGTGACCGTGCCGTCGGCGACCTCGGCGAAGAACTCCGGGGTGAGGAAGATGGTGTTCGCGCCGTAGTCGGGTCGGAAGCTGGACCAGAATTCCTTGTACGGGGTCCAGTTGGCCGGCCCGGCGGGACTGCCGTCGGCGTACGTGGCCGTCATCGTCGCGAGCTGGTCACCCCGGAACTGGGTGGGCACGGTCAGCCCGCTCGTGGTCCCGGTCGCTGCGGCCTGGACCGGTGGGTCGTAGCTGATGATGCTGATCTGCCAGGGCACCCCCTGGGAGAAGCGGGCTTCGATGGTGGCGTTGACACCGGTGGCCCGGTTGCCGGCCAACCGCGTCATGGCCGCCTGGGTCAGGGTGAGCGTGCTGCCGGAGACGGTGTAGTCCGTGCCGTTGGCCAGCCGGGTACTGCCCTGCCAGAGACCCCGCAACGACGTGCCGTTGAGGTTGAGGGTGAGCGACCTGCTGGTGACGCCGCCGGTCCGGGGCACGTAGATCTGGTCCGACGAGGCGGTGGCCGAGCGGGTGGTGAGGCTTGCCTTCATCATCTCGTAGATGCCCTGGTCGCGCCAGCGCAGCTCCGGCCGGTGCAGGAACGAGCCGGCGTCCCACAGCATCGTGGTGAGTTGCCGGGTACGCGCGTGGTGGCCGACGGCTTCGAAGAACTTGAGCAGTTCGCCCCGTTGGATGATCCCGGGACGGGTGTAGTCGTAGCTGAGCAGTGCCCATTCACCGATGATCACCGGGATGTCGCGGGACACGAAGGTGTCGTAGGCGCGGCCGAAGGTGTCGACGATGTCCTGCTCGACGTTGCTGTCGAAGTGCGTACCGCCGGCGATGTTGACGCTGAACGGCCACCAGCCGTAGAAGTGGATGGTGGCGACCAGGTACGGGTCGTCGAGTGCGTCGAAGGTGTTCAGCAGCGCGTCCATCCGGGCCTGCTCACCACTGGTGTGCAGGGTGGGCAGGACCAGCAGCCGGGTGCTGTTGTTCCCGCCGGAGCGGCGGACCAGCTCGACGAACTCCCGGTTGAGTTCGTCGAGTACCTGGTCGCTCTCGGCGTCACCGGACGTGCCGGTGAACTGCGGCTCGTTGATGCTCTCGAAGACGAGTTTCGCCGAGTGGTTGCGGAACGTGGTGGCGATCTGACTCCACAGCGCGGTGTACCGGGCCAGCACGGCCGTGCGGTCGGTGGGGTAGGTGTTGATCCACTGCCAGGAGTCGTGGTGCAGGTTGATCATCACGTAGAAACCCTCGGCCAGTGACCAGTCCACGACCTCCCGGACCCGGTTCAACCAGGTCGGGTCGAGGGTGTAGTCCGGTGCCGGGCCGTGATGGTTGCTCCAGGTGACCGGAATCCGGATGCTGTTGTATCCCTGGGACCGCAGGTGGTGCAGCATCTCCCGGGTGGTGAGCGGATTGCCCCAGGAGGTCTCGTCCGGGATGGCGTCGAAGGTGTTGCCGAGGTTCCAGCCGGGCTGCATCGCCGCCACCATCGCCATCCGGTCGCCCGGCGGCGGAGGCGTGGGTGAGACCGATGGCGACACCGACGGCGAGACCGACGGCGACACGGAAGGGGAGACGCTGGCGGTCGGGCTCACCGTGGGGCCGACGGCGCCGGTGCAGGTGACCCCGTTGAGCGCGAACGACGTCGGGGCGGTGTTGACCCCCGACCAGGATCCGTTGAATCCGAAGTTGACCGTCGCGTTGGTGCCGATGCTGCCGTTGTAGCTCATGTTCGTCGCGGTGACCTGGGCACCGGACGTGGCGACGGTGGCGTTCCAGGCCTGGGTGACCCGCTGGCCGGAGGGGAACGACCAGGTCAGGTTCCAGCCGCTGACCGGGTCGCCGAGGTTGGTCACGTCGACGTTGGCGGTGAAACCACCCGGCCATTGGGCAGCTACGGTGTAGGCCACCCGGCAGCCGGTGGCCGCCTGGGCGCTGGGCGCTGCCAGGCCGGCGGCCAGCAGCAGTGCGGCCATCCCGCCGGCGACCGTACCGATCCGCCAGCGCGTCGTGCGTGTCTTTCGCGAACTCATGGGCAACTCCTCGCCGTCGTGGCGCGTGTCGTCGACCAGCCGTCCGGCCGGGATGCGCCGCGCGGCCACGCGGGAACGGCGGGTGCCGGTGCGTGCCGGAGGCGCAGGTGGACGGTTGGCGGGGATGCGTGGACGCTGCCCGGGGCGTCCGCGTCGAGCTGTCGTGCTCCGCGTGGATACTTTCTGGCTCCCAGCCTGGAAAGTTTCTCGGTCGGATGCTATGACTTTCCATGATGGTCGTCAATGTGGTGTGCTGCGGACGGCGGCTATCCTTGCGGCCAGCAACGAGATCGCGGCGGCGGAAGGGGGGGCGGACCGGTTGACGCGTGCCGATCCGAGCGAGCCGGCCGTCGACCTGGCGTCACGTCGTGGTGATCCGTCGAGGCCGGTGACGATCGCCGCGATCGCCGAGTCGGCCGGGGTGTCGGTGCCGACCGTCTCGAAGGTCATCAACGGCCGGTCCGGGGTGGCCGCGCAGACCAGGGCCCGGGTCGAGGCGGCGATCAACCAGTACGGCTACCGTCGGCCGTCGCCAACCACCCGGACCAACCTGATGGAGCTCGTCTTCGACGAGATCGAGGACATGTGGGGGCTGCAGATCATCCGGGGCGTCGAGCGGGTGGCCCGACAACACGGCGTCGGCGTGGTCCTGACCGAGTTCGGGCCGGACCGCAACGCTATCCGGTACTGGATCGACGACACCCTCGCCCGCCGACCGGACTGCCTGGTGACGGTGGCCCAGTTGGACGCCGAGCAGCATCGTCAGTTGCGGGCGCGGGGTATCCCGTTCGTCGTCTTCGACCCCACCGTGGAGCTGCCCGACGACGTACCGTTCGTCGGCGCGACGAACTGGGCCGGCGGCCGGGCCGCAGCCCGCCACCTGATCGGGCTGGGCCACCGGCGGATGGCGATGATCGCCGCCGACGAACGGATTCTGTGCTGCGGAGCCAGGCTGGACGGCTACCGCTCCGGCTGCGAGGCCGCCGGTCTGACCCTCGAATCCGAGCTTGTCCGGCGCACCGGACTGACCCGCGAGGGTGGCGAGTCGGCCGCGCTGGAACTGCTGAGCCGCGCCGACCGTCCCACGGCGATCTTCGCGGCCAACGACCTGCAGGCGCTCGGGGTCTACCAGGCAGCCCGGCGGCTGGGGCTGCGGATCCCGGCGGACGTGAGCGTGGTGGGCTTCGACGACCTGCCGATCGCCGCCCTGGTCGAACCCGCGATGACCACGGTCCGTCAGCCGCTCGTCGAGATGGCGGTCTTCGCCACCGAGTTGGCGCTGTCGCTGAGTCGCGGCGAGCCGACGCCGCAGGTCGGGGTGGAGCTGGCCACGACCCTGACGGTCCGGCAGAGCACCGCACCGCCGTCGGTCTGAGCAACGGGGCGCGCCGGCCCGGGACCAGCGACGGGTGCCGACTCGGACCAGGGGACGCCCTGCGATGAAACCTGGCCGTAACACTCTTGACATCGAACGTCGTGCCCCGCCAGACTATCGATGCTAATTCGATTTAGCGTTTCCTGCGAATCCAACGGATTCGGGGACGGGGGCGACCTCCTCGCCGCAGGGCGGAGGTGTCCACGTGGGCCCCGGAGGAGGGCCGAGATCTTCCATCCGATTCAGACAGAACGATTCCCAGAGGCCACGAACAGTGGCTGCAGAGGAGTGCTCCCAGATGAGGAAGTCGACAGGAAGACACCGGATCAGGCGGGTGGTCTCGCTGCTCGCGGCGGTGTCACTCGGCGCAGGTGGCGCGATCGTCACCGCGCCGGCCGCCCTCGCCGGCCGGCACCGGACCGCGGAGGGCGCGACCGTCGTCGCCGACCGCGGCTCACCGACCGGCTACACCGTCAGGTTCGTCTACCGCAACCCCAACGCCACCCAGGTCCGTCTCGCCGGGGACCTGACCCTGCTCGACGTCGACACCGGCGCCACCCGGTACCAGCCGGAAGAGTGGCAGCCGGGCCGGTACCACGCTGGCGGAACCGAGTTCCTCAGGGACATGACCAGGGACTCGAAGGGCTACTGGTCGGTCTCGGTCCCACTGCACGCCGGCGGTCTCAGCTACTGGTACCGCGTCTGGGACCCCACCCAGGGCTGGGAGAACAAGCGGATCTGGGATCCGGCGTCGACGAACCCCCGACCCCCGGGCGATTCCTCGTTCCGGGTCCGCAACAACGACGTACTCGACACCGTGTACGTGCCGTACTCCCGGAAGCAGCACGATCCGGTGCTCAAGGAGCGGGCGGAGTACGAACTACCGGTGGCCGACCGGAAACAGCGGGGCACCGTCCAGTACGTCCCGTACACCACGATCCTCGGCGACGATGGCCACTACCTGGGGGTCTACCTGCCGGCCGGCTACGACCCCGACCGTCCCCAGCCGTACAAGGTGGCGTACCTCGCCCACGGCATCTTCGGCGACGAGACCGACTTCATGGTGCCGGCAAACGTACCGAACATCCTGGACAACATGACGGCCAACGGCGAGATCGAACCGACGGTCGTCGTCACCATGGGCAACCACTTCACCGGTACGGGACTCAACTTCGCCTCGTACAACCAGACCAACGCCGCCAACAACCTGGTGCAGACGATCCTGCCGCTCATCGAGACCAGGTACAACGTCTCGACCGAGCGCGACGGACGTGCCTACGCCGGCTTCTCCTACGGCGGGATGACCGGTGCCCACGTCATCAGGGGCTACCCGACGACGTTCGCGTTCTACGGCCACTTCTCCGGTAACCCGTCCCTGACGACGCAGGACTACGACGCCGTGGCGGCTGCGGTCGGCGACGACGACCTGTTCGTGTTCCTCGGCAACGGTGTCTTCGAGGGCAGTCTCGCCGCCCACGAAACCATCGCGAACAACTTCCGGACCCGGGGGTACACCGCCGAGACGACCCAGGTCCCCGGCGCGCACGACGGGATGACGGCGAGCCAGCTGTTCACCATCTTCGCCCGCGACCACCTGTGGTCGGGCGTGGACACCGTTTCGGTGACGCCAGCGTCCGCGACGCTGACGAAGGGCTGGAGCTGGGCCAGGCAGTTCGCCGCCCAGGTGACCACGAACGACGGGGTCAGCGACGCGGTGAACTGGTCGGTGACGGGAGCGGCGTCGGCGGGAACGACCATCTCCGCCGACGGTCTGCTCTCGGTGGCCGCCGACGAGACCGCGCCGTCGGTCACCGTCACCGCGACCTCGGTGGTCGATCCGACCAAGTCCAGCTCGGCGACGGTCACCCTGGTGGACCCGGGTACGGCACGCGTCAAGGTCACGGCGAAAGTCACCCCGGCCTCGGTCGAGCAGGGCCGTACGGTGACCCTGCGCGTCGACGTACGGGCGCAGTCGCGGCACAAGAAGCCACCGACGGTGACCGGCGAGATCGCCGTCACCATCGGCGGTGTCACCGAGGCGGTGGCGTTGGCCGACGGTAGGGCGGTGATGAAGCTGCCGACCGCCGATCTGTCGCCAGGGGTGTACCCGGTCCACGTCGCCTACTCCGGTGACCGGTCCTACGCACCGACCTCAGCGGTTCATCGGCACCTGCGGATCCGGTAGCCGAACGCCAGCGGAGCCCGGCACCAGTTCGGGTGCCGGGCTCCACCGATGCCTGCCACGTCCACCAGCGGTGGCGGACGCCAGCGGGTCAGGTCGCGGTGCAGGTCAGGGCCGGGGTGGCGTTACTGCCGTTCCAGGTACCGAGAAAACCGAAGGTGGTGCTGGCCCCGGCACCGAGCGCGCCGTTGAACGAGACGTTGGTCGCCGTCACCGCCGAACCACTGGCGTTGATCGTCGCGTTCCAGGACTGGCTGATCGTCTGGCCGTTGGCGAAGGTCCAGGTGACCCGCCAACCGTTGATCGCCGACGAGCCGGCGGTGACCCGTACGTCGCCCTGGAAGCCGCCCTGCCACTGGCCGACGACGGAGTAGGTCGCCGTACAGCCGCCACCACCCGGTGGTGGGGTCGTCGGGTTCGGCGGCGGGGTCGTCGGGTTCGGCGGCGGCGGGGTCGGCGTGGGCTGCGGCGGCGGGGGCCAGCCGGGGCCGGGCGGCCAGCCGACCAGGCCGCCACGGTACTGCCCGGCGGTGACGGTCATCAGCCGGGTGGCTCCCGCGATGCTGCCACCGGTGGTGGCCATGCCGGCGATCGTCGAGCCGGTCAGGCTGCCACCCAGATAGACCTCGTAGGTCTGGCCGTGCTGAATCCGGTTGGAGGAGAACACCACCTCCCGGAAGTTCTTGGGCGACCGGTACGAGGCGAGCACCTGGCCGCCGGAGACCAGGTGGAGCAGGGTGTTGGCCGGCTGACTGCTGGACAGCTGCGGAGCGACCCAGCCCTGACCCGACGTCGGCGGCAAACTCAGCACCGCCAGCGCGGTCGACCCGGCACCGAGCATCGTGCCGCCGGTGAAGTGGACCGCGCCGTTGGAGTCGATCGCACCCTCACCGGGGCTGCCACTGCTCGGGCCGCTGACCACGACGGTGCCGCCGGCGAAGGTCACCGTACCGTTGGAGTCGACGCCGTCGATGCTGGAGCTGACGATGGTGGTCCCGCCGGTGAACCGGACGAACGCGTTCGGCGCCACGTCGAAGTCGCCGTATCCGTCCTCGACGGCGTTGATCGCGTCGTCGCGGGCGGTGACGTTGACCGTGCCGCCGCTGATGGTGACCTGCCGGCTCTCGATCGCCTCGTAGGAGTTGGTGACGGTGACGGTGCCGCCGGAGATGTCGACGGTGTTCTCTCCCTTGATGGCGTCGTCGCCGGCGTCGACCCGTACGGTGCCGTTGGTGATGGTGAGCCGGCCCCGGTCGGCCTCGGTGTCGTCGGATTTGATGCCGTCGCCGCCGGCGGTGACGTCGAGGTTGCCGCCGGTGACGTCGAGGAAGTCCTTGCCCCGGATGCCGTCGTCGACCGCGTCGACGGTGATCGTGCCCGAGTCGATGACCAGCCCGTCCTTGCTGGTGATGCCGTCGTAGGCGTTGCCGCGCACGGTCAGTGCCCCGGAACCGGTGATCCGTAGGTCGGCGCGGCTGAACAGCGCGGCGTTCGGTTCGTCGGTGCTCGGATCCGGATAGACGTAGGTGGCCGCGTCGGTGAGCCGGCTGGTGGTGCCGGCGGCGAGCGTGATCACCGCCTCGTCGGCGTCGGTGACCTGTAGCGGCGCGTTGCTGGAGTTGGTGATGACGGCACCGTTGAGGATCAGGTTGACGATGCCTGAGGCGGAGGTGTCGACGTTCAGGTAGCCGTCGTTGAGGGTGCCGGTGATCTCGTAGGTACCCGGGGCGGTGATCGTCACGGCCCGTCCGGCGATGGTGACGTTGGCACTCGGACTGGTGGCGCTGGCGCCGGTCAGCGTGATCGGGACGGTCGCCTGCGCGACGGCTGGTGCCTGCAGCGGGCCGGCGATCAGGGCGATCGCGAGCCCGGCGGGCAGGACCGCTCTCAGCGGGATGCGTCTCATGGTCTGTCCTGACTCGGTGGATGGGACGGGACGCGCGCGTGAATACATCGACAACTATAGATGAACGTCGATGGTTCCGGCGACCGGCGAGCCCAGCGTCTGCGTCCCGCCCCGTCCCGCCCCGTCCTGGCTAGCGCGAACCCAGGCGCTCGGGAAGCTCCGGGTCGTCGAGCAGCACCGTCAGATCGGTGGCGAGATGCAGGCTCAGCCCGAGCAGGGTGAGGCCAGTGAGCACGTTGAGCGTACGGGCGGCCACCGGCTGCCGGAGGAAGCCGCCGGCCCGGTCGACCGTCACCGCCAGTGTCGGATACCAGATCACCGCCAGGAGCACGATCAACAGAGCCAACATGGCGGTGGGCGGTCCGACCGGCACTCCGGTGGGAACGAATTGTGGGATCAGGCTGGCGAAGAAGACGAACACCTTGGGATTCGTCACGTCGGTCACCAGCCCCTGCCGGTACGCCCGCCAGACGCCGCTACCTTGGATCCGTCGATGACTTCGTACATCGATTCGAGTGTGGACGGACTGGTCGGGCGACGGTTCGGTCCCCGGCCGACTGCACAGCAGTCGGATGCCCAGATAACAGAGATAGCCCATGCCGACGAACTGGATCACCCGGTAGGCGGTCCCCGACGCAATCATCAGCGCCGCGATTCCGAGTGCAGCCAGTGACGAGTGCAGAAGCAGCCCACTGACGACGCCACCGGCGGTGGCCAGCCCGAGCCTGCGGCCATCGAGTGCGTTGCGGACCACCATCGTGAAGTCCGCTCCGGGCAGGACGACCATCGCGGCCGCCACGCCGATGAACGTGACGAGTTCGCCGCTCAACAAACGCGGAGCCGCTCGGCCAATTTCGACAGGTGCATCGTGGGGGTGCCTCCTGATGGGTGCGGTCAGGCATGCATCGATCTGCGCGTGGGGACGAGTCGCATCCGGGTGTGCGACGCTCGCCGCACCAGACCCCGGGTAGAGATCAACATGACCATACACCGACCGGTGCATGCCCAGAAGAGGGAAAAGTCAGGTAATCGGATCCGGAGTGCGGCACCACTCGTCCGACCTATATGCACCCCGCACAGGCAGGTCGGCTGTCCACTGTCGCAATGCGAATCCGTCACCGCCCACGTCGGTCACGTACTCCGGTAGCGACGAACCCCCGCCGCGCCGCGGGGGGCCGTGCGTAGTCGTGGCGCATTGGTGTGATCACGGTATGTCGATGTCGTATCCGCTGGCGACGTCGCCGCATTCGATCGCGGTGACCCCGGCGGCATGCCGACGCAGGTAGGCCCGGGCGCCCTGATCGCCCCGGGCGGTCGCGACGATCTCCGGCCAATGGTCGCGACCCAGCACCACCGGGTGGCCCGGCTCGCCGTCGTAGCTGGCGCGGATCAGGCAACCCGGATGTGCCGGGGCCCGCAGCCGGGCCACCGCCGCCGCGGTGACCCCGGGCATGTCCACCAGATGCACCACCACGGCCGACACCTGCGGCAGGCGGGTGACGGTGGTGAGCCCGAGCCGGAGCGACGAACCCATGCCCTCGGCCCAGTCCGGGTTCTCGACGACGTCGACACCTGCCAGGTCGATGCTGGCGCGGACCTGGTGGGCGCCGGCGCCGAGAACCGCGACGACCGGATCGCAACCGCCGCCGCGAAGCGCGTCGAGCGCCTGCCCGAGAAACACCGGTGCCTTGGGGCCGCCGTATCGGCGTCCCGCGCCAGCGGCCAGGACCAGGCCGGCGACGCCGTGCCCGGCGGCATCGGGCGGGTTCATCTCGGCCTCCGACCGTGGCTGACCAGGACAGGGTACGGCCCGGTGCGATGCGCCACATGGTGGCACGCCGGCCACCGGGACCCCCGACGCGGTGCGGACTCCCGGTGGTCGTTCGTGACCGACCACCGGGAGCGCCGGTCAACTGGCGCGGTACGACAGGTAATAGCCCTCCGGCCAGCTGTGGAAGTTGTTGAGCTCGGACGCTGGACCGCTGCAGTCGGCGGTCCGGTAGCCGGGGACGGAGCGGAATCCGCCGCTCCAGGCGAGCAGCCACGTCGCGTCGGCCGGGACGGCTCGGCAGACGCCGTCCGGTGCGTCCTGCCTGCCGACGACCTCGGTCGGGTAGCTCGAGTAGAAGACCAGACCCTTGTCGGGGCTCTGGACGGGTTCGCCGGCTGCTGCGGGCGACGCCGGTAGGGCCACGGTCAGCGTAGCGATCAGAGCGGTGGCGAGACCTGCAGCGACGCTGCTGGCGGAAGTGCGCATGAGTGTCCTTCCGGGACGGCGTGCGAGGACGGGCCAGGGCTGGCTCCGGCCGGAGCAAGAGTGGCCTGCATCGATGTAACGATCGACCCGGAAAATTGCCGTGTCAACCAAATGGCGTCGGGGTCTAGGTATCAGCCCAAACCTCCCGATCGTTGGCCGGATCATTCCGGGTATCGGCTCCCAGTCCTGCTCCGCGAGGTTCGATGTCGATGAATGTCGATGTAGAGTCTCCTCATCGTGTAGTTGCGGGTCGCGGTTGACCGGCCGGGGCAACGCCGCCTCCACACCGTGGAACCGACGATGTCTGGGAGATCAGGACATGAATGAACACCAGGAGGGCTGGCTGCGGACGCGATGGCGGCGGGCAGCCCGGACCGCCCTCGCTGCGGTGGCCACCTTCGGAACTACCGTGGTGGCCGTCGGTGCCACGGCCGGCGCGGCGATGGCGGGCGTCAGCCCCGCTGTCGCGGGCATGCCGAACGGATCGTTCGCCGCCGCGCCGGTGTCCCAGGTCTCCGCAGGTGACCTGCACTCCTGTGCGGTCAGTACGGACGGGACGCTGTGGTGCTGGGGCAACAACTTCTACGGCCAGCTCGGCGACGGGACCAACACGAACCGGACCAGCCCGGTGCAGGTCGGCACCGCCACCACCTGGGCAAGTGTCGACGCCGGCAGCGGCACCACCTGTGCCACCCGTACGGACGGGACGCTCTGGTGCTGGGGCAACAACTCCGGCGGACAGGTCGGCGACGGCACGACCACGCGGCGGAACACCCCCGTGCAGGTCGGCTCCGCCGCCACCTGGGCCAGCGTCAGCGCCGGCAGCAACCACACCTGCGCGGTGCGGACCACCGGCACCCTGTGGTGCTGGGGCCTGAACCGGCACGCGCAGCTCGGCGTCGGCACGTCCGTCTACCAGGCGACCATCCCGGTGCAGGTGGGTACGGCGACCACCTGGGCGAGCGTCACGACCGGGTACGCGCACACCTGCGCCGTCCGGACCGACGGCACCCTGTGGTGCTGGGGCAGTAGTTCGGACGGGCAGCTCGGTCTCGGCATCCTCAGCTACCAGGCGACCCCGGCGCAGGTGGGCACCGCGACCACCTGGTCCGGTGTGACGGCCGGCTACGTGCACACCTGCGCGGTTCGCAGCAACGGGACCTTGTGGTGCTGGGGCGAGAACGGGTACGGCCAGGTAGGCGGTGGCACTGGTCACCAGACCACCCCGCTGCAGGTCGGCACCGCCACCACCTGGGCGCGCGTCCAGGCGAGCGTCGACTCCTCGTGCGGGACGCGGGCCGACGGCAGTCTGTGGTGCTGGGGGAGCAACGTGTTGGGGCAGCTGGGCGACGGCACCACCACCCACCGGTCGACCCCCACCCGGGTCGGGACCGCCACCGACTGGACGGCCGGCGTCGCCGTGTCGTACCACGGCTGCGCGCCGCGTGCCGACGGCAGTCTGTGGTGCTGGGGCAACAACTCGTTCGGGCAGCTGGGCGACGGCACCACCACCCAGCGGTCGATCCCGGCCCTGGTGAGCCTGCCGGCCTGACCCGCGTCGGGTGCGCATCGGGCCGCGTTGCTGATGGTCGGCGGCGCGGCCCGGTGCCGTGCGCGAGGGCCTCCCGGTGGCCCTTGCCGAAATCATCTTAGTCATTAAGATAATCGGATGAGCGTATCGACCGACTTCTCAGTGGCGATCGCCGGTGCCGGCCTGTCCGGACTCTGCCTCGCCCAGTACCTGGCGCGCGCCGGCATCGACGTGCACGTCTACGAACGCGATCCGGGCGCCTTCGTCAGACGGCAGGGTTACCGGATCATCCTCGACCGGTACGGGCTGGAGGCGCTTCGCGAGAGCCTGCCCCGCCCGCTGTACCGTCTGGCGCTGGCCACCGGCGACGAACCCGGCGGGCACCTGCGCTTCACCGACAGCCGACTACGGGACGCGTTCACCATCACCTTCAAGGACGAGCCGCACGCGACCCGCCAGGTCGACCGGCTCACCCTGCGGTCGATCCTGCAGTCCGGGATGGACGGTCGCATCCACTACGGCAGGTCCGCCGTCGCGGTCGACAACGGCGGCCCGACCGGGCTGCGGCTGCGGTTCGCCGACGGCGGAGCCGCCCCGGCGACCGTCGTCGTCGGCGCGGACGGTGTCCGCTCGGCGCTGCGCGGGCAGCTCATGCCGGACGCGGACCCGTCGACCACCCCGATGGTGGGCATCTACGGCCGGTCTCCCCTGCGGCGCGACGGCGGGAGCATCATCCCGGACGCGCTGCGTACCAGCGGGGTCCTGGCCATCGCCGACCGACCCGGCCGCGCATTCTTCTTCACCTCCATGCGGTTCGGCGAACGCCCACCGGAGGCGTTCGCCCGCCTGGCCCCGGGCAGCTACGCCCCCACCGGCGACGACTACGTCATGTGGGGCATGCTGCTGCGGCAGGAGGACGTACCCACCGTCGCCCGCGGACACCTCCTCGCGCTCTGGAAGCTGGCCGCGCGGGCGAGCGCCGACTTCCACCCGCTCATCCGGCGACTGGTCGACACGGCCGAGGTCGACGCCACGGTGCTCAACGTCTTCGCCACCGGCCGGCGCCCCCGCCGGTGGGCGGTGCCCCGAGCGACGATGATGGGCGACGCCGTACACGTCATGCCGCCGTTCGGCGCCCAGGGCGGCAACACCGCGCTACGCGACGCCGCCCTGCTCGGCCACCGACTCGTCCAGGCCCGGACGAACGGCACACCGGTGGAGGAGGCGATCGCCGCCTACCAGGACGAGATGGTGCCCTACGCCTTCCGCGCGGTGGACACCGCCGCCGCGCTGATGCGCCGCCTCACGGGGAGCGCGGCCGCCCCGC
Source organism: Solwaraspora sp. WMMD791 (assembly GCF_029581195.1). Lineage (NCBI taxonomy): Bacteria > Bacillati > Actinomycetota > Actinomycetes > Micromonosporales > Micromonosporaceae > Solwaraspora > Solwaraspora sp. WMMD791. The sequence continues at coordinate 4,964,518 of NZ_CP120737.1, forward strand.
ACTGGGTGCTGACCCGCCTGTTACCTCGGCTGCACCGGGTGACCGTACCGGAGGCATGATTGCGGGCATGTCCGACGAGCCTGCCCGTGCCTCCGCGATCGCCGACCTGATGCGCGCCGGCCGGGAGATGTCGCGGCTGTCCATGGTGTTCCGGTACGCCATCGCGGAGCGACTCGGCCTCACCGTGAGCGACCTGGAATGCCTCGACCACCTGGCGGACACCGGACCCGCCACCGCCGGACAGATCGCCGAGCGCACCAACCTCACCACCGGGGCGGTGACCAGCATGCTCCGCCGGCTCCAGCAGGCCGGCTACGTCAGCGCCGAACGCGATCCGACGGACCGGCGGCGGGTGATCGTCACCCTGCGGCCGGAGCGGGTCGCCGACCTGGAACGACCGTACGAACGGTTCGCCCAACGGACGGCGCAGCTCATCGAGGACTACACCGCCGAGGAGATCCGGCTGCTGGCCCGGCACTACGAGCGCATGCAGGCGATGTACCACGAAGAACTGGACCACCTCCGCGACAGCGACACCCCGCCGCGGTCGGCCTGAGGAGCCGTCGCGCCGCGGTCGGCCTGAGGAGCCGTCGCACCGCGGTCGGTTGACAGTGGCGTCGCACAGCGGTCGGCCGGACAGTGGTGTCGCATCCAGGCTCGGGCCCGGCTCGACCACTGCCATGGGCTTGGCCGATTTGGCGCGTTGTGGCCTGTCTGCACCGGGTGGGCTCAGGGAAATATATTGATGATCTTGACTATTGAGCAATGACTATCTAGTCTCTTGGTGTCTCGCGCTTCACGGCTGCGCAGGCCCGCCGGCCACGCGAACGACGGATCGGAGTGACCATGTCCAGACGGAGATCCGTTGCCGGATCTGTCGCGACAGTGGCGGCCATCACCCTCGCACTGGGTGCAGTGATGGTCGGCGGTGGCCTCGGTGCAACCGCCTCGGCCACCGATGTCGGCGTACTCGCCGCGAGTGCTGGTTGCGGCAAGAACCCGACGCTGACCAGCGGCACGCGGACGATTCAGAGCGGCGGCCGGACGCGCACCTTCACGCTGCGGCTCCCCGACGGGTACGACAGGAACCGCCAGTACCGGTTGATTTTCGGCTTCCACTGGCTCAACGGCTCCGCTGCAGACGTCGTCAACGGCAACTACTACGGATTGCTGCCGCTGTCGAACAACAGTGCCATCTTCGTTGCCCCCCACGGGCTCAACGCCGGCTGGGCCAACTCCGGCGGCGAAGACGTGACCTTCACCGACAACATGATCCAGACCATCGAGAACGATCTCTGCGTCGACACCTCGCAGCGCTTCTCGTTGGGCTTCAGCTACGGCGGGGGCATGAGCTACGCGCTCGCGTGTGCCCGGGCGAACGTCTTCCGTGCCGTCGCGGTCTACGCCGGTGGCGTCATCAGCGGATGCAGCGGCGGCAACGACCCGATCGGATACCTGCACGCCCACGGCATCAGCGACAACGTCCTGAGTATCGCCGGCGGGCGTTCCATGCGGGACAGGTTCGTCAGGAACAACGGCTGTAACGCCCAGAACGCTCCGGAACCGTCGCCGGGCAGTGGAAGGTACATCACCACCACCTACACCGGCTGTACGGCAGACCACCCGGTCGTCTGGCACGCGTTCGACGGCGGGCACACCCCCACCCCGGGGTCCTGGCTCCCGCAGGCGACGTGGCAGTTCTTCGCCCAGTTCCAGGGCGCCACTCCCGGTCCGACGACCCCTGGCCCGACGACCCCTGGCCCGACCACTCCTGGTCCGACGACCCCTGGCCCGACCACTGCTCCGCCGGGCGGCGGAGCCTGCCGGGTCACGGCGACCGTCAACGCGTGGAACACCGGCCTCACCGAGGACATCACCGTCACCAATACCGGTACGGCCACGATCAACGGCTGGTCGCTGGCCTTCACACTGCCCAGCGGGCAGAGCATCACCAACGGGTGGAACGCCACCTACTCGCCCAACTCCGGACAGGTGACGGCCAGAAACGTCTCCTACAACGGCACTATCGCACCCAACGCGTCAGTCAGCATCGGCTTCCAGGCCACCCACACCGGCAACACAGCCAAGCCGACATCCTTCAGCCTCAACGGCGCGCCCTGCACCGTGACGTGACCGTGCGGGTGCGGCAGCCGGGTCGGTGACCTGGCCGCCGAAGACTGGACCAGCTGATCACGGACAAGCAGTGGGTCGGATCTCGACAGGGATCCGGCCCACTGCTTGTCCGCCAGCATTCTCGGCAGGTCGACGGCCGACGACCGCCGTGAGACCGATTGCCGGCCCTGCCCTACGTCGACCGTTCACACCCCTGACGATCCTGGTACGGGCTGAAGGACCCGAGCCCTCATCGGCGGCCACCCGAGGCGGAGCGGTGCCACGACCTGCGTCCTCCCGGTCGGATCGGCGAAGCCGCAGGTCAACAGGGCGAAAGGCGATCTCACGCGCCCGAAGGGGCCCGAACCCCTGATGTCTGGGCTGTCACGTCAGTTCGTCTAGGTCGCGAACTCCGGCTTGGGTCCTGGTGGATCCGGGGTCCGGTTCCGACGTTCGAGCATCCGCCGAGCACCGCGCCCGCTGCGGCCGATGCTCGGCCAAACCGCTGAACTGCCCGCAGCCTCGTGTCTTCTGTCGGCGTCGGCGAGACTCCTTGCGATGCTGCTAGTCAGTGTTACTATGTACCGGTAGTCAGTGATGCTCAGTACCGATCGGTGGGGTGGTGGTCTGTGGGTAGGCAGATGACGGAAATGCTCAAGGGCACGCTGGAGGGCATCGTTCTCGCGGTCCTGTCCAGGCGGCCGGCATACGGGTACGAGATCACCGCGTGGCTCCGGGAGCAGGGCTTCTCCGACATCGCCGAGGGCACTGTCTACGCCCTGCTGGTCAGGGTCGAGCAGAAACGCCTCGTCGACGTGGAGAAGGTCCCGTCCGAGAAGGGGCCGCCGCGCAAGGTCTACTCGCTGAACGCCCAGGGGCGGGAGTACCTCGACGAGTTCTGGAAGACCTGGGCCTTCCTCGCCGAACGACTTGAAACACTTCACAAAGGAGGCAAGGAATGACGTTCGACACCGAGAACGGATTCCTCGGCAAGGTGATCGGCCCCAAGCGGCGCTGGCGCGCGTACAAGGCACGGGTGCGGAAACTCCCGCCGCCGTACCGTGCTGCGGTCGACGCCATCGAGCGGTACCTCATGCACTTCGGGGCGGTGGACGGCGACAGCGCGGCGTCGCTGTTCGAGGACGTCGCCGACCTGTTCGAGCGGGCTGCGGCGGACGGCACTCCGATCCGGGACGTCGTCGGAGACGACCCGGTGGAGTTCGTGGAGGCGTTGATCGCCAACTACGACAAGGGCGGCTATGTGGCCCGGGAACGCGGCCGGCTGGCCCGTGCCATCGCGCTCGCCGCCGGTGAGGACCCCGGGAACGCCGAGGAGCCACGATGACGGCACAGCAGGCCCCGGCGATCCGGGTACGCGGGCTGGAAAAGTCGTACCAGCAGCTGAAGGTGCTGCGGGGCGTGGACTTCGAGGTGGCACCAGGCAGCATCTTCGCCCTGCTCGGGTCGAACGGAGCTGGCAAGACGACGCTCGTGCGAGCCCTCGCCACGCTGCTCAAGGCGGACGCGGGCACGGCCACCGTCAATGGCTTCGACGTCGCTACCCAGGCCGGGCAGGTACGGGAGTCGATCAGCCTCACCGGACAGTTCGCGGCGGTCGACGAGGTTCTCAGCGGTCGGGAGAACCTTGTGCTGGTGGCCCGGCTGCGGCATCTGCGGAACCCGGGCAAGGTCGCCGACGAGCTGCTCGACCGTTTCGCACTGACTGATGCCGCGGCGCGGAAGGTGTCGACGTACTCCGGCGGTATGCGCCGTCGCCTCGACATCGCCATGAGCCTGGTCGGGCGCCCACCGGTCGTCTTCCTCGACGAGCCGACGACCGGACTCGACCCCCGGGCGCGCATCGAGGTGTGGCAGGCCGTCAAACAGCTCGCCGACCAGGGCACGACCGTACTGCTCACCACACAGTATCTGGACGAGGCCGAACAGCTGGCCGACCGGATCGCGATTCTCCACGAGGGCCGGATCATCGTCGACGGCACCCTCACCGAACTCAGGCAGCTGCTCCCGCCGACCAAGGTCGAGTACGTCGAGAAGCAGCCGACCCTCGAGGACGTCTTCTTCGCCATCGTCGGCGCCGGCACCGACGACCAGGCCGGGCCGCCAGCGACCGTACCGTCATCGCAGACAACCAGGAAGCAGCCATGAACCGACACTTCCCCGGCGACACCGCCGTCCTGCTGGGTCGCTCCCTGACGCACGTCAGACGTAGCGCGGACACCATCGTCACGACCGCGATCACGCCGATCGCCATGATGCTGCTGTTCGTCTACGTGTTCGGCGGTGCGATCGACACCGGGTCAGGTGCGTACGTCAACTACCTGCTTCCCGGGATCCTGCTGATCACGATCGCTTCCGGAGTCGCCTACACCGCGTTCCGGCTCTTCCAGGACATGAGGAGCGGCATTGTCGAGCGATTCCAGTCCATGCCGATCGCACGATCGTCGGTGTTGTGGGCGCACGTGCTGACCTCCGTGGTCGCCAACCTGGTCTCGCTCGCGGTCGTCGTGGGCGTCGCACTGCTCATGGGATTCCGCTCCGACGCGGGAGTGCTGGCCTGGCTCGCGGTCGCCGGCATCCTGATCCTGTTCACCCTCGCGCTGACCTGGCTCGCCGTCATCCCCGGGCTCACCGCGAAGAGCGTGGACGGCGCGAGCGGCTTCTCCTATCCGCTGATCTTCCTGCCGTTCGTCAGCTCGGCGTTCGTGCCCACCGACACGATGCCGGTCCCGGTACGCGCGTTCGCTGAGCATCAGCCGGTGACCGCCATCGTCGACGCGATCCGCAACCTGTTCACGCAGCAGCCGGTCGGCACCGACATCTGGATCGCCCTTGCCTGGTGCGTCGGCATCCTCGTCGTCGCGTACGCCCTCGCCATTCTCACCTACCGTCGCATGATCTCCTGAGCCGCATGCCGCAGGTCGATGGGGCCCGGGTTCGCCGTCTGGTCGCTGTCTCGCCGCTGGATCTGGAAATGCCCCCGGTGGCGGCGGGTCTACTTGGCGTTGCTGAAGGCTTCGCCGACGAGGCGTTCGACGTCGTCGGGTCGGGTGCCGCTGGCGCGGATGATGTCGCTGGCGGTGGCGCGGATCTGGGCTACCACGACGCTGTCGTTGAAGCCGAGTCCGGCCTCGTACGCAACGCTGGCGTGTCGGGCGGCGTCAAGGGCGTGGCGCCGGGCGCGTTTCGGCTCGGTGCCGGTGTCGAGTTCGTGGCGCATCGCGTGTACGGCTTCGCCGAGTTGTCGGACGGCCTGCGGCAGAGCTGCGGGTACGGGTTCGTCGTCGGCGAGCAGGGAGACCGCGCGACGGGTCAGGACCCGGGAGTTGCGAAGTGCGCGTGTGAGGTGTTCGGCGATGGCGGCGTACTGCGCGAGTGGGCCCCGGGTGCGCCACCGGACCGGCGCGAGGACTGCGGTTTCGTGGCCGGCGTCGACCCCGTCGCGGAACTCGGCGAGTTCGTCCTCGGCCTTGTGCAGGCGGCGTGCCGCCTTGCCTGCTCGGTGGCGGTCGCGGTCGGTGAGTGCCGCGCTGCTGAGGAAGAGCATGTCGGTGAGGACGTCGAGGGCCGGGTCGGCGGTGCGGCGGACGATGGCCAGTGGATTCAGTGGCAGGAGCAGGACCAGGACGATGAGGCCGACCAGCCCGCCGATCAGGGCGTCGATGAACCGTTGGGGGTAGAGGGCGCCGGTGGCGGGGGTCAGGGTGGCGACGAGGACGCCGGAGGAGGCGGCCTGGGTGACGAGCGCCGCGCCGCCGCAGAGGAAGACGGCGGCGATCACCGCGAGGGGCACGATCAACGCGAGTTGCCAGGTGCCGGTGCCGATGGTGAGGATGATGGCGTCGCCGATGGCGATGCCGAGGGCGACGCCGACGACGAGTTCGGCGGTGCGTTTGAGGCGTTGCCCGATCGAGGCGCTGAGGATGACGACGGCGGAGATCGGGGCGAAGATCGCGGGGGACCGGACCGCGCGGCTCCGTGGCGGCTCCCATGTGAAGACCTTACCGATTTGTCAGCCTTTATTGGCTGATTTGTACCGGCCGCGCCCTGCGATGAGCGCTCAGGAGTCCGTCCGGAGCCGTCGGAGCTGCGCACGCCGTCGGCGTACCCGCACCTGTCGGGGGGTCCTTGCTGGTGCACGGTAGGACCGGGGTGGCGATGGGAGCCCGCCAGTCGAGTGGAGTGGGATCCGTCCCGGTTCAGCGTGCGATGGCGCCGCTGGTGCGCGGGGGGACCGTCGGGGCGTCCAGCGCGTCGAGGTGTGCCGACAGGTCGGCGCTGAGTTCCCTGATGGTGGCCAGTTGCGCCTTCAGCACGGCGGCCCGCGCCTGTGCCGCCGCGTGGTACTCGCGCAGCTTGGCCAGCAGGACGGCCTGGTCCGCCTGGTCCGGCTGGTCGCCGTGATCGGTGAGCCGGTCGAGGATGCTCAGCAGTTCCCGGGTCTGCTCCAGGGTGAACTCCAGCGGCTTCATCCGCTTCACCACCCGCAGCCGCGCCACGTCCGCCTCGGTGTACAGCCGGAAGCCACCCTGACTCCGGGCGGACGGGACGACGATGCCGACCTCCTCGTAGTAGCGGATGGTCCGCAGGCTCAACCCGGTCCGCTCCGCCACCTCGCCGATCTGCATCAGCTCACGGGAACCCATCGCCGCAGGCCCGCCTCCTCCGTTACCGCCACGAACGTGATCCCACAAAGGGTATCGCTGCGCCGGACCGCCCGGTGATCGGTCGGGATCAGGGCCCTTTCTGCCACCACGGTCGCACCGTTGCTCACCATGCGCCGTTGGTGACGATTGCCACTCTGCGCCGTCTCTACCCTTCCGCGACGGTAGATTCACCCCTGCCGCCCGTGCCGGGCCGACCAGCACGGCGGGGGATGGTTTCCGAGGCGACGACGCCAGGAAACAACCAGGTCATCTTCTCGGGTCACCGTGATCGTGACGGATCGTGCCGTCACGGCCACCGGGATCGGTGCTGGTCCGCGAATCCCGACACGAGACCCAGCGCGCTACTGCGCGCCCTGATCGGAAAAGGCTGTATGTCTGCGTTCTCCCCTGCGGCGCTCCGGCCGCATCTGTCCCGCCCCTCGTGGTTGTCGCCGAAGGTGTTCCGCACCGAGGTCCTCGCCGGCCTGGTCGTGGCCCTCGCGCTGATCCCCGAGGCGATCTCCTTCTCGATCCTGGCCGGAGTCGACCCCCGGGTCGGGCTGTTCGCCTCGTTCACCATGGCCGTCACCATCGCGATCTGTGGCGGCCGGCCGGCGATGATCTCCGCCGCGACCGGCGCGATCGCGCTCATCGTCGCCCCCCTCGCGCGCGACCACGGGCTCGGCTACCTGCTGGCGGCCGTGATCCTCGGCGGGGTGCTGCGGGTGCTGCTCGCCGTGCTCGGCGTCGCCCGGCTGATGCGGTTCATCCCACGCAGCGTGATGGTCGGCTTCGTCAACGCCCTCGCGATTCTGATCTTCGCCGCCCAGGTTCCCTATCTGATCGGCGTGCCATGGCTGGTCTATCCGATGGTCGCCGTCGCATTGGTGATCATGGTCGGCCTGCCCCGGCTGACGAAGGCGGTGCCGGCACCACTGGTCGCTATCGTCGTACTGACCGTGGTCACCGTCGCTGCCGGGTTCGCCGTACCGACCGTCGGTGACCAGGGCGCGCTGCCGGACAGCCTGCCGTTCCTCGCGTGGCCGGAGATCCCGTACACCGTGGCCACCCTGCAGCTGATCGCCCCGTACGCACTGGGGATCGCGCTGGTCGGGTTGATGGAGTCGTTGATGACCGCCAAACTGGTCGACGACATCACCGACACCCGGTCGAACAAGACCCGCGAGTCGTGGGGTCAGGGTGTTGCCAACATCGTCACCGGCTTCTTCGGCGGCATGGGTGGCTGCGCGATGATCGGTCAGACCATGATCAACGTCAAGGCGGCGGGGGCCCGGACCCGGCTGTCGACCTTCCTGGCCGGCGTGTTCCTGCTGATCCTGGTCGTATCCCTCGGTGACATCGTCGCCCGCATTCCGATGGCCGCCCTCGTCGCCGTGATGATCATCGTCGCGGTGTCGACGTTCGACTGGCACAGCGTCGCTCCCGCCACTCTCAAGCGCATGCCGTGGGGTGAACTAGCGGTGATGACCCTCACCGTCGCCGCGGTGCTGATCACGCACAACCTGGCGATCGGCGTGATCTTCGGAGTGCTCACCGCGATGGTCATCTTCGCCCGACGGGTGGCGCACATGGTCGAGGTGACCAGTGTGCTCGACCCTGACGGCACCACCCGGATCTACTCGGTGCACGGAGAGCTCTTCTTCGCCTCCAGCAACGATCTCGTCTATCAGTTCGACTACTCCGGCGACCCCGACCGGGTGATCATCGACATGACCCACGCCCACGTCTGGGACGCCTCGTCCGTCGCCGCCCTCGACGCCATCACCACCAAGTACGCCAGCCGGGGCAAGACCGTCGAGATCATCGAACTCAACCAGCCCAGCGCCCGCATCCACGGGACACTCGCTGGTCAGCTCGGGGTAGGCCACTGACCTCTTTCCTCCCTGCGCCAAACGTCCCGTGCACCGGCTGCCCATCCTGGTCGGCGCTGGCCGCGTCGCCCAGAAACCCACAACGTATTCTGGGCTGGTTCGACCGCCACCTGAGCTGACCGCCAAGGACTCGGACCCTTGACCTGCTGATCCGCAGGCCGCCTGTTTCGTCCGGCGCGTTGGCTCGACAGGGAACGCCTCCCTCAGCACTATGGCGACAATGGAGCCGCTGACCAGAACACGCGTCCGACTGGGCCGAACGATGGGTGCCGCAGCCCTGATCGGGGTGGGACTGATGGCGGCGGTCGATGAGATCGTCTTCCACCAGATACTCGGCTGGCATCATTTCTATGATCGGTCCACCCCGGCGATCGGCTTGTTGTCCGATGGGCTGCTGCACGCGGGGGAGTTGGTCGCACTGGTCGCGGGGGTATTTCTGCTTGCAGATCTGGTACGGGAGGGCACGGTGACCCGGGTTGGCGCGGCCGCCGGCGTTCTGCTCGGCGCAGGTGGTTTCCAACTGCTCGACGGGCTTGTCAACCACAAGGTGCTACGGCTGCATCAGATTCGCTACGAGGTGGATCTGCTGCCGTACGATCTGATGTGGAATGCCGCCGGGGTCGTGCTGCTGGTCGCGGGGGCCGTATTGGCCGACATCGCTCGTCGCCGGCTGCCGTGACCGTCACGCACGGCATCGCCGGCGCGGGATACTGGTCCCTGCTGCTGTTGCTGCTGGGGGCGGTAGCCGTCGGCTACCTGGTGGCGGCGTCACGGACCAGGCACGGGTGGCATGACGGACGGGTCGCGGCGCTGCTCGCCGGTGTGCTGCTGGTCGCCATGGCCACCGGGCCTGGCCTGTCGGCGTGGGCGATGCACGACCCGCGTGGCCACATGGTGCAGCATCTGCTTGTCGGGATGTTCGCACCGTTGGTGCTGGTCTTCGCCGCGCCGGTCACCGTCCTGTTGCGTGCGGTGTCGCCGGTTCGGCGGCGCGGGCTTGCCCGGCTGCTGAGTAACCGGGTCGTGCACCTGATCGGGCATCCGGTGACCGCACTGGTTCTGGCCACCGGTGGCATGTATCTGGTCTACCTGACGCCGATCTACGCCCTGACGCACCGGATGCCGTTGCTGCAGCTCGCGCTGCACGCGCACTTTTTCATCGCTGGCTACCTGTTCGTCTGGTCGATCGCTGGACCGGATCCGGCACCGCGCCGGCCTCGGCTGTGGGTCCGGGTGACCGTACTGACCACGTCAGTCGCTGCCCACGCCTACCTGGCCAAGTTCCTGTACGCCCATCCTGACGTTCTCGCTTCGGGTTCGGGCGCTGATCTGGTGGCGGCCCGGCAGGCAGCTCAACTGATGTACTACGGCGGTGATGCCGCAGAGCTGCTGCTGGCCGTGGCGTTGTTCGTCGGCTGGTACCGGCGCAGGTCGCGGCGGGCCGGCGTCGGTGTCGGTGGCGCTGGCGGCCATCACCGCCAGGGTCGAGCCGAGACCGCTGCCGGGCGGGCCCGCACCGGCGCCGACGACGAGGCGCAACAGCGCCCCCGCGAGTGGGCTGAACGCGGCGTTCTCTGACGGTAGGCCGTCGACTTCACGGTCCGGGGCGATGTCCCTGGAAACATTCATACTCATCGGCGGTGTGGGGAGGCTGCTCCGGGGTATGCGGTCAGGCATGACGGACAAGGACGACGACGCTGTGCTGGTCGGTGGCCCACGGGACCGGACAACTCTGACGGCTGGTGACACCGCACTGGTCGAGCTGGACATCGACGGCCTGATACACCGCTACATTCGGACAACGAAGCAGCGCGACGGCGGACTGCGGGTCTACAACTACGACGGCGAGGTGGCCCCCGGCGGAGCGGAGTTCGGCACCGAAAACTCCGCAGAACGGGTGGCTTCTCCGCTGAGTTCCGGGCAGGCGGGCCGGCCCCGGGACAGCGGCGTCGAGGGGACGTCTGCTGTCGGTATGTCCTGATCTTTCTCCGCGTGTCCCCACCTCCATCTTCACCGCCCCGGGCGCGAGGTGGCCGGGGTGCTGTGGACGTGGCCGGGCTGCGTCGATCGGTATGGCGATCCGGGAGGCAGTTGATGCGAGCAATGGTGTACCGCGGACCGTACCGAATACGGATGGAGGAGAAGGAACGTCCCAGCATCGAGCATCCCAACGATGCGATAGTACGGGTGACCCGGGCCGCTATCTGCGGATCCGACCTGCATCTCTATCACGGCATGATGCCCGACACCCGGGTCGGTTCCACCTTCGGCCACGAGTTCATCGGCGTGGTCGAGGAGGTCGGTCCGTCGGTCCGCAACGTGCAGGCCAACGATCGGGTGATGGTCCCCTTCAACGTGTTCTGCGGGTCGTGCTTCTACTGCGCCCGAGGGCTGTTCAGCAACTGCCACAACGTCAACCCGAACGCCACGGCTGTGGGTGGGATCTACGGCTACTCGCACACCTGCGGCGGCTACGACGGCGGCCAGGCTGAGTACGTCCGGGTACCGTTCGCCGACGTAGGCCCGAGCCTCATCCCCGAATGGCTGGACGACGATGACGCCGTCCTGCTCACCGACGCGGTCGCGACCGGCTACTTCGGGGCACAACTTGGCGACATCGTCGAGGGTGACGTGGTGGTGGTCTTCGGGGCTGGACCGGTGGGCCTGTTCGCGGCGAAGTCGGCCTGGTTCATGGGAGCCGGGCGAGTCATCGTCGTCGACCATCTCGATTACCGGTTGGCGAAGGCTGCCTCGTTCGCCCATGCCGAGACGTACAACTTCACCGAGTACGACGACATCGTCGTGGAGCTGAAGCGGACGACCGGCCATCTCGGTGCCGACGTTGCCGTCGACGCGGTGGGCGCCGAGTCCGACGGCAACCGCCTGCAGCACGTGACCGCCACCAAACTGAAACTGCAGGGCGGCTCGCCGATCGCGCTCAACTGGGCCATCGACTCCGTACGCAAGGGCGGGACGATCTCGGTGGTAGGCGCCTACGGGCCGATGTTCAGCGCCGTCAAGTTCGGTGACGCCATGAACAAAGGGCTCACCTTACGGACCAATCAGTGTCCGGTGAAGCGGCAGTGGCCGCGGCTGCTGGAACACATCCGCGACGGATATCTGAAGCCGAGTGACATCGTCACCCACCGCGTGCCGTTGGAGCACATCGCCGAGGCCTACCACATGTTCTCCGCCAAGCTCGACGGCTGCATCAAGCCGTTGATCGTGCCGAACACCGCCTGACCGGTCGGGAGCCGAGCATGCCGTACACGCCGGACAAACCGCTGCTGCCGCGATCCAGCGACGAACTTCGAACCGACATTCCAGGGTGGGGGGTGGATCTTGATCCTAGAAATCGGCCGTCGGTGCCGAAAGAACGCTTCGACCCAGACCTCAACGGCGCGCACTGGCGGTTCCCTGAGCGGCAGACCGAGCGTTGGCCACGGGAGAGGTCCATCGAGCACAGATTTCTCACGCCGGTGTTCGGCACATCGTGCCCGCCCAGGGGGCTGTCCGGAAAGATCCGTCGGTACTCGTACGGCAAGTACAGCGAGGCACGCGCAGCCCACTGGTTGCTCCTGATCGCCGCCGACCGGATCGACACCGTCGAAAGCGCGCTCCGGTCATCCCTGACGAATCGCGCCAACCGCTCGATCATCGCCGTGGCGCCCTGGGTCCTGGCGCTAGGGATCGGCTACGCCGTCGGCTCGTGCTTCGTCAACGGCCGGGCGGGGTCGACGATGCCGTTGGCGACCAGCCGCAGCGGCTCGCGGATGCGCCTGCGACGGCGTCGATGACCTTGTCGACGCCGATTCGGTCAGCCTGCGGTCGGTATGTCGATTCGGCTGACGGGGGCGACGACGAGGTCATGCATCCGCCAGTCGAAGTCCCGGGCGAAGGCGCCCAGTTCCTCCAGTCGTTCGACGAGCCGGTCGGTGTCGGCGACCGGTACGACGAGCAGTTCGCCGACGAAGACGTGGCCTTCTTCCCTGATCCGTAGCCAGGCGTCGGCGACCCAGTCGTGGTCGCGTACGGCGGCGAGCAGGCGTTCGTGCAGGGGATGCGGTCGGCTACCGTCGACGACGCGAGGACGGTTGTCCATCAGGTTCGCGACCGCGCTGCGTGACGTCCGGGTGCCGTCGCGGACGATGTCGCCGCCGATGACCAGGGCAGCGACCGCGTCGGCCCACCACAGGCCGGCGCCGATGCCGAGAATGCCGAGGACCGCCGCGCCGGCGGTCAGCCAGTCGGCGCGGTTCATCTGCGCGTCGGCGTAGAGAACCTTGTCATGCAGCTGCCCGGCGATGCGTTGCTTCACCCGGCCGAGGAGGATCGCCGGCACCATGGTGACGATCAGTACGGCGATCATCAGCCAGCCCAACCATATCTGGTGACCGAACATCTCGATCAGCCCGATCGGGGGCCGTTCCCGGGCGATCAGCCTCGTGAGGGAGTCGTACACGACGTAGCCACCCAGGCCGAGCAGCGCTACCGAACCGGCCAGGAACGCCACGCTCACCGAACGGTGGTAGCCGTACGGGAACCGGTCGTTCGGCGCGCGGTTGCGGAACCGCGCGGCGACCAGAAACGCCACCGGCGGCACCAGGCTGAGCATGTCCTCGATCCAGGCGGCCTTCATTGCCTGGGACTGCCCGAGGGTGAGCGCCAGCGCGGCGATCGCCACCACGAAGAAGCCGATCGTCCACCACTCCAACCGGATCGCGCGCCGATGCAGCTGCGCCATGTCGGGCGGCAACTCGAACCGGTCGTACACCCTCACGCCGTACCCTCACCCCGCTCGGCCGCGACCAGCAGCGCTTCGATCTCACCGTGGGACAGGGCCAGCAGGAACCGTTCCACCTCGACCTGCCAGCCGTTCTCCCCGGGCGGCACGGCCCACACGTGGTCGTGCTTCGCGAGTTCGTGACCGGTGTCCCGCAGACCCAGCTCGGCCAGGCGCCACTGGCCGACGACCACCGGTAGACCTTCGCGGCCGGTCACCTCCGTCACCGGTACGGGCACCGCGTCTTTGCCGCGCAGCGCCGCGATCTGGACGGTGCCGGCCGGTACGGCGACCCGCGTTCGCGCCAGGTCGTCGAGGTGCGGTACGTCGGCCGGCACCGCCACGACCGTGCGCATCGTGACGTACGGGCGGGTAAGCGAGGCATGCTCGGTCCACGGCACCGACGCGTCGAGACCACCGATCACCAGGTCGAGAACCCGGTCCTTCAGAGCGGCCATCAGTGTCGATTCCGACCCGGGGTGCCACTCGACGCGTGCGTCCAACCGCTGCGCCAGGCGTCGTACCAGCATCGCCTCAGCCCCGCTCACGGTACCGTCATCGGCGATCCGGGTCCACGGTGGCGCTTCGCTCACGCCGACCCGCAGAACTCCGCCCTGGACGTCCCGCGCCGTGGTGCCCGCGTCCTGGGGCCACTGGCAGCCGGCCAGCAGCAGGAGAATCACCCCGGCCAGTAGAGCCGTTCGCCGCATCGATCTCCCCCCCAGGGGCGTCGCAACTGATGGACCCGGAATGCGTCGACCGACTACCCGACCTATGGGTACTCGCCTCGCCAACCCACCAGCTGTCAGGTCGCGGGATACGGCTGCTTCGCCAGCAGACGTGCCAGATGTGCCGCGTTGGCGGCAGCCGTCTTCGTCGCTCTACCGGTGGTCTGCGGCTTGGTGCCGGCGTCGCGGTAGTCGACGCCGCCCATCGCCTCGCCGACCCAGTAGGTGGACGCGGTGGCGGGGATGGTGAATCCGACGTCGCCGAGGGCCTGAAGCACCTCAGCGGTGACGTGGTGGGCGCCGTCCTCGTTGCCGACCACCGCCACCGTGGCGACCTTGCCGTAGGTGAGCGGCCGGCCCTGGTCGTCGGTCTGCGACAGTTCGGCGTCCAGGCGTTCCAGCACCATCTTGCAGATGCTCGACGGCTGACCTAGCCAGATCGGGGTTGCCACTACCAGGATCTGCGCGTCGAGCAGCTTGGCCCGGATGGCGGGCCACTCGTCGCCGTCGCCCTCGTCGACGGAGACCCCGAACCGCACCGTGTGGTCGGCGATGCGGATCACCTCGCCGTCCACGTCATGGTCGGCCAGCGCGGCGAGCACCTCCCGACCCAGCAGTTCCGCACTCGACGGGGCGGGAGAGGGCTTGAGTGTGCAGCACAGCACCAGCGCGCGGAGGGTTCCCACAGCTTCGCTCCTGATCATCGTCGATGTCGGTGACCCGGATGCTCCTACCCCGGCGTCTGCCAGCCGAACCGCGGCCGACGCCACCTCGGGTAGCCCGAGCCGGTGTGGCATGTCGTCGTTGACCGAACCGGTGTTGACGATGGAAGCGCCCGGCGTTGTCGACCAGCTTCGCGGACTCCCGGGCGTCGTCGTGCTCACCGACGTAGGTGATCGCCGCGTCCGCCCCTTCGCGCGTGGGTGCTGTCGCGATTCTGGGCTTGATGTGCACGCTCGTAGCGCTGGTGGCCACGTCGATGGCAGGGGCAAGTGACCGGCAGACACCACGGGTTGATCGTTTCCGGCTTCGCTCTTCGGTCGGCGTGGCTGTTTGTAATGTGCGGAGGGGCCGATCGCCGCCTGTACACGAGGAGGAGGTGGGGTATGCCTCGTGTGGTGACTGTCGCACTGCCGTCCGACCGGACCGAGGATCTCGTCGGCGAGCTGCAGGCCATCGAAGGGCTGCTGGCGCTGCGGGTGTTCCCTGGCGGATCACGTCAGCCGCCGGGCGACGTCGTGGATGCGGAGATGACCGACCGGTGCCTGCCGACAATGATGCACGTCATCGACCGATACGTCAGGGCGGCGGGCTCCGGCGTGTCGGTGACGATGAGCGAGCCGACGGGAATGGTCACGACGCCTGGCTCGGATGCGCTCGCACGTGATCCCGCCTCCTCAACGCTGGAGGAGATGGAGTTCATGATGGCCCGCGAAGCGACGATGGGCCTGAACAAGATGCTGGTGATGGCGATTTCCGGAGCTATGGCGGTCGTCGGTGTCGCTACCGACTCGCTGCACATCGTGATCGCCGCGATGGTGATCGCGCCCGGCTTCGAACCGCTGATGCGGTTGGCGTTGGCGACGGTGGCCAACCGCCGGGTCTGGTGGCGCGGGGCGTCGGACACGGGCAAGGGTTATGGTGCGCTGGTCGTCGGTGCTGGACTGGCCGGGCTCTTCCTGCCGGTCGTCGGCGTGGCGGTACCGGTCGGCGAGGGCGGCTACCTGGCAGCGGGGGCGCTTGCCGCGTACTGGGGCGGTGTGAGCGTGAGCGCGACGTTGGTCACCGTGCTGGGTGGATTGGCGGGAGCACTCCTGGTCGCGGCGAGCCGATCTGTCCTGACCGCCGGTGTCATGATCGCGCTGGCTCTCGTGCCGGCGGCCGCTCTGACCGGTGTCGGTGTAGTGGTCGGTGACTTCTCCATGGCGGGAGCGGCGGCGCTGCGGTGGCTGCACGATGCGGCCATCGTGTTCGTCTGCGGCGTCGCCGTGCTCGGTGGCAAGCGTGCCCACCGCCGACGCGGACTGAGTAGCTGACGAGGCCTGCCCGCGCCGGTCGGCTGCCCGGTGTCGACCAGTCCGTCGGACATGGCGGTAGACGGCCGTTCCGCGAAGTCTGCCGATCTTGGTGACGTTTCAGTAAGAGAGTCGGGTCCGGAGGTTACTCGTGGATGTTCCGGGTAGGAGGCACAGTGCCTCCCGACCGGAACGGAGAGATCATGTTCAATCCGCTGGACCACAAGGGCATCCCCTTGGAGAGTCAGATCCGCAACTGGGCCGAGCTGAACGTCACCCCGATCGACCCAGAGGCGGTCGATCCCTACACCCGCTGCCGGATCATCACGATGAACGGCATCGAGATCGAGGCCATCACCTTCCAACACCAGTTCGCCCGCAACTGTCCGGACCAGGACGTACGGCGGCAGCTCGCGTACGTGCGGTACGTCGAGAGCCAGCAGCAGCGGGTGGTGAACTGGCTGCTGCCCGGCGTGGCTAGTGTGCTGGAGACGACGCTCGGCTACGAACAGGTGGCGGTCGACCTCACCGCCTGGGTGGCCCGCCACGAACCCGATGCCTATCTGAAGCAGGCGTACGAGTTCGGGGTGCTTGAGGACTTCGATCACCTCTACCGGTACGCCAACCTCTACGAGATGGTCGAGCGGCGGAAGGCCGAGAAGATCGTGGACGGACTCACCGAGGTCATGCCTGGCCGTCCCACCGTCCGCGAGCACCGCCATCCGTTCGACGAGGTCCGCACCCCGTACGACCGCGACTCGGTGGATCCCCGGTCCAAGCTGAACGCGCTGACGATCCTCTCCGCAGAGCAACAGGTGATGTTCTACTACATGAACGTCGGTCCGCAGTACATGGAGCCGATCGCGCGTCAGCTCTACCAGGAGATCAGCCTGATCGAGCAGGAACACGTCACCCACTACGAGTCGCTGCTGGACCCTGGTGAGAACTGGTGGGAACGGCTGCTCACCCACGAGTACAACGAGTGCTGGCTCTACTACTCCTTCCTCCAGCAGGAGAGCGACCCTCGGATCAAGGCGATCTGGGAACTGCACCTGCAGATGGAACTGGCGCACCTCCAACAGGCCGCAGATCTACTGCGCCGACACGACGGCCGGGAGCCAGAGGAGATCGTCGGTAGCGCCGGCCTGCCCGAACCGCTGACCTTCGAACCCAACAAGGAGTACCTGCGGCACCTGTTGGCCACCCAGATCGACCTGACCAAGCTCGGCGAAGGGTACGTCACCGAAGCACACGAGCGCTTCGAGTGGATGCAGCAGCAACTGCACGACGGCCGGCAACCACCGAGCGAACAGGTCATCGACCTGCACCGGGAACGCTTCGGCGACGAGTACCGCATCGAGACCGAGGGCCCGCACCCGGTCGAAGGGCTACGTGCCAAGGGAGGCAGCCATGCCTGACGACACCGACGCCCCGGCCACACCCGGCCCCCAGGAGGACGTCGTCGACTTGCTGCTCGCCCAGCACGCCCGCATCGAGCAGCTTTTCCTGCTGGTCATCGGCGGCACCGGTGACACCCGACGCGACGCCTTCGACGAACTGGTCGAACTGCTGGCAGCGCATGAAACCGCCGAGGAGGAGATCATCCACCCCCTCGCTCGAACCCTGCCCGGCGGGGGCGGCGACGCCATGGTCGACGACCGCCTCGACGAGGAACGACAGGCCAAGGAGACACTCCAGACTCTGATCGCCGACGGCGTCGACGCCACCGGCTTCGGGACCGGCATCATTCTGCTCCGCGACGCGGTACTTGCCCACGCCCGCTACGAGGAGCGCTACGAGTTCCCTCGACTGCGCCAACACGTCCCGGCGCACCGGTTGCGTACGCTGGCCGGCGCCGTCCGCGCCGCCCAGGCTGCCGCACCGACGCGGCCGCACCCTGGTGCGCAGACAGCCAAAGGCAACCTGGCCGCCGGGCCCGCCCTCGCCGTCATCGACCGGGTACGCGACGCGATCCGAAAACCATCGAAGCGGTGACATGACCCTGGCGACCGACGCACCGGTTGCCAGGGTCACCGCCAGCCCGAACCGGCGCGGCCGCCCACCTCAGCAACGGGCCTGCTGGGGTGGGTACCGCGCGGCGAGGCGGGAACCCCGCCCGGACGCCGCGCGGTCCACCCGCAGCATGGAGGGAATCTCCGTCCATCAGGGCGGAGAGGAGGTCGACTTCGCCACCTACCGCTCGTGCTCGTCGTCAACCTGCTCGGTACGCCCGTCGCGCGTGACAGTCGGCTCCAGGTGCTCGTCCGGCTGAGGCGCCTGTGCCACAGTGTGATGCGGATCTCCGTCCGGCGAGAACAGCACCCGGTCCGTCTTCGGGCTCTTCTCCCGGCTCTCCTCCGGCTCAGTCACGGCGCTGCTCCCTCCAGGCGGATGTCATCTCCACGTTATGCCCCGAACCGGCGGCCCGAATCCCGTTCGCGGGAGTACGGTGCGACGGGATGACCAGGCCTGCCTCCCGCCGCCGACCGATTACCTCGTCGCTGTCGGGCGGGCCATCCACACCCTGACGTCGCCTTGTGCCGGGAGGGCGGCTGGTGGGTTTCGCCCAGCGGAGCCGTATCAGCAGTCGCCCAACGCCGGTGGGCCCTTGTGAGTCCACTGGTTGGGGCCGGGTACGCGCTCGTCGTGGTTCTCCGTCGCTGGTCGCTGCCGGCGGGCGAGGGACGAGTGGCTGGCCGTGACAGTGGCCGGCGGAGCTGCGGGCCAACAACCCGCAGCGGAACCGAATTTCACGGAGTGTGATGACACTCGGAGGGCGCATACGTGCATCCACCATCCGCACGGTTTGGACGGCGAACCGGGCCTGGCTGTCGTTTCGGCAGTTCAGGGCCCGGCTGATGGCGCGCTCCCGAAGGGACTCGAGCTCCTGGCATCCTGATCCGTATCGCCCCAATTGCGTCACCGCCCCGTGGGTACGGAAGAATGCTCCCATGACCGAGGACCGGGAGCTCCCCTCAGACTCCAAGCTGGACACGACGGTTCCGCACTCAGCGCGGATCTGGAACTACTGGCTCGGCGGCAAGGACAACTTCGCGGTCGACCGGGCCGTCGGTGATGAGGTGATCGCGCACATACCGGACATCCCCATCGGGGCGAAGTCCGAACGCGCGTTCCTCAAGCGCGTGGTCAGATTCCTCGTCGAGGACGCCGGCATCCGTCAATTTCTCGACGTCGGCACCGGGCTCCCTACAGCGGACAACACCCACGAGGTCGCGCAGTCCTTCGACCCACGCTGCCGGGTGGTCTACATCGACAACGACCCGCTGGTCATGGTGCATGCGCGTGCGCTCCTGACCAGCACGGCGGAAGGTAGCTGCGACTACGTCGAAGCCGATCTGCGGCAGCCGGACACCATACTCGCGTCAGCGCGGCAGACGCTTGACTTCTCCCAGCCGACCGCTCTCATGCTCCTCGGCGTCGTCAACCACATCATGGACGACGACGTGGCGTACGGCTCCGTCGCGCAGCTGGTGCAGGCGATGCCCACCGGTAGCTACCTGGTGCTCACCCATTCCACCGCAGAGATACACGGCGAGCCGATGCTGCGCGTGATGCGGGAAACCACCGAGCGCGGCGGCACGCCGATCCGAGCCAGGACCAAGATCGAGTTGGAACGCTTCTTCGACGGATTGGATCTGCTGGAGCCCGGTGTCGTTACCTGCTCGCGCTGGCGCCCCGACCCGAACTCCGACGAGCCGGAGGTATATCTGTTCGGCGGCGTCGGCCGCATCGGCTGAGTCGAGCCGCTCGACGTCGGTCAGCATGAGGGCAACCTGCTCACGGCGAAAACCTCGTCCGTTCGCCTGGTAGAGCTGCGAATCCGCTGCGACCGGCACCGGCACCCGGACGGTCTTCGACCAGGCACGTGCCGGCATAGCGGGTTGGAACCCCTCGAGTTGGCGGCTTACGGAGAACCGGCCGACGACAGTTGTATTACCATCTGAAGTGGCCCCGCTGGCAGGTATCTCTGGTGCTGATAGTGGCGGCAAGTAGCGGTCCTATGCCGATGGTCACCTAGTTCAGCCACTCTCGCTTCGAGGCTCTGATGAATGGCGGCGGTGCGGATGTAACGCATGCGTGACCGTACGATGATCGCCGAGCCGTGTGGAGCCTTTTCCAACCAGGTCACCTCGTCGCTGTTGACACCATCACTGGCGGCAGGTTCGAGCTCGCGTTTCTGGTTGTCGGTGAGACTCAGAATTTCAGGAGCTATCCGTTCTGGAGTCCACAACCAGCGGTTATTGGACCCCGAGGACCGCTCCTCTGAGAGTGGAGTACTTGTGGTACTGCATGCTTGGTCTCTATTCTGGAAGATGTAGTCACCGGCCTGTATGTAGAAATTGAAGCTGTCGGGTGCAAAGAGTGAGGAGAGGTCATGCCGGAGTACGAGAAGGCGATGCGGCCCGAGGACATCACCAGGCTCTTCGTCGAGCGATCCAACGCGGGTGACGCGGCCGGCGTCGCCGCGCTGTACGAGGAGGACGCCGTGATGGCTTATCCTCCCGGCGGTCGTACGGTTGGCCGTGAGGCGATCCGGGAGCTGTGGGAGAAGGTGCTGGCCAACCGGCCGCACTTTGAGCCCGAGGAGCCGCTGCCGACGTTGGTCAGCGGAGACATCGCGCTCACCTCGACGCCGCCGAAGGACGGAGCCGGGGCGCGCGCCCAGGTCGTCCGGCGGCAACCGGACGGCAGCTGGTTGCGCCTGCTCGACCAGCCCGAGTTCGTCCAGCCGGGCACCTGACCGAGGTCGTCTGCGGCGGCGTGCGGGTACCGAACTCAACGGAGTGTGTTGACCCCTGAGTGGTACCCACGTGCACCCGCCGTCCACACCGACCGAACAGCAAGAAGGGCCTGACCGCCGGTTCGGCAGGTCAGACCCTCGTTGATCTCGCGCGCCCGACTCGAACCCTAACCTTCCGATTCGTAGCTACGACCGTAGGATGTTCTTGACCTCGCTGGCGGCTTTGTCCACGCCGTGCATCACCTTCTGCGCCGAACCGCTGTTGAGCTGCAGGAGCATGCTGGCGCTCAGCGCCTTCTCGACCTCGGACAGGCCCTTCTCCGCGGTCGAGGTGAGTCGCATCGCCGCCGCCTGCAGGACCTGCTTGGCCTGACCGTCGTCGGCCTTCTCGGCGCAGTTCGTCAGCGACTGGGCGTTGAGCACGTCGAGTGACAGGGTGGCGAAGGCGGCGTTGAGACCGGCTGTTTCGAAGGTCAGTTCGTCTCCCGAGCCGCTCAGCAGGAACGAAGAGATGATTTTCCCGTCCATGCCGCCGGTCATCCGGGCCGTCGGGCTGACGTACTTGGGATTGCCGCCGAGATCGCCGATCAGCTCCTCCCATGTCTTCATCTGCTCGGTGGCCGACGCCCTGAGCCTGTCGTACAGTCCTGCCAGGATCGGATTCGGGGTGCGTCGGGACAACATGCTGAACAGGCAGACCCCCATCAGGTCATGTGTCATCCACCCGGAGAGCTGATCGGCCAGGAAAGACCCGTTGAATCCGCTGCCAGCGGCGAAGACGGCGAGCTGGTCGTCGTCGACCGTCCGTTCGGGCACCGCCGTCACCATCGGGCCGGGTTTGATCATCGCGCCGGTCTCGGCGCGGACGGCACTGCGTGTCATCGCGACAGCTCCTCTCGGACTTTCTCGTGGGCGTACTGCTCGGCCGGGTACGGGCCGTCGGTCAAGCTGCGGTACTCCTTGCCGTTGCGCAGCGCGTTCTCTTCGATGACCCGCTCACTCGGCGCGCCGTCAGCGTTGACCGTGGCCATGTGCTTGATGTATCGCTCCGGCCACTCGGCGACGAACCCGGTGCCGAAGGTGGTGATGTCCACCTGTTCGGCGATCACCTCGCGGATGTAGTCCTTGTTCGGCTGGAACTTCGTCGGTTGCGGCATCTCGGCGGGGAGTATCTGCTCCGGCTCCCGGCCGTCGTAGCGGCGTAGCAGGTCGGCGGCTACCTTGAGCTGCTCGATCTCCATCGCCAGGTGCAGCTCCCAGACCTGTTTGATCCGCCGGTCGTCCTCGTCCTGGGCGAACGACCAGTACATGTAGCACTCGTTGTACTCGTGGTGGACGAGCTGCTCCAGCCAGCTTTCCGCCGGGTCGAGCATCGACTCGTACTGCGTGACGTGCTCCTCCTCCACCATCGCGATCTCCAGGTAGAGGCTCCGGGCGATCGGTTCGACGAACTCCGGCCCCACGTTCATGTAGTAGTTCATCGTCTGTTGCTCGGCGGCCGTGATGGTGATGGCGTGCATCCGTGACAGCGGGTCCACGGTGTGCTTGTCGTAGTGCTTGCGGATGTTGTCCGCCGGATGGCGGTGGTGGTGCGACGTCGGCCGTCCCGGCATGACCTCGGTCAGGTAGTCGACGATCGCCTGCGCCTTCTTGCCCTGGGTCAGCTCGTACAGGTTCGAGTAGCGGTAGAGGTGGTCGAAGTCCTCCAGCAGTCCGAACTTGTAGTTCTGCCGCAGGTACGGGTCGGGCTCGTTGCGGGCCACCCAGGCGGTGATGTCGGTCGCCACCTGCTCGTACCCGAGCACGACCTCCAGCACCGATTCCTGGCCGGGAATCAGCCAGTTGACGGCCTTCTGCTGCTGTTGCTCGATGTAGCGCAGGTAGGCGAGCTTCTGCCGTAGCTCGAGGTCGTCGATGTGCCGGTTCATCTGGTGGCTGAACATGATCGCCTCCACCTCGATCCCGTTCATCACGATGACCCGGCACCGGGTGTACGGATCGACCCCGTGTGGCTCGTACGGCTCGACGTTCAGCTCCGACCAGTTCCGCAGCTGCTTCTCCAGTGGGATGCCGGTTTCTTCGAGCGGGTTGAAACGCACTACCTCTCCTCTCGGACATCAGGCGCCGCGCCGTCAGCCCGGATCGGACACGCGCGAATGCCGCCTAACTGAATAAATCACACCATTTCTTACCCGCCGTCGCAGCGGATCCGCGAGACGGCTGAGACCTGTGTGTCGATCAGGTGCCGGAGTTGCCGACGCGGCAGACCGGTACGTGAGCGGTTCGGCTTGCTCGCCGACCCCACCGCTCCTTCGCCCGGGACCGGTTCCAGCCGATGCTCTTCGACGTGCTCTCCCGTTGGCGCCGCCGGCGCTGTTCAGTGGCGGGCACCCAGCGTCACGTAGGGTGGTGCGGCCGGTGCGGTCGCGAGTCATGACGGTGAAGTTCGATCAGGCGGGCCGCTTCGGACAGAGTTTGGGCCAGGCCGCACAGGCACTCGAGGTGCGCCTCGACCGGCTCGGTGTAGGAGCGTCCGTTTACGGGATCATCGTCCACGAGCCGGGCGATTGCCGCTCGAACCCTCGTGGCGTAGCCGCCGTCACCGACCGGCGGGCGTTGGTGTCGGACGACTGAAGATGAGCTACATACGCATCGCCAGGTCCGTTGGGCGCACGAAGGGCTGAGGTCAGTCCCCTTCGCCGTAAGATTCAGTGTTCTCGATTCTGATGATCGGCGGTGGTGGTTCGACGGCCACCAGAGGAGCAGCGACCGGCGCTGGGCCGGTGATGCGTTGTCCGTTACCGAAGTCGAATGTGATGAACGCGTTCTGCCCTGAACGTAACGACTCGTCCAGGCCGCGGAGTTGGAGATACCGGCCGGCTTGTTCGTTGAACCGGACAAAACTCAGCGGGGGGAGGAGTATACGCACGGGCTCGGGCTCTGTCGCCGGTTCTTGAGGGGATGGGGATGCGCCTGCGGAGGTGTCCTCCGGGACAGGCGGGATCTGGTCGGCGCTCACGATTGCGATGTCGCGGGCGTCCTCGGTGGTGACGGTCACCGTGACGGAGCGCTTCGAGTCGTTGTAGATGACGGCGCTGAGCGGGGCGTTCCCGCCAGCTCGGTAGCCGGTGGCACCCGGAAATCTGATCGTCAGGTCCCGTACCTTGTACTCGCCGCTGTCGGTCTTGAGGTTGACGCCCTGGATGGAGGGTTCCTTCTCGGCCGTCTCAGCGATCTGGCCCGCACCGCAGCTGAGCAGCAGCAGGTTCGCCAGCGCCGCTCCAGACAGAATCGCGGATCGCTGGAAGCCCTTGGACGATCGTGCCACGCTAACCTCCACGCCGCTTGTCCCGTGCGGCCTCAGCGCTCCTCAAGATGCGATCCTTCGGCTCTCACACCAGCTCGGGGGAAGAACCACGGCTCGGGACCGCAGTGCAAGAACAGGGCGGTGAACGCGGCTGGATGTTCGCCGTATCGGCAGGGCTTTCGAGGCAAGGGCAATGAAGGCTTCACGGGCGCTCCCAGAAGTCGGGGCCGATGGGGGCGTGGTAGTCGGAGGTGGCGACGAAGAACCTTCGTCGTCGACCTCGATGGGTAGTTGCGGCAGCGGCCTGCTTGCGGGCCCGAAGACGGGCCGGGCGTTGTCAGTGATGAGGAACTGGGACTGGTGGCACGGACAGAGCAGCAGGTTGGTTTGTTGCTCGTAGAGGCTGGCGGGGCAGCCGGCGTGCGTACAGATTTTGGAGTAGGCGATGAAGTCCCCCCACATCCAGTCCTGCTTGCCGGCTTCCTGGTTGTTCTTCCGGGCATCGAGGGCGTCCTGGGCGCGTAGCCGGATGAGCAGAGTGACCGAGTCGGCGTACTGGTTGCTGACTCCGTGCGGGATCCCCGGGAAGACGGTGACCTGACCGCCGGGCAGGACATCCAGCGGCCGTACCGGTCGTCCGTCTTCCCTGACGAGGCGGATCTTGGTGATGGCGCCGTTGTCGTCGGCGGGGGCGAAGCCGGTGCGGAAGAGCTCCCCGTTGTCGTGGGGGTCCCTGATGAGACCGCCGATCAGGGGTGCGACGGCCACCGCCCCGACCGGAACCAGGCCCGCGAGCAGAGACACCCCGAGCAGGGGACGCCGTTTGACACCGAGTTCGTCGGCCATGTGTAGCAGGGTTTGACCGGTGATACGTCGGTCAGCGGCGGAGGAAGGCTGGTCATGCCGTTCCTGGACCGACACCTCTCTCGGTAGAAGCTTCTTGCCCCAGGTCAGTATGCCGAACCCCATCGCGAGCAGCGCGATGCCGAGAGTCAGGCCGAGCAGCGGAGTGTAGTACTCTTCGATGCCGCCGACCAGCTGGTAGCGCCACGGCCACCAGATGAACACGACCAGGAATCCGGTCGCGGACAGTCCGGCGATCAGGAAGCACGCCGCCACGACGCGGGCCAGTCGCCGTTCAGCCTTGGAACCGACGGCGACCTGCGGCTCGTAGTAGACGATCTCGATGTCGTCGCGGCGTGCCCCCTCTCGGATCACGTCGAAGCGGTTCAGCTGCTGGCCGTTGACGTCCACCGGCTCCCGACCCTGCTGCTCGATGTCCGGGCGATCCTGCTGCTCGATGTCCGGGCGATCCTGCTGCTCGGTGTCCGGGCTCACGACTTACCCGCGATCCACAGGCTGGCGAACACCAACGCGACGACGCCAACCAGGAAGATCGCCAGCCCCTCGGTGGATGGGCCGTAGCGGCCGAGGTTCAGGCCGCCTGGATCGCGGTCGTCCTGCACCACCTGCTGGATGTAGGCGATGATGTCCGCCTTTTCCTGCGGGGTGAGCTGACTGTCGCCGAACACCGGCATGCTCTGCGGGCCGCTGAGCATCGCCGCGTAGATCGTTCGCTCCGACGCCGAACGCAGTCCCGGCGCGTACTTGCCGGAGGACAAGGCTCCCCCGCCGCCACCGAAAGCATGGCACTGCGCGCAGTTGAGCCGGAACAGCCTCCCACCCAGGGCCAGATCCGCATCCGCCAGCGGGCCTTCAAGGGCGGGAACCACCGGTCCTCCACCAAGTTCCTGGACGTACGCCGCTAGGAGAAGGATCTCCTCGTCGCTGTACTGCGGCGGCTTGGGCAACGCCTGCGCCTCCTGCCGCGCCAGAGGCATCCGCCCGGTGCCGACCTGGAACTCGACCGACGCCGCGCCCACCCCCACCAGGCTCGGGCCCCGCCCCTCGACGCCACCGGCGTTGCGCCCATGGCAACTGATGCAACCGACCTCGAACAGCTCCTCGCCCGCTGCGGCTGCCCCGCTGAACCGAGGTTCATCCTCCTGTGCCCGCGCGGAGGGCACGAAGGCCGCGTAGAACCCGCCGGCCAGTACCAGCGCCGCCAGCAGCCTGGCAGCGGTGCCCAGCCGGCGCCGAACCCTGCTCCCCGCACCTGCCGACGGTCGGCCCCGCAGCGTTCCAGGGTCGAGTCGGCGACGGCGTTCAGAAGCCATACGGTCTCCTCGTGTCCTGCGTGTGGGGTGACAGGCGCATGCGGTTCTCAACCGATGTATCCGCGCGGGCGGCGCCCGTCCAACCGCAGCCTATGAACTCGACAGGAGCTATGCGGCAGATTCTTCTAATCCAAGCCATATGCTTGTATGAACCGACATAGCGGGTTGCCTGGCAGCTGAACCGCTTTCCGTGCTGACACCCTGAAGGGGTGGAGCAGTACCCGGATGCAGGTGCGTACCAGAGTCGGCCGTGGGCAGGCGACGAGGCGGCACGACCTGACCGACCCGCAGTGGGTGGTCCTGGAAGCCTCTCCTGCCACCGCGCGGAGGCCAGGCCGACCGTCCGCATCAACGAAACGGCAGCTCATCGACGCGATCCGGGTGGCGGGCCCGGACCGGCACGCCCTGGCGGGACATCCCGGACCACTACGGCTCCTGGGCGGCGGCGTACGCCCTGTTCCGCCGATGGCAGCGCGACGGCACCTGGGTGCCACTCCTGACCAGGCGGCAGGCCATGGCCGACGCGGCGGGCGCATCGTCTGGTAGGTGTCCGTGGACTCCGCGATCATTCGAGTGCACCGGCACGCCGCGCGGACACCGACCCTCTACATCGGCTGGACAGTAGGCCGGGCCTGACCGTCGGTTCTGCATCGGACCCTCGTTGATCTTGCGCGTCCGAGGGGACTCGAAGCCCTCAACCCTTGTCTGCAGCTACGTCTGTCGATTCATGCAGTGTTCACCTGTGGGTCAGTTTGATCGCCCGTGTTCCACATTGTGCGCATCTAGCCTGCGACAGGTCCACATCGATCGGACGACGCATCCATCCTGAGCACGCGTGGCGAGTTTGTCTTGGGGCAAGGCTGAGAAGGTTGGTGGCCAAATGGGCATGTCGACCAGGATTCGCGGCCGGGCGTTCATGGGGGTGGCCCTGGGCCTGGTCGCGATGGTGACCCTGACCGCCTCGTTGGCACCCAGCCCGGCCGATGCGAGGGAACCACTACCCGGCACCCCGATCTCCGACGCCGATGTCCAACTGCTGACAGAGGCAGCCGACTCATGCCCTACCTTGACCCCGGCGCGGCTGGCCGGTCAGGTGATGGCCGCGTCCCGGTTCTCGGCGACTCCGGTCGAGGCAGTGCAGGCCGTCGGTGGGCAGGGCACCGCCGGGCTGGTGCCGACCGTGTGGCAGAAGTGGGCTCCGTGGGACGGGGCGCGGCCGGGCGACAAGCAGGCCAGCGTCACCGCGCTCGCCCACCACATGTGCCAACTGGTCGGCCAACTCCGGGTGCTCGAGCTCGACGGCGACCGGTGGCAGCTGGCCTTGGCGGCGCATCGGGTCGGCGTCGAGCCGGTCGTCGAGGCCGGCGACGTGCCGGCCGGTGCCCTGGAGTACGTCGACACCGTGGAGCGGTACACCATCTGGTATGCGTCGCAGCCGGCCTTCGGCGGGAGCGGAGAGGCCGCACCCGAGGCCACCGAACCGGCGGTTGCGCAGCGGATCACCCGGGCCGCGCCGTTGCCGGTGCCCGACGCGTACCTCGAGCTGATCCTGGCCGCAGGCGCAGTCTGCCCGCAGATGCCGCCGGCTCGGGTGGCCGCGCAGCTCATGGCCACCTCCGAGTTCGACCCGCAGCGGCTCGGCCCGACCGGCGAGCAGGGCATCGCGCAGTTCCTACCCGAGGTGTGGGTGGCCTACGTACGGCCGTCGGCGGAGGCCTCACCATGGACCCCGGCCTCGGCGGTGCCGGCCCTCGGCGAGACCATGTGCGCGCTGCTGGAAGCCGTGCCCGGCACCGGCCCGGACGACTACCCGCTCGCGCTGGCCGCGTTTCTGCGCGGCGACCCGACGATCCGGTCGCTGGCCGACGTGCCGGGCGGTGAACGGATCGTCGCCCTGACCGAGCAGGTGGGCCACTTCGAGACCGAGTACGCCAAGGATTCTCGGTTGGCCCCGCCGGCCGGTCCGTCGCCGTCGGCCGCTCCGTCGACGAGCCCGACCACCGGGCCCGAACAGTCACCGGAGGCGAGCACCGCCCCGACGACCGCACCACCCACGCGACCTTCGCCGACGGCGACGAAGCCGAGCACCCCGGCGCAGACCGACTCGGACCAGCCGCCGGTCAAGGCCGCGGACGCCGATGGAACCAACCGTTCGTACGGGCCCTACTTCATCTACAACCTCGGCACGAAGTTGTGCGTGGATGTTCCAGGGGCCGGGGCCGGGCCGCGCGACGGGCCGGTCAACCAGCACCGCTGTTACCCGGACACCCCGGACAACCAGGAGTACGCATTCGTCCCGCGGCGGGTCGACAGCTCGGGGAACCAGCTGTACTGGATTCGCAGCGTCACCTCCCAGTACTGCCTGGACCTGCCTGGCAAGGGCTCGGTGTCGCCGGCGACGCCGCTGAACGAGACCGGCTGTTTCGACGACGAGAACCAGTACTGGCGGCTGCAGCCCACGGTGAAGTCCGGGGACGTCCAGTACTACTGGATCGTCAACACCGCCTCGAACCTCTGTCTCGACGTTCCCGGCTACGCGACCGGTGGCCTGGGCGTACGCCTCGAAGTGTTCGGCTGCCGGTCCAAGGACGATCACGACTGGGCACTGGTCCGGAAGGCCAACTGGTGACCGGGCCTCGGGCCAGGGCGGCCCTGGCCGGTCTGGTGACGCTCCTGGCGGTGACGGCGGCGACCACGGACGTGGTCACCGAGCGTCGGCCCGCGCAGGCCGCGCAGGCCGACCCGCAGGAGCAACCGTACGTCCTCTACTACACGGTGATGGCGTCGTACCAGGGCAAGCCGGAGACCCTCTGGTCGATCGCCGAGCGATTCCTCGGCGACGCCGAGCGAGCCGGCGAGATTCTGGAACTCAACACCGGGCGGCGGCAGCCGGACGGCGGCTGGCTGACCGATCCCAGGCAGCTGAACGAGGGCTGGCACCTCGTGCTGCCCTGGGACGGGATCGGCACCGGTCTGCGGCACGGCCCGCTACCCACCGCGACGGCGGCTGTGACACCCGGCGCGACCTCATCACCCGAGCCGACAAACCCGGTCGTCGCCGGAGCGGATCCCGCCAACGGCGACGCGGACCCGGCCAGCGAACCGGCGCGCAGGGGTGTGCCCCTCGCCGGTCAGCCGGCGGGTTCCGGCTCTGCGGCTTCCGACCGCTCTGCCTGCCGGCCGACCTCCGTCGCAGCCCCACCAGCCGATTCGAACTGGGGGCAGCGCCTGGTGGCGCCGCAGCGGGCGTGGCGGACCACCACCGGTGCCGGCGTCCGGGTGGCCGTCGTCGACTCGGGTGTCGCTGGGGGTCGACCGGAACTCGACGACCGGCTCGGCCGAGGCGCCGACATCGTCTCCGGGAACGGCCTGGGCGACACCGACTGCGTCGGCTCGGGCACCGCGCTGGCCGGTATCGTCGCCGCCGACGACGGGAAGGACGGCGAACTGGTCGGGGTGGCGCCGGAAGCCGTGATCATCCCGGTGCGACTGGTGGACCGGGCCCTTCCGGCCAGCCCGCCGGCGGCCGTGACCGCCATCGAGGTCGCCGTGGCCACCGGCGCGAAGGTGATTCTGCTCGGTGCCTCCGTCGACGTCACCGACCAGACGATTCGTTCGGCGGTCGACGAGGCGGTCGGCTGGGGCGTGCTCGTGGTGGCGCCGGCACCGTCCGCCGGACCGACGATCGCCCCGGGGGACGGCCTGCTCCGCGTCGGCGGCCTCGGCCCCGACCAGCGACCGGTCAGCGACTACCCGACCGGCTCGGTGGACCTGCTCGCGCCAGCGACCGGGATCCGCAGCATCGGCGCCGCCGACGCGGGGGCCTACGTCGGCACCGGTACGGAGTACGCCGCCGCGTTCGTCGCGGGCGCGGCTGCCCTGGTGCGATCGGCCATGCCGGGACTGTCCCCGGGACAGGTCGGCCAGCAGCTCACCGCGACCGCCGCCGATCGGGCGACCGACGGCCGGGAGAGCGTCGGGCGGCTCGATCCGTACGCGGCGGTCACCAGCCGGCTGGTCGACGGCGGGCCGCCCGCAACGGTAGCCGAGCCGGTGCAGCGGCCCCAGCCGGTCTCCTGGCCGGTGGTGCTGGCGGTGTTGACCGCGCTCGGGGCGCTGCTTGCCGGCGGACGCCTCTGGAGCGGGTACCGGGCGAGGAGCCGGCGTCGCCGGTCGGCGGTGGAGCAGGCGGACGATCCGTTCGGCGACCGCGCCGAGGGCGCAGACCAACTCGTGCACAGCGGAAAGCCGTGAGCACCGGGACCGACCGTGCCCGGCGAGGGTGAAGATGGTACGACTCAGAGGCCGCCGGGCGGGTGCCGACTCGGACGTCGTCCGGGTGGCACCTGGCGAACGGGGTACCGCACAGAGCATCGCGGCCGGCTTGCGGGCAGCCTCGGCCGGGCAGACCGTGCTGGTGGCACCCGGCCGGTACGACGAGGAACTGCTCATCGACACCGCAGTGCGGGTCCGGGCCGAGCGAGGACCGGGCACGGTGTCCTTGGTGCCGCGGACCCCGGTGCGGATCGCCGCTGAGGTGACGCTGACCGACCTGATGCTGGCCGGTGCCGACTCCGGTGAACCGCTGCTCCGGGTCGAGGACGGCAGCGCCGAATTCGTCGGCTGCGACCTGCGTGGCGGCAGGATCGAAGTCAGCGGGCAGGCCCGCTCGGTGCTGCGCGACTGCCGGCTGACCGGTGCCCGGCTGGCCGGCCTCTACGCCACCGGCGGCGCGATGGTCCTGCTCGAACGCTGCGTCATCACCGATGTCGACGGCATCGGCGTGGTGGCCGGCGAGTCGGCGCAGGCCACTCTGCGCGACACCTGGATCGACTCGGTCACCGGATCCGGCGTACGGGCACGTGGCACCGCCCGGATCGAGCTGGCCCGCTGTACGGTCGTCGCAGCTGGACGCAACGGTGTACGGGTCGAAGAGTCGGCGACGGTCATCGGGCTGGACGTCACCGTGAGCCGCAGCGGCGGAGACTCGGTGTTCGCCGTCGGGGCGGCGCGGATGGAACTGACCGGGTGCCGGCTGATCGATCCGGCCGCCGCAGGCGTGGTCGCCGCCGACCGGTCGCAGCTGGTCCTGACCCGTTGCGACGTGGACCGGGCAGGCGCGACCGGCGTGGTGTGCCGGGACGAGGCCGAGGTCGGCATCTCCGCCGGATCGGTGCGCGGCTGTGCCGGCAACGGGATCTTCGTCACCGATCGCGGTGCGGTGACCCTCACCGACACCGTCCTGGCTGATTCGACGTACAGCGTGCTGCACGTCGGCGGCACCGGCCGGCTGATCGCTACCGGGGCCCTGGTGGGGCCGTCGGCGGAGCACGGGCTGCACGCCATCGGGGCAAGTAGCGTCGAGCTGACCGGCGGCTGGGTGCGCGGCTGCGGGCTCGCCGGTGTGAGTACTGCCGACAGCGCCGGGGTGACGGCCACGAGCACCGTGCTGGCCGCCAACCGCAACGGGGTGGTCGTCGGTTCGGACCGGCCGGTGCGACTGACCGGATGCGTGGTCGACGCCAGCGGCCGGGCCGGCGTTCAGGTCGGCGCCGGTGCCACGGTGGAGCTGACCGACTGCCGTATCGACCGGGCCGGCACCGCCGGGATCGTCTTCGAGCAGGACAGCAGGGGCACCGTGGAGCGGTGCGCGGTGCGCGACGCCGAGGGCTCCGGCATCGTGGTGTGGACGGGTGCCAGCCCGCAGGTAACGGCCACGTCGTGCGCGGCGGGCGCGAAGAACGCGCTCTTCGTCGCCGAGGGCGGTGGCGGCCGGTACGTCGACTGCGTCTTCACCGACAGCGCGTATCCGGCGATCCACGTCGGTGCCGGGGCGACACCGGCAATCGTGCGCGCCCGGATCCGCGACACCGAACTCGACGTCGATGTGGACCCGCAGGCCAAGCCGGTCTTCGAGGAGATCCGGCTGACTGAGGTGGCCAGGTCGTTGTTGCCGCCGGCTGCGCTCGCCGCCGGCGGCGGACCCGGTGTCCCGGCGATGGCCGGCGCTTCCGTGGCCGACGAAGCCCCGATCGAGGAGGCTCGACCTACCGAGGCGGACCTGCCGGATCTGCTTGCCGAGTTGGACGCGCTGGTCGGCCTGGAGCGGGTCAAACAGGATGTGCAGGCTCAGATCAAACTCATGCAGACGGTACGCCGTCGCCGAGAGGCCGGGTTGGCGGCGCCGCCACTGAGCCGACACCTGGTCTTTGCCGGCAACCCCGGTACCGGCAAGACCACGGTGGCCCGCCTCTACGGCCGGCTGCTCGCCGCGCTGGGCATGCTGGAACGCGGCCATCTCGTCGAGGCCGATCGGACCATGATGGTTGGCGAGTACGTCGGGCACACCGGACCGCGTACCCAGGCCGTCTTCCGCCGGGCACTCGGCGGCGTGCTTTTCATCGACGAGGCCTACTCGCTGGTTCCGCCCGGGCACAGCAACGACTTCGGGCAGGAGGCCATCGCGACCCTGGTCAAGCTGATGGAGGACTACCGCGACGAGGTGGTGGTGATCGTGGCCGGTTACCCGCTTGAGATGAGCCGCTTCGTCGCCTCGAACCCGGGCCTGGCGTCCCGGTTCTCCCGGACGCTGACCTTCGAGGACTACGGGTCCGCCGAGCTGACCGACATCGTAGAGGCCCAGTGCCGGCAGCACGAGTACCAGCTCGCCGACGACGCACGTGTCGCCGTACACGATCTGTTCGCCGCGACCGCCCACGGTCACGGTTTCGGCAACGGTCGCGCCGCCCGCCAGGTCTTTCAGCGGATGACCGAACACCAGGCGCAGCGGGTGGCGGATCTCGCCGACCCATCGACCGACGACCTGCTGCGGCTCACCGCGGCCGACGTGGCCGCCGCCGGTTCGGTTGCCTGACCGGTTCGTACGGCCAGAGATGAGGTATCCGATGGAGACCCTCGAGTGCGATCCTCAGCTGAACCAGGCCGATCTGGTCAGCTGGTACGAGCGGGTGCTGGTGCCGCAGAGCCGGCCCGCGCTGCACCGGTACGCCCGGCGCCTGGTGCCCGGTGACCCGCACCGCGCCGAGGACCTGGTCCAGGAGACGCTGCTGCGGGCCTGGCGCAACCTGGACTCGGTGGCCAGCTCCCGGTCGCCGCAGGCCTGGCTGTCGCGGGTCGCCCACAACCTCAGCATCGACCAGGCCCGACGGGTGGCGGCCCGCCCCACCGAGGTCGCCGAGGATGTCACGGCCATGGTCTGGCAGCCGGCGGAGAGCCTGTACGACGCCGCTCTGGACTGGGCCGTGCTGGAGCCGGCGCTGCGTAGCCTCTCGGCGGTGCACCGTGAGGCCCTGCTCCTGGTCTACTACCAGGACCGTACCCACCGCGAGGTTGCCACGCTGCTGGGCGTACCCCCAGGGACCGTCAAGTCACGCACCCACAACGCCACCCGGGAACTGCAACGGGCGTTGAGCCGGTACGGCGTGACCGGCAACGCCGTGTCCTGACCCGCAGGTCCGGCGGGCCCACCGCCTGGTCCAGCATGCCGGCGAACCCGGTGCCGGTCCGTTCCCCGATGACCTGGACCGGGAGCGCACCTCGTGGAGCGGGGCCACACCTCATGCCTGCGGGGCGTCGCGGATCGACGCCATCGGCGTGCCCAGGGTGATCTCCATCGGCGTGTCCAGGGTGATGCGGTCGGCTCGTCGCCGGTGCAGCGCGGCGAGGCCCTCCGCGAAGCGACCAGCCAGGTCAGGGTCGACCGGCTCGTCGACCACCGGAACGAGCCGGATCCAGGCCCCCTCGCCGAGGTGTCGGCCCAGCATGCTGCCGAGCTGCGCCAGCAGCGCCGGGCCGGTCGGGACCCGGGCGTGCGCCGGGGAGCCGGCCGGTGGCAGCGGTAGCAGGTCTGGCCCGGCCCGGTAGACGACGACCAGTTCGTCGGTGGCGGCGGGCAGGACCGGGCTCAGGCCGGCGCCGCCCATCGACCAGACACCTGCCGCCCGGTCGATCGGCTGGAGATCACGTAGCCAGATCAACAGCCACATGTCATCCCGTTCGACGAGATCTTCCAGGTCGTCCCTGTCCAGGCGACCGTTCTGGTTCAGCTCCAGCAGCCGTTGCAGCCGCGTCGGATCGACGTCGCCGTACCAGTCGGAGTTGACGCTCCGTAGCAGTTGTTTCAGCGCGGTCTCTCCGAGGAGGAACCGGCCGTCGTCGTGGTATGCCGCCAGCACCCGGTACGCCGCCTCCAGACGCTGCGGCGTCAGCTCGAACACCCCGTGCGCGCGGGCCACCAGGTAGCCGGCGGCAAGCAGGTTGTGCCGGGCGGCCTGCTCGCCCACCTCGGCCATCGCCGGAGCGACCGTCGCGAGCCGCGCAGCCAGCCCGTCCAGCGCCGTGACCAGGACCGACGGATTCTGCTCGACCGCTGCGGCACCAGCCACGTCCAGCAGCCCGGCAACCAGGTCGTGACCGGTGAAACCGAGGTCGGGCCCGCTCGTCTCCGCTGGTACGTAGCCGACCTCGTCCGTTATCGCCGTAGCGCCGAAGGCCGCCACGACGGTCCGACGCTCGACGTCGCTGACCGGATGCAGCAGGTCGCCGGTGGCCTCCGGCAGTACCACGGGTCGAGGCTCCGGCCGATGCACCCGTACGAATCCCGATTCGGTCGTGGCGCCGACGTGGCTGGCCAGGGCGCGGCCGATCCACGTCCCGAGCACCCATACCGGCCACGGGGTCTGCTGGGACGGCAGCCCGATCACCACTGGTGGGTCGTCGTCGCGTACGGCCGGCGACTCGTCCGCCGGCCCGATCCACACCCGTTGGCCGACCGTCTGCACATGCCAACCCGGCATCAGCTGGTACCGGCCCGGGCCGATGCGGTGCAGAGCGACCATTTCGAAGTCCAGTACGGACTGCTGCTGCGGTTCGGTGTGCACCGTGTAGTAGCGGGCCCCGGGGCCGAGGGAGGGACGGTGATCTCGACTGCGGGCCACGAAGTGATCCGCCACCGCCCCGGTCGGCTCGACCAGGTCGACGTCGAGCGCGAGCACACTGTCGCCGCCCAACACCCGGGCGAGTTCCACCGCCCGCAGGGCGCTGACCGGCGCGGCGGTCAGCAGCTCCACCATGGTTCCCGCAGGTAGGTCGTCCCGCAGCCGGCGCAGCACGCGTTCGGCCTGGGCGGCGTCGGTGACCTGAACCAACAGCAGCATGCCCTCCCGTCGTGGCAGCCGGGACGGCGCCTGCGTCGTCGAGGACGACGGACGGAGGAAGACCCCTGCGGCCCCGGCCGGCATGTGGGGGTACCTCTCCGGGGTGCCCAGCGGGATGCTGTCGTACCCGTCGGCCGGGGGCAGTTGAGCGGCCGCCGCGCCCCAACGGTGCACCGACCCGGCCTCCTGGATCCACAGGCCCAGGAGGAAAGCCTGGGCCTCATGCAACAGGCTCAGGTACAGGGCCCATGCCGTGTGCTCGAGTGTTCCGACCTGGCTCACCGCACGTTTCACGCGTTCCCGGAGCCGCTCTCCGGCCGCGCTGTCCGCTGCCGCCGCCGACCACCGCCGCATCTGGGCCATCAGATCGCTTCGCTGCGCGAGAAGCTGGTAGATCGCGGCCCGGTCGGGGTGATTCAGCCCGTGCCGCGACAGCAGCTCCGCCACCTCCCGCTGCGAAGCGTCGAGCTGGCTCGCCGGCCCCTCCAGTAGCTCGCGGTGCACCTCCGGATCCTTGATCAGCCCAGCCAGCACTCCCGGGTCGCCGGTCTCGGCTACCCGCCACCGTGCCACGGTTGCTTCCTGCTTCGAGTGGAACTTCTCGTGGACCAGCACATCCCGCGAACGGTCGGCGTTCAGGTCGTACCGAAGCCGCAACTGCCAGCGCCAGCGCTCGAAGGAGGCATCGGCGTGATGCCCGGCGGGCATCTGCACCAGCCGTTCGTATCCGCGCGGCCTCGGCGTGTGCAGCAGCCAACTCATCCGGCGGTCGAGGCGCCGCCAGGCGTCCATCACGCTGCCCATTTCGTTGTCGACAAGTCGTCTGTTGTCCTGCTCCACCAACGTCGGCACCTCAGTGACGAGTGCCTCCGCCCCCAGAACACGGTTGGTGTAGGCCAGGTGGATGGCGCCGAGCGAATCGGTGGCGATCTGGTGGATGTCGCGCAGCGCCGAGTGCACCTGCGCGTCGGTGGGGTCGAGGCGCACCAGTTGGGCGTCAGGGTCGATGGTGGTGCCGCCGGCACCGGCCACCACTGTCCATCCGGCCTGTACGAGGGCCGCCACGTGGGTGTCGAGCGGCAACGGTGGTTGAGCACGCACCACCCGTACCACCCGACCCGCCGGATCCTCCTCCACACTGGCCCGGACCTGGATGGTCTGTCCGTGCACCTCCGCCTGGAAGAGATGCGAGTCGTCGATGACGATGTCGGGTTGAACGGGCGTACCCGTAGTGACGACATGCCAGACGAACTCCCGGGCCTTGTCCTGCGCCGACCGCAGCCCGGTCTGCCGCCCCAGCCTGTGCAGAGCTTGCGCGACGCGGTCGTCGCCCGCTGAGTTCCAGCCGATCCGCTTTGCCTCTTCGTAGAAATGGACGGCGTCCGGGGCAGTGAACATCCCGCTACGTGCCCGCGCGCCCGAGACCAGGCCCATCAGGGTCGGCAGCGACCCGCCCGAGCCGCCGCCTCGCAGCCTCAGCGTCGGTTCGCTACCCGAGCCCTGCTGGTTCGCCGGACCGGTCTGCGCGGTGTCCTGCGTCACCGCCGGCGTCGTGTCGTCGACCCGATCACCATCTGGCTGGCTCGGGGCGGAGCCGTCGCCGGTCGACGGATGTGCGGGATCCGGGACGTCTGCCAGCTCGGACCCGTCGGTCGCGGCGACCACCTTGTTGGAAGCGGTGGACGGAACGGGGTGCCGGACATGACCGCCCTCCGTCGCCGGCTCCACGTCCTGTGCCGCCGCGGTGATCCCGGTCTGCCGCGCCTGCGGGAGGGCCTCCTGCTCGACCTGCATCCCGGCCGCCGGCTGCTGGCTTCCGGCGATCGCCGTGGGCTCGGGATCGGGGGCGGTACCGACCGTTTCGGGTACGTCGTCCGCGACCGTTGCCGAGTGTTCCATGGCGGCGCGCGACGGCACCTCCTTGTCCCCGGCAACTGGTGCGGAGCTGGCCTGCCCGTCAGGGTTGTCGCTCGTCGGTACCAGCGACGAGTCGTGCGTTGCGGGCAAGATGCTCTGAGAGAGCGTATCCGCTGGTCCGTGTGACGCGGCTTTGGTGGCCGGTGGTGGTGGCGCGGTGTGTTCGTGGGGGTGGGCCTGCTCCGTCGCCAGATCGGCCAGCATCGTGTCGCGGTCGGCCGTCAATCCGTTGGCGAGGATCGCGGACGCGACCGGGTCGGTGCCTTCGGCCTGCATACGCTGCGCCTTGAACTTTACCCATCGCGTGCGCAGATCGTCGGCTGGCGGGGCGGCGGCGTCGGTTGTCTTGGCGGCAGTGGTGTGGACAACCGTCGGTGGGTCAGTCACTTGTGCCGGCGGTGCCGTCACTTGTGCCGGCGGTGCTGGTGGTGGTGCGGTGGTTTGGGTGGCTGTTGGTGCGGTGGTGGTGTGTTTGTAAGGGCGGGCTTCGACGGGTACGCCCATCTGCTTGCTCAGTCTTGTGGCAACGTCGTCGAGCCAGCGTCTGACGTCGGCGGGGTCGAGTCCGGGGCGGATTTTTTCGCTCATGTAGTGGCCGGACTTGTCGTCGACGATCCATCGGCCGGTGGCCGGGTCACGGTGTAGTTCGCCGCTGATTCGTTCCTTGCCCACGTAGGCGCGGCCCTCGTTGTCGAAGCGTACGCCGATGGTCGGGTGGCCTTGCTGGTTGATGCTCTCCTTGAGCTGGTCGACGGTGAGGTCGGGGTTCTTCGTGCGCATCGCGGCGTGGAGGTCGTCGAGCTGTCTGGCGGAGACGACGGTGAGAATCTCCTCACTGCCGATCATGATGTCGTCCGACTCCGTGACGACGTAGTGCCAGTGGGCGTCTGGTCGGCCGGCGTAGATCTCCGGGGTGAAGTCGGACAGCGGCATCCAGGCCGGGTTGACGCGTATCTGCTGAGTGCGCAGCGCGTCTCCGCTGATGGTCTGCCCGTCGGCCGGACCGGGCGGATCGATTTCGAACGGCTTGACGCCCTTCGCATCGACGGCAGGACCTCTCAGCTGGTCCAAGTCGGCTACCGGCTGCTCGCTCGGCGGTGTCGACTCCGCCGGAGCAGTTTCCTGGTCGACCATCGCCTGGTAATGGTCGCTGCGCCGGTACACGTCGAACAGGGGCGCGGAGTCGCGGCCGATCGTCTGGGTGTGTTCGGGTGCGTGGATACGTATCCGGGCGTCCAACGCGGCCGCCAACAGCCCGGCGAACGCCTCGCCGACCGGGTCCTGCCAGCGAGATTCCCAGTGTCGGACCGCCTCGGTGAGGGTGGAGAACTCGCTGGCGTCGGCCGGTCGGAGCGGGTGGAGCAGATGTGTCATTAGCTGGTCGCGCAGCGTCTCATCGGAGAGTGCTCGCAGTTCGACCGGATGGCCGCTGGCGGTGAGGTAGTCGAACATGGCCCGCATCGAGAGTGCCTCGTCGGCCAGGTCGCGGGGCGGTGAGCCGTCCGTGGTGGGTGTGAGGGGCACCTGACCTTCCGCGTGGGCGCGGGCCGCCGCCGGGTCCCATCCGGCGGCGACCAGGTCGGCGGTTCGCTGGTCGAGGTAGAGATCGCGCATCTGCGTGGCCGGTGGCAGGCTGGGGTCGCGCAGCCTCGTGATGCCCGCGTCCTGCAGCCGGCCCAGCAAGGTGTCGCGGTTCATCGCGTCCACCTCGGCGCGCAACTGCAGTACGCGGTTGTCCCGGTACCCCTGTAGAGCTGCCGCTGGCACGCCGTCCGGGCCCACGGTCTCCAGGTGGCGTTCGACCAGGCGCCGCAGCAGCTCCGCCGCCTGACCGAGTTGGCTGGTCGATGGCACCAACCCACCTGCGTGGGCGGCCCAGGCGGTGATCTGGGCGCGGACGGCCTCGGGACTACCGAGCCAGGCGTGTAGGGCAGGCGAGCCCAGGCCTGCGGCGGCCAGCCGAGCGCTGACCAGCTCGGGGGCACTGCCGACAGTGGAGTAGAGCTGGCAGTACCCGCCTCCTGGCGTCGGTAGCACCTGTGGCCCGCTCGTCGAGGTCCCGGTGGTGTCGGCTGGGAGTTGGTGTGTGGTGGTGTCGGTCGGGGTGCGGCGGCTGCTGTCGGTCTGGATGTGCTTGGCGAGTGCGGCCGCGTCGGTGTCCGGGGTGCCCTTGGGGACCCCGACGTACCGGTGCCGGAAGTCGTCGAGCAGTTCGTGATGCCGTTGCAGCAGATCCCACCAGGCATTTCCGGCCCGATCCCAGTCCTGGTGCAGCTCGGCCAACTTGGCCTCGGCGGCGACGCGTGCGGCGCTGCCTTCCTGGGCCATGTACGCGTCGTAGCGGGCCTGGTCGAGATTGTCTGCCGCCGCGACGAAGCTCTCCGCCGCCTTGGCCAGCTTCGCCTCATGATCGACGATCTCGTCGAAGGCGGCGACCCGGCCGGGCGAGTCCTTGGCCAGGGCTGTGCTGTCCTTCGGGATGTGCAGCGCCGTCCGGGCGTCATGCAGGCCCATCCGCAACGATACGTTCACCAACTCGCCCGGCAGGCTGGCGCTCGTCACCGTCCTGGCTGGCAGCAGCGAGTACGACAGCGAGACGGTGACCTCGACCCGGCTGAGGTAGTCGACGGCGGCCGAGCGGCTTTCCGGCTTGACGTTGCCCAGGTCGCTCGTGGCGGTGCCGCCGCTCTCGGCGGCGGCCTGGGTGTCACCGGCGGCGACGCCGGGCCCGCCGGCCTCCAACGCCTGGTACGGGTCGTCGGCGAAGCCGCGCCCGATCAGGGGGATGCGGGGAATCCGCAGGCTCTGGGTGATGACGCTGGTGCCGGTGCTGTAGCCACCGCTCTGTTGCGGCGCGTGTTCGCGGTAGACGCCGGAGCTGACGCCGCCGAGCGAGGCGCTCTCGGGCAGCAGCCTGATGTTGATCGTCGCCTTCTGTCCGAAGATCTGGGCGCTGACCGCCGGTGGCAGGTCGAACCCCGCTTCGGTCAGCAGCTTCGGCAGGCCGGGAAGCAGGATTTCCGGGGTGAGGCTCTGGTGGATCTGATGCGTGCCGGCGTACCCCGTTGTCTTGAGCCGTTTGGCGGCGTCGCCCAGCAGGTTCGCGACGAGTTGTTGCACCTGGGCGACCGGGTTGAGGTCCTCGGCGCTGAATCGCGGCGGCAGCGGCATTCCGTTGAGAGTCCGCCAGCCGGGTGCCAACTTCTCCGGCACGACGATCTGGTAGGGCACGGCCGTGACCGCCGGCATGGACCGTGGCGGCCGAAGGTCGTCGGCCCACCGGTCCTGGACCACCTTGTCGTGGACGACCAGCAGGTCGCCGTCGACGCGCTTGCCCTTGTCGAAGATGGCCAGGGTGTATTTGACGCGGGTCTCCAGCTTGGCCTTGACCCCACGACCGGAGCTGAGGTTCGTGTCGATCGTGGTCAATCCGTCGCTCTGTGCGTTCAGTACCTGGGACACTTGCCCGACGGTGTCTCCCATGCCGACCGCGAGGTTCTCGCCCTGGTGGTTGGAGACCCCGGTGCCGGCGACGCCGATGGTGGAGGTGCTGCCATGCATTCGCTGGGTGGTGACACCCTGTTCGCTGGTGTGGGTGGTTTTGATGTCCAGGTCGTCGTGGTCGGCGACGAAGCCCAGGACCTTCGGTTCGCCGACGGGCTCGGCGATCAGCCGCACGTCCCGGGAGTGCTGTGTCATCCGGCCTGGCTTCGTGTGCAGCACCGACACCCCGCCGTCGACCATGGCGGACCAGTGCTGCG
This sequence comes from Solwaraspora sp. WMMD791, assembly GCF_029581195.1. Lineage (NCBI taxonomy): Bacteria > Bacillati > Actinomycetota > Actinomycetes > Micromonosporales > Micromonosporaceae > Solwaraspora > Solwaraspora sp. WMMD791. The sequence continues at coordinate 5,005,812 of NZ_CP120737.1, forward strand.
CCTGCCCCTCGGGTGTGAGGAGGTAGAGCAGGCGACGGCGGTTCAGCATCGGATCGTCGAGCCCCGGGCCGGAGAGCGAGTCGGAGACCTTGCCGATCGACCGGTTGGTGATCCGGCCCTGCACCATGTCGAGCAGGCTCTTGACCATGCCCTTGTCAGGGCCGAGCTTGGCCGCCTCGGACCGGAGCGCGGTGGTCATCGACTCGGTCAGGGTCGGGGTGTCGTCGAAGGTGTAGAGACCCAGGCCGAGGCTGCGTCCGGGCGGTAGGGTCAGCGCCGGAGGCATCGTCGGCAGCCACGGTTGGCTGATCATGCCGGGGTCCCCGGCCAGCTTCGGCAGCAGGCCGAGCTTCACCATGGTGGCGGCGGACAGCCGCAGGAAGATCGCATTGGTGATGGTGCCGTGCCGGGCCACCGACTTGTGATGATGCAGCCATTCGCCGCTGCGCAACGACTGTGGGATGACGGCGTACCGGTCCGGATCGTTGGTGATCTCTACCGCCGCGGATACCCGCATGTCGAAAGCGACCAGGAACGACCGCTGTTTCCCCTTGCGGTTGTTGGCGTTGCGTTCGATCGCGCCACTGACACTCTTGGTGTCGCGCCTGGAACCGGCGTAGAGCACCTTCTCGTACGTGGCCGGGAACACCGCGCCGCCACCGTGGGTGGTGCCGGTGCTGGTGCCGACGCGGCGGACGTTCGCCGAGAAGTTGGCGCGCAACGCGAGCTGTTTCTCGATGGTCCGGGCGGCGCTGATCTCGACCGATCCGACCGAGGCGGATTCGTTGGTGATGTTGGCGTACGCCGGCAGTATGGTCGGATTGGTCAACGCGACCGCGATGGCCAGGTCGGTGGCCGCGCCGTCCTCGGCGGAGGTGATCTTGTCCACGTGCCAGACGCCGCCGAGCATCAGACCGAGGCCGTGGATCTGCCGCGACTCGCCGAGCCGGTCGATCATGCTGGCCCAGACCGGCATCCCCTCGGCCAACCCGTCGGTGCCGCGCAGACCGCCCAGCTTGGTACGCGACACCGTGTCGGTGTAGTGCTGGGCAGCGTAGAGCGCATCCCTGGCCAGCGCGGTGATCAGGGCGCTACCCGGGAAGTCCTCCACCGACAACCAGCGGTCGACTGCCGACTTCGGTCCCGCGTCGACCCAGTCGCGCAACCCGTTCAACTCGAGCTGGGTCCGCCGGTCGACCGCCAGCGGATCGGGCCGTGGCGTCAACGTGGCGGGCAGACTGATCGGCTGCGCGAGCACCGAGGCGTTGTCGAACTGCACGGTGACCGGACGGGTCTCGACCAGTCGGAATCGGGTGAACTTCTTTCCGCCGACCAGGGCGGCCGGCTCGTGGGTCGGGTTCACCACCCTGGTCGAGTCGGTGGCCGGCCGAGGCAGCCGCTGGCGCATCACCCGTCCGAACTTGACGCGGGACTTCGGGTCCGGGCCGAGGTGCTTCGTGTACGCGTACACCTGCACCGTGATCTGCAGGTCGTTGCCGAATGCCTGGGAGTCCGGAGTGCCACCGTTGAGTCGGCTCTCCTGACCGCCGAGCTGCGCGCTGCTCTGCCGATCGAATCGGCCACGCAGTTCCACCGCGCCCCCGGGTACGAACGCGCCGGCGGTGTTGCCGGTGAGCCGGAAGACGCCACCGCCCTCGAACGCTACGGCACCTCGCCACTGGCTGCCGGCGCTGATCTTCTCCTGGAAGGCGTCGGTGTGGGTGGTCCGTACGGCGTCGCCCTTGCTGATGCCAAGGTGCTGGAAGGCCTTGGTGTAGCTGGCGGTCACGTGCACGACGACGTGCCGGGTGCCGAACTTCTTGGTGCGACTGAGCTCGGCGATCAGACCGGTCTTGAGCAGATTGCCCTTGCCCTGACGCAGCCCGGCCATGGACAGCACCCGGTCCAACGCGTCCTGGTTGGCCTGCCGTTCGACCGCCGCGCGGCTGGTGGCCATTCGTTTGACCTTGCCGGACTTGCCGAACTCGGGCAGGAAGCCGCCCTCGATGCGTCGGATCAGCCCGGCCACATCCAGATAGAGCTGTTGGAACCCGCTGAGTCCGTACAGCACGGACCGCCCACCGCCGCTGAGTGCGTACGGCGGCACGTACCACTGCGTCGGGGACGGGATCAGCACGCTGCTGTCATTGAGTAGCTGGGCGACCCGGACCGCCGGTAGGTGGCCGAGCACCACCAGATCCACGGTGATCGGCGCGACCGTGCCCTCGCCGAACACCCGGCTGCCCGGCACCTCGCGTAGCCCGGCGTCAACGGTGACCCGGAAGTGCGCCTCCACCAGGACGTTGGCGATGTCCTTGAACTCGGTGCCGGTCCGGGACGTGCCGCCCTGGCTGACCGAGGCGGTCATCGAGCGCAGGAAGCCCCCGAAGAGCCGGGCCTGCACGTATCCGGGGCCGAACGCCCAGCGGGCGGGGACCAGGGACAGACCCATGCCGACCCGGCTGGAGTGGGCCAGCTTCGTCGCCTCACTCTGCCCCGGCTGCCAACGGAAGGAGGTCTTGGCGACGTCGGCCAGGATGGACAGCTTCGGCATGCTCGCCGTGAGTTCCAGTGACAGCGCGTGCGCGCCGTGGGCGCTGGTGATCGTCGGTGGGTGGACCACGGTGTCCAGGGCCGGCATGAGATTGCCGACCATGGCGGACTCCTTGAACAGGCCACGGGCCTGCCCTGCCCCCAGCGTGCCCGGTCCGACGGCCTTGGTGGGCTGAAGCAGGACGAGTACGTCCTCGATCACGTCGTTCCAGGTCCCCGTCGGGTCGGTGCCCTCGGCCAGACCGACGCCAGCGCGCAGGATCCGTATCGGCGTGAAGTTCTCGACCAGCATCGACGTGTGTCTGCTCGGGTCGATGGTGAGCCAGTCGGGGTCACGGGGCGTGGCCTTGGCGATGTCGTCGACGCTACGGAACGTCACGTCGGCCCGGACCGGCTCGCCGACGTGCCGCTCGGCGGCCTTCGGACCGGTCAGCGGCCTGGCCGGGTCTGTCACGACGACTTCGAAGCCGACCGGCGCGGCCACCAGGTGAGAGCCTGACCCACTGCGGACGTTGTGCGAGTCGGTCAGCTTGACGCCGTCCTCGAACGACTCCAGCGGCCGGGAGAGGGCGACTTCGATGGAGCCACCGGCACCGTAACCGACCCGTTGCGGGAACATCGTACCGGCGCCGAGGGACCCGGAGCCGCCGCTGGTGGACGCATGCTTGGTCCCACCGGACTGGTCACTGCGGGTGTCGAACTTCGCCTTGTCCTCGGACTGGTCGATGACCTTGGCCTCGGCCGGCGACCAGGTCGGCGTGACGGTGACCCGGTGCCAACCGAGCAGCCCGTCACGGACGTCGAAGCTCCGGCCACCGGTGGTGAAGAACGACTTTCCGTCGTCGCGGAGCGCCTGGCCGATCTCGTCGGTCTGCACGGAGAGCTTGGACAGCCCCGGCACCAGCGGCAGTTTCCCGGCCACCCGGGTGCGTACCGCGTCGGCGACACTCTGGTCGAGGCCACGGATCAGGCCGTCAAGGTCGTCGATGGTGTCAGGCGTGTACAGCAGGTCGGGCCGGGTCTTGTAGAGGCCGGGCAGTGGGCTGTCGATCGTCGTCACCGGCTCCAGGACCGTCAGCTGGATGTCCTCACCCGGCGCGGTCACGGTGATCCTGGGCGTGGTGCTGCTCTTGACGACGGCGGCCAGCGGCGCCGGTGCGGTGCCTGACGTGGTGGACGCCGTCGTGGCCGGGGCATGCACCGTGGCTTCTTCGGCACCGACCTTGGGCGGGATGTCCACACCGGAGGCCCAGAATTCCTCGGCGATGTTGCCTGTGACGGTGTCCGGCACCGGACGCGGGGCGGTGGAGCCCGAGAAGTACGGTGCCAGCACGTCGGCGATCTGGCCGAGGGCCCGAGGGGTCAGCACGAACTCGTCGGCGTCGTGCGGGTGGCTGCCCATCAGGTCGCCGTGCTCCGGCTGGTGGGTGTCGTGCAGCAACGCGTTCGGCGGCGCAGTGCTGTCTTTCACGCCGAGCTGGTGCACGATCTCGTGGGCGTACTTGGCGGGCGACGCGCCGGCCGCCCAGGTCTGCTGGGACATCTGCGTGCCGGCCGGGACGACCGTGATGGTGCCGCGTGCCTTGGCCGGGTCGTCGACGAAGTCCACTGTCACCCGGATCGGGACGTCCCACCCGGACAGTCGGTGTTCGGCAGAGTTGACGTACCGCTGCAGCCCTTCGACGGTGCGGGTCTTCACCTCGGCGATCTCCTGCGCCGTGACGCCGGGCGCGGCGTCGAGGCGCAGCTTGAACGCGAAGTGCATGTCCTGGTCGGTGACGGTGAGCCGATAGCCGACGCCGACCCGCTCGCCGCTGGCCGGGGGCCGGGTCACCTTCGGCGGCTGGCCGGGGGTGGTCGGCTCGAAGCGGAAAGCGTCCTTGAACGGTGTCCACCGCTCGGCGTCCACCTCGATCACCCGGGCCGGGCCGGCGGGTCGGCCGTCGCCGAGCAGATCGCGTGGCGGCATCGCGAGCTTGTCGGCCGGCTTGGCGGAGACATCGTCGGCGACGCGGCCCGGTTCCGGTAGTTCGAGGACCTCGTCGCCAGCCGTCGGCGTCGGCCGCGCCGGTGCGTCCGGCGTCGGCCGCGCCGGCGTCGCCGTCAGGTTTCCCGCCGGGGTGTCCGCCGGCTTGGTGACTCCCGGCTTGGTGACCTCCGGCTTGGTGACCGCCGGGGTTTCCGCCGGCTTCGTCCCCGGCGGCACGTCCGCTGCCGAGGTGCCGGGGCTGGTCGTCGGCAGGTCGCGGGGCGGGCTCGGCAACTCATCGAGCCGGTGGCCGATCGTCGGGTCGGCAGGCCGGGGCCTGGGCGTCGGTAGCTCGTCTGCGGCCCGGCCGGACGCCGCAGTGGCGTCCGCCCCGCGTAGCTGGGCCAGCCGGTCGCCGAGGGTGGTGTAGCGGGCCGCGGTGTCGTTCCGCAGGCCCTGGGACAGCCCGCCGAGGGCCTCGTCCAAACGGGAGTCGAGCGGGCGGAGGTGGTCCGGGGAAGTGAGCGCGGCGTTGATCTGGGCGGTGGTGTCCAGCCGGTGCTCGTCGAGCCGGGCGGCGTAGCGGGAGAGCACATGGTCGATGCCGGCGTGATCGTCGCCAGCCCGGACGAGCGCGTCCTGCCAGGTCCGGTACTCGTCGGCGGAGAGCGGGCCGGTGCCGTCGCGCAGCTCCGCGAGTCGGGCCTCGCGCTCCAGCGCCGTGATGCGTGTTTCGTACCGGGCCAGCACGGCCGCGTCGGCGGCCTCGTCACCGGCCCGGGCGAACTCGGCATTCCATTCGGCCCGCTCGGCCGGTGGCATGCCGAGTGTTTCTTCCCGGTAGGCGCGCAGGTCGGCGAGCCGATCGGTCAGGTCGTCGAGGGCGCCGGGCGGCGTCGTCGGTACGTCGGGCAGGTCCTCGAGCCTGACCGGTGGGGTGTCCGGGTCGGTTCCGCGTAGCGCGTCCAGCCGGTGGCGCAGTTCCAGGCCGGCGAGGTCCAGGTCCGGCGTACCACTGTCCCCGCGCAACGCGTCCAGGCGCTTCTGCAGGTCGTCGATGCCGCCGGGCGGCAACGTCGGTGGCTCCGGAAGCTGGGGGAGCGGTACGTCGGGGCCGTCGGTGCCGCGCAGGTTGGCGAAGCGCAGCTCCAGCTCCAGGTCGGCGAGCCCCGGGTCGGGGGTGTGATCGCCACGCAGCGCGTCGAGGCGGGCCTGCAACTCGTCGAGGTCGCCCGTCGACCCGGCCCCGTCGGGGGAGCGGCCCGGGGCGGCATCGGGTACGACCTGGTCGTGCAGCTTCTGTTCGGCCAGTTTGCCGGCGAGGCTGTTCTCGTAGGCGTCGAGCAGCCGGTGCAGTTCGTCGGTGCGCCCAGCGGCGGTCGCCCGCTCGATGTCGATGGCGTGCTGCAACCAGGTCGACTTGTCCATGCCCAGCTGCGCTGCGCGGTGGTGCCCGGCGTCGACATGTGCCCGGTAGGAGTCGAGCCGCTGGAACAGGGCCTGCCGGTCGATCCGGTCGTGCAGGGTGTTGAGTCCTCGGGCCGCGTCACCGTGCCGGCCCTGCTCGATCGCGGTACGGACCTCGGTGCTCAGCACCCTCAGCTCCTGATCGGGCAGGTCGACACTCCGCGCGTCGGAGACGAGTTCGGTCAACCGCTGGCTGAGCGCGGCCGGGTCGGGAGTGGCCGCCGGATCGGTGCGCGGCACGGCCGGCAGGTCCAGGAGATCGTCGCCGGCACCCGTACCGTTCGCCCCGTCAGCTCGGCCCGGCGTAGCGATCTGGTCGGGGGTCTGCGGTCGGCCCAGAGTGTCGACCTGCGGCGTGGACGCAGCCCCGGCGTCGTCGAGTCGCGTCGGACCGACGCCGGTGGGAGTCTCCTCGGCGCGGGCGGCGACCAACTGCGCTTCCAGGTCGGCGAGGCGTTCGACGGCGGTGGCGCGGGCGGTGGCCTCCGCCGGGGAGATGGTCGGGACGTCCGGGAACATCGCCGGATCGACCGGGCGGGTTTCGGCTGCCCCACCCGGACGGAGCTGGTTGAGGCGGTGTTCGAGCTCCAACTGGCGGGCCGCCGGGGACGGCAGATCGGTGCCGCGCAGCGCGGCCAGCCGGCTCTCCAATTCTGCCGTGCTGGTGCCGGGCTGGTGGGTGGGGACCGCAGGCAGGTCAGCGAGGTCGGCCGGCGTCGTCGGGCGTAGTTGCGCGAACCGGTGCTCGAGTTCCAGCGCGGCCAGGTCGGTACGGGGGGCGTCGGGGCCGCGTAGGTTGTCCAGCCGGTCCTGCAGCGCCTGCACCGATTCGTCCACCGTCGTGGCTGGTCTGGCCGCCGCGAGGTCGGGTGCAGTGGTCGGGTTGGCCGCCGCGAGGTCTGGCGCGACCGTACCGGTCGGATAGGCCGGTGGGGGATCGACGGTACGGGAGACCTCGCGGGCTTCGATCTTCACTCCGTCGGCGGTCCTGCGGACCAGCGCCTCGGCGACCCGGACGTCCCTTTCGGCGCGGGCCACGGCCAACGCGTCCCCGGAGACGTTGGCCAGCGCGTGCTGTGCCTGTTTGAGCTGCTCCACCGCGTGCAGGTGAGTGAGCTGCTGCGGCGACGGGCCGCCGGCCTGATCCAGGCGGGGCGGTGCGGGCACCGAGAGGTCACGGCCGAGGCTGGTAGGCGCGGCGACCGTCGGCGGATCCATCCGGTGCAGAGCGGTGAGCGCCGCCGTACCAGGCTCATCGAGCAGGTTCAACGCCTGGTGGACGGTGGTCGCGTCAGCGGCCTTGCCGAGCTGCACGGGGTTGGGCGCGAGGGCGTCGACCCGGGTGGTGCCCGTCGGGGCCGCCGACGAGATCGAACCCGTCGGGGTGGGGGTGAACGTGGAGGTGGGCGTGAACGTGGAGGTGGGCGTGGGCGAGGCAGGGCTGACGTCACCGAACGCCTTTTCCGGCGCGCCGAGGTTGAACGCCACCCCGGTCTCCGAGACCCGGATCGCGCTGACCTCGCCCATGTGCAGGTTGCGCAGCTCGGCGCGACCGAAATCCGCCAGCCCGTCGACGCCGCCGACAGCCCGGTTGAGCGTGGTGCTGAGGTTGCCGATCTGCATGTTCGGCAGGGTCACCGCGCCCGGCGTGGCCACCGTGGGCATGGTGACCTGATTCATCCCCGCGACCGTGCCGACTGTCGGTACTTCGAGTCTGGAGATGTGGCCCAGGTCGAGCGCGTGCGCGGCACCGGGCAGATTGGTCGCGGGGATCGGGGTGACCGTACCGGCCGTCCCCGGCACGGGCACGGACACGTCCAGGTTCTGCACGCCGCGTAGCCCCGCGAGGTCATGCAGGCCGAGCGCGCCACGTGCCGCGGACAGGTCGAGACTGCGGGCCGAGAAGCTGAGCTGCTGCGTCGACGGAGCGCCGATCATCGGCTTCTCGATGAGGTCGGGAAGGTGCAGCCCGCTCGGACTGAAGTTGATCCCACCGGCGGGTGGCGGCGCTCCGCCGGGCTTGACGACGTGCACCGTGGTGAGGCCGTTGGCGAGCCGGACGCCACCGCCGAGCGCCGCGAGTCCGTCGAACCGGGTCAGTCCGAGCCCGCGACCCAGCACTCCGAGCTTGAACGCCCCGGACACTCCGACGGCGCGGATCTCATGACCAGCCAGGGGCAGGAAGATCCGTAGCCATTGCCAGCCGCCGAACTCCCGCGCCATCAGGTTGCCGAACCTGACGGCGTTGACGGCGATGAACCGGCCCGCGTCGGCTGTCACACCGGCGAGCTTGACCAGACCCTGCTGTCCGATGTTGCCCATTCTGACGACCGTCGCCGGGACGGTGACCAGGGTGAACTTCTCCAGGGTCACGAATCCCCGGGCGGCCAGTCCGTCCATCGGGCCGACGATCCGGGGGATCATCAGCGCGCCGACCTTCACCGAGTTGGCCAGGGTGACCCCGATGTCGCCGATTCCGCGCATGGCCACGCTGAGGCTCAGCGTCGACACCGTACGCCAGAAGTCGTTGATGCCGGTGCGCGCCAGAGTGAAGCTGTTCCGGCTGAACTGGGTGATGTTGCGCCACGCGGTGGTGGCCAGTTTGGTGAGGTCGCCGAGGGCGATCAGCGGTCGGGTACTGGGACCGAGTAGTCCGAGCAGCCCGAGCGCCAGACCCAGCGCGTTCGTCTTGCCCATCGCGAAGTCCAGGGTCGCCTTCACCGCCAGGGCGGCGTTCATCGCGAAGGCGATCAGGCCGAGCGGGCCACCGACGAAGACGGCGACCACGGTGACGATGAGGGTCAGCCAAGTGAAGATCTCCCAGAACACCTCGCAGGCCGACTTGGGAGTCACAGGCGACTTGATGTGACTTGTGGCGTCGAGAAGGGACTGCCGGGCCGTCCCCGCCGCAGTTCTCACGTCGGCCGCGGCGTTCTCCGCGTCCGCCTTGAGCGCGTTGATGCGTTCCTCGTCGTCGCCGGCCCCGGCCGCATCGCGCAGTGCCTGGTCCGCCTTGGACTGCGCCTCGCGCAGCGCCTCGGCGTACGTGCGGATGGCCGGCCCGGCGGCGGAGAAGGCCGTGCGTACCCCGGCGATGAACCCGCTCATCTCCTTGCTGATCTGTTCGCGCAGCCAGTCTGCGGTCTTGCCGACGAACGCCCCGTCGCCGCTCTGTCGCAGCACCGCGGCGAGCCCGTCGTCGGCGGTCTTGGCGTGGTCGGCCATGACGTCCATGTAGCTGGCGACGCGCAGCAGCACGTCCGGATCGCCAGGTGTGGGGTCACCCGACAGTGTGAGCGGTGACCAGTCACCAGGCCGTACCCCCACCGGACCCTCCCGCTGCCCCGGACGCCGTCGTCCTGTTCGACGTGGCGCACCCGCGTGGAGGTTCACGGTGAACCGCTGGCGGCCCTGGCCGCGTCGAACCACACAGACGGCGTACGCCGACGAGCCGGAGGAAGGGGCGCAGGGTGGCTGACCTGGTGCTCGACTACGCGCTGCTACACAGCCTCGCGGGCAGCCTGCGTGAGTTGAAAAGCAAGATCCAGTTCGACGTGGAGACCGGCTCCCGCCGGGCAGTGGTCACCTCCGACGGGACCGTCGTCGACTCCAGCCAGGTCGGCAATTCGACCCTGTACGGGACGCTGAGCGCCTTCTTCTCCGCCTGCCATACCCCGTTCAAGGACTCGATGGAGCTGCTCGACGAGCTGGCGAACACCTTCGACAGCATCGCCAAGGCCTACTTCGATCTGGACGCGGACGTCGCCGGCAAGGTGAACCTGGACCGGCTGCGGTCCAGCGTCAGCGGCTGGCAGGCCGACACCGCCGCGTACGAGCGCTACCTCGACCTGAAGGACCGGGAGATCACCTTCCAGTACTACGACAAGGACGGGAACCTGGTCGACGGTTCAGTGCCGGTGTGGAGTGGCGATCCGGTGCCCGAGCCGGGGGATGCGCCCACCTCCATCGACGGCACCTCGCCGGTGGGCAGCAACAACACCACGGCGGTCCTGGACGACGACGGCAACGTCATCTCCGAGACGACCACGGTCACCTCCGGCGACGGACTGACCTACACCGAGACGACCCAGTTCACCTACCGCGACACCGACGGCGACGGGGAGATCGACGTCGTCGACTACACCTCCACCATCACCCACTCCGACGGCATGGAGGAGAAGATCGAGAAAAGGACCAACGACGACGGCTCGTTCGTGGTGACCTCCACCACCAGCGAGGGCACCACCACCAGCACGGTCACCCCAAAGGCCGACGGCGGATCGCACCAGGTGACCGTCGACCATGAAGGGGAGACCACCACGACCGACATCGTGGTGACCGGACCGGACACCGGCACCAAGACGGTCGTGGATTCGGACGGCACCAAGACGTACACCGGCAATCCGAAGACCGGGGAATGGACGCTCGTCTCCGAGGAGCCAGCCGAGGACGACTACATCCCCTACACCACTGTCACCATCTGACCCAGTCACCCTTGGAGCAAAGCCATGCCGAACATCACCGTCGACTTCAGCAAGGTGCAGGCGGTCAACGACCAGCTCAACTCCGCCGTGACGCAGACCGTACCGCGCCTGGAGAATCTGCTCGCCGCGGTGTCCCAGCTGCTCACCAGCGACGGTGGCCTGTGGTTGCAGAAGTCGAGTCCCACCCTCAGCGGGCAGTACCAGACCTTCAACACCGAGCTGACCGCGGCGATCGAGAGCATCCGGTCCTTCGCCCAGCAGTTCCACAACATCACCGTTCAGCTGAGCACGATGGACGAACAGATCGCCACCTCCAGCAGCGCCAGCTGAACCGTCCAACCGGAGGCATCCGATGGCAGAAGTAAACGTCGACTACGCCCTGGTCAACACCGTCGCCGGGCGGCTGACCACCGAGGGCGCGGAGATCGCCAGCGTACTGACAAACCTGCAGACCAGCGTCAGTGAGCTGCTGACCAGCCAGGGCGGCCTCTGGCTACAGCAGTCCAGCCCGGTGATGAGCACGCAGTACACCGAGTTCACCAATTCGTTGACCAAGGCCGTCAGCAACCTGGAGACCTTCGCGTCGAGCTTCTCGATGATCGCGAAGAACCTGAGCGACATGGATCAGACACTGTCCCAGCCGCCACCCGCGAGCTGACCCCTCGACCTGCGCGGCACGCGGCCCGGTCGCCGGTGACGGTGACCGGGCCGCACCCCATTGCGGACCGGTGACCGCGCGCCGGTCAGGCTCAGCGGAGAACGGTGTGCGGGATCGTCACCGTGCTCAGTACGCCGGTCGCTGGGTCCGGGACATAGCCGCGACCCGGTCGGCTACCCGAACGCAGCAGCCCTGGAGGCACCCGAGCACCCACCAGGTCACCCTCGATCGCTGACTGCGGTGCCAGCAGCACGCCTTGACGCGACCGCCGGGCCTCGGCGATCCAGCCGCCCAACGACTGGGTGAGGGTCTCGGCCGTTCCCGCGTAGGCCAGGCCGAGCGCCCGGTCCCGGCCGGTGCCCACCACCTGGCGCAGCACCGCGTCCACCGGGTTGGCGAAGCCCAACAGGTCGACGTCGTCGACCAGTACCACCAACGGCCCGCCCAGCTCCTCCACCGCGGCGCCCACCTGCGTCGGGTCCGGCGCGGGCCCCTCGATCGCCCGCACCCGGCCGTGCGCCGCCAACCGGCGCAACACCGACTCGCGGGGCGTCAGGATCACCAGCGCGGTACCCCCGGCCAGCAGCGACACCGCGAGCGTGGCCAGGGTGTTGCTGCGGCCCGAACCGGGCGGGCCGGCGACCAGGAACGTCGCCTGCCGGCCGGTGAAGTCCACATAGCTCGGCTCGGTGGCATCGCCGCCGACTCCGAGCAGTGCGTGCAGCGGACGCCGCTGCTCGTCCGGGACCTGTGCGAACGCCTCGGCGAAGGTGACCGCAGCGGGCAGTCCGGCCACCGGGAACGGCCGGCGGTGCGCCGGCACCCCGCTGTCGCGGGCGGTGGCCTTGGCGGCGATCCGACGTATCGCCTCGACCTGTGCCGGGCCGGACGGATCCGGGTCCAGAAGGGCGATCTGGATCTCAGCCTGGTCCGCGGAGTGCCATCCGCGTCCGGGTGGCACCACCTCCGGCACCCGACGGTGGTTGACGCCGATCGCCGAGTAGTCGGTCCGGTCGGTCATCCGCAGCATGATCCGGTGGTCGTTCAGGTTGGCCACCCGCCCGGTCAACAGCGACCGTTCCGAGGACATCACGATGTGCAGCCCGGCGGCCGGTCCCTCCCGCAACAGGCCGAGGAACTGGTCCATCAGCCGTCCACCGTCGTGGTCGTTGAGGACCGCGGCAAGCGAATCCCAGCCGTCCACCAGCAGCATCAGATGCGCTGGACGCTGCGTCGGCGGTAGCGCCGCCCGCAATTCGTCGAGTCCCGCGCACGAGTGCTGGGCCAGCAACTCGTGTCGGCGGGCCAGTTCGCCCTGCAGTCGAGCGAACAGGCGTTCCAGGCGTTCCAGGTCGGCCCGGGGCACCACCGCGCCGCAGTGCGGAAGCTCCGACAGCGCCATCATCGATCCGCCGGCCGCGTCGACGGCGTACAGGTGCAGATCGGCGGTGGACAGCGACCGGGCCAGCGACGCGGTCAGCGTGCGCAGCAGCTGTGACCGGCCCGAACGGGAGGCACCCAGCACGTAGAGATGTCCGAGCGCGGCGAGGTCGCAGGCCAGCACCGGCTGGCGCTGCTGCTGCGGCAGGTCGGCCAGCGCGTACGGCACCGGCGGCAGACCGGGACCGGTACGCGGCTGCGGGAGGGTGAGATCGTCCAGCAGCACGACCGGCGGCAGCGGCGGCAGCCACGGGCTCGGCTGCCGCTCGCAGCCCACCTCCCGAGCCGCGGCGTCGATCGCGTCGACCAGCACGTCCAGGTCGGTGGCGGCCAACTCGTCCGGCGCGGCACCGTCACGGGTCGGCTCCACCGGCGGCGGCAGCGCCCGACCCAGCCGAGGCCAGGGAAGCTCCGCGCCGTACACCGGCGCGGCCGGCCGGGACTCCGACGCGTCCGGGCCGGCACCCTGGTACACCCCGCCGACGTACCCGGTCTGAAAGGGCAGGGTGGACCGGTGGGCGAGCCGGGCCAGCGCCCGGCCCGGGGTGGCCACCGGGATCATCGCGGCGTCCGGCACGTCGATGACGTCCGTACTCTCCATCGGATCGGTGACTCGCAGCGCGATGCGCAGGTTGGTGTTGGCGCGGATGTCGGTGGTCACCACGCCAGCCGGGCGTTGGGTGGCCAGAATCAGATGGATTCCCAGCGACCGGCCTCGCTGGGCGATGCTGACCAGCCCGGGGATGAAGTCCGGAACCTCCCGGACGAGCGTGGCGAACTCGTCGATGACCAGCACCAGCCGGGGGACCGCCGGAAGCGAGGGATCGCGGCCACGCATCGTCCGGTACTGGACGAGGTCCTTTACGGCGACTCCGGCCAGGATCTCCTCGCGGCGGCGCAACTCCGCGCCGAGCGACTCCAGCGCCCGGACCACCAGAGCGCTGTCCAGGTCGGTGACCATGCCGAGGGTGTGCGGCAGCCGCACGCAACTGTGGAACGCGCTACCGCCCTTGTAGTCGACCAGTACGAAGGTCAACTCGTCCGGCCGGTTCACCGCAGCCATGGAGACCACCATGGACTGCAGTAGTTCGGACTTGCCTGCGCCGGTGGTTCCGGCGATCAACGCGTGCGGCCCGTCGCGTACCAGGTCGAGCGCGACCGTTCCGTCGAAACCACTACCGATCACGAAACTCGTCGACGCGGGTCGTCGCGACCAGCGGTCGGCCAGGTCGACGCTGTCCGGCGGATCGGCGTCCAGTAGTTCCAGCAGCCTGCTGCGGTCGGGCAGCCCGGCCGTCTCGTCCGGAGTGACATCCCGCAGCGGGGCCATCGCCCGGGCCACCCGCTCGCACCACTGGGCGGTGACGACGTCAGGACGTACTCCGGTTGCCTCGGGCACGCCGGTCTGCCGCACTGTCAGCCCGTCCGCGTCCGCGCGTAGCACGGCGGTGCACTCCTCCGGCAGCAGCCGCTCCTCAGCGTCGATACAGATCGCGAAGACCCGTACCGCCGGCCCGTCGGTGAGCACCTGCACCATGCCGGGCACGTCGCGCAACCGTCGCGCGCCGTCGACGACCAGCAGCACGTCGGGTTCGCTGAACAGGACCTGGCCGAGCTGCGAACCCCGGGCCTTGGTCCGCGCGGCGACCAGCGACACCAGCTCACCAACCCGGTTCGCCACGGTCTCCGGGTCGTTGCCGACCAGGGTGTAGGGCCGAGCGGTCGGGACACCCTCCTCGGCCGGCCGGGTGTGCGGCAGCCAGCGCACCCAGCTCCACCGCTCCTCGCCAGCGGGTTCGGTCAACACATGGATCCGCAGGTCACGCGGACTATGGAGTGCTGCGGCCTGAAGGACGAGCCAGCGTGCCGTCGCGTACGTCGTCTCCGCCGCGCCGGCCAGGCCGACCACCTTGCGGTCGACCACGTCCACGGTGACCGGAACGTCCGGCACGATCCAGCGCAGCTGCCGGTCGGGCTCGGCGCGGGCCGGGTCCTCCACCTCGATCAGCGACGGCTGATCCATCGTGCCGACCCGCAGCACAAGATGGTCGGGGTCGCGGCGGCGTCGTTCCCACAGCCGCCGTCCGGGGCCGACGGCTGTGTACAGAACCGTCGCCGGGTCGGGCGACGCCTCGCACCGGGCCGACCGTTCCTCGGCGACCGCCGCCGTCAGCTCCCGCATGATCCGGCTGCGTTTACGGAGGTACTCGGCGAGATCCCTGCGGTACCGCTTACGGCCGCTGCGTCGGTCGGTGTACCAGTTCGCCAACGCCAGCACCGGACTGAGCGCCATGATCAGCAGAAAGAAGTACGACCGGAAGAGAAAGACGAAAGCCAGGCCCATCACCATCGGGGCGAGGATCATCAGCAGCGGGATCGGGCGGCTGTTCGGCTTGACCGGCGGGCTGGGCAGCCGTCGCCGCGCGAAGAGCAGCGGCGGCACGATCCGTGGCGGCCGGTTGAAGTCCAGCATCGGCACGTCTACGGCCGGCGTCACTGCGGCGTCCGGTGCCGGGCGCCGCACCAGCCGCAGCAGGCTGCCGCCCACCGCCAGGTCCACACCGGTCGGCCAGCGTCGGGATCCGTCGCGCCTGGCTCCTGAGGCGTCGGGTTGGTCCGCGTGCTCCTGCCCCTGTTCGGCCCGAGGATCCGGCACGTGCTGGGCAGAATGGCTCGGGTACCTGGCCGCAGGCATCGGATCGGTCTGGGGTGGGGGCTGCGGCACCGCCAGCCGTACCTCGGAGCCACTGGTGGCCACCCAGGCGCGACCCTGTTCGTCGATGGTGAGCCGGGCGGCGTGCGCGGGCACCCCGCTACCGCCTGGATCGATCGCGGACCCGGGTGCCGAGCCGATGTCGTGACAGCCCAGACCGACCGGCCAGACCTGCCCGGCGCTCGGGCCGCCGACGCCGTGCACCTCCAGCCAGTGGGTTCGGGAGTCGCCCGGCAGGTACCGCACCCCGCCACCGGGTACCGGCGCTCCGTCGCCCAGCCGGACCCCGGCGACCAGCCCTGCCCGGTTCACCGTCCAGGTCGGATCCAGCCGCGTCCCGTCGAGATACCAGTCGCCCGGGGAGCCGTCCTGCTCGATGAGCGCACCTACCGGGGTGTCCGCCTCGACGTCGATCGCGATGTCCCGGTCGGCAGCGCCGGAGACGACGGTCAGCAGCAGGCGCACTATCGGTCTCCAGTCCGGCCGACAGACTCGACGCCGGAGTACGCCGTCGGTCGCTGCCCGTCATGCGCCTGTTCGATCAGGTCGTCGTTGGCGGTGGGCGGAACCGGCGGTCCGGGCGGTGGATGGGCGGCCGGCAGCGTGGCCGCCGCCGGGGCGGGGGGCCGAGGGCTCACGGGTACGGCCGGTTCTGCTGGCGCGGAGGATGCTGCGCCGAGGGCGGTGGGCCCGGGAGACTCCTCCTCGGCCCAGGCGGGTGCCGGTGGGGCGGGGGGCGCAGTCCGGCGGCGGGGCAGCAGGCACCGGACGAGTGGCGTGGAGTCCACGTCGAGCAGCAACTCCGGTGCGGTCACCCGACCGGCCAGGTCGACCCGCAACCGCCACCGCGATCCGGGTAGGTAGCCGGCTACCAGGACCAGCAGCCCGGGATCACCGGCGACCAGGGTGGCGAGCCGCGCCACCGTCTGCGGATCGGGCCGCCGGCAGACCAGGACGGTACGCCCGTTCGGTGCCGTACGGGTCGCGAGATCTGTCACGGCCTCGGACAGTGACATCCGGTCGACGCCGGGCATCCCGGAGCCGTAGCCGGTTTCCGCCGCGACGATCAGGCGGTCCACGCCGTGCCCGCCGGTCAGCGCGGCCAACTGGAGGCCCAACGCGGAGACCAGTCGCTGCGCCGGTGTCGGGGCACCGTGCACCGACACGATGCCGGGGCAGCGGGCGAGATCCAGCAGGACCATCGTCCTGTCCTTCACCCCTACGGCGATCGGCAGTGCGTCGCTGGCGGTCGGTGCGGAACCCGGGGGCAGTTGGCCGCGGGTCCGCCAGTGGCGCGGCGTGGTGACCTGCCACGGAGATTCCGCCGACGGAGTCGGCACGTCCGCTCCCGCGCCGGCGAGCCGCACGCTGAGCTCGCTACGGCCCAGCAAGACCAGGTACGGCCAGAAATCGTTCCGATCGCCCAGTGCCGATCGAGCGGATCCGATCCAGGCTCGGGCAGCCGGCACTGGGCCCGACCCGGCGAAGCTCTCGGCGACCACCCGCATCCCTCGCCGAAGTCGGACGAAGTTGACGATCGGTGCCGCCAGATCCCGCGCCGCGGCACCGATGCCGCGCCGGATGCGCCGCCCGGTGCCCCGCATGCCGTACCGGCGGTCGAACCACCGCAGCAGGACCACCAGCAGGATCAACAGCTCCAGCACGGTGAGTACGGTGAGTAGCGTCTGCCGGTTGGTGTCCAGGAACCGGCCGAGATCGCTGAAGGACGGCGTGTTCAACCGTGCTCCTCCTCCGCCCGTAGCCGGCCCGGGTACGGCGCCACCGCGCCCCGATGGTAACCGCGCACGGTGGTCGGCCCGTGGCGGTCGCAGCCCACTCCGGAGGGGCGAATTCGCAGCTCAAGCCCGGCCGGCGAGGCCCGGTCCGCCGGCCGGCGCGAGTAGATGAACTCTTGATGACGACTGGGCTCTGGTGGCTTCCGGCGCTGCCGGGACATGGGCGCTGGCCGTACCCCTCGACATTGCGGTTCGCGCACCGAACCCGGATGGAATCGATCAGGTAGGCGGGGCGTGTCAACGCCGCCCCAATCGTGACCACCGTGGTCCGGCTGAAACTGGACCACCCCGGTTTGGTTGATCTTCAGTCGTTGGTCTTGGTCGCTGCCGGGACGCGGCCGAGGTCGCGGTCCTTGAGCCGGTAGCTGTCGCCCTTCATCGAGATGACCTCGGCGTGGTGAACAAGCCGGTCGATCATGGCCGCGGCGACGACGTCATCACCGAAGACCTCTCCCCACCGGCCGAAGGGCTTGTTACTGGTGACAATCAGCGAGGCACGTTCGTAGCGGTTCGAAACCAACTGGAAGAACAGGTTCGCCGCTTCGGCTTCGAAGGGGATGTAGCCGACCTCGTCGACGATCACCAGCGGGATCCGGCCGAGTTTGACGAGCTCGTCCTGCAGCCGGCCGGCGTGGTGGGCGTCAGCGAGACGGGACACCCACTGAGCGGCGGTGGCGAACGCGACCCGGTGTCCGGCCTGGCAGGCCCGGATACCGAGACCGATGGACAGGTGGGTCTTGCCGGTGCCGGGCGGCCCCAGGAACACGACGTTCTCCTTCGACGCCACGAAGTCCAGAGTGCCCAGGTGGGCGATCGTCTCCCGCTTCAACGACCGCTGGTGTTCGAAGTCGAACTCCTCCAGGCTCTTGCGTGCCGGGAACCTCGCCGCCCGGATACGTCCCTCACCGCCGTGGGCCTCCCGGGCCGCCACTTCGCGTTGCAGACAGGCGGCGAGGAACTCCTCGTGCGTCCACGACTCCGCCCGGGCCCGCTCCGCGAGCCGGTCCACCGACGCCGCCAACGAGGGCGCCTTCAACGCACGGGTGAGGAAAGCGATCTCGGAGGAGACGTTGCGGTTGCCGGTCGTTCTGGAGGCCATCACGCGGCCGCCTCGGCATCGACACCGAACATGCGGTCGTAGTCGGCCAACCTGCGGTGCTCCACCTCGGCCGTGACCGCCGGTGCCGGCGCCTGCCGCGCGGCGGTCCGCAGATCGGCGGCGGCCTGACGGTGAGCCGGGTCGGTGATGCTCTGATGCCGCGCCCAGCACCGGTCGTGCCGGGCGACGAGACGGCCCTCGCAGAGCACCTGCACCCGGTCGGCGTCAGCGACCACGTCGACCCGGCGGCCCACCACCATCGGGTGCACCGAGTAGTCGTTGCCGTCCAGCCGGACGTAGTGGTCGCGGGGCAGACGGGTGCTCCGCCGCCAGCCGACCACCGGCGCGACCGGCGGCAGCGTCAGCATCGCCGCTCGGTCGGCCTCCCACCGGTCCACCGGCCGGCAGCCCAGCACCCGGTGCCGACGCTGGTTCGCCCGTACCAGCCATTCGGCAAGCTGGGCGTTGAAGTCCCGGGGCGAGCTGAACCGGCGCCCGGGCAGGAACGACGTCTCCAGATAGCCGTTCGCCCGCTCCACCAGGCCTTTGGCTTCCGGGTCCGCCGGCCGGCACTGGAGCACGCGGATCCCGAGAGTGCCACGGAAGCCGTTCATCGCCTCGGTCAACTGCGGCCTGCCGGCACGCCACTGGCCGACCGCGGACTCGTTGTCCCATACCAACGTCCTGGGCACCCGACCCCACCCGGAGATCAACGTCCAGTGTCCGACCAGCAGATCCGCCGACTGCCGGGACGGGATCATCACCGCCGTCAGCCACCGCGAGTACCCGGACACCATCACCATCACCGGCGGCCGTCCGACCTGACCGAACCCCAGGGGCACGTCCGCCGGCGGGAACCACAGATCACACTGCGCCAGCTCACCCGGCAGGTACTCGGTGCGCTGCGCCGGGTCAGGCCGGCGGAACAACGGCCGCAGCCGCTGCACCCGGTCACAGAACACCGTCTTCCCACGGGTCCACCCGACCCGTTCCATGATCACCGTCGAGGGCATGTCCGGGAACTCCGCCAACAACGCCCTGATCTGCGGCTCGACCGCGTCCACGATCGAGCCCTTCGCAGCCCGTCGGTACCGCGGCGGCTCATCACTGGCCAACGCCTTCTTCACGGTGTTGCGAGACATCCTCAACCGCCGTGCGATGGCCTGAATCGCCATACCCTCCGACCGCCGCAGCCGCCGGATCTCCGCCCAGTCCTCCACGCTCAGCACCTCCCGATGCTTCAGGAGGTGGTCCCGATTCAGCCGGAACCACGTGGTCAGTTTTCACGCGGAGCTGACAGGGCGGTCGCTTCGGCCTTTCGCTGCATCCAGGTCCTTGCCTGGTCGACCAGTTGTTGCGGCGCGTCGGGGGCGAAGCTGGCGACGAGATTGTCCGCCGAGGCCCGGCCGGCTGCCTCGGCGCGGGAGAACATCGCTGTTTCGTACGCGGCAAGCGCGGATTCCACGTCGGAGTGTTCCGCCAACGCGGCACCGAGGTCCGCGGCGTCGAGCAGCGCGAGGTTCGCTCCCTGCCCGGCGAACGGGGACATCACATGCGCCGCGTCGCCGAGCAGGGTCACCCCGGCGGTCCGCGCCCACCTCAGCCCCACCGGAAGAGCGTGGATCGGGCGCGGAACCAGGGGTCCTTCACCCTCGCCGATCAGCGCACGGAGGCCGGGCGCGAAGTCGTGGAAGATCTCCAGCAGCCGTCGACGAGTGCCGCCCGGGTCGGTGGGATCCACGAGCCTGCGGGCCCAGTTCTCATCGCTCTGGACCGCGTAATAGATTCTGATCACGCCGCCACCGTTGCGCTGGGCGATGATCCCGTGGCCTTCCGTGAAGGCGTACATCGACCCCGGCCCGACCAGGTCCGCCGCCTCGCGATGCGTCGCATCGACATCAGACAGAAGATCCTCGACGAAGGACACGCCGGAATAGAGAGGGACCGCGTCCGTCAGCAGCGAGCGCACTTTCGACCAGGAGCCGTCTGCGCCCACCAGGACCTCGGCCTCTACGATCTCACCGTTACCCATGGTGAGCTCCGTGCGCCCGCCGCCCGGCCTTGTCACCGAGGTCACCTTCGTGTTCCAGCGGACGACACCCTCGGGTAGCGATTCGACCAGCAGGCGCCTCAGGTCGCCGCGATCCACCTCGGGCCGCACGCCGGCACCACCCTCGTACGCCAGGTCGAAATGTACGGTCCCGAACCTGTCGACAAGGCGTGTCGTCTCCCCTGTGTCCCGCGAGATCGAGCGGAACTCCTCGAACAGGCCGGCATCGGCGAGTGCCCGCTGGCCCGAGTCCGCGTTCAGGCCGAGCGTGCCGCCCGCGTCACGGGCCCGCGACGACGCGTCAAGCTCGTAAACCGTCGACGGGATCCCGCGTAGGTGCAGGATGCGGGCCAGAGCCAGGCCGCCCAGCCCACCCCCGACAATCGTCACGTGTCTTGTGGCCGCCAATTCCCACCTTCCTTCGTCGCCGGCTGGCTTGCCTGCCAAACCTAGGAGCACACACCCTGCGTCGCTTGGACAGGCGAGCCAGCCGATGGGACTTACGGGACAGGTGGTTCGATGGGTGAATGAATGCCTCCCGCCAGCGTGCGGCACGACCCGGGCAGGTCGGCGAGACGGCGCGATCCAGCTGCGCGCCGCCCCCAGCGGGCGATCAGGGCGCGGCCGTCGGCGCGCGTGTTCGTGCCCGTGACGCCCGGGCACGGGATGTCGTGGTCACGGACTTCCACACCCCGACGGGAGTGCGGGCGCAGACCTCTCCGGAGGACGAAACGGAGCTCCGGTTGTACGCGGTGCGGCGCGGTACCTGGACGTTGCGCTACGACAGTGCGGTGCTCCCGGTCCGGGGAGGCGAGTTCATGATCCATCGTGCCGGTGGCCTGGCCGGCTTCGACGCGGAGCCAAGGACCGTCGGGCGGACGATCGGGATCCCGATCGCCGAGATCGGCGGCTACCACGGTGACGCTCCGGTGGCCAGGCCGGCCACCGCACCCGAGGTGCGGCTCCTGCTGGCGCACGCGAGCCTGCTGCACGACACGGTCGAAGACCTCGAGGCCGCCGGCTTGTTGGCGGCCCGGAACGCGTTGATCGAGCTGGCTCGGGGTGTGGTGCGCCAATACGTCGACGACACCGAGCCCACCCTGTCATCCGCCCTGGCACGGGCTGCCCGCGAGCTTGCCGACCACCGGCTCACCGACCACGAGCTGACGCCCAGGCTGCTGGCACGCGAGTTGCACGTCTCCGTACGCACGCTGAGCCGCGCCTTCGCTGCCACCGGGGAGACGACGGCCGGCTACATCCGGCGCCGTCGCCTGGAGGAGGCACGCAGAGCCTTGACTGCCGGCTACACGGTTTCCGAGATCGCGGCCCGATGGCAGTTCGCCGACAGCAGCCACTTCATCCGTGCCTTCCGCAAGCGCTACGACCAAACCCCTACCCAGTACGTCTCCACCTCAGGCGACGTCTGACGCACCAAATTGCCGGTAATGCGGTTTTAGTCGTATCGCCGGTTGGGGACTGCGTGATTTCCGTGTTCGACCTGGGTGTGCTCCCCTGGACGGGACGTCGGTGCTGTCCAGAAAGGACCAGATCGTGGAAGACAAGAGCCCGGTTCAGCTTCCGGGACCGACGACAGCGGAGCGTGAGTTCGCCCAGCAACCGGTCGAGCGAGCCAAAGCCGACGGAGTGTAGTTGGTCGGGCCGGTAGGCACCCCACCAGCGCGTTCAGCGCCGCAGCAGGTCCATGTGCACGGCCCGCAGCCGCGCCAGCGCCGGGTCGCTGGCTGACGGGATCCGCCGGTCAAGCTCGGCCCAGACCTCCGCGAGGGCGTCGGTCAACACCCGCAGGTTGCTGGCATGCTGGCGGGCGCTGCGCTGTCGTGTCTGCTCCAACCGGCGCGCCCAGCCGGCGGTGACCTCGGCGATCCGCCCCGCATCGGCGCGTGCCTGCGCGACGCTCCGCGCGGCGGCTGCCGGCACGATGGCGGCGACGGGACGGGCGTCGCGGTCGTGCTCGATCACCGTGACGGTGTCGGCCAACTCGGCGAGTGCGACGAGTTGGGCCAGCCGGGTGCGGGCCTCACGCAACGACAGGGCCTGCGGCCGGACGTGCTCCGGCTGAAGATCGGGGACAGCCATACGGTCATGGTGCCCGCCGGGTACGACATTCGATGCGTACCCGGGTCCGGGTTCTTGCGTCGAGCCCGCTTCACGCCGCGCCCCCGATACCCTCGTGGGGAGGTGCGGCAGCGAGGTGATGGTTTGCATGGGTAGGTCCGGCGAGAGCGGTCACCTGCTGGTGGCCACCAACAAGAGGGCGCGGCACGACTACCAGATCCTGCGCACCTACGAGGCGGGGATAGTCCTGGTCGGCACCGAGGTGAAGTCGCTGCGGGCTGGTCGGGTGTCGCTGGTGGACGCCTTCGCGCAGCAAGGGGACCGCGAGATCATGCTGCACGGGCTGCACATCGCCGAGTACGGCTTCGGGAGTTGGACGAACCACCAGCCCCGGCGTATCCGGAAGCTGCTCCTGCGTCGGGTGGAGATCGATCGGATTCTGGAACGCCTCAGGGAGGGCGGCCTGACGCTGGTGCCGCTGTCGCTGTACTTCGAGAACGGCTGGGCGAAGGTCGAACTCGGGCTTGCGAAGGGCCGGCGTAGTTTCGACAAGCGGCAGGCCATCGCCGAACGGGAGGCGAACCGGGAGATCGCCCGGGAGTTCAGCCGTCGACTCAAGGGCAGGCCCCGCCACCAGGGTTGACCAACCACGCCGACCGCAGCCAGTGAGTATCGTCGGTACTCACCCCCCCAGTCACCTTCTGATCCGTAGCCCGGTCCAGGCGCAGGACCTGCGCATCAGTGGTCCCGGCCCGCCAGTTCGAGCACGGACACCCGGGAGACGCGGAACGCGGGCCACGCTGCAGCGACGACGCCGGCTGCGACCGCAACGACGAGCGTTACCGCGAGGCGGGTCCACGGTACGACGACGGATGGGATCTCCGCGCCACCGGTGACGTCGATCAGCGCCCAGCCGAAGCCTACTGCGACGGCGATACCGATCGATGCTGCCATGAACGATAGGAGTGCCGCCTCGAGCCGCACGATTCGACGCAGCTCTCGGCGAGTCGCGCCGACCGCTCGCAGCAGCCCGAGCTCTTTGGCGCGTTCATTGATCGCGAGCGCCGTGGTGTTGGCGACTCCGAGGAGTGCGATGAAGCTCGCGAGGAGGAGCATCCCGTCGATGAAGTTCCGGAACGCGGCGATTTCGCTTCCGCTGTTGGCGATGTGTTCTGCCCGGGTCGCGAAGAACGACCCGGGCGTGGCTCGGACCAGCGCCCTCACGTCTTCTTCGGCGTCTGCGGCGACTCCGTCGGCGAGGTCGACGAACAACAGGGCGTCGAGCAGTCGGCCAACCAGAGTGTCGAGTGTCGCACGGTCGACGAAGTACAGAGGGGCTTCGAAACCGCCGGTGCTCCTCGCGACCACGGCAACGATCGGCGCCTCGAGTGTCGAGCGTTCGAACTCGATCGCGAGGGTGCCGCCGAGCAGGGTCGGGTCGTCGCCGACCACGGCCACACCCCCCTCGCTCAGGTCGGCGAGGTCGCCGGCGATCGGGTCGAGGTCGAACATGGTGGGCAGTGCCGTCGGGTCGATGCCGCCGACCGCCTCGGCTTTCCCTGCCACGATCCCCTCGGCGATCGACAGCGCGGCGACTGCGTCGACGTCGGGCAGTTCTGCGATCCGGCCGGCCAGGGTGGGGTCGATCGTCGGGAAGTCGGCGGTCGCCGACGTGACCACCAGGTCCGCCTGTAGTCCTTCACGAACGTCCGTCCCGACCGCGCTCGTCAGTGAGCTTGCGAAGATCGCGAACATCGTCACCATCGCGGTGCCGAGCACGAGCGCGAGCGCCGTCGACGCCGATCGACGGGGGCTGGCAGCCAGGTTGCCGGCTGCGATGGAGCCACACACACCGGCGGCGCGGCGGGCCACCTGAGCGCTCCCACGCGCTGCGGCGGTCACGATCGCCGGGCCGCACAGCACGAGCGCCGGGACGATGGCAGCGACGAGCAGGACCCATGCCGCGCTCGATCGCACCACAGCCACGGTTCCTCCGGCGACCGCCGCCGCGGCGAGCACGAGCCCGCTCGCAGTTCGCGCCGGGCTCACCACCCGGGGTTCCGCCGCGCTCTCGCGCAGCGCCTCGATCGGCGGTGTCGCCGCCGCCCGGCGAGCCGGGATCCATGCCGAGAGGATCGTTGCGCCGATACCGACGGTCGCGGCGACCGCGATCGAGGTCGTACTCACGATCGACGGCGCGGTGAGCAACGTGACCCCGGCAAGTCCGACGAGCCAGCGCAGCGCGCCAACTCCCGTGATCCCGCACACGAGGCCGACGAGCGTGGCGACCGTCCCGACGAGCGCCGCCTCGATCACCACTCCGCCGAGCAGTTGGCGTCGTTCCGCACCGATCGCACGCAGCAGCCCCGACTCCCGCCTGCGGCGGGCGACGGTGAGCGCGAACGTGTTGAAGATGATCGTCACACCGATCACCACCGCGACCACGGCGAATGCCAGGAGGAACACCGTCAGGAACTGCAGCGGCGACGTCGCGGCGTCCTGCATCGTCCGGATGTGGTCGGGCCCGTCGATGACCTCGGCATCAGTCAGCGCCGACAATCGGTCGAGTACCTCGGCGCGGTCAGCGCCCTCCGCGACCTTGACGAGCACCTCCGTCGGCGCCGCAGTGTCGAGCCAGCCGGACACCGCTCCGTCGGGCAAGAGCACCGTTCGCTGCAGCGGCGCCGCGTCTGCCGACGCGAACGTCGCGACACCGGTGATGGTCGCGTCGTGTATCCCCGTCGTGGTCAGGACCTGTACGACGTCACCCGGAGCCAAGCCTGCGTCACCGGCGAGTGATCGATCGATCACGACCTCGCCGACCTCGGTCGGGGGTTGCCCGCTCGTGAGCCGGAACGGATTGAGCGCCGGGTCGGCGACCCAGTTGCGACCGACGTCGCTCGCCGTGCCGGTTCCGACTGACGATCCGTGGACGACCAGCTTCGCGAAGCCGACCCATTGCGAGGCGGCCCCGTCGACGCCATCGACCATAGCCACGCGCTCGGCAACGTCGGGCTCCAGCGATCGCCGAACCGACCTTTCCGGATCTCCCGGCCCTCCGCCAGGCTCGCCGAGGACGACGCCCTGCACCACGGCGTCCGTCCCGGCCAACGCTTCGGCGATGTCATCGGCCGCCCGGCCACGCATCGAGTCGGACAACACCAGCGTCGCGACGAGGAACGCCACCGACAGCGCGATCGCCGTACCCGTCAGCACGAACCGACCCCGACTCGCGAGCACGCTCCGAGCCGCACTCCGTAGCATCCGGCTCACCGCGCCAGCCCCTTCATCACGTCGATCACCGAATCGGCCGACGGGTGATCCATGACGTCGTGCACTCGGCCGTCGACGACGAACACGACGTGGTCCGCCCGGGCAGCGGCGTTGGGATCGTGCGTGACCATCACGATCGACTGGTGATGCAGATCGACCGCTGATCGCAGGAATCCGAGGATCTCCTGCCCGGACCGGGTGTCGAGGTTGCCGGTGGGTTCGTCGGCGAAGACCACCTGCGGCTGGGCGACCAGTGCTCGGGCGACGGCGACTCGCTGTTGTTGGCCGCCTGAGAGCTCCGTCGGCCGATGACGCATGCGATCACCGAGGCGCAGCAGCGACACGACCTGATCGAGCACTGCGGCACTCGGCCGGCGCCCCGACAACGTCAACGGCAGGCAGATGTTCTCCTCGGCCGTGAGTGTCGCCACGAGATTGAACGTCTGGAACACGAACCCGATCCGTTCTCGGCGCAGCCTGGTCAACTCGCGGTCGTTGAGGGTCGACAGATCCGTGTTGCCGACGAGTGCACGGCCCGACGTCAGTTGATCCAGTCCGGCGGCGCAGTGCATCATCGTCGATTTTCCCGAACCCGACGGGCCCATCACCGCCGTGAACTTCCCCGTGGGGAACGCGATGGTGACGTCGTCGAGCGCCACGACGGCCGACCGGCCGGAGCCGTATCGCTTGACGGCGCCGACGAGCATGGCCGCCGCGTCATCAGCGTTCGCTGACAGCGCGCTCCCGGACTGTCGATTGACGACGGCTGAACCTGGACGTGAGGACACGAGATCTCCGAGGAGTGGTTGGTCGACGGGTTACGTCGCTTGTCCGACGCCTGATTCGTACCGAGCGAATCTGAGGCGACCGTTAATGCGCTGCTCGGACCGGGTGGCCGACTGGTGCCGGAAGGAAAGATCGTCGCGGTCACCCGGACGGGTGGGAGTACGACGCCGACGGCATGCGCACCGTACGTCACTGGCTCTAACCGTCGTCTCAGATTCGCTCGGTACGAAGTGAGCATCGCCGGGCGATGCGGGTCTCGGCCTCGGCGGCATGGCCGAATTCGCCGCGCTCTACGGCGGCACGGTCAGTGCCGGCCTCGCACCGGACGGCGGCTGGATCGTTCACGCGACCCGGAAAGGCAGTCATCTGTGATCACTGTGCTAGTGGTGGACGCCCAGCCGCTGCAGCGCTTCGCGTTTCGCATGCTGCTGGAGAGCACTCCCGACACCGAGGTCCTCGGCGAGGCCGAGAACGGCGCCGAGGCAGTTCGGCGGACCACCGAGCTGCATCCCGACGTCGTGCTGATGGACATCCGCATGCCGGGCGTCGACGGGATCGAGGCCACCCGGCGTATCGTCGCCGCCGGTGGACGTTCGCGGATCCTGATGCTGACGACGTTCGACGTGGACCGGTACGCGTTCGCCGCGCTGCGGGCCGGGGCGAGCGGATTCCTGCTCAAGACCAGCCGCCCGGAGGAGCTGCTCGCCGGCATCCGAGCCGTCGCCGCCGGGGACGCGGTGATCGCGCCGCCGCTGACTCGGCGGCTGCTCGACGCGTTCGCCGACCGGCTCGACGATGACCTCTGCGGGCCCACGCGGGAGGATCCCCGGCTGAATTCTCTGACCGACCGGGAGCGCGAGGTCCTCGTCGCCATCGGCCACGGCCTCACCAACGGCGAGATCGCGCAACGGTTCACGCTGTCGGAGTCGACAGTGAAGACCCACGTCGGGCGGGTCCTCGCCAAGATCGGCGCACGGGACCGGATCCAGGCCGTCACCCTCGCGTACGACCTGAGACTCACCCGGCCGAACTAGCGCTTCATCTCGCGCGTCCGTCGAAGGTACGGCCGTCGTTCCCAGCCGCACCGCTCCGGGTCGATCCGCTCCGCGTGATCGGCCGCTCCGCTGCCGGATCCGCCTGCAGCCGTCCACGTCACCGCACGTCCGACCGCCACGGTGCCGTGTTCAGTGCGGACGTGTGTGAGCTCACAGGTGCCTCTTCGGCTCGTTGACCTCAGGTAGCTCACACACGTTCGACACCTCCTCAGGACTTGCGGGGGGAGACCGTCATGATGCCAATGCACATCTCGTCGCTGGTGCCGTCGCCCCACACCACGTAGCGCGGCGGCAGCTTGCTCAGCTGCGGCACTCGTTTGCGCAGCCCGGCGTCGTGCGTGCACGTCACCCGCAGCGTGTCCCCCGGGCCGATCTCCACCGGCGACGGCAGCTTCATCAGCCGCTGGTTGTCGAAGTCGAACCGCGGCACGTCCAGCACGACCTTGGCGTTCGGCGTGTCCGGGTTGAGTTCGACCTTCATGGCCCGCCCGAGCATGTGCATGTGGCCGAACCCGGCGAAGAGCGTCATCGGCGCCTCCACCTTGTGGTCGCAGGTCTGGGTGTCACCCGGCTTCGGCACGCCGCCCTGGTTGCACTCCTCCACTTGACGGTCCGCCATCTCGCCGACGTCCGACCCGAACCGCTTCGTCACGTCCGCGATCGAGGCCGCCCGGTCACACAGCGGCCCCGACTCGTCGGCGGCACAGGGCAGGTCGATCGGCGCGTCGAGTGACAACGTCTCGAGTTCCCGGGTCTGCGGCGTGCCGTCCGTCAGCCGCAGCCGTACCGCCGAGCGGTCCGACCCGGTCGGCTTGCCGTCGGTCGCGAGCAGGTTGTAGTGGATCTGGAGGACGACCAGGCTGCCCGGCTCCAGCTTGTGGCCGGCGTCCTGGTCGAGCAGCGTCTCCGTCGCGCCCGGCGCCCAGGTGTCCACCCACGCCGCGTCCCCCTCTTCGACCTCGGCGCCGGCGACGCCGGTCCCGCCGAAACACCGCCAGCCGAGACCAGGGGTCTTCGCGTCGTGCTCGCGCACTGCGGCAGCGCGGGCCGGCGGCACCACGTACACGATGGCGTGGTGCGCGATGGCGATGTTGTCCGGCGTGAACTGGGTCCCGGTGAGGAACGCCGTCTTGGTCAGGCCCGGATCGATGATCTGGCACCGGTACTCGTCCGTGCCGCCCTCCGGCGGCGCGGGCGTGTAGGCCTCGGGCATCTTCAGGTCGACGAACCGCTCGCCGGCGCGCAGCGGCTGCGGGGGAGCCGACGACCCGCCCGCGTGCGCGCTGTGCGGGCCGGCCCCGGCGGGCGCCGAGC
Source organism: Solwaraspora sp. WMMD791 (assembly GCF_029581195.1). Classification (NCBI taxonomy): domain Bacteria; kingdom Bacillati; phylum Actinomycetota; class Actinomycetes; order Micromonosporales; family Micromonosporaceae; genus Solwaraspora; species Solwaraspora sp. WMMD791. The sequence continues at coordinate 5,034,545 of NZ_CP120737.1, forward strand.
TGTTGTCGGCATCCGACCCGCAGGCGACGACGGCGAACGCCGTCGCCAGCGCCATGATGGCCGTGGTGAACCTCCACCGTGGATTTTCAGAATTCCTCATGGCCTGAAAGCTAGGACCGATTCCGTGCTGTTCCGTCGTACTGCGGTCGTCAATCTCGGGAGGAAGGTGGTACTGCGGTACTACGCCCCCTTCACCACCCGTACGGCGATTAATCGTCGTCTCAGCTTCGCTCGGTACGAAGTCGGCATCGAACAAGCGATGTAGCTCGTACCTGGGAGGCTGTCGATGGCGGTCGACGCGGCGCCGTCCGGGGAGGCGCCGCCTGGTCGGTTGGCCGGCCCCTGGGTGCCGCTGCTGGTGGTCGTCGCGGTCGGGCTCGGGTTCGGGCTGCTGGTGCTCCTCGTCCGGCTGCACCTCGAACCGGTGATGAGCGTCGATCGCGGTGTCGCCCGGGAACTCAACGAGGTCGTGTCGCCCCGGCCGTATCTGGTGAACACGCTCGACGGGATTTCCCGGCTGGGCGGGCGGCCGATCATGCTCTGGCTGGTCGGCGTCGCCGCAGTGCTGCTGCTGGTGCGCCGGCGGTTCCGCCTCGCGGTCTACCTGCTGGCCGCCGTCGCCGGTGCGCTACTGCTCGACCCGTCGGTGAAGTCGCTGGTCGGCCGGCTGCGCCCGGTGGTGGAGGTGCCGGTGGCGGCCGCGACCGGCAACAGCTTCCCGAGCGGGCACGCGCTCGGCTCGATGGTCGTCTACGGTGCCGTGCTGCTGGTGTTCCTGCCCGCGGTGCGCTACCGCAAGCTGTTCATCTCGGCGGTCGGGCTGATCGTGTTCGCCATCGGCGTCACCCGGATCGCGCTCGGCGTGCACTACCTGACCGACGTGCTGTCCGGCTGGCTGCTCGGCGTGCTGTGGCTGAGTGTCACGGCGTACGCGTTCCGGCTGTGGCGGCGGGAGGCGGGACACCCAGTGGCGCCGCTCGACGAGGGCCTGGGGCACGAGGCCGCCGAGGCGATCAAGTCGGCGACCGACTCCAACCGCCCGATCCCTCACCGGTGGGTCAAGGCGACCGAGATCCTAACCGGCTGGGTGTTCACGTTCGGCATCCTGTACGTCGTCGGCTACCTGCTGAAGAACTACACCGAGGGCACCTGGCTGGGGCGTTTCGACGACGGCGTCGTCCGATGGCTGCAGACGTTGCGCACTCCCACCCTGGACGACGTGAGCTGGGTGGGGAGCAAGGCCGGCGACACCTACGCTGTTCTGGCCATCTCGCTGGTCTTCTGCCCCATCGTGCTGGCCGTGTGGCGGCAGTGGCAGCCAGTGGTGTTCGTGGCGCTTACCGTGCTCGGCGAGCTCACCTTGTTCCTGTGCACCGAGGCCGCCGTCCAGCGGGACCGCCCGCCGGTGGCGCAACTCGACGGCCCCACGCCCACGTCGTCGTTCCCGGCGGAGCACATCGCCGCCGCGATGTGCGTCTGGGTGGCGATCGCGATCCTGGTCGTGGGCCGGACGCACAGCCGGTGGCGCTGGCTCGCCGGAGTGCTCGCGGTGGTCGTGCCGGCCGGCGTCGCGCTGTCCCGGATGTACCGCGGCATGCACCACCCGACCGACCTGCTCGGTGCCGCGATCCTGACCGCGCTCTGGATCGGCCTGCTGTGGTGGGTGCTACGGCCCCACAGGCGCGCGGCGCCGGCCGAGGTGCACAGGTGACGCTGCGCTTCGTCGACTGGAACAAGACCGGCGGGATCGACCGCGGCCGCGTGGACCGTACGGGTCAAACACCGTCACCGCCCGTACGGGCTGGGTGGACGTCGACCGCGTTGCTCATCCGGCCCGACGGCTGTGTCGTCCGGGCCTTGCCTGCCGGGCAGTACCTCGACGCCACCACGCTGGTGGCTGCGCCGGGCACCTGGTTCGGCCACCCGGTCCGAGCAGCGCATTAACGGTCGCCTCAGATTCGCTCGGTACCAATCAGGCGTCGGACAAGCGACGTAACCCGTATGTAGGGGGCTAGTGATGGCAGTCAACGCAGCGCCGCCCGGGCCGGCGTCGGTCGGTCGGTCGGCCGGCTCGTGGGTGTCGTGGTTGGTGATCGGACCCCGTACCACGGAGCTACATCGGTCGGCCCGGCGTAGGGACGACCGGTGCGGAACCTTCGGCCGAAGCCTCCCGGCATGGATCTGACACCGGCCGTGCTCGAGCACCCCTACCTCGTGCTCGGTCTCTTCGTGCTGATCGAGGGGCCGGCCGCGACGATCACCGCAGGCACCCTGGTCGGCGCCGGCGCTGCGGCTTTCTGGCCGATCTGGGTGATCGTCGCGCTGGCCGAGGTGGTGGGCGACAGCCTGCTCTACCTCGTCGGCCGGGCGGCCCGGCGGCCCTGGGTGGCGTCCCTGCTGAGCAGGCTCAAGGCGACGGCGCTGCTCGACCGGCTGGCCGGGATGTCACTGCCCCGGCTGGTGATCACCGCCAAGCTCGTCGACGTCTTCGCCCTCCCTGCGTTCGTGTCGGTGGGGCTCGCCGGGCTCCCGTACCGGAGATTCGCCGCCTGGGCGGGTGCCACCGCCGCCGTACGGGGCCTGGTGCTGATCGGTGTCGGCGCTCTGCTCGGCAGCCAGCTGTCCGGCCTGCTCGCACTGCCCGGCGGCATCTTCCTGCTCACTGCGGCCGTCGCCGTGCCGGTCGCTGTCTTCCACCTCGTCATGAAGCGCTACCACCTACGAAAGGTAGTTGTCCCATGCGCATCCTCATCGGTGCCGACACCTACGCCCCTCACGTCAACGGGGCGGCCTACTTCGCCCAGCGTCTGGCCGTGGCACTGACCGCCCGGCACGAGGTGCACGTGGCCGCGCCGTCGACGGACATCCGCAACCATGCCGGCATGTCCAGTGACGGCGTCGTCGAGCACCGCGTACGTTCCTTGCCGGTGCCGGGTCACTCACGTTTCCGGTTCTGCCCGCCACTGGGGCTGCGCGCGGCAGCCCGCCGGATCCTCGACGAGGTCCAGCCCGACGTGGTGCACGTGCAGAGCCACTTCCCGCTGTGCCGGGCGCTGGTCGACGCGGCGCGTGAGCGCGGCCTGTTCGTTGTCGCCACCAACCACTTCATGCCCGAGAACCTGATCCACTACCTGCCCATCGGCAACGCCGGCCGGACGAGGGCCCACGAGTGGGCATGGCGCGACGCCGCCCGGGTGTTCGCCAAGGCAGACATCGTCACGGCCCCGACCCCGTACGCCGCCGCGCTCGCCGTGTTCTCCGGTGTGTCCGGGCCGGTCCTGCCCATCTCGTGCGGCATCGACCTCACCCGCTTCCGCGAACAGGCGCCGGTGGCCGAGTTCCGATGGGCCTACAGCCTCGCGCACAAGCCCACCATCACGTACGTGGGTCGGCTCGACGCCGAGAAGAACCTCGACGTCGTGATGCGGGCGTTCGCGCTGGTGCGCCGATCCCTCGACGCCCAGCTGCTCCTGGTCGGCACCGGGTCCGAGGACCGGGCGCTGCGGTCGCTCGCCGGGGAACTGGGCGTCGCCGAGCATGTCACGTTCACCGGGTTCGTCCCTGACGAGGACCTGCCCTCCGCGTACGCGGCGTCGACGGTCTTCGTCAACGCGGGCACCGCCGAGCTGCAGAGCCTGGTCACGCTCGAGGCGATGGCCAGTGGAAGGCCCGTGATCGGCGCCGATGCCGCAGCCCTGCCCCACCTCGTACGGAACGAGGAGACCGGCTACCTGTTCCCGCCCGGCGACGCTGTCGTCCTCGCCGAGCGACTGCTAAGGGTGCTCTGCGACCCGGAGCACGCGGAAGAGCTGGGGCGCCGGGCTCGTGCCGTGGCCGAGCAGCACGACCAGACCCGTACGGTGTCCGCGTTCGAGCAGCTCTACCGGATCCGTCCGGCCCGTGAGGCGCCCGCGCCCGTCGAGGTCACCGCATGACAGCGACGATCGTCCGCGCGGGCACCTCCCGCTGGTATCGCAACGTCCAGCTGAGCCTGGGCGTGGGTACGGCGGCCGGGGCGGGCCTGCTGCTGGTCGGCGACGTCGACCCGGTGGACGAGATGGTCAGCGAATCGATCCGGACCGTGCCGGGCGCCGTCCTGCTGGCCCTGGCGGCGTGTGGGCTCGCGGCAGCCGGCGCATGGCTCCTGGCCGGTGCCCGGCGTGTGCTGCCCCCGGCCTGGCCCCTCACCGTGCTGCTGTCGGTGTGGTGCGTGTCCCTGGTCGCGGTGGTGGTGTTCCCCACGAACCTGCCGGGGACCGAACCGGGCGTCGCCGCCGTGGTGCATCGGTTCGGCGCGGCGCTGATGGCGGCGCTGCCACCGCTCTTCGCCCTGCTCATCGCCAAGCGTGCCGGGCGTGGGGCCGACCCGGCCCGGGTCCGCTGGCTGCGCGCGGCCGGGTGGTCCGCGCTCGCCGCGTGCGTCGCGTTCGCGGCGGTGAACGGCCCGGCGGTGCTGCTCGGCCAAGGTTCACTCCCGTTCGCGGGCCTGGCCGAACGGGTTCTGCTGGCGCTCGTGCTCGTTGTAGTTGGGCTCTGCGCCTGGGTGCTCGAAGACGAGGAGCGGTCCCGATGGACCTGATGGCCATGATCGAGAACGCGATGGCCTCTCCGGTCATCTATCTGGCGATCCTCGCGCTGGCGATCCTCGACGCGTTCCTGCCGTTCCTGCCGTCGGAGTCGGTCGTCATCGCGGCGGCGGTCTTCGCCGGGTCGGGCATCCCGTCGCTTCCGCTGATCATCGTGTTCGCCGCGCTGGGTGCCTTCGTCGGTGATCACATCGGCTACCTCATCGGGCGCTTGTTGCGCGAGCGCCGTCCGGGCAGCCGCCTGATCGCCGCCGACAGGATCGCCCCGCACCTGCACCGCCGGGGCGGTGCCCTGATCATCGCGGGCCGGTTCGTCCCCGGCGGTCGCACCGCGATCGTGACCGCCAGCGGTGCCACCGGCTACCCGCTTGCCCGCTTCACCCTGTTCACCGCCATCGCCGCCGTCACCTGGGCCGGCTATTCCGGCCTGATCGGCTACCTCGGCGGTGCCGCCGTCGAATCCAACCCGACGCTGGGACTGGCGGTCGGCCTCGGTCTCGCCCTGTCCATCACCGCGCTCGGCGAACTGGTCCGCTACGTGTTGCGCCGCCACCGCCACCGCCACCGCCACCGCCACCTCCACCGCCGCCACCGCCGCCGAGCGGCGACCGCGGCCTGATGACGTCGTCGGGCGTCGATTGCGGCAGACAACGTTCGTACCCGAGCCGTGCGCCTGCGTGCGGGCAGGCTCAGCTGCCCGCCCCGAGTCTGCGGTGCTACAGAGGTTGAGATGCTGACGTCTGTGGTCTGGGTGGCTCGGGGTCGGGGGTCGTACCGGGTCTGAGTGAGGGAGCCGGCGATGGGGTCGGTCTGGTGCTGGCCGGCGCCTACCCGCTGTCGGACCAGGTCGGGGAGGTGGTCGGCGCCATGGATCGCGCTGTTGGTGACGCCGCCTTTCATCCAGGCCGGACGCCCTCGGTCGACGGTCGCCGCCCTTTGATCCTGCGCCACGCCGCCGGGGCGGGTCAGCGCATCGCGCTGTCCTCCCCGGCGGCGAGCCGCGTGATCGGGGCGGGCGGGGCCACAGCCGGAAGGTCGACCCGGAGCAGCGCGCCACCGCGTGTGGAGCGGGCGACGGTGGCCCGGCCGCCGTGGGCGTCGACGACCCGCTGCACGATCGACAGCCCGAGACCGGATCCCGGCAACGCCCGGGCGCTGTCGGCACGGTAGAACCGGTCGAACACCCGCGGCACGTCGGCGGCGTCGATGCCGGGCCCGGCATCGTCGACCTCGAGCACCGCCGACGCGCCCTCGGCCCGGAGCCGGACCTGGACCGGCTGGTCCGCCGGGGACCACTTGCCGGCGTTGTCGATGAGGTTGAGCACCGCCCGCTGGAGCGCAGCGGGACGCCCGCTCACCCACAAGGAGGTCACGTCGAGCGCGACCTCGATGTCGGGCATGCGGGAACGCGCCCGGGTCGCGGCCGCCATCACCACGTCGGCGAGGTCGAGCGACTCGGTGCTCTCGTCGCTGACGTCACCGCGCGCCAGGTCGGCCAGCTCGGCGGCAAGAGTGCTCAACTCGGCCACCTGGGCACCGAGATCGTCGAGCAGCCGGGTCCGGCTCTCCGCCGGCAGAGCGCTGTCCAGGGTGCCGCGCCGATCGAGCCGGATCAGCAACTCGACGTTGAGACGCAGGCTGGTGAGCGGGGTCTTGAGCTCGTGGGCGGCGTCCTCGGCGAGCAGCCGCTGAGCCTGCCGGGAGTCCCGGAGCGCGGCGAGCATGTCGTTGATCGACTGGGTCAGCCGCCGGATCTCCCCACCGCCCTCATCCGGGATGTCGGCGTCGAGATCCCGGGTGTGCGCGACACGTACCGCGGCGGCGGTCAGCCGGTCGATCGGTGCCAACCCGGTCCGCGCCACGGCCCGCCCGACAAGGGCACCGCCGACCACGCAGAGCAGCCCGATCAGCAGCATACCGAACCCGAACCGGTTGACCGGGCTGTCGTCGACGACGCGGGCCACCTGGACCGCGCCGTCGCCCGCCCGCAGCGTGTAGACGAGGTATCCGTCCTCGTCGCTGTCGTCCGACTCCATCAGGTCGGCCAGGCCGCCCTGCGCCACGCGCCCGGCGTGCTCGCTGACCGGGGGCAGCGCGGGTTGGCCGGCCGGCGTCCGGGTCGAGCCGTCGGGCAGGACGACCCGCACCAGCTGACCGGATCCGAGGTACGGCGATAGCGGTACCTGCGCCAGACCGGCGCGCTCCGCGTTCGTCGCCAAGACGCGGGAGTCAGCGCGCAGCTGATTCTCAGCGGAGTCCCGCAGCTGCCAGTCCAGCAGCTCGCTGGCCACCTGGAAGGCCATGAACACGCTGACGGCGATGGCCGTCGCCGCGATCACCGTCAGCCTGGTCCGCAGGGACCGCCGCCGCCACCATCGGGTCAGCCGGCGCGGTTCCCGGCCTGCGGGCCTGCTCACGGAGGAGTCTCCCGCAACGTGTACCCCAGGCCGCGCAGCGTGTAGATCAATCGCGGCTCACCCTCGGCCTCCATCTTGCGGCGCAGGTAGCTCACATACACCTGGAGGTTGTTGGCGGTGGCGCTCATGTCGAAGCCCCAGATCGCCTCGAACAGCGCGTCGCGGGTCAACACCCGGGTCGCGTTGCGTACAAGGACCTGCAGGAGAGAGAACTCGGTCCGGGTCAGGCGCAGCGGCCGCCCGCCCCGCCACGCCTCGAACCTGTCGGGATCGAGCCGGACGTCGGCGAACGACAGGATCTGCGACTCCCCGTCGGTCGGCGTACGCCGGCGCAGCAGAGCCCGCACCCGGGCCAGCAACTCCTCGGTGGCGAACGGCTTGGGTAGATAGTCGTCGGCGCCCGCGTCCAGCCCCGCGACCCGGTCCGAGACCTGGTCACGGGCGGTCAGCATCAGCACCGGCAGATCCCGACCCGCGGCCCGCAACCGCCGGCACGTCTCCAACCCGCCGAGGCGGGGCATCATCACGTCGAGAATCAGCAGATCCAGCGTGTCACCGCCGGCACCACCGACCCTGTCGAGCACGGCGAGACCGTTGGCGACGGTGCTGGTGTCGTAACCCTCGACCTGTAGCACCCGCTCCAGCGACTCACGGATAGCCGCGTCATCATCCGCGATCATGATCCGCACGCTGGCCGCCCCCTCCCAGTCGATGCTTTCGCCACCCATTTTCCCCGATCAACCTGAGGCCAGGATTAGCGCGTCGTGCGGTCGAGCTGCTCCATGAGCACGACGGGCAGCCGGATGCTCACCAGCATCATCGGTGCCCCCCGGTGCGGCACCGGTCGCCGGCACCGCGGTCATCGACTGATCACCGGCGCCAGGCCCCGTTCGCGTTCTGGTGGCTCACCGGGGCCGGGTCTGTCGAGTTCTTACAGATCCGGGCGAGGAGGCGACCATCGAACCCGCAGCCGGCACCGTGGTGGTGGTCTCGCGGGTCGGCGGTACGCCGATGGTCGGAAGACGCGGCCGGCGAGTATCTGCCGACAGGCCCGCCCCGGCAGACAGGTCGACATCGGTGGACAGGATGAGTCCGTGAGGAAGAGGGTCGGTCATGGCGATGTCGGATGTGATCTTCAAGCGCTGCGGGTGTCGGGACCTGGGTCGACTCCGGGTACGTATTCGCCCGCTCCGACGGCAGCCCGCTGCACCCCGGCTACGCCAGCGGCCGGTTCCGGCTCCTGGTCGAACGGACCGGCGTGCCGCCGGTACGGCTACACGACCTGCGTTACGGGGCCGCATCGCTCGGCCACGAGGCCGGTGCCGATCTCAAGACCGTGCAGGACCTGCTCGGCCACTCCAGCATCCTGGTCACCGCCGACACCTACACCAGCGTCCTGCCCCAGGCGCAGAGAGACGAAGCGCCGACGCCACGCCCACCTCGTCCTCTCCACCGCGCACCGCATCCGCGCCAAGATACGCAACGAGGGCCGGGGTAACCGCCGTCGACCCCGACCCGCGACAGGTACGCCGGTCCTACCGGCACCCGCGAAGCAGGAGAAGCCGCAGGTCGGCGCTCCGCAGCGGAACCGGCTGTCACAGAGTGTGATGACACCCTGGCCAATGCTCGCTCAACGATGTCGGTGTCGGTGAGGCGACCGAGGCGTTGTATGCCCCGTCGGGTCTGCGTCATGAGCGGGTGGTCAGGAACCTGCTGCTTATCGTCATGGGGTTGGCCGACAGTGGCCGGGTCATCGCCGTGTTGTGTGACCGGATCGGTGGCACGGGGACGTACAAGATCATGGGGGTTCGTGCATTGGGTGGCGCGGACCTGGATGAGTGGAGGAGGCGGGTCCTGTGAGTGAGCCGGATTTCGATCGGATGAGCCATTGCCTGGTTTCAGAAAACTGACAGCCTGGCGCCGGTGATCAGGTCGATGACGGCGGTGCCGGCGACGGGTGGCGTACCGGAGGCGCCGATGATGCTGGTGAGTATCCGGCTGCCCGTGGCGCTCGTCGAGCAGCTCGACCGTATCGCCGGGGAGTCGGTGACCCGCCGGTCCGACGTCATCCGCGACGCCTTGACTGGGTACGTGGCGGCCCGAACCGCGCCGGTCGGCCAGCACGAGGCCGAGCAGGCCCTCGACGTGCTCCGCCGCATCGTCACCGCGCACACCGGCGAGGGCCACGCCGACGCGGCCCGACCGCATCGGCGGGAAACAGGCGGACAATACGATCGACGCACTTCAGGGTGGGCGTACGGCCATGTGGCGGTAGCGGACGTCGGGAAGCGGATTGCTGGCGGTCTGGCGTGATCGGACTCGGCACCGATATCTGGACTCCGGCGGGCATGGTCCCTGCGGTGGGGAACACCCTGATGCGGTCCGGTGTCTGTGCCGCCGGGCTGCGACGAGAAGAGAGCCAGGCTGGTGGACGGTGGCGGGTATGCCTGAGCGGTCGGTGGTGTTGCGGGGTGTGGGCTGGGCCTCGCTTGAGGACGCCTACGGTGCGGCCGGGGACGTTCCGGGGCTGTTGCACATGTTGTGGTCGGGTGATGCGGCGGTCCGCCGTGAGGCGTACCGGGCGTTGGCGGGGCGTCTGGTGCATCAGGGTTCGCGGTACGAGGCGAGTGCCGTCGCGGCGGGGTTTCTGATCGATGTCGTGGCGGATCCTGCGGCGCCTGACCGGTTTGCCGCCTGCCAGGTGCTGCGGATGATCGCGATCGGCGACGAGAGCTACTGGTTGACGGAGTCGCCGGACATTGCTGCGGTTCGGCGTGAGGTGGCCCGGCAGGCGACGCTGACGCTGGCGGAGCTGGAACATGAGCAGAGGATGTGGATCGCTGCGGCCGGCGATGAGGATGAGCGGCGGGGCCGGGAGTCGGCTGCCCGCTACCGGGATGTGGAGGCCGATCGGTGTGCGGCGCGGTGGGATCTGGAGGCGTACGACGCGGTCCGGTCGGGTGTCGCGGTGTTTGTGGCGGCGTTGGGGTCGCCGGATCCGGCGGTGCGGTTGCACACGGCGCATCTGTTGGCTTGGTTTCCTGAGGAGCGTGACCTGGTCGTTCCCGCGTTGACGCGGGTGATCGACGGGGATCCGGAGCCGGTGGTGGCGGCGACAGCCTGCGTGGCGGCGGGTCTGTGTGGTGCGACGGAGGCGGATGCGGGGCTGGTGGAGGCGTTGTCGCGGCGGCTGGCCGGCCCGAACCGTGCGGAGCGGTGGTCGGCGGTGTTGGGGTTGGCGCGGCTGACCGGTCGGCCGTCGCGGGAGCTCATCGAGGAGCTGTACGCCTGTCTGGTGGGCGCAACCGAACCGGTGCCGAACTGGCCGTTCCTGGACGGTGACATGTCGGGGCTGGCGGCGTTGACACTGGCGCGGCTGGACCCTGACACCGCTGTGGATCGGGTCGATATCTTGGCACGGGGGCTGGCCGGCACGGTGCCCGGCGCTGACCGGTTCACGCTGGTGGGTGCGTTGTTGGACGCGGCCTTCCCGGAACACGACGCCGCCGGGCGGGGCCGCGGTGCCGGGGCGACGGGACCAGGCCGGATCGTCGAGGCCCAGCAGGCGGCGGTGCGTGCGTTGGTGGACAGCGCGGTCTGGGAGGACGGGCCGATGGTGGCGATGCTGCTCGGCCGGTACGGTCTGCCGTCAGCGCCGGCGTCGCTGCAGGGCTGGCTGGCTGGGGACCGGTAGCACCACCCCACCGGCGGGGTCGTGTCGTGCCCGGACCGGACGGGTTCTCGCGGTGTCGGCCTGGTGGTGGCCTGGAACCTGCTGCCCCTTTGGTTGGCGATGGTGCTGTCGTGGCTTGGTCTGCTGGCATCGCGTTCGACTCGGCACGTTTCGCTAGGAGTCCCGGACCCCACAGGCCAACTGCTTCATCGAACGCTGGGGACGCAGTCTCCGCGACGAGTGCACCGACCACATGCTGATCTACAACGAACGCCACACGCACGCCGTAGTCGGCGAGTACGTCGACCACTTCAACGACCACCGGCCACACCAAGGGCGCCAGCAGCGGCCACCAACCATGATCCGTCCGTTGTCATCCCCATCGACAAGCCCATACGCCGCCGACAACGCCTCAGCGGAGTGATCAACGAGTACCACCGGGCAGCCTGAACTGATCATCAAAACACCAGAAGACCGCCGCTGAACCAGTTTTGGCACGGCACACCGCCCGCAACCTGGCGATGGATCTCGAAGACACCTGCTGCCGGGTGAAATACGTGATCCGCGACCGGGACGGCAAGTATCCGGGCACTGTTCGACACCGTCCTCGCCGACGCTGGGATCGTCGCGATACTCAGCGGTGTCCGCATGCCCCGGATGAACGCGATCATGGAACGGTGGGTACGGACCTGCCGACGTGAACTCCTCGACCGGACCCTGATCCTCAACCAGCGACACCTGCTACACGCGCTCCGCGAGTACGAGAACTTCTACAACGAACACCGCCCTCATCAAGGCATCGCCAACGTCCGGCCACTCGCCCCGCTACCCGAACCGATCACCGACCCAGACCGACTCACCCACCTGACCATCCACCGGCGGGACCGCCTCGGCGGCATCCTCCACGAGTACGAACGTGCCGCCTGAACTGCCCGGATGACATTTCGGCAGGTACAGGGTCGCCGCTGGACGGGCTGGGACGTGAGGGATGCTCGTCGCACGAGCACCCACCGAGCACCAACCGACCACAAGGGATGGAAATGAGAAGGGGCCTGGCTGCCGTGTCGGCAGGTCAGGCCCCTATCGATCTTGTGCCCGAAGGGACTCGAACCCCTAACCTTCTGATCCGTAGTCCGAAGTGGATAAAAAGACTCTTCTAAAGTCGACTCTATCGCTAGTTCTGTCCAATAGCAACTATTACAGTCCGGCTGTGTCCTGCGGCGTCCGTGCAGGTCCTGGGCTCGCAAGCGCTATGCATACAGGCCAATCAATGGATTGACCCATCTTGCGGGAGGCCCGGAATCCGGCTGCGTCCCCGTAGCGCGTGTGTCAGTTCCCCGACGTCCGAGCACCCAAGGAGCACCCACCACCCGGCGTACCGTCTCGGTCCCCAATACAACCGGACGCATGGACGCTCGCGAGAAGGGCAACGCGGCCTCGTCGACCGCGGCTGCCGCCCCGGTTACATGGCCGTTGACGGTGGTCGTCGCGGCCACCGCCGGTGTGAGCGCGGTGATGGTCTCCTGCGGCGACGGCTGCTGCGCCACGGCGCCCACCGACCGCGATGCCTCACCCAGAATTCCACCAGCCTCCGTCAGTTGGGACCGGGCCTGCCCGAGTACCTGTACGGTGCCAATATCTGTCGCACGCGCTGTGAGCTGGTCCATCGCCAACTTGAGACACCTTCATGGTCATGGCGTTCCAGTGGATCTATCTGTACGCGATCCGCGTGTTCGACGGCCTTCTCGCTGCGGCCCGCAGTGACAGTGCCGTGCTCGCGGAGCTGCTGGCGCTGCGCCACGAGGTCGCGGTGCTCCGCCGCCAAGTCCACAGCCGACCACGGCTGTCCTGGCCAGACGGGCAATCCTGTCCGCGCTCGCCCGATTCCTACCCCGTCCGGTCCGCGCCCACCGAATCGTGACCCCGGCGACCCCGCTGGCCTGGCACCGCCGGCTGGTGCGACGTTGCTGGACCTACCCAAGCCGTGGTGGCCGCCCACCGGTCAGCCCCGAGATCCGGGAGTACCGATCGGCTGCCACCCAACCACGACCCGAAGGTACTTGTACCGATCGACGGCGTCGTTCAACGCCGACGACGGCTGGGAGGAACCATCAACGAGTACCACCGAGCCGCCTCAACGAATCCTCGAACCGCAGGTCAGCAGCCGGAATCTAGTTTGGCACCCTACAGGCTGGAAGGCGGCGAAGACGCGGTACTGCCCGGCGGGTACCGCGAGGGGGATGGACCAGGTGCCGTCGCTGTCGAGTTCGGGGTGCACGTGCTGGAAGCCGGACAGGTCCCGGCGGACCACGATCAGGTGCAGGTCCTTGTCATGGCTGGTCGTGTAGGCGGTGACCGGCCGGTTGTCCGGGCCGGTGACCTGGAACCGGAACGGCTGCGGCGCACCGGTCGACAGGTTGCCGCTGAGTGGGGTGAGCCGGTAGGTGTCCTGGCTGATCTGTAGCCCGGCCGGCAGCACCGCTGCCGGGGCGCTCTGCTCGGATGGTGTGCCGGTGTGGCCGCCGTGCGCGGCCGGGGTGGCGGGTGCGGATGCCGGGAAAAGGCCGCCGAGGCCGAGGGTGGCCGTGAACACGGCCGCCAGCCCGATCCCGAAGCCGCCCAGCTTGATGGCGGTGTTCATGACTACCTCGCGAGTTCGTAGCCGGCCTCGTCGACGGCCGCGGCCACCGCGGTCTCGTCGACGGGCTGGTCACTGGTGACGGTTACCGTGCCGGATGCGAGGTCGACCTGGACATCGGTGACATCGGTGACACCGGGGATCGCGCCGGCTTCGGCGCTGACGGAGTTGACGCAGTGCGAGCAGGTCATGCCGGTCACGGTGTGGGTCTGGGTAGCCATCACGATCTCCTTGCCGTCGGACGTCAGCGGCGCAACGTCGCCGCCCACCAACAGCCATACCCATACCCCCCCGGGGGTACGAAGGGCTGGGGTGGTGACGCGCTGCACGCCTTCGGCGGCAGCACCCACGGCGGTGCCCGTCTTGACGATTCCCGCCTGTATGACCGCTAACCGGCGATGCCTCGATGCGGCTCCACCGTTGTCGGTGCGACGGTCAGCTGTGCCCGTCGCCGTTGACCGTCACGTGGCCACGACGGGGTAGCCAGGCAGGTCGATCACGCAAACGGTGTCGTCGTGGATGTCGGTGGGTCGGTGCCTGACGGCCGGGCTTCGACGGGCACGCAGTGGCGGGCCGTATCCAATCGTGATCACCTCGTCTGGCGCCATGTCCGGGGCCGATCGTGGTGACCGTTGGGCCGGGCCGGTCCCGATGGACGGCCCCGACCCGGTCGACGTCAGGGGCTGGACGGTCAGTCATCGGCGCCGGCGACGAGCTCGCCGGCAAGGGAAGTCTGCCGGGCCGGTGCCGGACCGAGGCCATCGGCCGCCGTGGTCAGGCCAGTCGTAGGGTGGTCAGGCAGGTCGGGGCATCGTCGCTGGTGCTGATCTTCGACTCGGCGGTCTTGCCGTCGGAGGTAATCTGCAGGGTGCCGGTGATGTTGCGCGGTAGCCACAACCCGACGAAGCCGTTGGCGAAGGTGGTGCGCGACTCGTCCATCAGGACTGTGCCGTCGGCATCGTTCACGACTTTGACCTGTACCTGTTTGCCTGCCAGTTCGCCCTTGCAGCCGGTGGGTGCGTGGAAGAAGCAGTCGTGGGTCTGCTGCAGGTAGGGGCCGACCGACAGGTAGAACCGGTCTGCGGGAATGGGCAGGCTGTGCTCCTGTCCGCCGTCGGAGATCAGCAGTTCACCGGCCCGCACGGACGCCTTAAGTTCGGCGGGGCGCTGCTGCAGGCCCAACCGGTCGAGCCGGTCGATGACCTCGACTGTGCTCTTACCCGCCAAGCCGTAGCGGGCCAGCAGCAGCTGCGCCTCGGCCGACGCCGCCGCAGTCGCGGGAGCCGGGCCCGCGACGCGCGCCGGATCGCCGGTGCCGGTGCAGCCTGCCATCGTCAGGACCGACACCGCACCGACAAGAAAAAGTCGTCTCATACTCACGATTCTCCATCTGTAGTCATTCACGTGGTCGATCGGGTGCGCAGGTCAGGACCAGGACAGGTCATCTTCCCGCCCTGGGACAGCGCCCCGGCAGTCAGGCGCCGGAGGTTTGGCCCTTGCCGGGTGAGCGATGCGCCGGGCGGAAGGCGGCGTCACTTCGGTTGGGAAGCAGATCACTGCGCGGCTTCTCCTGGGGAGCAGCAGTTGCCTTGTCTCGGGTGGGGCGCCGGCATGACGGCCCACCCGAGACTCGGCGGTCAGCGTGTCGCGCTGTTGCGGTGTCGCGCCGGGTGGGCGGCCGCTGCGCCGGGCGCGGTCGCCAGGTGCCCGGCACGGGACAGGTAGCCGACGGCTGCGGTGCACAGCAGTCCGGTGGCGGTCAGCAGCAGCCAGGGCAAGGCGGTCCAGCCATGCCGGGAGCCGGCGTCGAGGGCCGCACCGGTCAGCAGGTTCCCCGCGGCGATGCCGACACCGGCGAGAGTGTTGTACAGGCCGTAGTAGGTGCCGACCAGGCGTTGCCCGGCGAACTCTACGATGGTGGCCATCTCGAACGGGTACACGATCATCGTCGCGACCGTCAGCAGCACCGTACTCAGCAGTACGGGAGCCAGGGCCAGCGTCGTGCGCCACGGCCCTGCCCCGACCGCGGGAGTGAACCCGGCGGTGGCGGCGAGCGGCAGGAACGCGACCGCCATCAGCGCCAGGCCGCGGATGATGGCCTGCGGCGGGTTCCACCGGCGTGTAGCCCAGGCGGTGGTACGGACCTGCCCGGCCACGGTGAGCAGCCCGGAGACAGCGAACAGGATCGCCACCCCGGTCTCCGAGCCGGTCACGCGCCGGACCTCGATGGGCAGACTGAGATAGACCTGAAAGTTCAGCACGTAGGAGCCGATCATCGCGGTGGAGAACAGCAGGAAACCGCGGTGCCGCAGCACCTGCCGCCAATCCGCCGCAGCTTCGCGTTCCTCGGGGCCGGTCGGGGGGTGCCGGGCGTGCCGGGTGGGCAGGGCGCGGGCCTGGGCGATCAGCAGCAGCAGGAACAGCAGCGCGGCAACCGCACATACCCACCTGAATGATGCGGCCAGCAGTGCGAGGCCGATCATGGGCCCGGCGAGGATGCCGGCCTGGTAGAAGACGTTGAACACGGCGAACGCCTCGGTCTTGCGCTCGCCTGATTCGGCGGCCAGATACGCGCGGACCGCCGGATTGAACAGGGCGCCGGCCAGCCCGGTCAGCACCGACGCGACGATCAGGACGGGCAGACTCGCCGCAATGCCGAGCAGGCCGAACCCGGCCACGCGCAGGCCGAGTCCGGCCAGGATCAGCGGTTTGTAGCCGTACCGGTCGGCGAGGGTGCCACCGAGCAGGAACATGCCTTGCTGGCTGAGGTTGCGCACGCCCAAGACGAGGCCGACCGCCCATGCGGCCATGGCCAGGTCGCCGGTGAGGTAGCCGGCCAGGTACGGCATGAGCATGTAGAAACCGATGTTGATGGTCAGCTGGTTCACCAACAGCAGCTGCACCGGCCGGTTGAACGACCGGATCTGAGCCAGGGTGCCGGTCACGGGACGTCCCCGGCGGTGGGGTCGATGACGTGGGTGCAGCGTGTCCAGCGCAGCACTTCGCGTTCGCGGGGATGCCGGATCTCATCGGGGTCGGCAGCCGGTTGCGGACCGAGCAGGTCGTGGTGGCGGCAGTAGTCGTCGCTGTAGACGGTGTCGGCGTAGCGGTGTGGCCCGTCGGGGAAGATCGCCGCGATCCGGGTGTCGTCGGGCAGGGTGCGGGCCAGCCAGGACGCGGCGAGGGCTACCGCGCCGACGCTCCAGCCGCCGCTGACGTAGTGGCCGCCGGCCAGTCTGCGGCAGGCCCACACGGCTTCGGCTGCGGCGACCCAGTGGACCTCGTCGAAGGCCGGATAGTCGACGTTACGAGGGTGGATGCTGCTGCCGAGCCCGCGCATGAGCCGGGTCCGGGCCGGCTGGCCGAAGATGGTGGAGCCGCACGCGTCGACGCCGACCAGACGCAGGCCGGGGAAGAACTCGCGTAGCACGCGGGCGGTGCCGGCGCTGTGCCCGCCGGTGCCGACGCTGCACACCAGCACGTCGACGCGGCCGAGCTGGGCGGCCAACTCCAGGGCGAGGCTCTGGTAGGCGTCGACGTTGTCGGGGTTGTTGTACTGGTCCGGGCAGAAGCCGTCGTGGTCGGCGAGGAGCTGGGTGACGCGGTCGCGGCGGGCCTGCTGCCAGCCGCCGGTCGGATGCGGGGTGTCGACCAGGTCGATGCGGGCGCCGTAGGCGGTCAGCAGGTTTCGTAGCGGTGGTTCCATGCCGGGGTCGGTGACCAGGGTGACCGGGTGGCCGTGGATCAGTCCGGCCAACGCCAGTCCGAGGCCGAGGGTGCCGGAGGTGGACTCTACGATCGGGGCGCCTTCGGGCAGGTCACCGCGGTCGTGGGCGCACTGGATCAGGTGCAGGCCGGGCCGGTCCTTGATGCCGCCGGGGTTGTGGCCTTCGAGTTTGGCCCAGAACCCGCGGTCGGTGGTGGTGGTGATGTCGCGGGTCCACAGGACCGGGGTGTTGCCGACGAGCTGGTCGAGGTGATGGCAGGTGGAGCTGGAGACGAGCTGGGCGGGAAGAGGCCGGCGGTGCGGCCGGGGAAAAGTCACGTCGATCATGTGCGTAGCCGCTTTCGCAGATGTGGCCCGCCGCCCGGCGCCACCATGTGGCGTCGGTTGCGGGAATGAGCAGAGGTCGCAGAGGCAGGTCGCCGGTCCCGGACCGCGCCTGCCGGGGCAGGGCGGGGCTTGAGTCGGCGGCGTGCGGGACCTGTCAGCTCCGGTACACGCTCGTCAGCGACAGCACGCTGTGGTGGTGTCTGCCGGGCGGGTGGGCGGCGTCAGCCGCGGTGGCGGCAGCAATCGAGTGGTCGTCGGCGGGAGGCGGGACCGCGGCCAAGGGCAGGTCGACGTCGCCGGTCATGGGCTGCTGCGGTAGCGCCGCCGGTGTGCACGGATGCCCCTGATGCGCCTGGTCGGCCGATACCGCGGCACCGTCGCATGCGGGCGGCGCTGCCGGGTGCGCCCCGGCTGCGGCGGCAGGATGGCTGTGGTGAGGGTGCTGAGGCGCGTGATCGAGCATGGCGCCGCAGAGCAGCAGCAGCGCCACGGTGGCCATCCGCACGATCAGCTGGAGCATGGACCCTTTCCGATCAGCACCCCGACATGCCGAACGTCAAATGTAACAAAGATCCGGTTCATCCCGCCGGATTTCGCGGATGTGCCACGCCGGTCACCGGACGGTGCGCGGCCAAAGGCGCCTGCCGGTGTACAGCGGGCAGCGGGCGGCCAAGCCTGTTGTGCTTGGCCGCCCGACGGCGCGTTACGAGGTCAGAGGCGTTCGAGAATGGTCTTCATCGTGGCGATCTCGGCCTGCTGATCGGTGATGATCTTCTGCGCGAGGGCCTTGGCCTCCGGGTTGGAGCCCTGCGCCACCTCGGTCTGGGCCATCTCGATGGCACCCTCGTGGTGACTGATCATCATGGTCAGGAAGTGCTTGTCGAACGCCGCACCTTTGGCGTCCATGAGCTCTTTCATGTCGGCGTCGGTCATCATGCCGGGCATCGAGCCGTGCTCCATGCCGGAGCCCACGCTCATGTGCGGTTCCGGGACCGGCCTGCCCCAAGCGATCAGCCAGCCGGTCAGGGTGTCGATTTCGGGCTGCTGCGCGGCCTGGATCTTGCCGGCGAGTTGCTTGACCTCGGCGTCGGCGGCGCGACCGTCGGCCATGTCGGCCATCTGCACCGCCTGCTGGTGGTGCGGGATCATCGCCTGGGCGAAGGTGACGTCGGCGTCGTTGAACGTGCCGACCGCCGACGCGGCCGGCGAGGCGGTGGCGGTGGCGCCGTGGTTCACGCCGGTGTCACTCGAGGATTGATCGCTACCGCCGCAGGCCGACAGTACGAGAGTGGTGGTGACGGCGGCGCCGGCGAGGAGGCCGCGGCGCAGCACGGTAGTGGGCAGCTGGGAAGTACGCATCATTGCGGGTCGTAACCTTTCGGCAGGATGTCGGGTACGCGCGAACGCCTCGACACGACCGCAGGCGGGTCGCCGTCGAGGTGGCGTTGCTATATGCGCAGTACCGCTGCCGAGGCGAGCATGAGCCCGGTGGTCCGATCTGGTGGCGCTCGCGGGGACACGGCCCCCAGCTCGGCGGGCACGGACACCAGGCGATGGCCTCGGACTGTGGTGAGAAGCCAGAGCAGCATCACGATCACGGCCAAGCCGCTCAGGATCGCCAGACAGGCGCTCCAGACGCCGGAACTGTGCCCACCGTGGCCGTCGCAGTGCCCGTCCGGGCACGGCTGCGCCGCGGTGACCACGGCCCCCATCATCCCGGCGGCACCCGCCGTCATCGTGGGCATGCCGGCCATCGCCGGGTGCGGGTCAGCGCGGACACCAGTGTGTCCGAGGGTGTGCATCAGCGCCAGCCCGAGGGCGGTCGCCAGCAGCAGCGCAAGGCGGGCCGTGTGGCCCACCCCAGTCGCTGCTTTCCTCGTCACGGCGTCCACGGTAGCGCGCGACGTGACCATCCTTGCCGATGACCGGTCAGGCCCCCGTGTTCGCCGCTGGGCCGACCAGCTCAGGCGGTGTCCCGCTAGGGTTAGCCCTCGGGGGTTTGACACCGACAGCGCCAGCGCGATCAGCAGCAGGATCACCGCCGGCCGCGTGCACCAGCGGAGACGCGGTGGCCGTCACCGGCGGCCCGCCGTCCGACGCGGCACGCAGCGCTGCCGGATGCCGACAGCCGCGAGCGCTTGATCGAGGTCACCTGGGCCGGACTACTACCGCCGCGGTGCACCACCGTGCCCGAGCATGGCCCGGCTGGCCGGTCCTACGCTGGGCACGGTCAGGTGCCGGGCCGGCGTCCGAAGGTGCGCACACGAGCACCCATCTGCTGCTGGTCCCACGTGGCCATCCGTCGAATCCTGGCACAAGGCCGCCCCGCACCCCGCGACACCCGACACCTCCGGCGGAGATCCCTGCGTACCCAGGCCACCGGGCTGCTCGCCGCCGACTTGGTCCCCGTTGCCCGGCGCGCGGCTGCGGGTGCCGTGGACCGAGGTCGGGGCCTTCGACGCGTTGATGTCGAACTGGCAACGCATCGGCGACTCCAGCCTCAATGACATCGAGGAGGCCTGCGTCGAGGAGATCTTCCTCCTCCTGATCGCCCCGGACGTGGCCGAACTGCTGTGGTCCCCGGTGTCCTGCGCCACCGACATCCACGACAGGTCCCGCCTGGGCGAGATCATCAGCGGCCCGATCGACGACATCCTCGCTACGGCCGAATGGTTCGACCACGACGGCCGGACCATCCTGTCGCCGGCCGGCACCCTCTACCTGGTCGAGGCCGCGTGCCGCGCCCATGCGACCCAGGTCCTCGACCTGGTCATCGAGCAGGAAGCCGAGTCCCGCCACAGTGCAAGTTCGGCGGCCCGAACACCACCGGTCGGGGCCGGGACGACCGGACCACGTCACCGCAATGGGAGTACGACTGGTACCGCAGCCATGTCCGGCCCCGGCACGAACTGCTACGCCAGTGGTGCGGCCACCGGGCAGTCACCCACCATGAACGGTTCCTCGCTGCCGAGGCCGAGACTCACCGCCTCGACATCCTGGTGACCGACCTGCTGAAGGCCCTGGACAGCCTCGGCGCGCACGAGCAGGCCGCCTGGTTCGCCGAGGAGCACGAACGCGACCGCGTCACTCCCCACACGATCCGCCCCGTCGTCGAACGCCCCCTGCAACCCTCCGGGATACCGGTTCGCGAGGTCGCGGTCAGGCGGCGCTGGTGGTGAAGACGGGCCAGGAGGGTGTCCGCCAGGTAGCGAAACCTGCTGCCCGTAGGCGCAGGTGGGGGCCGCCCCATCCTCCTCGACCCTCGGGAACTTGGGACTGGGCCAGCAGCGAAACGGCAGGCCAACAAGCCGGGACGCGAGGGGAAACCGTCGGCGGGCGTGGCACCCACGTGTCACGCGCCGTTCACGCCGGCCGCACAACAAGAAAGGTTCAACCTGCATCCCGCAGCTCGGACTGCTGTTGATCTTGCGATCCTGAAGGGGAATCGAAGCTAACCTTTCGATTCGTAGGGCGCAAGGTGAGCGCCGCGATCTGGCACATTCCGCACAACAAAGACGGGCGCCACCGACCTCGAAGCTTCCTCCTTCACGAAGCGTGACCCCGAACGCGGCATCAGGTGGGAGATCCGTGAGGTCGACGGTCTGGGATCGGACGTCCGCTTCAACCCTTTTGTGGAGCGGCCCAGCGCGGCTACGAATCGCGCTCGACCGCCTGGGCTCCCCTGTCCGGCCTGGCTGACGAATCACGGCCGGCCCGCCTGTCTGTCAAGGATCGCGCCAGCCGAGACATTCGGCGCGGCCAACCCGTTGAACCAGATGAGCTGCACTCGGTGGGCGGTGAATCACTCAGAGTGAGCTGTTGTGATCGACTGTGCTCCGATGGGATCCATCATGGACCGGCGGCCAGGTTCCGAATACGCCGGTAGAATCGCCGGATGTGGAGTTGAGGCAACTCGAGTACTTCGTGGCCGTGGCCGAGGAGGGGAACTTCACCCGCGCAGCAGAGCGGGTGAGGATCAGCCAGTCCGGGGTGAGCTCACAGATCCGCCAACTCGAACATGACCTGGGTGCGGCGTTGATCGACCGGTCAGGGCGGCGGGCCACCCTGACTACGGCGGGTGCCGCCGCGCTGGAGCATGCCCGGGCCGTCCTCGCCTCGGCTGACGCGTTGCGTCAATCGGTCGACGAGGTGAACGGGCTGATCCGTGGCCGGCTCGTGGTGGGGATGGTGATGGCATGCACCGTCGCCTCCTTCTTCGACGCGCTCGCGGCGTTCCATCGGGCTCACCCCGGCATTGAGATCGTGCTCTTCGAGGGGAACTCGGACCGGCTCATCGAGAGTGTCCGGGTGGGAGACGCACATGTGGCCTTGGTGGGCACAGCCGAAGTCGCCCCGGCCGGGGTGCGGGCGATGCCGATCATCAGCGAAGGACTGGTCGCGATCGTGGCCAACGACCACCCGTTGGCCAAGCGCGGCAGCGCCGACTTGGCCGACATCACTGATTTTCCGATCGTGTGCCTGCCGACCGGCACCGGCACCCGGACGGTTTTCGACCAGGCATGTGCCGCCGCCGGGCTGCAACCCGAGATCGCCCTGCAGGCCAGCGCTCCGACCGCTGTGGTGAGCCTGGCCTCCAGGGGGCTCGGTGTCGCCATCCTCAGTGAGTCGATGGGCGCGCCACATCGGGGGGACCTGACCGTGCTGCCGATCCACGACGCGCCGGCGCCCGCCCTGCTGAGCCTCGTCTGGCCGGTCGCTACCAGCCCGGCGCTGCGCGAGTTCATCCGGTGCGCGCGGGCCGCGTTCCAGGTGCCGCCGCCACCTCGCGAGCCGGAGGAACTGGTACTGACCTGAACTTCCTCCCCCCACGATCCATCTCTGATGGCTATGTATGCCTATGCTCTGAGCGGTCTGCCGGCGTAGCGCGTTGGAACCCCTCGAGTTGGCGGCTTACGGACAACCGGCCGACCACAGCTAGATTGTTAATGCCGATCTTGAAAGCGTCTTGTCAACCTTCATATCCCATCCTGATAGCGGTGGCAAGTAATTGTTCTAGATCGACGACGCCTGGGGCCAAGCTGTTCTTGCCGTGCGTCTCGAATGTGAGAGCGGGTATTGACACTCAGCTTGCCTGCGGGTAGAAATGAGGACGAGATCGACGAGCGTCGTCCAGGGAGGCGTGTCCGGTCGAGGGCTTTTGAGGGTGGAGCAAATTCGTTTCTGGTCGTTGTTAGTATTATTGGCTACCACGCTATGGGCCCTGCTCTGTTTGCGCCTTGGTGGGTCTGCTTATTGGGCGTGCACCTGTTCACTGCATTCTAGTGGTGGCCGACCAAGGCTCTCGGAATGCGCGTACGGTGTCAAGATGGCTCTATCGTAAACCGGGTTGGTGAGAACCGGGAGGAAGATGTGACGCCGAAAGTCTGGTTCATTACCGGTGCATCGCGGGGGTTTGGCCGAGTCTGGACCGAGGCCGCACTGGAGCGCGGCGACTGGGTTGCGGCGACCGCGCGAGATGCCTTGGTGCTCGACGCCCTTGTCGACCGGTATGGGGGCCGGATTCTTCCGCTCGACCTAGACGTTCGAGACCGCGCCGCTGTGCGCGCCGCCGTCTGGGCTGCTCACGAGCGATTTGGTCGACTCGACGTCGTGGTCAACAATGCGGGATACGCACTCTTCGGTTCGGTCGAGGATGTGACCGAGAACGAGGCTCGAGCCCAGTTGGACACGAATTTCTTCGGTCCGCTCTGGGTGGTCCAAGCCGCGTTGCCGATTCTGAGGGCGCAGAGGAGCGGCCATATCGTGCAGGTATCCAGTATCGCCGGGATCGCCTCGTGGCCGATGCTCGGGCTTTACCACGCCTCGAAATATGCGCTGGAAGGGCTCTCCGATTCGCTGGCGCAGGAGGTTGTCCGTTTCGGAATACGAGTTACCATTCTGGAGCCCGGACCGTATCGTACCGACTGGCGCGGAAAATCCGCCGTATGGGCGGTGCCGAGTTCGCCCTACGCCGAGTCCGCTGCACCCTCTTCGGGCTACCCACCGGGCGATCCGATATCCACGGTCACGCCGTTGATGCACATCGTTGACAGTCCGGAACCGCCACTACGAGCGGTATTCGACGATGCTGTGTTGAGTCTCCTAAAAACCGTTTACCAGGATCGTATCCGTGCCTGGGAGGATTGGACTGTAGTCGGCGCGCAAGAGTCGGCGGCGACACAGACCTGACACGGAACCGGATGATCTGTGGCCGATGAGATGACGCAGACGGCCATCCCGAACGTCTCCACAACGACTGAAACGAGAGGAGGCGGGAATGCCCATGGACACCGCCACCCGCACGTCGGCGGCCGAGGTCGCGACCCACTCCGACCTGGTCACCCGGGCCACGAACCTGTGCGAGCTACTACGCGAGGACGCGGCCGAGAACGACCAGACGCGCCGGCTCACCGACCGGGTCGTCAAGGAGCTGGTCAACTCCGGGCTCCTGCGGCTGATGACCCCTCGACGCTGGGGCGGACACCAGGCCGACCTACGGACACTGCTCGACGTCTCGATCGAAATCGGCCGCAGATGCTGCGCCACCGCGTGGGTCACCGGAGTACTCAATGTCGGAAACTTCGTCGTCTCGCTCTTCTCCGAGAGAGCGCAGCAGGAGATGTGGGGCGACAACCCGAATGCCAGCAGCGCCCTGGTGCTGGGCCGGCCCGCCCCCGACACCGAAGTGGTCGGAGGCGGGGTCCGGATCAGCGGACGGTGGCCGTACGCGTCGGGCAGTCTGCACGCAGACTGGATGGGGATGCTGGTCCTGGTCGACCGCGGCGAAAGGCCTACTCCCTACTTTGCCCTGGTACCCATGGAACAGCTCACCGTGACTGACGCGTGGCACTTCGTCGGCATGCGAGGCACCGGCAGCAACACAGTGGTCGGCGATCGGATCTTCGTCCCAGAGCACCGGCTGCTGCCGTACCTGCCGGTACTACACGGCGAGACGGATGGCCTGATCGATCCAGAACACCGCTACCGCAACAGCCTGACCGGTGTCTTCGCGATCGGCCTGCTCGGGTCGCTGATCGGAGCCGCCGACGCCGCACTACGCTACGTCCAAGACAACGCCGAATCCCGGCCGGTGGCCGGCTCCACGTACCGGACCCAGGCGGACTCGCCGACGCTCCAGCTCGACCTGGCCACCGCCGCCACCATGATCGACACAGCGAAGCTGCTCGCCCAGGGGATCATCGACCGGATCGAATCAGCGGCAGCGGCCAATGCCAACCCGGACATTCAGACCCGCGCCCGCGCCCGCATGGACTCGACCGAGGTGACTCGGCTCTGCCGCGAGGCGATGGATGTGCTGATCACCGCGTACGGATCCGGGGCCTTCCACGAGTCGAACCCGTTGCAGCGGCTCTGGCGGGACGTTCACGTTGGCAGCCGGCACGCCGGCTTCGGCATGGGAATCCCCCAGCAGGTCTACGGCCGGGCACTGGTCGGCAGAGACCCCCGCGACGTGAGCATGCTGCTGTGAGAAAGGCCCCGGCCCATCGCCCACCCGAAAGTACCCCCGTCGGAGGGAGAACCCCTGATGGTCGGCCTACAGGACATCGAATCCTATCCCCTCCCGACCGAGGAGGCCTTGCCGAAGAACGTCGTGTGTTGGCCGCTCGCCCCGCAGCGTGCGGTGCTGCTGGTACACGACATGCAGCGCTACTTCGTCGGCGCTCTGCCTGAGCCGCTCCGAACCGATCTGGTCATCAACGCGGTCCGGCTGCGCGACCGCTGCGTGCGACTCGGTGTGCCGGTCGCGTACACCGCCCAGCCCGGCGGGATGAGTCAGCAGCAACGTGGGCTGCTACACGACTTCTGGGGTGGCGGCATGCGCGGCGAGCCAGCCGAGCGTGACGTCGTGCCCGAGTTGGAGCCGGGCGTCGCCGATCGGATCTTCGTGAAGTGGCGGTACAGCGCCTTCCACCGTTCGGGCCTGCTGGAGTGGATGCGTGCCGACGGCCGCGACCAGATCGTCCTCTGCGGGGTATTCGGGCACATCGGCGTGCTCGCGACCGCGATCGATGCCTTCACCAACGACATTCAACCCTTCGTCGCAGCCGACGCCATCGGCGATTTCACCGCGTTGCACCACCGATTCGCCTTGGACTACGTCGCGCAACGGTGCGGGCAGGTCGTCGTCACGGAGAGGGTCTTTGCGTGAACACTCCGACGAGGCAGGGCGCAGGCCGATTGCTCGACCGGATCCTCGCCGGGGAACCGCAGGCCTTCGCCTTGCTGCATCGTCCGGGCAGCGGCGTCGACACCACCGACGCGCTGATCGGCGAGGTCTCGTACCCGGCTACCCTCGCCGAGGTCGTGCTGCCTGCCCGGCCCGCCGGTCCGCTTGGCCCAGCGCACGAGACGCTGCTGCTGGTGCCGTACCGGCAGATCATCGAACGGGGCTTCGCCGCCCGCGACGACCGCGCGCCACTGGTCGCCTTGGCGATCAGTGAGCAGGAGACCCTGGCCAGGGACGAGCTGTTGACGGCGGTGCCAAAGCGGGCAGTCCGGCTCAGCGGTGGCCGGTTCGACCTGGCCGACAGCGAGTACGCCGAGATTATCAGGCGGATCGTGGAGCATGAGATCGGCACCGGCACGGGCGCCAACTTCGTCATCAAGCGATCCTTCACTGCCCGGATCGCCAACTATTCACCGAGCGACGCTGTCGCGCTCTTCTGCCGACTGCTCGAAAGGGAACAGGGCGCGTACTGGACCTTCGTCGTTCACACCCCGACAGGCACGCTCGTCGGTGCCACCCCGGAGCGGCACGTATCCCTCGACGCCGGCCGAGTCTCGATGAACCCCATCAGCGGAACGTACCGATACCCCACCACCGGCCCCACTCTCGACGGCATCACCCGGTTCCTTGGCGATCAGAAGGAGATCGACGAGCTTTACATGGTGCTCGACGAGGAGCTGAAGATGATGGCACGGATCTGCGACGGCGGAGGTCGGGTCGTCGGTCCTTACCTACGGGAGATGGCACGGCTGGCGCACACCGAGTACTTCATCGACGGGTACACCGTCCGCGACGTGCGGGAGATACTGCGCGAGACGCTCTTCGCGCCGACCGTGACGGGAAGCCCACTGGAAAGCGCAGCCCGAGTGATCGAACGGTACGAGCCGCAGGGACGGCGGTACTACGGCGGCATCGCAGCGCTCGTCGGCCGAGACGCCACCGGGGAGCGCACCCTGGACTCGGCCATCCTCATCCGTACCGCCGACATCGCCCCAGACGGGCGGCTTCAGATCGGGGTCGGTGCAACCCTGGTGCGGCACTCGGAACCGGACGCCGAGGTCGCCGAGACCCATGCCAAGGCCGCCGGGCTGCTCGGTGTCCTGCAGGAACAACCGCCGACAGCATTCGGATCGCACCCGAAGGTCCGCTCCGCGCTGCGCCGCCGCAACGACCGAATCGCGGATTTCTGGCTGCGCGACCACGCTGCCCGGCGGACCGACGCTGCCGGACTGGCCCAGTTGCGGGTGCTAGTGGTCGACGAGGAAGACACCTTCACCGCGATGATCGGCCAACAGCTGAGCGCGCTGGGACTCGTCGTGACGGTGATCCGCTTTGACCAGCCACACGAGCTCACTGGCCACGACCTGGTGCTGCTTGGCCCTGGTCCGGGTGATCCCCGGGACACTAGCGACCCCCGCATCGCAGGGCTGCACAGCAGCGTGGACCTCCTGCTGGCGGTGAGACAGCCCTTCGTCGCCGTCTGCCTGAGTCACCAGGTACTCGGGCAACGCCTCGGCCTCGATCTGGTCCGCCGACGCAACCCGTACCAGGGTACCCAGCGTGAGATCGACCTGTTCGGTGCCCGCGAGCGAGTGGGCTTCTACAACACGTACGTGCTGCACGGGGACCAAGACGACCTGGCGGTCGACGGGATCGGCCCTGTGCGGCTGAGCCGCGAGCGGAGGACCGGCGAGGTGCACGCGCTGCGCGGCCCCGGTTTCGCCTCAATGCAGTTTCATCCCGAATCAGTGCTGACCCTCGACGGGCTACGGATCACCGCCGAGGCCTTGCGCTGGGCGCTCGACGCCCGGGTGCCGGACGACGCGATGGTCCAGCCAGCCCCGGGACGACAGTGAGGAGTCGGCGGTGCACGAGTACATGGTGGTGGACGCCTTCGCGAGCAGGCCGCTGGAAGGAAACCCGGTAGCGGTCTTCTTCGACGCCGCAGACCTCAGCGGCGCGACAATGCAGCGGATCGCCCGGGAAATGAACCTCTCCGAGGTGACGTTCGTACTGCCGGCGGAAGGGGCAGCGGACGCCCAGATCAGGATATTTACACCGGTCAACGAGTTGCCCTTCGCTGGACACCCGATCCTCGGGACGGCGGTGGCCCTCGGCCATACTCTGGGCCGACGCGAACTACGGCTGGAAACCCGGATGGGTGTCACCCCGGTCGAGATCTCCGGCGTGATGACTGACGGCTTCATGACGATCCGGATGCGTCAGCCGACCCCGACCTGGCGTGGCTACGAGCATCCGACCGAGGTGCTGGCGGCACTCGGCGTAGAGGTAGCCACAACCCCAGTCGAAGTCTACCACAACGGGCCGCGTCACGTCCTCGTCGGACTGGAGAGCGTCGCCGCGCTCTCCGCGCTGCGTCCGGACCACCGCGCCCTGGCGGCCCTGCCGGACATGGCTGCCAACTGCTTTGCCGGCTGCGGTACCCGCTGGCGCAGTCGGATGTTCTCCCCGGCGTACGGGGTGGTCGAGGACGCCGCGACCGGTTCGGCGGCCGGCCCTCTGGCGATCTACCTCGCTCGGCACGGCCTCGCCCTGTACGGCCAAGAGATCGAGATCCTGCAGGGGGTGGAGATCGGCCGACCCTCGCTGATGCGCGCCGTCGCGCAGGGTGCCGGCGAACGGGTCAGTTCGGTATATGTCAGCGGCCACGGGGCGGTCGTCGCCCGCGGCACGATCATGGTTTAGGTCAGGCAACCGTGGACAGCAGCAGCTTCGAATCGCTTACTGCGGAGATCGACCTCGCCTTCCCCGAGTACTACACCCCGCCGGCCGAGCCGCTGAGCATCGCCGAGCGGTGGCTCGCCACGGCGGTCCGGCTGGGGGTGCGTGAGCCCCAGTCGATGGCACTGGCCACAGCCGACAAAGCCGGCCGGGTCTCCAACCGGATCGTCGCCGTGTTGAAGAACGGTGCCGAGGGGGTGCTCTTCACCAGCCACCGGTGCAGCCGCAAGGGGCGCGACATTGCCGCCACCGGTTGGGCCTCCGGCTTGTTCTACTGGCGGGAGCTCGGCCGTCAGCTGGTCATCTCCGGCCCTGTCAGGCAGGTACCCGACGCGGAGTCCGACGCGCTCTGGGCGGCTCGCGCGGTGCCCCTGCACGCCATGTCGGTGGCCTCCCAGCAGAGCCTGCCGTTGCCCGACCCGGCCGCGCTGGGGGCGGCTGCTCAGCAGTTGGCCGAGGCCGGGGTAGCGCTTCTGCGGCCGGACCGGTTCGTCGGCTACCGCCTCGAACCAGCCGAGGTGGAGTTCTGGTCGGCCAGCCCGGACCGCCTGCACCGCCGGCTGCACTACCACCGCGACGGCGACGACTGGCGCCCCACCCGCCTGCAACCCTGACCGCCCCGAACGGCTCCACCGCGCCACCTGAGGAGGGCCACCATGACCTTCACCGTCAATCCGAACGTCTCCGTCGTCTACTACTCCGCCACCGGCACGGTAGCCGAAATAGCGCGGGAGATCGCGCTGTGGGCGGAGAAGGCCGGCGCGGCGGTCCGGCTGCGCAGGATCAACGAACTCGCCCCCCGATCGGTGATCGAGGCGAACCCGAGATGGTCGGCTCACGCCGCAGCCACTGTCGACGTCCCAGTCGCCACCGCCGAGGACCTGCTCTGGGCCGACGCGGTGTTGATGGGGACACCGACTCGGTTCGGCAACATGGCCACCGAGCTCAAACACTTCATCGACTCGCTCGGCGGGGCCTGGCGGCGAGGACTGCTGGCGGACAAGGTCTACAGCGCATTCACCGCCAGCAGCAGCCCGCACGGCGGCCAGGAGTCGACGCTGCTGGCGCTCACCACCTCCTTCTACCACTTTGGCGGAATCGTCGTAGCGCCTGGATACACCGATGCACACAAGCACGCCGACGGCAATCCGTACGGTACGTCGTACTGCACGCAGGGCGGGCGACGCTCGATCGACGACGTCACCCGGCAGGCGGCTCGAGTGCAGGCCGAGCGGGTGGTGACGATGTCCCGCCGACTCTGCCTATCGAACCCCGTCGCGCCCTGCCAAGGGGAGGGCACGCGATGAGTGCCGAACCGGTTGGGGCACCGGTCAACCTCGTTGACGTTTTCGCCCGCACGGTCGCCGCGTACCCGCAGCGGACCGCGCTGGTGGCGGGAGGCGAGTCGCTGTCGTACAGCGAACTCGACGCCTGGGCCGAGACGGCCCGGCGGGCGCTGCATGCGCGCGGGGTACGGCGAGACGACCGTGTAGCGCTGCGGATGCCGCCGAGTGCCGAGGCGATCGTGGCCATCCTCGGCATCCTGCGGGCCGGCGCCGCGTACGTACCGCTCGACGTGCGCAACCCCGCCGCCCGTAACCGCTTGATCGTCGAGGACAGCGAGGTGGCCGCCCTGGTCGGTGACCCGGACGCTTGCCCCGTCGACGGCCGCCCAGTGCTCACCGGGGCAGAGCTGCGGCGGCTACGGGACGAGCCGTTGGCGCGGCTGCGGCACTCGTCACCCGCACCAGGGGAGACGGCGTACGTCATCTATACCTCCGGCACCACCGGCACTCCCAAGGGGGTACGCATCCAGCACAGCGCGGTGACCGCGCTACTGGCCGCCGCTGGACAGCGTTTCGCGTTCACCGCTGACGACCGCTGGCTGCTCTTCCACTCCCTTGCGTTTGACGTCTCGGTCTGGGAGATGTGGGGCGCGTTCACCACCGGTGCCCGGTTGGTGGTGCTGCCCTACTGGAGCACGCGTTCCCCGGAGAAGTGCCTGGACACCGTCATCGACGAGGGCGTCTCGGTGCTGAACGTCACCCCTACCGCGTTCAACGGGCTGGCTGGTGCGGCGCTGCGTGCGCAGGCCGACCTGCCCGCCCTGCGGTACGTCGTCTTTGCGGGCGAGAAGCTGACCCCTGCCGTGCTCCGGCCGTGGGCGAAACGGTTCGGGCTGAGCCGGCCCATGCTGGTGAACATGTACGGGATAACAGAGGTCACCGTGCACGCCACCTTCCACCAGGTTACCGAGGACGACCTCGACGGCGATGTCTCGGTGGTCGGTCGGCCTCTTCCCGGTTTCACCCATCGGATCCGTACCCCAGACGGCCAGGACGCCGACATCGGTGAGGAGGGGGTTCTATGGCTCGCCGGCCCCCAGCTCAGCGCGGGCTACCTGAACCGACCCGATCTGAACGCCGAACGCTTCGCCCTGCTGCCCTCTCCGGACGGTGGCCCGCCGCAGCGGTACTACCGCTCCGGCGACTTGGTCAGAGTCCGAGCCGACGGCAACCTGGTCTACCGCGGCAGGGAGGACCTACAGGTCAAACTCCGTGGCCACCGAATCGAACTGAGCGACGTGGAGGCCGCCGTCGCCGATCATCCCGCTGTGCTTTCGGCGGTGGTCTGGGTACGGCGGTTCGGCCCGGAGGACGAACGGCTGGTCTGCGCCTACGTCCCAACCGAAGCCGGATCGCGAGTCGAGGTCCCGGCGCTGCGTGAGCACGTCCGACGAGTGCTGCCGCAGTACATGCGGCCAGCAGCCTACCAGGAACTGCCGGCGTTGCCCCGAACCATCAACGGAAAGGTCGACCGGGACACGGTCGCTCGCGCCTGGGAACGGCAGAAGGGAGAACGGTGATGACCGAGACCGAAGACCGCAATGCGGAGGTGGAGCGGCAGACCGTCGAATGGGTCGCCGAAATGCTGGGTGAGCCAGAGCTCTCCGCCCAGGACAACTTCATCGACCTCGGTGGGCACTCAATTCTGGCGCTGCGGCTCTGCCAGTACGCCAAGGAACAATTCGGCGCAGAGTACGACCTGATGCTCCTGTTCGAGCAGAACCTCGCGACCGCAGCGGCGGAGCTGGCCTCCCGTGTTCCCCCGCCCTGACCGAGCCACCCCACCCCGACGGCACGGACCGCTCACGAGGAGACGCGCGCATGGCCCGACCCACCGTGGATCTCGGAATAGCTAGCTTTGGTATCGCCCTCGGCCAAGAACAGGACGTGGCCGCCACCGCCGCCCGCTACGTCGACAACCCCGAGCGGGTGACGAACTGGGGCTACCGCACCTACCACCGGGCGGCGGAGGGGGTGCACGCCACCGACCTCGCGACGACGGCCGCGCAGCAGGCCATCGACCGACTCGGTATCGAAGCGGACTCGATCGACCTGGTGGTGTTCACCAACTCGGACGTCCCAGAGTATCTCTACTGGGACGGAGCCGCAGCGCTCGCCCGCAACCTAAAGATCGGGCAGGTGCAGACCCTGCTGCTTGACGAGGGATGTGCAGCGGGCGTGCACGGGTTGTACTACGTCGCTGCGACGATGGCGATGCAGCCCGAGGTCTCCACTGCCCTCTTCGTAGCGGTCAACCGGGTCAGCGAGTTCCACCGCAACCGGATGAACGTGGTTAACGCCGTGATCAGCGACGGTGCCGGAGCGGCCATCGTACGGCGCGGGCATCCGGCGAACCGATGGCTGGCGACCGAGCAGTTCACCGACCCCGAGCACTGTGATCTGCTGCGCTTGGACTTCGGCGGTGCGGTGCAGCCGTTGCCTCGGCCGGGCTGGTCGAGCACCACCGCGCCGGGTGGACACGCCGAGGTGCGGGCCAGGTTTGGCAACGACCCTGCAGTGCTCCGGTCATATCTGCAGAGCCGATACGCGCGCATGCTGGATGCGATCGACGGTGCCTGCACACGAGCCGGGTTGACCCGAGACGAAATCGCGCATCTGATTTACCTCAACGACAGCGCTAGCAGCATCGCCGCGATCGCGGAGCCGCTCGGGATCCCGCTTGCCCGCACCAACGCCGCGCTCGCGCCGGAGCATGGCCACATGGGCGGCGCGGACCAACTCGTCTCGCTAGCGGTGCAGCTGGACAGCGGCGAACTGCGTCCCGGCGAGGTGGTGGCGCTCTGCGGCATCTCGGCCGGCCGCTGGTCCGCCACCCTGATCCGGGTGTGACCGCTACCCCGAGCGTCCGTGCACGCCGCCTGACCAGTGTCTTCGAGTTGGAGCGAGTCAAACGTGCCTACAGCCGAACTAGATCTCCTCGACCTGCCCCGCGACGTCAATCCTGACCCCGACGAGTACGTCCGCGCCGCGATGCGGTGGCATTTCCAGCCCGAGACCGGAGCGCCGTTCTGGCTGGCACGCGCCGCCACCCTGCACTTCGATCCCCTGGCGGATGTGAAGTCCTACGCCGACCTGCGGCTCTTCCCGAACGTCGTCGCCGAGCTGCGCACCGCCCGCGTAGCGGATCTGATCCCGCGCGGGTACGGCCACCGTCCCGAGGTGATCGGCGTCTTCGACAGCGGCGGCACCACTGGACTGCCCAAGCGAGTGGTGCTGATGCGTGACTGGCTGGATCGGATGCTCGCCGCCAGCAACGCGAACCTCGACGCGCACGGGTTCCCACGCTCGGTCGACTGGCTGGGGGTGGTTCCAACCGGCCCGCATATCGTTGGGGAGTATTTCCGACGGTCGGCGAGTACCCACGGTCGGTACGGATTCTGTGTCGACATGGACCCGCGGTGGGTCCGGCGGCAACTTGCCCAGGGCCACCGCGAGGTTGCCGACGCGTACGCCGAACACGTCGTCGACCAGGTCGAGCATGTGCTGCGTACCCAGGAGATCGGCGTGATGACGGTTACGCCAACGCTTCTGGAACGGATGGCCCGCCGTGAGGAGTTGGTGGAGTTGATCCGTCGGCAGGTACGCGCCATCCGCTGGGGTGGCACCCAGCTCGACCCGGATTCGCGGCAGCTCTACCGAACCCAGGTATTCCCGGACGCTGTGCTCTGTGGCAACTACGGCAGCACGATGGTGCTCGGAATGGCCGGCGAACGTCCCGGCCTGCCCGCCGAGGCGGCGTGCGTGTTCGACGGGCTCGCTCCGTACATCACATTCGAGGTGGTGCGCTCCGAGGATCTGACGCCGGTGCCATACGGCGAGCGGGGTCGGGTGCTTGCTCACCATGTCAGCAAGTCGTTCCTGTTGCCGAACAACCTGGAACGCGACGAGGCGACCCGGGTGGCGGCCCGCCCCGGGCAGGTCGGCGACGCGGTGGCCGACATCGCCCCGGTGAGCACCTTCGAGGACGAACCCGTCATCGAGGGGGTCTACTGATGACTTCCCGTGTCCCACCCGCAAAGATCGACGCGCTCGGCCCGGAGGGGTCGTACCGCACACGACGCCGGCAAACGCTCACCGACGTGGCCGGCGAGGTCGTCGCCGAACTGAGCTTGGTCCCACCGCTCTACATCGAGCGTACCGTTGCCGCACTGCGTCGGGCCCCGGCGCGACCGGCACAGGAGCAGGCCGCGCTGGTCGCCAAGGCAGCTGGGATGTTCGCCTCGGCCACCCTCGCAGACCAGTCGGTGGATCAGTACCAGTACGCGGTGAGCCGGGTCGGCGGCATACCGATCTCAGTAGTCCGCGCCGCCACCCGGACCACCGCCGAGCGGCTAGCCCAGGTGGCAGAGACGGTCGAGTGCGCCCGTCCGGCCGGCACGGTCAGGGACTGGCGGGCTCCGGCCACCGCCTCCGGCAGCGGGGTGTGGCTGCGCCGAGGCGAAGTCCTCGCGGTGAATGCCGCTGGCAACCATCCCGGGACGCACAGTCTATGGCCGGAGGCGTTCGCCCTCGGCTACCGGGTCGCGGTACGCCCCTCACGACGCGACCCGTACACCCCGCGCCGGCTCATCGCGGCGCTGCGCGCTGCGGGTCTCGACGACGACCAGGCTGCGCTGCTCCCCACCGACCACGAACACGCGGGGACCCTGGTCCGCAGCGCCGACCTGAGCATGGTCTACGGCGACGACGCGGTGGTACGTCGGTACGTCGGCGACCCGACGGTGCTTCCTCAGGGACCGGGCCGGTCGAAGATCCTGCTCACCGCAGAGGCGGACTGGCGGCGGCACCTGGGCACCATCATCGACTCAATCGCAGGCAACGCCGGAACCGGTTGTGTCAACGCCACCGCGATCCTGGTCGAGGGCGATCCCGCGCCGCTCTGCGCCGAGCTGGCCGCGCGGCTGGCCGCGTTCCGCGCGTACCGGCCGGAGGACGACCGGGCCGTACTGCCAGTGCAGCCCAGCGGTGCGGCGCGGGCGATCGAACGGCATCTGCTCCGCCGGGCCTCCGGCACCCGCGCCTGGCTCGGCGGCGACGGCGTCGCCGAGGATCTCGGCGACGGCAGCGCGGCACTGCGTCCCGCGCTGCACCAGCTCGACCGGGCGGACGCCCCGCAGGCTGCCGTGGAGCTGCCCTTTCCATGCGTCTGGGTGGCACCGTGGCGCCGGGCAGACGGGGTCGGTCCACTGCGTAACAGCTTGGTCCTCACTGCGTTCACCCACGACACCGAGCTGATCGAGCGGCTGGTGACCGAGCCGACCATCGGCAACGTCCACGTCGGCGACCATCCCACGTCCCAGATGACAGCCGGCCTGCCCCACGACGGCTACCTCGCCGAGTTTCTGATGCGCAGCAAAACGGTCATCCACGACCCACCCCGCTCCGGAGGCCTGCCATGATCGAGTTCGGTACCGCCCAGCGCCCATTCCGGCCGTCGACGAACGGTGCCAGCCGGGTGGAGGCCGCCGCACCGGGCATGGTCGAACGCCTGCTGGCGCGCCACGACCAGGTCGCGGCCGCCACCGTCGTACCAGGCGAGCGTGGACCGGTCGCATACGTGGTGCCCGTCGCCGAGATCAACAGCGGCGGCGAGGAAGTGATCCACCGGCAACTCGACGAGTGGCAGCAGATTTACGACCGGCTCTACCGATCCTCCGCGGGCTCGCGGTTCGGCGAAAATTTTGACGGCTGGATCAGCAGCTACACCCGCCAACCCATCGCGCTCGACGAGATGCGCGAGTGGCGGGCGGCGACCGTCTCCCGGGTCCGGGCTCTCGAGCCGCGTCGGGTGCTGGAAATCGGTGTCGGCAGCGGGCTGCTCCTGGCCCACCTCGCCGCCGACTGCGAGGCGTACTGGGGCACCGACCTCTCCTCGGCCGCTGTGGAGGAGCTCCGTCGGCAGGTCGCTGCCGATGCCGACATCGCCGACCGAGTCGAGCTGCGCGCCCAGGGGGCCGACCGAATCGACGGGCTGCCGACCGGGTACTTCGACACCATCGTGATCAACTCGGTCGTCCAACTCTTCCCGCACCAGCGTTACCTCAGCGCTGTGATAAACCGGGCGCTTACCCTGCTGGTCGACGGGGGGGCGATCTTCCTCGGCGACATCCGGGACCTACGAGCGGCACCGGTCCTGCACGCCGCTGTCGCCGTCGGCCGCTCCCGCACCACCGAACCAGCGGTCGTCCAGCACCTCGCCCGAAAGGGCGAGAACCTGGATGAGGAACTGCTGGTACGCCCAGAGTTCTTCACCATGCTGCCGGCCGCCAACCCGGCTGTCGCCGCCGTCGACGTGCGACTCAAGGCTGGTCGATACCACAACGAACTGTCCCGCTATCGGTACGACGTGGTCTTGCACAAGGCACCTCGGGCCGTCGTCGACCTCTCGGAGAACCCCGTCTGGCGCTGGGAAGTCGACATCGACGACGTCGACGCACTCACGTCTGGTCTGACCGGCACCGCCGTGCGGGTGCTGCACATCCCCAACGCGCGGGTGGCGGCCGAAACGGCGGTCTGGCGAGCCCTGCGCCAAGGCAACCTGCCGTATGCCCGAGAGCTGCTGGCTGGCGGCGTCCGAGGCCTCGACCCGGAAATCTTCGGCGAGCAGGTGAGCTCCGCGACCGGGTTCGCCTGCGTCCTGACCCTCTGCCCGGAGCACGTCGACCACTTCGAGGCCGTGCTCCTGCCCCCAGGTTCCCCGGACGCGACGGTCGGCGGGACGTACCGGACACCAGCAATCCTGGATCAGCCGCTCGCGATGGTACCGGCAGCAGCTCACCGCGCAGACCTGCTCGCCACCCGCCTGGCCGAGTGGCTGCGGGCGCACCTGCCCGCTGACGCCGGCCCCATCGACGTCGTGGTCGTCGACGAACTCCCGACACCGGCTGCCCATTGAACTGAGGCTATTAACAGGAAGGAAGGAACACCGTGTCCGCCAACGGCTCGAAGTGCGACCCGAACGACGAGACCTCGGTGCGTGCGCACAACCGCACCATCGTCGAGCGCTACATGAACACTCGGGGCCAAGATCGGCTCCGGCGCCACCTGCTGTTCGCCGAGGACGGCACCGGTGGGCTCTGGACCACCGAAAGCGGTGCGCCCATCGTCATAAGTGGACGAAATCGGCTCGGTGAGCATGCGGTCTGGTCCCTGCGCTGTTTTCCCGACTGGGTATGGACTAACATCGAAATCTATGACACTCAGGATCCGGAACGTTTCTGGGTGGAGTGCGACGGTGAGGGCAAGATTCTCTTTCCGGGTTACCCGGAGGGGCACTACCAGAACCACTTCCTGCACTTCTTCCGTTTCGAGAACGGGTGGATCAAGCAGCAGCGCGAGTTCATGAATCCATGCCAGCAGTTCCGCGCCCTGGGCATCGCGGTGCCCGAGATCGTCCGGGAGGGGATACCCACCTGATCCGAGCCAGCATCGGCCCGACCCAGTGAGGAACCAGCCGTGCCACCTGACGTTGTCACCGTAGCCCATCAGCAGCCCGAATGGCCCGACCCAGACCAGGCCCGACAGGTCCGAAACTTCCTGCGCACCTGCCCGGTCCTGGTCGGCCCCGACGACGTGCTCGCGCTCCGTGCCTTTCTTGGCCGCGTCGCCGCTGGCGAGGCGTACGTCCTCCAGGCCGGAGACTGCGCCGAGCCCACCGAGGAATGCGACGCCACTCACGTTCGTCGCAAGATGGAGCTCATCAACCTGATGGCGGCGACGATGAGGGAGCGGCTGCCTTGCCCGGTGCTGCGGGTCGGTCGGATCGCCGGGCAGTTCACCAAACCCCGGTCCAACCCCACCGAGACAGTCGGTGGGCTCACCCTGCCAGCGTACCGTGGGCACTTGGTCAATGGGCCAAATCCTGACGCGACGAGCCGGCAGCCGGATCCACTGCGGATCATCTCCGGCTACGCGGCGGCCGGCGGCGGCATGAGCCACCTGGGCTGGCCCCGGCCCGAGCCGCTGACCTGGTCCACGATCGAATCTGCGGTCTGGAGTAGTCACGAGGCGCTGTTGCTCGACTACGAAATGCCGCTGACCCGGGAGATGCCCGACGGGCGGCGGTGGCTCGGTTCCACCCACTGGCCGTGGATCGGTAACCGTACTCGCCAACTGGACGGGGCCCATGTCGCGCTGATGTCCAGCATCGTCAACCCCGTCGCCTGCAAAGTCGGCCCGGGGATGGATCCGACGGAGCTCGTAGCACTCTGCGACCGGCTCGACCCCCGCCGCGAACCCGGACGCCTGACGCTGATCACCCGTATGGGGGCTGACCGGATCGCCAACGAACTACCCCGGCTGGTCCAGCGGGTACGCGCGGCCGGCCACCCGGTGATCTGGCTCTGCGATCCGATGCACGGCAACACGGTTCTCGCGACAGGCGGTCGCAAGACTCGCACGCTGACGGCGATGACCCGGGAGGTGCAGCTCTTCACCGAGGCAGTCGCCCAGGCCGGAGGTGTCGCCGGCGGCCTGCACCTGGAGGTGACCCCGCAGGACGTCACCGAGTGTGTCGCCAGTGATAGCGAGTTGGCGCAGGTCGCTGGTCCCTACACCAGCTATTGCGACCCCCGACTCAACCCGCAGCAGGCGGTCGCCCTGGTGCAGGCCTGGTCCCCGGCGCGCCGACTGGCGCCGGCAACGGTCGGACCAAACAACACCACCCACCCCACCAGCGACCTTCGATGAAGGAGAAGAAATGGCTGGCTACGACTTCCAATCGGCCGACTTCGACGCCGCATACCGTGGCCAAGACCTGCTGCCCGGGGCGGGCATCACCCGCGTGCCCTGGGACATCGCCGAGGCACAGTCGGCGGTGATCGAAATGGAGCGCGCTGGATGGTTCCGCGGCCGGGTGCTGGATGTCGGGTGCGGACTCGGTGACAACGCGATCTTCCTGGCAGGGCGCGGATATGAGACGACCGCCGTGGACGCCGCCCCGAGCGCAATCGAGGAGGCACGCCGCCGTGCCGGTGATCGACCGGTTGAGTTCGCGATTGCCGACGCGACGCACCTGGCCGGGTACGAGGGCGGCTTCGACACGGCGCTGGACAGCGCCTTCTACCACACCCTCACCGCCGAGGACCGTTCTCGATACCTCATCGCCCTGCACCGGGCGACCCGGGCCGGCGCTCACCTGAACATGCTTTGCTTCGCAGACGTACCCGGAGGGATGCCGGCCCCACTCGCGGTCACCGAGGCGGACGTGCGGACAGGGCTGACCGCAGGGGGCTGGCGGGTCGTGCACATGTCCCGTGCCGAGTACGCCGGGCTGGCCGCGCCTATGCAGACGTTCTTCGAGCGGCTCGGCCGACATCCGAAGCTCGACCAGCGGGGCCGGACCCGCCTGCCGGTGTGGCTAATCCGGGCCGAGCGGGTCGAGGCGTGAACGCGAGGGGCGTGGGCCGTCGCGCGTTCCCGGTCATCTACACCGACCAAGTGTCGGCGCTGGCGGCCTTCTACGAGTTGCTCGGATTCGTCAGGCACATCCAACATCCTCCGGCGGGTCCCGTACGCTTCGTGGCTTTGCGCCGGGACGCGGCCGAGGTGGGCGTCGCCGCAACCGACGGTACGGCGCGACGGGCAGGTTCTGGTCCTGTCGAAATGTTCGTCTTCGTCGACGCGGTCGACGAACTGGTTGACGAGTTGCGTGCGCGGGGCGTGCCGGTACTGCGCGAACCGGCGGACACGCCCTGGGGTGAACGGGTAGCCCAGGTCGGTGACCCGGATGGCAACCCGGTCGCCCTCGCGGCCCCTGCCTGACCTCTGGCCGCCGCCTCGGCCCCCACCCCGCACGGCGGAGTGCCCTCCCACCGTCAGGCAGAGGGATCAGCCCTCGGCCGGAACCGGCTCTTCGGCGGTCTGTGCCGGAGAGCCGGGGGGCTCGGCTGGCCGCGCGGTCATCAGAAGACACGCCACGGCGCCGACCAGCAGCACCGCGAGTAGTAGGTAGAACGCGGCGGCAGCGGCGTCCGCGAGGTCCTGCGGCGGCAGTCCGTCTCCGGCTCCGAACACCCCGGCCGGCTCCGCCGTACCTGTGAGCTGGGCCTGCAACAGAACGCCAACTGCAGCGCTGCCCAGAACGCTACCGACCTGGCGGACCGTGTTGTACGTGCCGGAGGCGACCCCCATCAGCGGGCCGGGCATGCCGCTCATGGCGACGTTCGCCATGGCGGAGAAGCCACCGCCGGTGCCTAGACCCGCCACGAAGAGACCAAGCACCACCCACGACAGGCTCACGCCCGGCCGGGAGGCTGCGGCCAGGATCCCGATCCCCGTGGCGAAGAGCAGAAATGAGGTCAGCACCACCCAGCGGCCGCTGATCCGGTCGGAGAGCACCCCGGCGATCGGACCCGCGACGATCCCGGAGACCGCCATCGCCACCAGGGTCAGCCCGGTGTCCCGGGCGGACATCCCGAGCACGGACTGGAGGAAGAGGGACAGCGGAAGGTACATCCCGGTCAATGCGAACGCGATCGAGACCGCCGCGATCGAGGCACCGCTGAAGTTGCGCCGCCGGAAGACCGTCAGCGGCATGAGCGGGTCGTTCGAACCGGCCCGCTGCCACCAGGCGAAGACCGCCAACAGCAGCACCCCGACGACGATCAGGCCGGTGATCGTGACTGGGCCGAAGACCCGCCCCCAGCCGTAGCGATCGCCGTTCTGCAACCCGAATACCAGCGAGAAGAGACCCAGAGCGGAGAGCAAGGTGCCGACGAGGTCGAACCGCCGCTGGCGGCGCGGCTGCCCACCAGGCACTAGCAGGACCGTCAGCACCACCCCGAGCAGCCCAATGGGCAAGTTGATCAGAAAGATCCACTGCCAGCCGCCTGCAGCGACCAGGAAACCCCCAGCGAGCGGCCCCACGATGCTCGCCAGCCCGGCCACCGCGCCCCACGCGCCGAGCGCAGCACCCCGTCGGTTCTCGGGAAACAACGTGCCGATGAACGCCATCGTCTGCGGTGCCATCAGCGCGGCGCCGAGGCCCTGAACGGTGCGGGCGGCGATCAGCTCCGTGGCGCTATTGGCCAGCCCGCAGAAGAGCGACGCGCTAGTGAAAACCACCATGCCGGCCAGGAAGACCGGCTTGCGCCCGAGTCGGTCACCCAGCCTGCCGGCAAAGAGCAACGGGACCGCATACGCGAGCAGATACGTGCTGTTGACCCAGACAATCTCGTGTAGACCGGCCGACAGGTCGATGAGCATATCGGGAATGGCCACGTTCACGATGGTGATGTCCATCATGATCAAGAAAAACCCGATGCAGAGCGCCGAAAGAGCGGCCCAAGGATTCGTCCTGCAGATGGCAGGGCGCGCGGCCGCGCTCATGCCAGCTCCAGGTTCTGATTGCGGCGGAAGATGTTGGCGGGGTCGTGGACCTTCTTGAGAGCGACCAGACGGTGCAGGATGTCCGGCTCGTACAGCTCAGAGCGGAGATCGGTCGGATTCCGTCGGCCGTAGATGAAGTTGAGCGAACGGCCCAGCGTCCGGGGCGCAACCCGCTCGAAGAGGTGCTCGTGCAGCTCGCGGACCCGCGTCGCATCCGCACCATCGAGCGGGGAGAGCACGCGCAGGATGTATTGCGCCGAGCGGAACGACACCGCGTTGGGGACGGCGGGCTGCCGAGCAAGCGCGCCGCCAAGGTGCCGTAGGTCGACGATGCACGGCACCTCGGCGGCGGGCCCCACCAGCTCCCGCACTGCCAGCAGGTCCTGCGGATCGAGATCCTCCAAGAGGACGCTGTTGCCGTCATAGGCGTGCGGGAAGTTCGGCTCACGATAGACAGATCCCGCCTTCCGGTAGGGCAACTCGCCGAGGTGCTCGACGATGGGCGGTGCCACGTCGAGCCACGGCCGGACCAACTCCGCCCCGCCAGCCAGGTCGGTCGTGGCGAACCTGACGTGCACGACGTGCCGCCCGCGCAAGGGTTCGGGGAAGGCCGGCAGGTCCGGGTAGCCGATCATGCCCAGCGAGGCGGTGATCGTCTCGGGCACCCGCGTCGTCCAGCTGTGAAAGAAGCTCAGCAGGGCCTCGGCGTGTACGGAGTCGAAGTAGATTCCACCGCCGTAGATCGAGCCGACCGGCGCGAGCGCGATCTCGATCCTGGTCACCACGCCGAAGTTGTCTCGCCCGCCCCGAATGGCCCAGAACAGGTCGACGTCCTCCGCGTCCACCCGGCGTAGCTCACCGTCCGCCGTGACCACAT
Organism: Solwaraspora sp. WMMD791; assembly: GCF_029581195.1. Lineage (NCBI taxonomy): Bacteria > Bacillati > Actinomycetota > Actinomycetes > Micromonosporales > Micromonosporaceae > Solwaraspora > Solwaraspora sp. WMMD791. The sequence goes on from NZ_CP120737.1 coordinate 5,076,475, forward strand.
CAAGCGCGCGTACGTGGTCGGCAGCGTAGCCGAACTCACGCGCGAGCAGCCCAATCCCGCCGGCTAGGGTGTAGCCCGCGACCCCGACGTGACCGGCCGAACCGCTCGGCGGCACCAACCCATGCGGCTCTGCCGCTGCAACCACTTGGTCCCAGCGGGCACCCGGGCCGATCCGCGCCAACCCAGACTCCGGATCGACCTCGACGGCGTCCATCCGCCGGGTGGAGACCAGCACGCCGCCCTCATCCGGAACAGTCAGGCCGTGGCCGGTGGCCTGCACGGCGACCGGCAGATCCAGTGCCGCGGCAGCGCGCACGGCGGCGCAGACATCGGTGGCCCCACGCGCTCGCACAACGATCGCCGACTGGTGGCGCAGCCCGGTCTGGAACCCGGTCACCTCATCGTCGTAGCCGTCCATACCAGGCCGCAGGACCGAGCCGTCGAGCCCTGTCAGTAGTTCCGCCAATCGATCATCGAAGCTCATCCGAGAGTCTCCCAGGGATTGCCTACAAGAGTTCGGCCACAGCACGGCCCGCGAGTCTAATTCTCGGCAGACAAGACTGAAATGTCCAAGAGCGATCAGCACTGGAGCTTAGAACCAATGGTTATAGCGCCTCGGGTAGTGCCTGTTCCATCGGCGCCGCGCTTGTGGTACGGCGGGATTTGGCGCTATTCTGGAAAAGGTCGGAGTTGGCCCGGATACCGGTAACATGAAGATGTCGGGCGTGAAAAGTGAGGAGAGGTCATGTCGGAGTACGAGAAGGCGATGCGGCCCGAGGACATCACGCGGCTCTTCGTCGAGCGATCCAACGCGGGTGACGCGGCCGGCGTCGCCGCGCTGTACGAGGAGGACGCCGTGATGGCTTATCCTCCCGGCGGTCGTACGGTTGGCCGTGAGGCGATCCGGGAGCTGTGGGAGAAGGTGCTGGCCAACCGGCCGCACTTTGAGCCCGAGGAGCCGCTGCCGACGTTGGTCAGCGGAGACATCGCGCTCACCTCGACGCCGCCGAAGGACGGAGCCGGGGCGCGCGCCCAGGTCGTCCGGCGGCAACCGGACGGCAGCTGGTTGCGCCTGCTCGACCAGCCCGAGTTCGTCCAGCCGGGCACCTGACCGAGGTCGTCTGCAGTGGCGTGCGATCGAACAGCTCGACGCCGAGGGAGCCAGGCCGGTCGTCTCAGCGCGGCTGGCCCTCAACGATCGATAGCCACCCTGGCTCCGGTTTCGAAACGACCCGGGTCAGGCGAAGGCCGGCCGCTTCGAACAGTTCGGCGAATTCCGTCCTGGTTCTCTCCCTACCCCGTGAACGAGGCCAGGATGACCAGGTCGATGTACCTGCCGGGATGCGCGGCATCGCCTTCGGGTAAGACCGTGTCCAGCGCCACCACGCGGCCGCCCGGATTCATCGCCTGCCGGCAGTCGCCCAGGATGCGGACACACCGCTCGTCGTCCCAGTCATGCAGGATGTACCGCAGCGAGTAGAGGTCCCCGCCGGCCAGCACCTTCCCGAAGTCACCGGGGACGGCGGTCCAGCGTTGATCGTCGCCGGCGCGGCAAGTTCGTGTTGGGCGACCACATGTTCGTGGTCGAACAGCACCGCGCCAACCGGGGGCGGGTACCCAGCACCTCTAGAGGTTGTCTCGTAACTCGATGATGGCGTTGCCGGTCAACGTGTCGGCGTCATCCCGCCAGGATGACGTTTGTGGAGGTGGGCGACGCCGGAAGCGGTGTCGGTCAATGTGCGGGCGGCGCGGCGGTAGTCGCGCAGGATCTTGAAGGTCTTCATGTGGGCCAGGGCGTGTTCGACCTGGGCCCGGACAGTGCGGTGATGCTTGTTCAGGGTGGTCTTCCAGTCGGGCGGTTCCCTGCCGTCGGTGGGTTTGCGGTACGGGATGATCACCTCGGGGTGCCAGAGGTGGGCATCAGCGCCGTCCAGTCCGAGATCCGTCTCGGTCGTTTCGCCGAGGCGATCCGGCTGGCTGCCGAGGTGTTCATCCCAGACCACTACCCGCCGGACCGCCAGGCGCGGTACTTCTCCGCTGGCTTTCTCCACGCCCGGCGCAACGAGGACGCCGCCGCAGCCTTCGCACTGGGCGACTGATGCTGCTCGGCACCGGTATGGTCTGCCGTCCGCACCGACGTCGCTGCGGGGCTGGCTGACCGGGGGGACCGGCAGCGTTTCGACGAGGCTCGGCACGGCACGGGGGCGGATGTCTGGCTCCCGTCCGTTCCCGGTTGGGGTTGTCAACTCAGCACAGGGCCAGCGACCGCCGCCAGCAGGAGTGTCGGCGACGCGGCGGCGGTGCCGAGCGCAAACGACGATCTGATCCGGTTTCTTGCCAGGAGTCTCCGTAGCAGGATCAGACCAGTCAGTAGGGTGCCGAGAAGTTGCGGGTGCCGAGAACCCATCCATCCTGGTCACAGCAGTCTTGATCATCGAGGTGGAAGCTCCGGTGAGACGTGGAACGTCTCGGCTGGACCGTGATGGCCCGTCTACCTTGGGCACTGCGCGACCATGGGAGGTGCTGTTTCGACTGGCCCACCTCGGCGTGACCAGCACCCTCGCACTACTCCGGCTACGGGAATATGGCGACTTCCGTGTTTGACCTGGGTGTGGTCCGTTGGGCAGGACGACGTCGATCCCATCCAGAAGGACCACGTCATGGCAGACAAGAAGAACCAGGTCCAGCTTTCGGAGCCGACGACAGCGGAGCGGGAGTTCGCCCAGCGGCTGGTCGGGCGGGCCAAGGCCGACGGAGTCTCGTTGGTCAAACCGGGCGGGCTCCTCACGCCGACGCGGGAATTTCTCGACCGAGCAGGCCGCGATGAAGGTCCTCTACCTCGTCGTCCAGCAGAAACGCAAGGGCGGTGGGAGCATCACCGGACGGGTCTACGGTTGGGCAAGGAGCCTGACGCGTCCCAACATTCCTGACGCAAAGGTTGTCGCATAGCTGGGCAGCCGCCGGTCACGGTGGTGATGAGGCCGTGGGGGCGGGCAGGGTGCCTGGGCGATGTTGGTTTCGCCGTCGCAGCCGCCGTCTAGCGGTGGTGGCTGCCGTTGTGAGGGTTCCGTTCGAAAGAGCAGGCCGACCTCCGCCTTCACCAGTATGCTGCTGGAAATGGTGCAACTCGGTCACTCTGGACATCAGGTCGGACTTCGGTGTTGCGGCTGTGCTGGTGGTCGAGTCGCGCCGTGGCAGCGACAGGTCGTGTCGCGCGACTGGAGGGAGACCGCGTCGCCATGCCGGACGCTATCCGTACCGTCGATCTGTTGATCGGTGGGACGTGGACACCTGCTCAAGCAGGGCGAAGAACCACAAAGGTACACAATGTAGATGATGAGCCGCTGTGGGAGGTTGCAGCCGCCGGCCGTGCCGACGCGACGGCTGCCGTTGATGCGGCGGCCGCCGCCAAGGCCACCTGGGGAACCTGGTCGCCGGGGCAGCGGCGCGAGGTACTACAGCGCGCTGCGGGTCTGCTCACCGAACGCGGCGAGGAGATCGTCGGGACCATGTGCCAGGAGACCGGCGCGGTGCTCAGCTGGTGCCGATTCAACCTGAAGCTCGCCACGGACATGCTCATCGGGGCGGCCGCGGCGACGTACGACATCGTCGGCGACGTCATCCCCTCCGACGTGCCCGGCATGACCGCGCTCGGCGTCCGCCAGCCGGTAGGGGTTGTCGTCGGCCTTGCCCCGTGGAACGCGCCGCTCATCCTGGGTGTGCGAGCCGTCGCGCTTCCGCTCGCATACGGCAACACGGTGGTGCTCAAAGCGAGCGAGGAGGCCCCGGCGACCCACGTGGCGATCGCCGCCGCCCTGCACGACGCTGGTATGCCGCCCGGCGCGATCAACGTGATCACGAACGCCCCGGCCGACGCGGCGGAGGTTGTCGACGAGTTGATCTGCCACCCGCAGACCCGCTGCATCAACTTCACCGGTTCGACCTCAGTCGGGCGGATCATCGGTGAGAAGGCCGGCCGGCACCTGAAGCGCACCGTCCTCGAACTCGGCGGCAAGGCACCGATGCTGGTGCTGGCCGACGCGGACATCCCCGCAGCGGTCCGCGCCGCCATCGCCGGCTCCTTCATGAACCAGGGTCAGATCTGCATGTCGACCGAGCGAATCGTGGTGGACCGCACGGTCGCCGACGACTTCCTCGACGAGTTGGTGGTCAACGCAGGCAGGCTGGCCAAGGGCGATCCGCTTCAACCGTCGACCGAACTCGGCCCACTGGTGAACCAGCATTCCGTCGACCACGTCGCGTCGCTCGTCACCGACGCCCAGGACAATGGCGCCGAGGTGCTCATCGGAGGCAAGGCCGACGGATTGTTCTATCCACCGACCGTACTGCGTGGAGTGACCCCGAAGATGCGGATCTACCATGAGGAGTCGTTCGGGCCAGTCGCCGCGGTGATCGAGGTGGATGGCGTCGACGAGGCCGTCCGAGTCGCCAACGACACCGAGCTCGGCCTGGCCAGCGCGGTGTTCAGCCGCGACGTCGCCAACGCCTTGCAGGTGGCCCGTCGGATCGAAGCCGGGATCTGCCACATCAACGGCACCTCCGTTCACGACGAGCCGCAGATGCCATTCGGCGGCGTCAAGGCAAGCGGCTGGGGTCGGTTCGGCTCCCAGGCTGCGCTTGCCGAATTCACCGACCTACGATGGATCACCATCTCGCCCTTGGACCGGCAGTACCCGATTGGGCCACGCGTCCCGTCCCTGTCCGGGATCTGAGAAGCGGCCTCATTCGCAGCGGATTACGCGGACCCGAAGGGAGGGCTGGTTACCGTCATGTCGAGGTCCACGCGAGGGAAGGATGAAAACGCCACATGGGCGACCAGCTGACTGACGCACTCCAGATGCTGGAGCGTGGGGAGAGCCGTACCTTTAGTACTCCAGCCGCACTTTCAGGTTCGAAGTCTGCGCTGGTAGTGGCTAGTTCGGGCGCGTCGAGCCACGTCGGCGCGCCCGTGGTTACCTACTCGGACTGCTGTCGTCTGCCGTCCGCACCGACGTCGCTGCGGGGCTGGCTGACCGGGGGGACCGGCAGCGTTTCGACGAGGCTCGGCACGGCACGGGGGCGGATGTCTGGCTCCCGTCCGTTCCCGGTTGGGGGTTCTCAACTCAGGACAGGGCCAGCGACCGCCGCCGCCAGCAGGAGTATCGGCGACGCGGCGGCGGTGCCGAGCGCAAACGACGATCTGATCCGGTTTCTTGCCAGGAGCCTCCGTAGCAGGATCAGACCAGTCAGTAGGGTGCCGAGAAGTGCCGGTGCGCCGACGTAGACCCCGAAGATGGCCATGTCCTCGCACGGCGAGTTGCCATGTGCCACCCTCAGCCCGGATTGCTGGTCGAGGATGACGAAGTAGGCAAGGACCACCGAACCATGCCAGCCGATCATGACCAGGTACGGGGAGAAGCGGTTCGCGGCCGATCTGGTCCCGGGTGGTGTTACCGGGCGTGGGGCGTTCATTCTGGCCCGCATGAGGGGGCGGGGCGGGTTGCCGGGTCCCGGACGATTTCCGGGCAGCGAACGAGCCGGGGTGTGGGCAGCAGGGTCCAGTAGTGCTGAGCGGGTATGTACCCCATGCCGGCCAGGTCCTCACTCCATCGGAACGGCGCGTCGCCGGCGCCTGTCGTGAACTCGTGCCGTGCACCGTCAATCAGCACCACCCCACGCAGCACGTAGTCGTACTGCCATGGGCCGTAGATCGGTTCGACGGGCACCGTGAGCGTCGCCTCCCCGCCGGCGTTGAGATCAAAGACATATGTCATGTAGAACGAACTGTCAGGCGGTACATGGTCTGCGGCGACGGTGGTCACCGGCGCGAGGTCGTATGACTCGTCATGCTGGACTGGGCGGGAACCAGGCTCGGTGCGGCAGTGCAGCCGGACCAACTGCTCCTCGACCGTCGGACGCCGGGTCCGAGCCGTGACCGGCAGTTGCTGCGCCCAGAGTTGGTCGAGCACCACCCGGGCGGTGCGCCCGGTCCGGATGGACAGGGTGTGTAGGACCGTGCCGGTTCGGGCAGCGCCCGCGGAGTAGGCCCAGTCGGCGAAGGTCCGGCAGTCCCGGACCGTGGCTGGCGGGGTCTGCGATGCCAACTGGCGGGGAGCGATAAGCGGCGCACCGACGGCAGGGTCGGTGACAGTCATCGACGCCGTGACGACGACGTCGCCCGATGCCTGTTCCGTGCCGGACGTCGGATCCGCGCCGTTGGATCTGGCCGCTGGACCCGGTTCCTGCGGTCCGACTGCCCGATGAGCCGGTTGGGGGTCGGCCAGCATCCGGCCGATGCCCAGGCCGGCGACGACCGCGCAGGCCAGGACCAGACTGCGGATCAGCCAGCGCCGCCTACCCATGGAGGCCCCCACGCCCGCGCGAGCGCCAGTGTCCGGGCCATTCAACCGAGTAGAAGTAGCGAGACTCGTACCGTTCGGCGAAGGCGCTGGTCCGGAAGGGTCCGCTACCGGAGTCGACGGAAAGTGTCTGTTCCTTCTGGTCGACGAGTAGCGTCAACTCGATGGTCCACTCGTGGAGTTGACGGCCGCTGCGGGCGGTGATGTCCAGCGGCACGAGCTCCTGCGGGTCAATGGTCAGCGCGTTCCGGTCGAGATAGGGCACGCCGAGTCGACCGTCGTCGGTCGGGATTCGCGCAGGCGGGTTCGGAGCGTCCAGGTCGAAGCCGATCTCGATCGGCGGTCCGCCGCCTTCGGCGCCCCGGAAGACCAGCGCGCCGGCTAGTGGCGGGCCTGAGCGGTGCACACGGGCGCGGATGTCGACCACCTGAACCGGCCGTATGTGCTGTCCGCGCAGGGCGACCCGGATCCTGTTGAAGCCGACGCCTGCGAGCTCCGGAATGCCCAGGGCGCAGATGTAGACTCCGCCGGCCGCCGCAGCCCAGTCGCCTGGTCCGTCGGCGTCGCGGCTGTCCAACAGCAGCCTCTCGCGTTCGGGCGACAACGGCTCCGCGAAGGCCCATCCGAGCGAGTCGTCTGCCCTGGGGCGATAGGCGGCCGTACCTACGACCGGCGCTCTACCTGCGGCCTCCCGTTCCTGAGCGTCCCGTACCGCCTCCTGCGAGCGGACCTCCTGGCCCGGCGCGAACAACCAACCGGCGGCCACACTGGCCGCCGCTCCGGCCAGCGCGCCGCCACCCAGCACCAGGATCTCCCGACGGTTACGGCGGATCCACGACCCGCTATCGGATGACGTCGGCTCGGAAGGCTTCCGATGCTCGGGCAAGTCGAATGTGGTCGGGACCGGCGGCCGTACCGGAGTAGCCGGCGTCGCGGTCTTCGCCGCTGTCGGCTGACGCGGGGCACGGCCAGCTCGTTTCGGGGACCGTCGGCTTCTCCTGGTCACGACACCACCATCTTCAGTAGAGTGTCCGACTTCGGAAGGCAGAGTACCCGGCCGAATCAAAGTCGGGCACCCGCGCATCCGCGGCGAGTCCCCGCGCGTCGACCTTGTCGTTTAGTCATGATCGATTGCGATCATGGGCAATGGGTACCCCGCCCCACCTCATGCCGGGGTAGTACCCAATCGTGAATCGGGCGACACCCTACGCACCTGCACAATCCATGACGGTATGAAGACGACTGTGGCCAGACGTCTAGAGTGACGTGGTCTGGGGTGGTGCCCGGCGGTGCCAGGTGTGGGGATATCACAGGACGGAGTTCCTGGCGGGCTGTGGCCGCGAACAGGCGCCGCCGTGTCGTCGCTTCCTGAAAAGGGTCTGTAAGAACAACGGCCCTGTCTCACATCCGGTGGTGACGGAGGGTCGTCCGGCTCGTTGACACCCGCGTGATCGACGCCAACACGCTTGCGCAGACGGTGTTTTCGGGTCTTTCCCCGCTGGTCATCGAGGATGTGGTCGACGAGGGCGAGCGGATCGTGGTGCGGGCACGGACTCCACACGGCACCGCTGTCTGTCCGATGTGCGGCGTTCAGTCGGGCCGGGTGCACGGATACCACCTACGGACCGTCACCGACGTGCCGGTCGACGGACGGCAGGTCGTCCTCCGGGTCCGGGTGCGACGCCTGGTATGCCCCACCCACGGCTGCCAGCAGACCTTCCGCGAGCAGACCCCCGGAATCCTGGAGCGCTACCAACGACGCACACACCGGCTGTCCCAGCAGGTCAAGGCCGTCGTCACCGAACTGGCGGGCCGAGCAGGGGCACGGCTACTCGCGGCCCTCACCATGGGGCTGTCCCGCCACACGGCCCTGCGGGCCCTGCTGCGCATCCCGCTACCCACCGCACGCACGCCCCGGGTGATCGGCGTCGACGACTTCGCTCTACGGCGGCGGCACCGCTACGCCACCGTCATCATCGACGCCGAAACCCACGACCGCATCGACGTACTACCCGACCGCGCCGCCGACACCCTGGAAGCCTGGCTGCGCGAGCATCCCGGGATCGAGGTCGTCTGCCGTGACGGCTCCGCCACCTACGCCCAGGCCATCCGCCGCGCCCTGCCCGACGCGGTGCAGGTCGCGGACAGGTGGCACCTGTGGCACAACCTGTGCGAAGCCGCCCTCAGCGAAGTGAAGGCGCACAGCACCTGCTGGGCCGCCGTGCTGGACGCACCGGTGTATGACGGACCCCGCGCGCAGACGACCCTGCACCGCTGGCACCAGGTCCACCATCTGCTCGACCAGGGCGTGGGCCTGCTGGAATGCGCCCGCCGCCTCCAACTGGCGCTCAACACCGTCAAACGCTACGCCCGAGCCGACCGACCCGAACGGATCCTCCGCGTCCCCAAGTACCGGCCCAGCCTCGTCGACCCCTACCGCGAGCACCTGCGCACCCGCCGGGCCGAGGACCCCGCCGTCCCCGTCGCGCACCTCTACGACCAGATCAAGGCCCTCGGCTTCACCGGCTGCCTCAACCTGCTGCACAAGTACATCAACCAGGGCCGCGCCGACGCCGACCGCAGTCACATCTCCCCACGCCGGCTCGCCCGGATGATCCTCACCCGACCCGCCACCCTCACACCCGACCACCGCGACCTCCTGGCACGGCTGACCGCGGCCTGCCCCGAGATGACCGAACTCGCCGCCGCCGTCGGGCGCTTCGCCGTACTCCTGACCCCTCACGCAGGAAACACCGACCGGCTCTCCCGCTGGATCGACCAGGTCCGCACCGTCGACCTGCCGCACCTGCACGCCTTCACCCGGGGCCTGGACCGCGACCGCGACGCCGTGAACGCCGCGCTCACGCTGCCCTACAGCAACAGCCCCACCGAAGGCGTCAACACCAAGACCAAACGCATCGCACGCCAAATGCACGGACGAGCAGGCTTCACCCTCCTCCGCCACCGCATCCTCCTCGGATAACGGCACGCTCCGTCACCACCGGATGTGAGCCAGGGCCGAAAACTTGACAGACCCGAGAGTGGAGCCACCGTAACTGGCCTCAAGATGATTGGGGCGAGCATCCACCACTCGAGGAGTCCGCCGTTCCAGTATTCGGACTAGCTAGCCAGCGGGAAGCTTCGCTGTCTAAACGTCCTCGTGCGGGGGTGGTACGGCACCGGACGGAGCAGGACGTGAGAGGGTGTTTGACAAGGGTGTCGCACGGCGTGTCCGACTGATGGTTGCCGATGGATCGGTAGTCCGTGCATGGGAAGGCGACGGGCGTACCCCTCGGACCTGACGGATGAGCAGTGGGCGGTCATCGAGCTGATACTGCCGTTGATCAAGGAGCCTGGTCGGGTGCCGAAGCACCCGCGTCGGGACATCGTGGACGCGATCCTCTACGTGATCGTCGGTGGTGTGTCGTGGCGGCAGCTGCCGGCGGACTTCCCGCCGTGGCAGACGGTGTACTGGCAGTTCAGGCAGTGGGAGAGGCGTGGGGTCACCGAACGGATCGTGTGGGTGTTGCGGGAGGAGCTACGGGTCGACGCGGGCCGGGATCCGCAGCCGTCGGCGGGGATCATCGACTCGCAGAGCGTCAAGGGTGCGGACACCGTCGGGTCGGACAGCCGTGGCTATGACGCGGGGAAGAAGATCAACGGCAGGAGGCGGTTCATCGTGACCGACACGATGGGTCTGCTGGTCACGGTGTGGGTGCTCGCCGCGTCGTGGCAGGACCGGGACGGGGGCAGGGGTGCGCTGGTCGCGGCCATGGCGGCGACGCCGTCGCTGCGTCTGGTCTTCGCTGACCAGGGGTTCGCGGGCAGGTTTGTCGACTGGTGTGACTCGGTGTTGGGGCTGGCGGTGGAGATCGTGCGTCCGCCGGCGGGTCAGCGCGGGTTTCAGGTGCACCGCCGGCGGTGGGTGGTCGAGCGCACGTTGGCCTGGTTGACCGCCTGTCGGCGTCTGGCCCGTGACTACGAACGCCACCCGGCGGTGTCGGAAGCGATGATCCGGTGGGCGGCGATCAATCAGATGGTGCGTCGATTAACTCGCGGTGGACCCTCTCGCCGTCAGCGACGTCGGACCTTCGACTGGCCCGACTGACACCCCTGTCAAACACCCACTGAGGCACGCTCGTCGTACGAGCACCCAACCGACCACAAGGGATGGAAAGGCGAAGGGGCCTGACTGCCGTCTCGGCAGGTCAGACCCCTGTTGATCTTGCGCGCCCGAAGGGACTCGAACCCCTAACCTTCTGATCCGTAGTCAGATGCTCTATCCGTTGAGCTACGGGCGCAGGCTGCCTGGCAAGCATACACACCCTGCCGAAGCGCGGAGACTCCGGGATTCGAACCCGGGAGGGGCGGTAAGACCCCAACCGCATTAGCAGTGCGGCGCCATAGACCAGACTAGGCGAAGTCTCCTCGGCGGCCGCTGCAGACCACCGCCGACCGAGGATACAGGGCGGGGCGCTGCCGGGGCAAAGCACCCTGCCCTGGGTCGTATCACCCCGACCTCCAGGGGTGGTACGACCCAGGCTCGGTCAGTGCCCTCCCAGTGGGATCGACTCGTTGCGGTCCGGAACCGGCAACCGGCCGGGCCGTACGACGACCACCAGCACGATGACTGCGGCCAGCATGCCGCCGGTGATCACTGTCGCCATCGCGGTGCTGCCGGTGCCGAGCATGCCGACGGCTGGTGCGGCGAGTGCGCCGACCCCGAACTGCACGGCGCCGAGTAGCGCGGAGGCAGTGCCGGCGGCTTCGCCGTGGCCGGCCAGTGCCAGGGCCGGCGCGTTCGGCAGGGCGAAGCCGGTGGCGGCGAGCACGGCCCAGAGCGGGATCAGCACCCCGGCGAGTCCGCCGAAGTTCGTGACGGCGAAGCCGAGGAGCACGATGCCGCACGTCAGAGCGGCGATCAGGGAGGTCAGCAGGATCTGCTGCGGGGAGTAGCGGCGCAGGAGCCGAACGTTCAGCTGGGTCGCGGTGATCATGCCGATCGCGCCGGCCCCGAAGGCGATGCCGAACTGCTGCTCGTCCAGCCCGTACTGGTCCTGCAGCACGAAGGACGAGCCGGCGACGTACGCGAAGAGTGCCGCCATGGCGAAGCCGGCGACCAGCACGAGGCCGACGAAGACGCGGTCGCGCAGCAGGCTGCCGTACACGCGCAGGGTGTCCAGCACCCGCGCCGGGCGACGGTGGTGCGGCGGGAGCGTCTCCGGCAGGCCGAACATGGTCACCGCGAACAGTGCGACCCCCAGTACGGCGAGTGCGGCGAACACCCCGCGCCACTGGGTCCAGTTCAGCAGAGCGCTGCCGAGCGTGGGCGCGAGCACCGGCGCCACTCCCATTACCAGCAGCAGCCGGGACAACACCCGGGCGAACGCGATGCCGGTGAACAGGTCACGGACGACGGCCATCGCGATCACCGAGGCGGCTGCGGCGCCGAAGCCCTGCACCACCCGGAGGCCGCCAAGTACCGCGATGTTCGGTGCAATCACACAGAGCAGTGAGGCGAGTACGTGCAGTGCGGTTCCGGCGAGCAACGGTCGCCGCCGGCCCCACACGTCGGAGAGCGGGCCGATGATCAGCTGCCCGACGGCGAGTCCGGCAAGGGTGCCGGTCAGGGTCAACTGGACCCCGGCGGCGGTCGTCTGGAGGTCGTCACCGATCGCCGGCAGCGCGGGCAGGTACATGTCGATCGTCAGTGGGCCGACCGCGATGAGCGTGCCGAGCACCAGGATCAGTCGGACCCGTTGCCACGTGGTGAATAGCTCACCTGGGGTCGGCCCCGCCGCAGGAGTCGACGCGGTGGCGGGAGCCGGCGCGTCCGGGCGTTGGGCGAGCGCTGTCATCGGATTCCTTCCGTGGATACTTCGGTCTTCAGGCCGGGGAGGAACGGAACCCCTGCGGAGCGGGGCAGGGATAGCCGATCCGCCGCCAGGGCGGATCGGCGTCCGTCCACACGCCGCCCCCTGGGCTCATGACGGGATTGTTAGCCTGTGGACTGTGTCCAGGACCGTGAAGCGGGCGTTCAAGTACCGCTTCCACCCCACCCCGGAGCAGGCCGGCGAGCTTGCCCGGACGTTCGGTTGTGTCCGGCTGGTCTACGACATGGCCCTGGCCGCCCGCAGCGAGGCGTGGACCCAGCGTCGGGAACGGGTCACCTACCACGCCACGTCGGCGATGCTGACCGGGTGGAAGAAGACCGACGAACTCGCGTTCCTCAACGACGTCTCCTGCGTCCCTCTGCAGCAGGCGCTGCGGCATCTGCAGACCGCGTTCACCAACTTCTGGGCGAAACGCGCCGGGTATCCGACGTTCAAGTCGAAAAGACGGTCGCGCCGGTCGGCGGAGTACACCGCGAGCGCGTTCCGGTGGCGCGACGGCCGGCTCACCCTGGCGAAGATGTCCGAACCGTTGGACATCGTCTGGTCCCGGCCGCTGCGGCAGGGTGCGGTGCCGTCGACGGTGACGGTGTCGCAGGACCCGGCGGGCCGCTGGTTCGTCTCCCTGCTCTGCGACGACCGGATCGAGCACGTACCGGCGTCGGGTGCGGTAGGGGTCGACGCCGGCCTCGACAGCCTGTTCACCCTCTCCACCGGGGAGAAGGTCCCCAACCCGAGGCACGAACACCGCGACCGCGATCGGCTGGCCCGCGCCCAGCGCAACCTCGCGCGCAAGGCCCGAGGTTCGGCGAACCGGGCCAGAGCCCGACTGGCGGTGGCCCGGGTTCATGCCCGGATCGCCGACCGCCGCCGCGACCACCTGCACAAACTCACCACTCGGCTCGTTCGTGAAAACCAAACGATCGTGATCGAGGACCTGACCGTCCGCAACATGATGGCCAACCACAGTCTGGCCCGCGCCATCTCGGATGCGGCCTGGCGGCAGTTCCGCACCATGCTGGGGTACAAGGCGGACTGGTACGGCCGGGACCTGGTGGTAGTCGACCGCTGGTTCCCGTCGACCCGACGGTGCTCCGCCTGCGGCGCCATCGCTGACCGGATGCCGTTGACGGTCCGGTCGTGGACCTGCCGGTGCGGGCGGACCCACGACCGGGACGTCAACGCGGCCCGCAACATCCTCGCGGAGGGGCTTTCCGTGACTGCCTGTGGAGGCGGTGTAAGACCCCAACGGACGCACGTCCGGACGGGGCGGCCGCCGGCGAAACAGGAACCCCCTGGGGCGACCCAGGGAACCCCAGTCCGTTAGGGCGGGGAGGATTGTCAAGGTGCCTCTTCCGCGAGGGCGCGTCGTCGCGCGCGTGCCGGTGCGGGCCGACCGGCCCAGGTGGGTACGGGTGCTGCGGGACTGCCACGCAGCATCGGTGACAAGGTGGTCGACCTGTCGGGCATTCCCGCTAGGGCCAAGGGTGTGGCGGGTCACAGCGCGGTGCCACCGCCGGCCGGCGCGGTGCGGGGCCCGCTGGATGCCGGCAGCGGATCACGGCCGACGGACCGTGGCGCCGGTGTACCTGGTCACCTTTGATCACCGACGACAATGCATATTGCGCGCATCATATTATCCGTGTACGTCTGGGATCCGTCACACGCTATCAGAAATAATTGCCATGAGTGCTTGTTCGTGAAACCTGCTACCCCTAGCCTCTGGCCTCACCAGTGTGCGATCGGCACATCGGCGTGGCACCCGTCCGGGTGTCACCCACCTCAGGCGTTCCTGCGGTGTGACCCGCAGCAGGACGCCTCGGCCCGGCCGACCCGGAAACCCGGGTTCACCCCTCGGTAAGGAGCCAGACTTGCGTATCCGACTCACCTTGGCGATCGCCGCGACAGCTCTCGTCGGTGTATTCGTCGCGCCGACCGCAGCGGCTGCGGCGCCAGAGCCGATCATTGGCGGCAGTACGGTTTCCTCGGCGCCCTGGGCGGCGGCCGTGTTCCAGAACGGCTCGTTCGCCTGCTCGGGCTCGATCATCGCGCCGCGCTGGGTGCTGACCGCGCGGCACTGCATCGGCGGCACGATGTCCGTACGGGTGGGCAGCGTCTACCGTTCCTCCGGCGGCACGACCAGCTCGGTCAGCGCCACGTACAGCCGCTACGACCTCGGCCTGCTCTACCTGAGCTCGTCCATCTCCACCACCTACGTCACGCTGGCCTCGAGCAACCCGCCGGTCGGCTCGACGAACACGATTTTCGGCTGGGGCCGGACCTGCAGCACCTGCGATGCGTCGCCGCAGCTCAAGACCGCGTCGGTGCGGACGACCACGAATGGCGCCAGTGACGCGTACGGCGGCCCGGCGATCCGCAGCACCGGGGTCAACGGGGTCGCCTGGCGGGGTGATTCCGGTGGCCCGCAGTTCTACAACGGACAGCAGGTCGGCGTCTGCTCGACCGGCAACGGTTCGACCTACCAGAACTACGGATCGGTTGCCGCCAGCCGGAGCTGGATCGCTTCGGTCGCCGGTGTCTGAGTAGCCGTCGGCGCGGGCGGGGTGACCCGTCCGGCCCGGGTGCGGGGTGCCGGTCGGCGCCCCGCACAGCGGTTGCCACACCTCGACGGGCTCGTCCCGGCCGGCGACCGACATCGGGGCCAGCCGCCGGAAGGCCATCCGGGCCCGGACACAACGGTAGGTGTCCCGCGCGACGGCCACCGTGCCGGGTGCGGTGTGCGCCTGGAGCCGGGCCGCGATGTTGATCACGTCACCGGTGAGGAAACCGACGCCGCCGTCGACCGCCTCATCCGGGTCGACGACGGCGGTGCCGGTGGCCACACCGACCCGCAGCGCTGGCCGTACGCCGTGCGGGAACTCGGTACGCCGTACCGCCTCGGCCAGCTCCGCGGCGGCCCGGACCGCCCGGAAAGCGGCCTCGCCCGCGCCGTCGGACTGGCCCGCGCCATCGGACTGGCCCGCGCCGTCGGACTGGCCCGCGCCGTCGGACCGGTCGACCGCGCCGCCCGGGTGGCCGGCGCCGGGCTCGCTCCCGGCACCGAAGACGGCCATGACCGCGTCGCCGATGTACTTCTCCACGATGCCGGCGTGGCGGTGGATGACCGACCGCACCGCGTGGAAGTACCGGAGCTGTATCTGACGGACGTCCTCAGGGTCGAGCCGGGCGGACAGCCTGGTGAAGCCGACCATGTCGACGAAGAGGACGGTGACGGTGCGTCGCTGCGTACACACGGTTGGTCCGATCCACCCGGTCGGCGGTACACGTCGCCGACCGCAGTCGGCACAGTAGCGGTGGGTGGATCGGTCCGAAGCAGTGCAGCTCGGGCAGATCAGGCCCGTGACGGTGGGGTGCCGGTGGTCGCCGGACGGACAGTGGTGGGCATCGGCGACGACCCGCACGGTGTCGAGTCCGGCGCGACGGCTGGGGTTGCGACGGAGCGTCCTCATGATCGCCTCCTGCGCTGTGCTGGTGCTCCGGTTCCGCTCCGAGGTGGACGTGATCCGGTCCGTGCGGACCGACGTATGGAACGGATGGCTGAAACGGTCCCAGCACGGCGCAGCCCTAGGATCTGTAGAACGACGTATGTCAGATACTCCCACCCTTTATGTCGGTGATCGGATTGACACAGTCACGCGAAGCCAGCTCGCTGGCCTGGGGCGCCGACGATGTTCCCTTCGTCGGGCGCCAGGACCAGCTGCGGGTGCTGCACGAGTCGCTACGTAGGGTCGAACGGGGGGACACGGCCGCGGTCTTCGTCATGGGCGAGAGCGGCATCGGCAAGACGCGGCTGCTCAGCGCGGCCAGCGACAGGTTACGGACCGCCGGTGCATTGGTTCTTACTGGCGCATGTCTGGACATTGGGGACTCATCACCATTGCATCCGCTGCGCCAGGCGTTGCGGCGATACCGTCCGGAGCCGGGCCGATCCGGTGCCGTCGCCAGCGCCGCAGCCCGCGACCTGCTCGCGGTGCTCGACGGCGACGCCCGGGACCCCGACGGGGCCGGTGCGGTGCTGGAGCGGGTCTCTCGCGGGCTGGGTGGCGTTGCCGCCGGCCGCACCCTGGTCCTTGCCGTCGACGATCTGCAGTGGGCCGACCTGACCACCCGTCACCTGCTGCTGTACCTGATCGCCGGGTTGAGCGACGTACGGCTGCTGCTGCTCGCCGCCGCCCGCTCCGACACGCTGCAGGCCGACGACCCGATCCGCCGGATGGTGCTGGAACTACGCCGCTCCCGGGCTCGCTCCGGAGCGGTGCACGTGCTGGAGCTGACTCCGTTGGACCGGACCGAGACCGCCGAACTGGTGGCCGAGGTGGTCGGCGGCCAACCCGATCCCGACCTCGCCGAGTCGGTGTGGCGGCGCAGCGGCGGTGTGCCGTTCGTGGCCGAGGAGCTGGCCCGCGACGCCCGCGACGGCCGGGTCGGGCTCTCCGAGACGCTGCGGGAGATCACCCTGGCGCACGTGGACGCGCTGCCGGCCGACGCGCAGCTGGTGGCCCACGCCGTCGCGGCGGGCGTGGAGCCGGTGGCGCACGACCTGCTGGCCGGGGTGGTGCAGCTGGCCGAGGACCGGTTGCTCCAGGCGGTACGGGACGCGGTCGGTCAGCGGGTGCTGCTGTCCGAGCCGGACGGCTACCGGTTCCGCTATCCGTTGATCAGGGAGGTGCTGCAACCCCGGCTGCTGCCGGGTGAGCGGGTCCGCTGGCACCGCCGGTACGCCGAGACCCTCGCCGCCGTACCCTCCGGCGACCTGCAGCACGCCCGCTTGGCGTACCACTGGCGGGAGGCCGGGGAGACGACGCGGGCGTTGCCCGCGGTGGTGGCCGCGGCCGAGGAGGCCGAGCGGCTGTACGGTTTCGCCGAGGCGTTCGAGCACTGGGCCAGCGCCGTGGACCTGGCCAACCAGGTGCCGCCCGCCTGGCTGATGGAGTTCGACGTCACCACACTGGGGCGCCGGGCGGCGGAGGCGGCGCACCGCAGCGGGGAGCACGAGCGTGCGCTGGCGTTGCTGGAGCAGTTGGCGACGAACCTGTTCGGGCCGCCGCCGTCCTGGCTGTACACGCTGCGGGCCCGGTACCTGACGGCGGTCGGGCAGTTGGCCGCCGCCGAGCGCGAGTACGACCGGACGCTCGCCGCCGCCGACGTCGCCCCGAGTGAACGGGTCGCCGCCGCCGCGCACTCGGCCGACCTGCTGCTGCAGCTGTGTCGGTACGCCGACGCCGGTCGGCGGGCCCGTGAGGCCCTCGACCTGGCTGCCGGGGTGCCCGACGCCGCCTCGGCGATGGTGCTGGCGGGGGTGACCCTCGGCTACAGCCAGGCGTACCTCAACGACCCGGCGGCCGGCAAGGAGGCGGTCCGCGAGGCTCGGCGTACCGCCGAGTCGTTCGGCGGCCCGGAGGACGTCGCCGTCGCCGACCTGCAGCTCGCCGAGCTGCTCAGCGGCCCGTTGAACGAGCTGGAGGACGGCGTCGCGGTCGCCCGGCAGGGTGCCGAGCGGGCCGAACGGGTGGGGTTGGCCCGCACGTACGGCACCCGGCTGCTGTCGGTCGCGGCGAACGGTCTGTTCCGGCTGGGCCGGTGGGCCGAGGCCGAGGAGCTGATCGCCGCCGCCCTGCGGCACCGCCCGTCCGGCGCGGACGCGGTCGAGCTGCTGCTCGCGCGGTGCCGGATCCATGTCGGTTTCGGGCGGCTCGACGGTGCCGAGGCCGACCTGGAAGCGATCGAGACGCTGCTCGCCGCCGGTGGCGGGGTCCGGTACATGCTGCCGTTGCTGACGCTGCGGGCCGGTCTGGCGATGTGGCGTGGCCGGCACCGGGAGGCCCGGGACGCGGTCGGGCAGGGGATCGACCTGGCGGAGAGCCGATCCGACGACGTCTGGCTGCAGGCGCCGCTGGTCTGGCACGGGCTGCGGGCCGAGGCGGAGGCCCGGTCGGCCGGCGCGCCGCCCTGCCCGAAGGTCGTGCAGCGGCTGGTCGGGGTGGTCGAGCGGATGGAACGCAGCAGCACCACTGACACCGCGGCCCCGGTACGGGACGCGGTGATCGGCTACCGGGAGCTCTGCGCGGCGGAGATCAGCCGGATCGACGGCCGGTCCGATCCGGCGCTGTGGGACCGGGCCGCCCAGGTGTGGGAGCGGCGCAGCCACCCGTACCCGGCGGCCTACGCCCGGCTGCGGCAGGCGGAGGCGCTGTACGCGATCCGTACCCGTAACGCCGAGGCGACCCGGGCGCTGCAGTCGGCGTACCGGACCGCCCGGCGGCTCGGTGCCCGGCCGTTCACCGAGGAGATCCAGGCGCTGGCGAAGCGGGCCCGGATCGCCCTGCACGCCGGGGAGTCCGAGCCGATGCCCGAGGTGGACAGTGCGGAGCCGGTCACCCTGCGGGCCGGGTTGACCAGCCCGCCCAGCGTCGGCGACCGGGTCGCTCGCGCGCTGGGCAACGAGCGTACCGGCCGGTCGTCGGTGACCGAGCGGACCAGCCGGGTGCTGTCGCCGCGCACGGCGGACGAGTTGGCGGTGCTGACCGACCGGGAGCGGCAGGTGCTGGAGCTGGTGGCGGAGGGGCGGACGAACCGGGCCACCGCCGAGGCGTTGTTCATCAGCGAGCGCACCGTGGGCGTACACGTCTCGAACATCCTGAACAAGCTGCAGGTCAAGACGCGGGTCGAGGCGACCCGGGTGTTCATGCGCAATCAGCCACGTGCCTGAAACCCGACTGTAGACCTGCCAGTCCGGCTGGGGGCGGGCACCGACCGGCCGACCGCACCCGGCCGGTCGACGGTGCCGGTCGGGCGACCGCGTCGGTGTCGGCCGGGATCGGCCAGCGCACACCCGTCGTTGCGCGGATACCTGCGACTTGGCAGGCCCTGCCACTGTAGGGATCGACTGTCTCGAAAGAACAGGGGCCACTGCAGACTGGAGGTGTCCGATGCCGGAACTTCGCTGGGGTCACGTGCACGACCAGATCATGGAGATTCTCTGCCATCGGCCGACCGACGTCGCCGGTGTGGTCGAGGATCTGGCCGCGCTGCAACTGCTGCTGACCGAGGCCACGCCGGACGACCCGGAGAACCCGGTCGCCGACTTCAACCATCTCTACTGGGTCATCACCCGGACCATTCAGGAACGACTCGAGGCCGGTGCGTTCGCCGACCCGGAGTTCCTCACCCTGCTGGACATCGAGTTCGCCGAGCGGTACTTCGAGGCGTTGCGCTGCTGGGGCAACCGGGCCGACACCCCGGCCGCCTGGCAGGTCCTGTTCCGTCGGCTGCGGGACGAGAGCGTACGGTCGTTGCCGTCGGCGGCCGCCGGGGTGAACGCCCATATCAACTACGACCTGCCGTTCGCGCTGCTGAACACCTGGGCGAAGCTGGGGTCGGGTCCGGAGAACGACGCCCAGCACCGCGACTACCTGTACATCAACGAGATCTTCTTCGACCGGATCCCCGAGCTGCGGCGCAGCTACCTGAGCACCTGGCAGATCTGCATCGACCGGTTGAACGGGCGTATCGACGACTGGTACCAGAACCGGTTGGTCGAGTTCACCCGGGACATCGCCTGGCGCGACGCCGCCCGGATGTGGGCGATGCGCGACGACTCGGCGGCGATGGAGAGCGAGCGGATTCGGCTGGACCGGCACACCGCGTTCCTGGGTTGGGCGCTGCTGTCTCCGGTCGGCAGCCTGCTGCAGTGACCGACCGCGGGGCCGAAACCCTCAGTTGGCGGCGTCGAACCGGGCGCGGGCCGCGAGTACGGTCGGCATCGCGCCTTCCACGAGTTCGATCAGCCCCATCAGAGTGGTCGCGACGGACTGCCCGAGCGGAGTGAGGCTGTACTCGACGCGCGGCGGGATGGTGGCCTGGACGTCACGGTTGACCATCCCGTCGCGCTCCAGCGCCTGCAGGGTCTGGGCCAGCATCTTCTCGCTGATGCCGTCGACCCGGCGCCGCAGGGCGTTGAAGCGGTAGTTGCCCTCCAGTAGCGCGACGAGCGCCAGGATGCCCCATTTGCCGGACACGTGCTCCAGGGTCTCCCGGGACGGGCAGACCCGTGCGAACACGTCGGCGATCAGTTCCGCCATGGGGTCGTCGGCGGTGGCACCGGCGTGGTCGGGGTGCGGCGTGGTCGGGGACCGGGTGGCCATGGACCCAGGTTAGCCCCGATCGGGTACGAAGTCAGTGACAGCGCTCACCAATGGATTGCACTTTCTAAAAGTTAGTGCACTCTTGTGGGTGGCGGCCGCCGGGTCGCCGCCCACCAGACCCAGGAGCAGACATGATCACTGTCACCGGCGCAGCCGGCCATCTCGGTCGCCTCGTCGTCGCCGACCTGCTGGACCGCGGCGTACCGGCCGGCGAGATCGTCGCCGTCGTCCGCGACCCGGCCAAGGGCGCCGACCTCACCGCCCGGGGCGTGCAGGTCCGGGTCGGCGACTACGACCGTCCGGAGACCCTCGGCCCCGCCCTCGCCGGCACCCGCCGGCTGCTGCTGGTCTCCGGCAGCGAGGTCGGTAAACGGGTACCGCAGCACCGCAACGTGATCGACGCCGCCACCTCGGCCGGGGTCGAGCTGATCGCCTACACGAGCATCCTGCGCGCCGACACCAGCAGCGTCCCGCTGGCCACCGAGCACCTTGCCACCGAGGAGCTGGTCCGCGCCAGTGGGCTGCCGTTCGTGCTGCTCCGCAACGGCTGGTACCTGGAGAACTACACCGAGACCGCGCTGCCGCAGGCGTTGGCCACCGGCAGCGTCTTCGGCTCCGCCGGCGACGGTCGGGTGGCCGCGGCGACCCGTGCCGACTTCGCCGCCGCCGCGGCAACGGTGCTGACCGATCCGGCCGGCGCCGGACCGGCCGGATCGGTGTACGAACTCGGTGGCGACCACCCGTTCACCCTCGCCGAACTGGCCGCCGAGATCAGCCAGGCCAGCGGACGTACGGTCAGCTATCAGGACCTGCCTGCGGACGTGTACGCCAAGGCGCTGACCGACGCGGGCGTGCCGGCGGAGCTCGCCGCCGTGCTGGCCGCCTGCGACGTCGGGATCCAGCAGGGCGACCTGACCACCGACAGTGGTGACCTGCGCCGGCTCATCGGCCGGCCCACCACCACCCTCGCGTCGGCGGTCCGGGCGGCCGTCGCCGCCGGGTAGGCGGGCGGCGGGACCTTCACCCCGCCGGCCCGACCGGCATCGGCAGCTCGTAGTTGGTGATCAGCAGGTCCCAACTGCGCCGGTTGGCCGCCTGCAGATTGATGTCCCGGCGGGTGGCCATCCGGGCGATCGAGAAGTCAGGGCCGAACAGGTCCCGGACGAACGGTGTGTCGCTGTTGGTCAGGGTCAGCCAGACCCCCCGCTGAGCGGCCCGCACCATCGCGTCCCGCAACCGGACGTGGTCGTGCGGGCCGAACTGCTCCGAGGTGTACCGCTTGAAGTCGGACCAACCACCCAGCGGCACGTACGGCGGGTCCAGGTACACCCAGTCGCCGGCCTGTGCCGCGTCGAGCTCGTCGACGAAGTCGCCCGTACGCAGCTCGGCCCGGCGCAGCGCCCGGGCGGCGTCGAGTAGCACCCGCCGGTCGTAGTACGGCCGGTCGTAGGCGCCGTACGGCGTGTTGAACTCGCCCCGCCGGTTGACCCGCCACAGTCCCCGGAACGCGGTCTTGTTCAGATAGATGACCCGGACCGCGCGTTCCAGGTCCGAGCAGTCGGCGGGCGAGCGGCGACGCATGGCCGCGAAGTGCTCGGCGGTGTTGGGCTGCTCGTCGAGCAGCCGCATCACCGCCTCCGGGTCGGCGGCCACCACCTGGAAGCAGACGATCAGCTCCGGGTTGGCGTCGCTGAGCACCGCCCGTTCGGGGGCCAGCTCGAAGAAGACCGCGCCGCTACCCAGGAACGGCTCCCGGTAGGTGCCGGTGAACGGCGGGGCGGCGGTGACGATCGTCGTCGCGTACCGCGTCTTGCCGCCTGCCCACTTGAGGAACGACCTGCCCGTCGGCCTACCCGTCGGCCCGGTGGAGCGCGCGGAGCTGGCGCCGGTCCGGATCATGCGGCGAATGGTACGCGGCGCCGGCGGTACCCCAGGCGTAGTGCGGTGAGGCCAGGAACTCGGCGAGCAGGCTGGCCGAGCCGGGCGACAGCGGGCGGCCGTCGACGATCTGAGTTGGCAGCAGGAACGTCATCGCCGCGCCCTCGCCGAGCACGACATCCTGTTGGCGGGCCCGGGTGGAGCCGAAGAAGTAGTGCGCGGTCCGGCCATCGGCCAACTCCCGACGGCAGAACAACCGCAGCCCGTGCTCGGGCCGCAGCCCGGTCTCCTCCCACAGCTCCCGCAGCGCGGTCTGCTCGGGCGTCTCGCCGGGCTCGCAGTGCCCGCCCGGCACGCACCAGGTGTGCGGATGGCTGGGTGCCTGGCCGTCGCGCAGTTGCAGCAGGACGGCACCTGCCGGATCGACCAGCAGCACCGCGGCGACGTCGTTCACCCACCCAGTGTGCGGTCAACCGGCGGTCAGCGGGAGCAGCACCCGAAAGCTGGTCGCGCCGGGTGCCGAATCCACCCGGATGTCCCCACCGTGTTTCTTGACGACGATCCGGTAGGAGATGTCGAGTCCCAGCCCGGTGCCTTCGCCGATCGGTTTGGTGGTGAAGAAGGGCTCGAAGATCCGGGGCCGCACCTCCGGCGGGATCCCGGGCCCGGTGTCGGCGATCTCCACCGACAGCTGGTCGCCGGTGGTACCGGTGCGCACCGTCAGGGTGCCGGCCGGCCCCATCGCCCCCAGCGCGTTGTCGATCAGGTTGGTCCAGACCTGGTTGAGCTCCGCCGGGTAGGCCGGCACCGCCGGCAGCGTCCGGTCGTAGTCGCGGACCACCCGTACCTCGGCCGGGATCTTGCCGGTGAACATGGCGAGGGTGGCGTCGAGCAGTTCGTGCACGTCGACAGTCTGATGCGGGGCCCGGTCCAGCTGCGAGTACTGCTTGGCGGCACCGACCAGCGACGAGATCCGGCGGACCGCGTCGTCGATCTCGCCGAGCAGCAGTTCGGTCTCGACGGTGTACGCCAGCCAGCGCACCGCCGCCGTCAGGTCCGAGGCGAGGACCGCGCCGGCCACCTCGTCGAGGGCGGCGTCGTCGAAGCCGCCGGCGACCAGGGTGGCGGCCAGCTCCCACCCATCGGGTACGGCGTGCGTGTCGAGCCAGTCGGCAAGTGCGTCCTCCGCGTCGGCGACCTGCAACGGCGTGCGTACGGGTGCCGTGGCGGCCCGCTCCACCGCGGTCTCCTGCAGCCCGACCAGCCGGTGCAGCTGCGCCCCGTCGAGCCGGCCGTCGGCGACCATGGCGAGTTTCTGCCGCATCCCGGCGAGCCGTTCCCGCAGTACGGCGGTGGCCCGTACCGCCGCCGCGGCGGGATTGTTCAGCTCGTGGGTCAGCCCGGCGGTGAGCGAGCCGAGCGCGATCAGCCGCTCCCGTTCGCCGACCACCGTCTGGGTGGTCCGCATCGCCACGAACAGCCCGTCGAGCAGGTGCATCGCCATCGGGAACCACTGCCGGATCGCGGCGGCGAACTCCGGCGCGGGCAGCGCCAGCAGGGTGACGTCGGTCAGCGCCCGCATCGTGTTGGGGTAGACCTGCTCCATCCGGTCACCGGCGTACGCCTGGGTGGCCCCGGCGTACGCGCCACGCTGGTCGCTGCGGGTCACCTCGACGTCGGCGCCCCGGACCCGGCGGGTCAGCGCGATCGCCCCGTCGAGCAGCACGAAGAAGCACTCCGCCGGGTCGCCTTCGACGTACACGGCGGTCCCCGGCGGCCAGCGACGGACCCGGCCGAGGTGGCTGATCTCGGTGAGCTGGTCGTCGGTGAGCGACTCGAACAGGAACAGGCCGCGCAGTTCGGTGGGGTCGAGCCGGTCGGCGGCCGACGCCGGGTCGGTGTTCACTGTGCCGCCAGGTAGCGGTGCGCCAGGGTGACGACCAGGGCACCTTCGCCGACGGCGGAGGCGACCCGCTTCACCGACTCGGCCCGTACGTCGCCGGCGGCGAACACACCGGGGACGCTGGATTCCAGCAGGTACGGGTCCCGGGGCAACGACCAGCCGGGCGGTCGGCGCCCGCCGGTGGTGAGGTCAGGTCCGGTGACGACGAAGCCCCGGCCGTCGCGCACCACCGTCCCGTCGAGCCAGTCGGTTCGCGGCTGCGCGCCGATGAAGACGAACAGCCACGACGTGTCGACGTCGCGGGTGACGCCGGTGCGGGTGTCGCGCACCGTGAGCCGTTCCAGGTGGTCCTCGCCGGCCGCCGCGGCGACCTCGGAGTACGGATGCACCTCGATGGCGTCGATCCGCTCGATCTGTTCGATCAGGTACCGGGACATGGAGTGGGTCAGGTCGGCCCCCCGGATCAGCAGGTGCACCCGGTCGGCGTGCCGGGCGAAGTACACCGCCGCCTGCCCGGCCGAGTTCGCGCCGCCGACGATGTAGACCTCCTGGCCGACGCAGTGCGGTGCCTCGGTCGCCGCCGAACCGTAGAAGACCCCCCGGCCGGTCAGCTCCGCCAGACCGGGGGCGTCGAGCTGCCGGTACGCCACCCCGGTGGCGAGCACGACGGTGTGCCCGGCGATGGTGCTGCCGTCGGCGAAGTGCAGCAGCCGGGTCGCGCCGGCGGTGCTGAGTCCGACCACGTCGCGGGTGGTCAGCAGTTCGGTGCCGAACTTCAACGCCTGCCGCCGGGCCCGGTCGGTCAGCTGGGCGCCGGAGACGCCGTCCGGGAAGCCGAGGTAGTTCTCGATCCGGCTGCTCTGTCCGGCCTGGCCGCCGGTTGCCTGGCGCTCGACGAGCACGGTCCGCAGACCTTCGGATGCGCCGTACACGGCGGCGCCCAGGCCCGCCGGGCCGGCGCCGACCACGACCAGGTCGTAGAAGTCCCGGGTGGGTTCGGTGCGCAGGCCGACCTGGGCGGCCAGCGCGGCCCGGTCGGGGTTGCGCAGCACCGTGCCGTCCGGGCAGATCACCACCGGGATGTCGGCCGGCCCGGCGTCGGCGGCGGCGAGCAGCCGCTGCGCCTCGGGATCGTCGGCGAGCAGCCACCGGTACGGCACCAGGTTGCGGGCCAGGAAGTCGCGGACCTCGAACGACGGGGCCGACCAGCGGTGGCCGACGACCCGTAGCTCGTCGGCGGCCGCTACCGGGGTGCGCTGCCACGACTCGAGCAGCGCGTCGCAGACCGGGTAGAGCTTCTCCTCCGGCGGGTGCCAGGGTTTGAGCAGGTAGTGGTCGAGGTCGACGATGTTGATGGCGTCGATGGCGGCGTCGGTGTCGGCGTAGGCCGTCAGCAGCACCCGCCGGGCCTGCGGGTAAAGGTCCATGGCGGCTTCGAGGAACTCGATGCCGTTCATCTCCGGCATCCGGTAGTCGGCCAGTAGCAGGGCGACCTGCTCGGCACGGAGTTTCAGTTCCCGCAGGGCGGTGAGCGCTTCGGCGCCCGAGCCGGCCCGCACGACCCGGTAGCGGTCGCCGTACCGGCGGCGGATGTCGCGGGCGACGGCACGGGAGACGTTGGGGTCGTCGTCGACGGTGAGGATCGCCGGGTTGGTCACCAGGCAATCAAAGCACCTTCGACGAGGTGGCGGCGGGTGCCGGTGCGGTGGTGCCGGCGGCGGGTGCCGGTGCGGCGGTGCCGGCGGCGTGCAGGCCGGTCAGCCGGGCGGCGATGCCGGCCGGCGGCGGCAGCGCCGCCATCAACCGGGCCGCCCGATCGACGCCGCTGGTCGCCGGGCCGCCGGCGAGTAGATCGGC
This sequence comes from Solwaraspora sp. WMMD791, assembly GCF_029581195.1. Taxonomy (NCBI): domain Bacteria; kingdom Bacillati; phylum Actinomycetota; class Actinomycetes; order Micromonosporales; family Micromonosporaceae; genus Solwaraspora; species Solwaraspora sp. WMMD791. Next base: position 5,102,528 of record NZ_CP120737.1, read on the forward strand.
CAGCAGGCCGGCGGTGACCGCGTGGGGGTCGGCGCGTAGTCCGAGCCGGTGCCGGACCACCAGGGCGGCGTTGACGAACTGGTCGGCGCCGTGTGGCAGGACGAGCTGCGGTACACCGCCGCCGAGCGCGGTCATCATGGTCCCGGAGCCACCGTGGTGCACGACGGCGGCGCAGTTGGCCAGGGCAGGGGCCAGCGGCAGCCAGCCGGTGACCCGGACGTTGCGTGGCAGCGGCCCGAGCCCGACCCGGTCGGTGTCGTCGCCCCGACCGCCAGCGAGTTCGCCCCGACCGCCGTTTTCGCCGGCGGTGAGCACGAAGTCGGCGTCGACGTCGGCGGCGGCGGCGATGGTGCGGCGCAGCCCTGACAGACCGGCCAGGGCGGGCACCACGGTGCCCAGGGTGATCAGGACACGGGGCCGGTCGGCCGGCCGGCGCAGCCAGTCGGGCAGCACCCCGCCGGCGTTGTACGGCACGTACCGCATCGGCCAGCCGTCGCCGTCGCCGATCATCAGCTCGGCCGGCGCGAGGTGCAGGACCACCCGCTCGGGCAGCTCCAGCGGTACGCCGAGCCGGCGGTACGCCGCCGCCAGCCAGGGCAGGAACCGGGCGGCCAAGGTCTGCTCGCGGAGCAGATTGAACCCGTGCTCGACGGCCGGCACCCGCAGCGCCCGCGCGACCAACGGCCCGACCGGATGCAACCGGGAGTGGACGATGAGGTCCGGCCGCCACCAGCGGGCCACCGCCAGGGTGCCGTCGGCCATCAGGTCGGCGATCCGGCCGAACGTCTCCAGCAGCAGCGAATCGATCCGGCTGCCGGCGGCGGCGATCCGCAGCCCGCGCCGACGCATCCGGTCGGTCCACTCGGCCGGAGTGCCGGTGCCGAAGACTCCGGCGACCGGGACGCCGGGCGCGACGTCCACCGTGGGCAGGCCGGCGTGGGCCGCGCCGGCGAGCCCTTCGGCCGTGGTGGCGACCAGTACGTCGTGGCCGGCGGCCCGTAGCGCCCAGGCCAGCGGTACGACAGGGAAGAGGTGCCCGGCTCCGGGTGGACTGGTGAACAGCACGCGCACCGGCGGACCCCCGTTGACACTTGGATCGACAATGGATAATTTATCGTCATTGATCCGGTTTTGGCGACCGGTCCGAGGAGCGGAGACCGCGCGATGGCCCGGCCGATGGACGTTCCGTTCACCCCTGAGCTGCACCTACGCCTGCTGCTGAGCATCGACCGTGGACACAGCGTGCAGCGTGCCGTACGGGCCGCCGTCCGGCCCGGCGACCGGGTGCTCGACGCCGGCACCGGCAGTGGTCTGCTCGCGATGATCGCGGCCGACGCCGGCGCCGAGGTGGTCGCCGTCGACCGCCACCACGTCGCGATGGCGCAGCGGATCGCCGCGCACAACGGGCTCACCGACCGGATCGCGTTCGTCGAGTCCGATCTCGCCGACCTCGACCCGGCCGACCTCGGCGGCCGGTTCGACGTACTGATCGCCATGATCCACACGAACAATCCGCTGATCGACGAGGGCCGCTCCCGGCTCGTCGTCGACCTGCGCCGGAGGTTCGGCGTACCCGACTGCCGGGTGGTGCCCGGCGAGGTGCGCTACCAGGCGACCGGCTGCGAGCGGCGGGACTGGGACCTGTCGACCGAGCTGACCGATCTGGCGTCGGCGGGCGAGGCCCTGCGGGGGGCGTACGGCTGGGACTTCCAGCCCTTGATCGACGCGGTCCGCGACGGGGTCGCCGTGCCGGCCGCCCGGCCGGCCAAGGCGGTGGCACCGGTCTGGCGGTCGCCGACCCGCTCCGGGGCCCTGCGTTTCCCGCGCGGCGACGTGCGACTGCTGACCGACGCCGAGGAGTGGGTGACGGTGGACTACCAGGCACCTACCTTCGCCGGCTTTCCCGACCAGGTCCGGCTGACCGCCACCGCCGCCGGCCGGCTCACCGGCGTCATCTGGACCCAGCAGCTGCGCTACGCCGGGACACCGGTGTGGACCAGCGAGTCGTACAGTCCGGTCGCCGTACCGCAGCTGATCGCCGAGGGCCAGAAGCTGACGTTCACCGCCGGCGCGAGCTGGCGGGCGACGAACATCCTGCGTCACCACCCGACGTAGTCCTCGAGGAACGCGGCCAGGTAGGCCGGTGAGTCCACCAGCCGGGCCAGCCGGGCCGCCTGCACCCGGTGCCGGAACGGCGCGTCGGCCGTGCCGTAGCCAGGAGTGTTGACCAGGTTCATCATCCAGTGCACGAACTCCTGGGCCCGCCAGACGCGGGCCAGCCGGGCCGCAGAGTAGCCGTCGAGCCGACGGTCGTCACCGGCGGTGAACCGGTCGATCAGCCCGAGAGCCAGCTCCTGCGCATCGGCCAGGGCCAGGTTGAAGCCCTTGCCGCCGACCGGCGGCACGATGTGCGCCGCGTCCCCGGCGAGGAAGAGCGATCCGTACCGCATCGGCTCGCAGACCAGGCTGCGCATCCGGACGGTACCGGTGGCGCTGATCGGGCCGGTGTGCAGCGTCCACGGCTCGTCCAGCGCCAGCCGGATGCCGATCTCCTTCCAGATCCGCTCGTCCGGCCAGTCCGCCGCCGTCTCGGTCCGGGCGCACTGCAGGTAGAACCGGCTCACCGTGGGGGTACGTCGCACGTGCACGCACGCACCGGACTCGTGCAGGGCGTTGATCACGCAGTCACTCGACGGTGGGGCGTCGGCGAGCACCGACAGCCAGGCGTAGTCGTACTGGTAGCCGGTGCCGCGCAGCGCCCCGGCCGGGACGGCGCCCCGGGCGACGCCGTACTCGCCGTCGCAGCCGACGACCACGTCGCAGCGCAGCTCACCGCCGTCGGCCAGCTGGATGCGCGGTTGACCGGTCAGATCGACGATCCCTGCGGCCGCCGTCTCGAACCGCAGGTCGCCGCCGTCACCGAGGTACGCCTCGACCAGGTCACGCACCAGGAACTGCTGCGGGTAGATGTAGTGGCTGCGGCCGGCCGCCAACGGCTCGTAGCGGACCGGGTAGCGCCGGCCGCCCAGCCGGAACTCCACGGCGTCCTCGACCGCACCCGTACGTAGCAGGTTGTCGGCCAGGCCGTGCCGGCGCAGCAGCTGCACCACCCGGTGCTCGACGGTCGCCCCGCGCGCCCGGTGCGAGATGTACTCCCGGTCCCGCCGTTCCAGCACGACGCAGTCCACCCCGGCCCGGCGCAGCAGCACCGCCAGCAGCATTCCCGCCGGCCCGGCCCCGATCACGCCGACCTGGGTCCGGTCGGTCACCACCGGGCACCACCCGCGTCCGGTGCGGTCGACCGAGCGCCGTCGTCCGGACCGGCCGACCGAGCGTCGTCGTCGCGGGAGCCGCCGTCGAGGGCGAACAGGCGGGCCCGCATCAACTGGCGTACCACCTGGGTGCCCGGGGCGGCGGCCCGGCCGGCTGAGCGGGCCGCCATCCGCAGGCTGGGCAGCACGTCGCCGCCGAACCGCGCGCAGATCAGCTGGTGTGCCTCGTACGCCGCCACCGTCGCCTCGACGAACTCCTCGAACGCGCTGCCGAGCCGCGCCGGGCCGAGTTTGGCCCGCATCACCCGCACCTCGGCGAACATGGCGGTCAGGTGGGCATGGTCGCGGGTCTGCAGGCCGCTGAAGCCGGCGCGTACGGCCGGCGGTGCCATCGCCGGGCGGATCAGCTGCGTGTAGTCCACCGGGGCAAAGTCACAGGTGAAGCGGAAGGCCGCCGCCGAGCTGTGCATGAAGCCAGCGGCGACCGACAGCGCTGCTCGGGCGTCGTCGCTGTCACCGGCGGCGCTCGCCCGGAGGAAGCAGTTGAGCCCGGTGATCGTGCCCTGGATCAGGACGAAGAAGAGTTGATGACCGACCAGCCACCGGTCGGCGGGCATCGACGCGCCGGCCGGTACGGCCTCGTCGGTGTCGTTGTCCGCCGTCGGTGTCGCCGGCTCCATGCCGAGTGCCGTCGCGTCGGTCCCGGCGTACTCGAACAGCCTTTTCGTGCCTGTCCACAGCTGTGGGAAATCGCTTTTCCCGAGCTCCGAAAGGTGGTGCTGACCTGCATTTTCCGAAACCGACCGGCCTGCGCATGCGAGGGCGGTGAGGAAAGTGGGGCCAGGTGCGCGACGGGTACGGCGGATCTGAAAGTACCGGTCGTGTTCCTGGAAATCGACCTCGGCCGGGTCCGTGCGATCCGGCGTCAGTTCAGGCGGTACGCCGTACGCCTGCCGCACTGCCGGCGCGTTGTCGGCGATCGCCTGGTGGATTTCGCCCCTGCTTGCGGGCAGTAGTTCCGGATACGGAAGGTCAAGGCTGCCGACAGACACAGAGAATTGCCCTTCTGGCGGATTTCCGGGCACGGGTACGGTGTCGGGTCACTGCACCGACCGACTCGCCGATGTGCCCGAGCCGTCGGATCCACAATGCCGGAAATTCTCGCGGTAGAAGTGAGGGCTGTCAATCCCTGAGTAGTCGATCGGCGACCTGCAGTCGCCTTTCCGCAGGTCGTGCCGGCGGGCGTGGCACCGCCGAGCGGTGCCACGCCGCTTCAGCGTCGCGCGACGTCCAGCATGGGGTCGGTCTCCGCCCGGGGCAGTACGTAGGGGGCGGTGATGGTGTCCACGCCTGTCCCACGGGAGCCGGTCGGGCGGTAGGTGACCGTCGCCGCGCCAGCGGAGGCCGCCTCGATCACGCCGGCGCACCAGGTGCCGCCTCGGTAGACCCAGACCGGGTCGGCGGGCTGGTAGCGATCGGTCGGGTAGACGTCGTCGGGATCGCGTTGGCTGGGTTTGAGGATGGGAGCCGGCATGCTCATCGCCCTCCTGACTCGTCGTGCGCGGGGTCGTCGGATGGTCCATGGGGCGGTGGTGGAGTCCGCAAGATGATCACTCTGCGTGTGTCTGTCTCCACCGAGGCCTCGATGTTATCGATGCCCTCGACACCATATGCCCGATTTTCCATCACGATCGGTAAACCGCCGGATACAACTTCACGTGCGCTATCATGCTCGCTATACCTTGCAGGCGCAAGAGCAGATGCACGTGCATTTGATCGTTCCGCGACGAGGCGCGGTTCAGGGTGGATTCTGACAGCCATCGCGAATAATGTCCGATTTGGATTAAATGGATGTATAAGCCTGACAATGGCGTTTCTGGCGCCCAGTTGCCGGCCCTCCGATGGCGAAAGAGCGGTCGGAGCAACCCCAGCGGCAACTGTGTGGAGCTGGCCCGGTTGCCTGGCGGCGATGCGATCGCTTTGCGTAACTCCCGACACCCCGAGGGTCCGGCGTTGATCTACACACTCGCGGAGATCGAGGCGTTCATCCTGGGCGCTCGGGACGGTGACTTCGACGACCTCATCAGCTAGCAGCGATGACGCCGAGCCCGGCCCGTCCGTAAGGCCCTGACGTGCCGTCGTCGTTCACCGGCTGCCGGACATCGCCGTCCACAGATCGGAATCGGACCGGCTGAAGTAACTGATCACCCTCAGGTCATGGCATGCTTACTCGCCAGCAGTGGGATGTCGTGCAACGTGAGGGTGTCCGGAGGTCGGTGGGTGACGATGACGGCCCAACCAGATGGCTCGGCCACGGGTCCGACCGTGCTGCGCATGCTGCTCGGCGCTCAGCTGCGCCGACTGCGGGAGAGTCAGGGCGTGAGCCGGGAGGCCGCCGGCTGGCACATCCGGGCCTCCGAGTCCAAGATCAGCCGGATGGAGCTCGGCCGGGTCGGCTTCAAGGAACGTGACGTCACCGACCTGCTCACCCTCTACGGCGTCACCGACACCCGGGAGCGGACCGCGTTGCTCGGGCTCGCCCGGCAGGCGAACACTCCCGGCTGGTGGCACCGCTACGGCGACGTCCTGCCCACCTGGTTCCAGTCCTACCTCGGCCTGGAAGCCGCCGCTCGGATGATCCGCAGCTACGAGGTCCAGTTCGTGCCGGGGCTGCTGCAGACCCGTGAGTACGCCCGTGCGGTCGTCCTGCTAGGTCACGGCCGGGCACCCGCCGACGAGATCGAACGCCGTGTCGAGCTGCGGATGGAGCGCCAGGAGCTGCTCCGCCGGGCGCAGCCGCCGTACCTGTGGGCGGTGATCGACGAAGCCGTGCTGCGTCGCCCGATCGGCGGTACCGACGTGATGCGCGAGCAGATCCAGGCGCTGATCGAGGCGACGAAGCTGCCGAACGTACGGCTGCAGATCGTGCCGTTCGACGCTGGCGGCCACGCTGCCGCCGGCGGCGCCTTCACCATCCTGCGCTTCGCCGACCAGGATCTGCCCGACATCATCTACATCGAGCAGCTGACCAGCGCGATCTACCTGGACAAGCGGGAGGACGTCGACCACTACGCCGCCGCCATGGAGCGGCTCTGCGTCGAGGCCGAGCCTCCCGCCCGTACCCAGGATCTGCTGCACCGGATCCTGCGCGACCTGGAATAGCTCCTCCCGCGACCCGGACCGACCCGCGAGGGACCGGCCGGTCCCTCGCGGGTCGCCGGCGGATCAGGTGCCGATCACGCCACCGTCGACCTTGCGGATCACCACCGTCGCCGAGCGGGGACGACCGGCCGGATCGAAGTCCGGCCAGTTGCTCACCGCGCGCGGGTTCTCCGGGGTGGGATCGCCCCAGAACGTCGTCGACTCACCCGGATGCTGCACGTTGACGAACATCGTCCGCTGATCCGGGGTGGTGACCACCCCGGTGATCTCCGCGCCACGTGGCCCGACCAGGAACCGGCGGATCTCACCGGTGTGCGGGTCGGCGGCCAGCATGGCGTTGTTGCCCAGGTTGTCGTGGCCCCGGTCGGCCCGGTTCTGGGTGGAGTTGGAGATGTCGGTCTGAATCCAGAGTCGGCCGTCGCCGTCGAACCAGATGCCGTCCGGTGAGCCGAAGATGTTCGTCTCGTCCAACTGCACCCGTGGGTCGTACGCCGGGTCACCGGCCAGCACGAAGACGTCCCACTCGAAGCTGGTCGCCGTGTGGTCGCCGCCCCGCTCCCGCCACCGCACGATGTGCCCGTACGGGTTCGGCGTGCGCGGGTTGACCTCGCCGGGCCAGCCGGTGCCGTTGGTCAGGGTCAGGTAGACGTCGTCGTTGACCGGGTTGACCGCCACCCACTCCGGGCGGTCCAGCGGGGTGGCGCCGACCGCGTCCGCCGCCTGCCGGGTGCGCAACAGCACGTCGGCCTGGTCGCGCCAGCCGTTCGCCCGGGTCAACGCACCCTTGCCGAAGGTCAGCGGCAGCCACGTGCCCCGGCCGTCGTCGTCGAAGCGGGCCACGTACAGGGTGCCGTGGTCGAGCGGGTCGCGGCCGAGGGCACGCTGCATCCGCCACGACCGGTCACCGACGAACTTGTAGACGTACTCGCCGTCCTGGTCGTCACCGGAGTAGACGACGACCCGGCCGCGCGACTCGCAGAACGTGGCACCCTCGTGCTTGAACCGACCGAGCGCGGTCCGCTTCACCGGCGTCGACCGCGGGTTCATCGGGTCGATCTCGACCAGCCAACCGAAACGGTTCAGCTCGTTGGGGTTCTCGGCGACGTCGAACCGGGGGTCGGCCAGGTGCCAGCGGTAGTCGAACCCGGTGGCGTTGATCCCGTACCGGGCCTGCTCCGCCGTCGGCGTCCAGGCCGGATCCTCGGTGCCGAAGTAGCCGTTCCAGTTCTCCTCGCAGGTCACGTAGGTGCCCCAAGGGGTGTACCCGTGCGAGCAGTTGTTCAACGTACCCATGGCGGGGTTGTTGGCCCGCAGCGCCGGATGCCGGGCGCTGACCGGCCCGGAGAACGCCACCGGCGTGGTGCCGGTGACCCGCCGGTTGAACTTCGAGTCGACCTGGCGCCACTGGTCGCCGGCCTGTTCGATCTCGATCACGGTCACCCCGTGCCCGGCGAGACCCTTGTCGACCTTCTCCTTGGTCATGATCGCGTCGCCGTCGGTGTAGTGCAGCGTCTGGTCGATGTACTCGTGGTTGAGCACCAGCAGACCGCGACGGTTGCCCAGCGGACCCTTGCCCAGCGGGAAGAAGTGCATCCCGTCGTGGTGGCTGCCGACCTGCTGCGCCTGCTCGGCGGCGGTGTTGGAGGCGTCACGGCGCCAGGCCGGACCCCTGCGGTGCAGGGGGGTGCCCCACGGGATCAGTACCTGGGCGGTGTAGCCGGGCGGCACGGTGATCCGGTCGTCGGTGCTCGGCGCCACCGGAGCGAAGCCGAGCAGCGGCCGGCGGCCGGGCCTTCCGGGGCGGTCCGGCGTGCCAGGGCCGTGGCCGCTGCCGTGGCCCTTGCCAGCGGCGGCCGGGTCGGCGGCACCGACCGCGCCGGTCAGCCCGAGGAACGCCGCGGCGGCGATCACCGTACCGCCACGCACCACCTCGCGGCGGGCCGCCCGGGCGGCCATGACCTCGCGCATCGGCCGGTTGCCTGAGGGATTGGAGCTGATCTCGTCCGGGTCGACGGGGACGTGCCTGTCATGGTCGAGTGACATGTCGATCCTCATTCGGTCGAGCGGCCGGCCGCTCCACGGCGCACCGGCGCCGGCTGCGCACCGCCCCTGATCGACGGTCCGAGCTGGAACACCGGCCGCTGGCACCGGGACCGTAGGCTGCCGACCACGACCGCCACCGAACGCGCATGCGGACGCCCGGCGACCTGCGGATGAACGATCGGTTTCCGCAACTGGGGAGCCTCCTGCGTGGCCGTTGTCACGATGAGGTCACGCGACCCGAATGTTTAACGGGTCACCCCCGGGTCGTCTGTGCTTCGACACCGACGTCTCCTAGATTTGGCTGACTCACCCTCTGACCGGAGGAACACATACATGCGCCAGCACAGACGCATAGCCACCTGGAAATTGATCACTGCGGTCGTGGGGGCCGGTGTACTCGGTGTCACCGGCGGCACGGCCGCAGTGGCAGCACCGGCGTCCGACGACCCGTTCATCAGCGAGATCCACTACGACAACGCGGGCACCGACACCGGTGAGGCCATCGAGATCACCGCCCCGGCCGGGTTCGACCTGACCGGTTGGCAGATCGTCCTCTACAACGGTGCCAACAGCGCGGTCTACGGCACCCGTACCTTGTCCGGCACGGTGCCGTCGGCCGGGGTCCTCGTCGCCGAGTACCCCACCGACGGCATCCAGAACGGATCGCCGGACGGCGTGGCCCTGGTCGACCCCGCGACCACCGTCGTGGAGTTCCTCAGCTACGAAGGTACCCTGACCGCGGCCGGCGGCCCGGCGGACGGTGCGACCAGTGTCGACATCGGCGTCGCCGAGACCGCCAGCACACCGGCCGGCCACTCGCTGCAGAAGATCGGCGACAGTTGGCAGGCGCCGGCGCCGCACACCTTCGGCGTGGTCAACGGCGGTGGCACCGATCCCGACCCCGACCCCGACCCGGCGCCGGGTTGCGACGTCGCGGTGACGCACAGCATCGCCCAGGTGCAGGGCACCGGTGACGCCACCCCGCTGGCCGGTACCGCCGTCACCATCGAGGGCATCGTCGTCGCCGACCACCGTACGGGCGGCTACAACGGCATCTACCTGCAGACCGCGGGGACCGGTGGCGAGCGGACCGTCGGTGCCGGCACCGCCAGCGACGGCATCTTCGTCTACCTCACCAGCAACGCCGCCAACCACCCGACGGTCGCCCTCGGTGACCGGGTCCGGGTCAGCGGCACCGCCAGCGAGTACTTCGGGCTCACCCAGGTCAGCATCGCCGGCAAGGCCGGCGTTCAGGTCTGCGACCAGGACAACCCGCTGCCCGAGCCGGTCGCGCTGACCCTGCCACTGGATGCCGCCGGCCGCGAGTCGGTCGAGTCGATGCTGGTCGCCCCGGTCGGCGCCTACGCCGTCTCCGAGGTCTACAACACCAACCGGTACGGCGAGGTCGTGCTCGCCGCCGGGGACGCCCCGGCGGTCATCCCGACCGACGTCGCGGCCCCGGGCAGCCCCCAGGCCCAGCAGATCGCCGCCGCGAACCGGCTGGCCCGGCTCCTGGTCGACGACGGCCGGACCACCAACCTGGCCAGCGCCGGGCTCGCCCCGCCGTACGTCTCGCCGGCGCAGCCGTTGCGGGTCGGTGACGCGGTCGAGGCGTTCGGGCCGAGCGTGCTGTCGTACGGCTTCGACGAGTGGCGGCTGCAGCCCACCCGTCCGGTCGACGCCGACACCCCGGCCGCCGAGCGGACCACCTTCAAGGTCGCCAACCCCCGGACCGCCGCGCCCGCCGAGGTGGGTGGCGACATCCGGGTGGCCAGCTTCAACGTGTTGAACTACTTCGTCCACTTCGGCGGCGACGCCCGTGGCGCGGCCGACGAGGCGGGCCTGGCCAAGCAGGAAGCCAAGATCGTCTCGGCGATCTCCGCGCTGGACGCACACGTGGTCGGCCTGCAGGAGATCGAGAACTCGGTACGGTTCGCGCCGACCGATCCGGAGAAGGCACTCAAGCGGCTGGTCGCCGCGCTGAACGCCGTCGACGGGGCCGACACCTGGGACTACGTCCGCTCCCCTGCGGACCTGCCGGGTGCGGCGCAGCAGGACGTCATCAGCAACGCGATCATCTTCAAGCCGGCCGCGGTGACGCCCGCCGGTCCGTCCCGGTCGATCGACGACGAGACGGTCTGGTTCAACGCCCGCGAGCCGATCGCGCAGACGTTCACCGCCGACGACCTCACCTTCACCGTCGTGGTGAACCACTTCAAGTCCAAGAGCGCCTCCGGGTCGCCCACCGGCGACAACGCCGACGCCGGTGACGGCCAGGGCGCGTACAACGGTGACCGGACCCGGCAGGCGGCGGCGCTCGCCGCGTTCGTGACCGGGCTGACCGAGACCACCGGCAGCGACGACGTGCTGCTGCTCGGCGACTTCAACTCGTACACGCAGGAGGATCCGATGCGGATCCTCTACGACGCCGACTACGTCAACCTCAACGACACCGGGCGCAGCACCTACGTCTTCGGCGGTGAGTCCGGCTCGCTGGACCACGCGCTGGCGTCGCCGTCGTTGGCGGCCCGGGTCACCGGTGCCGACGTCTGGCAGATCAACGCCGTCGAGTCGTACGCCTTCCAGTACGACGGCTTCCCGGCGTTCTACGACGCTGGTCCCTACCGGGCCAGCGACCACAACCCGATGGTGATCGGCCTGGCCACCGGTGAGGCCGGCCCGGTCGAGCTGCAGCTGCTGAGCATCAACGACTTCCACGGTCGGCTCGAGTCGGTGGGCACCTCGAACGGTCAGCCGGTCGGCGGCGCGGCACAGGTCGCCGGGCTGGTCGACCAGCTGCGGGCGGAGCACCCGAACACCGCGTTCGTCTCCGCCGGGGACAACATCGGTGCGTCGACCTTCGTCTCGGCGATCGCCGACGACAATCCGACCCTGGACGTGCTCAACGCCGCCGGGCTGGACGTCTCGGCGGTCGGCAACCACGAGTTCGACAAGGGCATGACCGACCTGACCGACCGGGTCATCCCCCGGTCGGACTTCCCGCACCTGGGTGCCAACGTCTACCGGGGCGACGAGCGGGCGCTGCCGGCGTACCACGTCCAGGAGATCGGCGGGATCCGCGTCGGCTACGTCGGCGTGGTCACCGAGCAGACCGCGGCTATGGTCAGCCCCGACGGCATCGCCGGGATCACGTTCCGTCCGGCCGCGGCGGAGGCCAACCTGGTCGCCACCCAGCTCAAGGACGGCAACGAGGCCAACGGTGAGGCCGACGTCGTGGTGCTGCTCACCCACGAGGGGGCGGCCACCCAGAACATCGGTTCGCCCGAGGCGCTGATGAGCGACCCGGTGTTCGGACCGTTCACCCGTACGGTGCCCGAGATCGACGTCATCTTCAGCGGCCACACCCACCAGCCGTACGCCTTCGAGGTGCCGGTGCCCGGCACCGACGAGACCCGGCCGGTGGTGCAGGCCGAGGACTACGGCAAGAAGGTCGGCCGGGTGGTGCTCCAGGTGGACGCGGAGTCCGGGGAGATCGACACCGAGCTGGTCGAACTGGTCGACGTGGTGGGCACGCCGGTCAACCAGGAGGTGGCCGACATCGTCGCGGCGGCCAAGGCCGAAGCCGAGGTGCTCGGCCAGCAGCCGCTGGGGTCGATCACGGCCGACATCCGTCGGGCGTACACCGGCGGTAACGAGGACCGGGGCAAGGAGTCGGCGCTGGGCAACTTCATCGCCGACGTCCAGCTCGCCGGTACCCGGGAGCCGGGTCGCGGTGGCGCGCAGATCGCCTTCATGAACCCGGGCGGGCTGCGAGCCGACCTGCTGTACGGCGAGGACGGGGTGATCACCTACGCGGAGGCGTTCTCGGTCCAGCCGTTCGCCAACGACATGGTGACCCGCACCTACACCGGGGCGCAGGTCAAGGAGGTGCTGGAGCAGCAGTGGCAGCCGGCCGGGGCGTCCCGTCCGGTGCTCTGGCTGGGCGTGTCGGAGGGCTTCTTCTACACGTACGACCCCACAGCGGCCCAGGGTGAGCGGATCACCTCGATGCGGCTCAACGGGCAGCCGATCTCGCCGACGGGCACCTACCGGGTCACGGTCAACTCGTTCCTGGCAGCGGGTGGGGACAACTTCACCACGTTGGCCGCCGGCACGGACACCATGACCACCGGCGACAACGACCTGACGATGCTGATCGCGTACTTCGCGGCGAACTCGCCGGTGACCGCGGACACCGCGTCGCGGTCGGCGATCGGCCAGCCGGAACCGACCTGCGACGTGACCGTCACCGGTACCCACACCGGTGAACTGATCGTCAAGGCCGGGATGACCTACTGCCTGACGGCGGCGACGGTCAACGGCCCGGTCACGGTCCGGCCCGGTGCGACGCTGATCGCCACCGACGGTGCGGTCAACGGTCCACTGACCGCGAACCGGCCGGAGTCGCTGACCTTCACCGGCACCACGTTCGCCGGTCCGTTGGCGCTGCTGCGGGCGACCGGGTCGGTGACCCTCACCGGGGTGACGATCCGGGGTCCGCTGGAGGTGACCGGCGGTGACGGCGGTCTGCGTCTCGACGGTGCCGACATCTCCGGCCCGGTGAGTTTGGTCAACAACAAGCACGACGAGCTGCCGGTGGTGGTGGCCGGGACCACGGTCCGTGGCCCGCTCCACTGCCAGGGCAACAGCCCGAAGCCGGTCGACGAGGGTCGGGCGAACACGGTGCAGGGTCCGGCGTCCGGGCAGTGCGCGAAGCTGTGAGCGCGAGCTGAGCGTGCGTACGGACAGGTGACGCAACGGGGCCGCGGCCCGGTGGACCAAGTTGGTCCGCCGGGCCGCGGCTCTCGTTGTGCGGGGGTGGGGGTCAGACCGTCGCCGGCTTCGGTTCCGACACCTGCTCCCGACGCGCGCGCAGCAGGGCGTCGAGCGAGTAGCGGCCCGGCCCGAGCGCCGCGACCAGCAGGAACGACCAGCAGAACAGGGCGGCGAGTTCGCCGCCGTTGTTCAGCGGCAGCAGCGCGGACGGCTGGTGCATGACGAAGTACGCGTAGGCCATCGACCCGGAGCAGATGATCGCCGCGATCCGGGTCCCGAGTCCGGTGAGGACCAGGAGCCCTCCGACGAACTGGATCAACGCGGCCCACCAGCCGGGCCAGGAACCGATGGCGGCGGCTTCACCGCTGCCGCGGTGGCCACCGAAGACTCCGAACAGCGTTGCCGCGCCGTGCAGCGCGAACAGCAGTCCGACGACCACCCGGAACAGCGCGGTGACGATCTCGGGCAGGCGTTCAGTTGGGGACATGGAGGGACTCCTCGTACATCGGGGAATTTCGGGTCCCACGGCGAGAGGAGCGTAGCTACATCAATCAAAGCTAGTCAATATTTTGTTACCCGCTGTCAACATACTCTAGGCGTTGCGCCATCGGCGCTCGTCGGTCGCCGGTCCACCCACCCGTCGGTCGCCATCGTCGCGTAGGCTGGTCCCTTCGAGCAGCCACACCCCCGTCCGCGCCGCACTGGACCGCACCGGTCGGAGAGAAGCGACTCGCCATACGGAGAGCAGCATGCACGAGATCCGGGTGTCGCCGCCCGAAGCCCGGCACTGCGTGGTCGAGGCCTCCGGTGAGCTCGACATGGCGGCTACCGGGGACCTCTGCGGAGCCGTCGCCACGATCGATCCCCGCCAGGCAGAGTGGATCATCGTCGACCTGGCCGGCGTGACTCTGATCGACTCCAGTGCGATCAAGGAACTGGTCGACGCACACCATGCCGCCGCCGACCGGGGCCAGATCCTGCTTGTCCGCAACGCCCGGCCGATCGTCCTGCGGGTACTGCGGGTCACCGGTGTCGCAGCGCTGCTCGGCATCGCGCCGGCCAAACCGGGCACCGTGTACGGCCAGCCGGGCACCGTGTACGGCCAGGCGGGCACCGGGCCCGGCGGCGGTGCCGGCGGCACCGGGAACGCCGGGTGAACACCCTCACCTGGCAGGTGAGCCGCGACTTCGCCAGCGGTGTCACCCAGGTCCGACTCGCCGGTGTGCTCACCGACACCGAGCTGGTCCGGCTCGCCCCGGTGCTGCGACGCTGCCTGGTCGAGGAGCCGCTGGGTCTGATCGTCGAGCTCGGCGAGGTCACCGTGGCCAGTCCGATCGGGCTGCGGGTCTTCGCCATCCTCGCCGGCGGCGGGGGCGGCCACCGGCCGGCGATGCACCTGTGCGCCCACCCGGGCACCCCCGCCGGCCTGCTCGCCCGCCGCAGCATCAGCGACCTGGTGAGCGTGCAGGACAGCGTCGTCGACGCGCTCAAGCTGATCGAGAGTGGTCCACGGTCGCCGTACCGCTGGCATCAGCACCTCGCCCCCCACCCGCGATCCCCGGGGACGGCCCGCCGACTCATCGAGGCGGCCTGCCGGTCCTGGCAGCTCACCGCGCTGCTCGACGAGGCCATGGTGGTCGGCTCGGAGCTGGTCGGCAACGCCGTCGAACACGCCGGCACCGAGCTGGACGTCACCACCACCCGCCAGGCCGGGGCGATCCGGATCAGTGTCCGGGACCGCGCCGCCCAGCTGCCGACGCCGGCGAACCGGACGGGATCGTCGCACACCGGCCGACGTGGTCGCGGGTTGGCCATCATCGAGGCGCTGGCCAACGACTGGGGCTACGCCGCGATGCCGGACGGCAAATCCGTCTGGGCGGCGCTGCGGCTGCCCGACTGACGGCGTTAACTCCGTGCCACCGTGGGTACGCCCTCCATCAGGTCGAACCTCCGGAGGTAGTCATGACCCACGCAACCGCGATGCTGGACACGTACCCGCTCGACCTGGGCCACGTCGACCGGCAGGCACTCGCCGACTGTATCGACGCCTGCTTCGACTGCGCCCAGGCCTGCACCGCCTGCGCCGACGCGTGCCTCAGTGAGGACATGGTCGCCGATCTGGTCAAGTGCATCCGTACCAACCTCGACTGTGCCGACATCTGCGCGTCGACCGGCCGGGTGCTGTCCCGGCACACCGGCTACGACGCCAACACCACCCGTACCGTCCTGCAGGCCTGCATCCAGGCCTGCCGGTCGTGCGCCGAGGAATGCATCGCGCACGCCGACACGCACGAGCACTGCCGGGTCTGCGCCGAGGCCTGCCAGCGGTGCGAACAGGCGTGTCGGCAACTGATGGCCGCCCTCGGCTGACGTCCCGGTCACCCGGTCACCCGGTCGCCGTCGGGGCGACCCCGGCGACCGGTGCAGACGCGGGAGTACGCCGCATCGCCACCGCGGTGGCGGCGGTGGCGAACGCCGCCGCCACCAGCGCGGCCGCCACCACCGCCTGGATCGACTCCGGGCGGGTCGCCAGCAACCAGCCGAGCAGCCCTACCGTGGTGATCCACAGTGGCGCCGCCGGCCGTCGGGCACCCGCCGCGACCTGGGCGTTGACCATGACGTACACCAGTGCGTAGAGCGCCCCGACGGCGGCGAAGTACGGCGCGTACCGGCCCAGCGGCACGTAGTCCGGGCCGCCGGCGAGCCGGAACGCCAGGCCACCGGCGAGCGCCGACGCCAGCACCAGCAGCGCGCCGCAGCCGGCCACCAGGGCGAGCGCCACCCCCCGGGCCCGCCGGTCGCCCCGGGCCAGCCGGGGCAACGCGACGATGGTGACCACCTGCGGAGCCCAGATGGCCCCCTTGGTCAGCACCGCGCCGATCGCGTAGCCACCGGAATCCACTGGGGACAGCAGATACCGTGCCATGATCAGATCGGCGTACGAGAGCACCAGCATCGCCAGAGTGGCGCTGCTCGCAGTGAGTACGGCGGCGGCGGTCAGCCGGCCCGTCGCCGGGCCCGCCACAGCGTCGGCCCCCGGGCCTGCCACAGCGTCGGCCCCCGGGCCTGCCACAGCGTCGGCCCCCGGGCCTGCCACAGCGTCGGCCCCGGGGCCTCCCACAGCGTCGGCCGCCGCCCCGGCGTCGGCCGTTGCGGCGGCCCGTCGACCGGCCGGCCGGGCCAACCAGGCCAGCACCGGCAGGGTCGCCACCCCGACCAGCACCCCGGCCAGCAGTGCACCGGTCGCGTCCAGACCGACCAGCAGGCCGGCGATCACGCCGCCGTAGCGGGTCACCGCGAGCACCGTCATCGCCGCCGCGAGCCGCAGGAACCGTTGGTCGCCCTG